>NZ_JBDIWA010000003.1:0-214786 GCF_039794105.1 Candidatus Kuenenia sp.
TCATCTGAAATGCCCCTTTTTCTGGTTATTGGAATTTTTACATATCACCATCTTAACCAGTAAATTCGGGCATTTCAACCTACCTTACCTCTCTCGGCTTAAAAAATTACGCTTGAAGAAGGACTAAGGTAATATTTTAAGGCTGCCTCATAATCGCCTGAGTTCTGCAAATCTTTCAGATTTTGAATCAAATGCTGATACACATTTTGCCAGTCAAGATTCACGCGAAATGCAAACATAGCGGCATTCATATTATTATTCAACTCATCCTTGGCGCGGTGGAATCTCTTCCGCAACACCTCTGTGGCAAAAATCCTGTCATAGAGGTATTGAAATCCCTCGATCATTTCATCGAGGGTCAGTTTTTTCAATACATACGTCAGATGATGCGATGTGTAATATTTCCAATCTTCGGGAAAATGTGTACGAAAAAGCCTGTTTTCTCTGTTCAGGCGGTGATAAAGCGGTGTATTGATAAACGGGCAGAGTATGCCGCAAGTCATAATATCTATATGCGAATCAAGGATAAAATCGGCTACCCGTTCAAACGTACCGGAGGTATCGGCATCGTTTCCGAATACCATAGTTCCCCACACGGCAAGACCATGTTTTCTTATGTTAGCAATTGCCTCATAATAATTTTCTACGGATATTTTCAAATTCACATTTTTGTTCATAGACTTGAGAGATTCTTCCTCAATGGATTCTATGCCAATCAACACGCCAACGCATCCACTCTTCGCCATATATTCAAGCGTTTCGTCATCCTTATATATATTAAGTGAGGTAAAGCCGAACCAGTTTTGATAAATGCCTCTCTCTACCATACTTTTAAAAAGAGTGCGAACCCGTTCATTCGATTTCTTACTATGTCCGTAAAAATTTTCATCCGTCAGAATCAAACCGCGGTATTGCCCCTTTATAGATTCAAATTCATTCAATATATCGTCTATAGGCCGTTCCCTGTATTTTTGACCCTGAAATTGTGGGACGGAGCAAAATTCACATGCAAACGGACACCCTGCGGTGGTAATAATTCCCGAATACCGGTATTTATATTTATCCTTCAAAAACTTTCTATCCGGGCTTAAATTGCAGTAGATTTCCATAGGAGTAAGGCCGCCGTCATACCTTTTCCGGAGACATCCCTTTTCGAAATCATCAATAATGGTTGACCAAAGGGTGATTCCTTCTCTGATCACGACACTGTCAACATATTTTGCGGCCTCATCAGGATTGCTTGTGGCATGAATGCCTCCCATAATAACAGGAATTCCTCTTTTTCTGCAGGCTGTTGCTATTTTATACGCACGGTCTGCCTGATAACTTACTGAGGTAATCCCAACCAGATCGGCGCCCCCAAAGGTAATGTCGCCTGTATTTTCATCAATAGCATATTCCTGCGTTTCATCAATAATATCGACTTGCCAGTTGCCAGGCGTTAGCACTTTCAAATAACCAAGATTTACCGGCATTTGGTTTAATACTGAGACATTCTCCTCGCCAACGTTACCCATTGGATGTGGATTGATAAGTACAAGCTTTTTCATGCAATTACCCTTTTAATAATCGTTTACAATTTTTATACTGCGGCAGATACCACTCCTGGCACTAATAACACCTGTGCAATAGCGTATTCGTTACAATGTGACAATGAGACCTCGGCAGTATTAATATTCTTCTCTTCGACTAATTTTTTTACATTGCCATAAAAATTCAGATATGGCTTCCCTTTTTCATCATTTAACAACTCGACATCAGTCCATTTTATTTTACCTGTCCATCCGGTTCCTAAGGCTTTGAACATAGCTTCTTTCGTAGCGAAACGTGCCGCTAAATGTTGATGTCTGTTCTTTTTCTGTAAACAATACTCAAGTTCTTTAACCGTATAAATTTTATTTAAAAATCTTTCGTTGGAAAGACACAGCTTCTTTATACGATTTATTTCAACTATGTCAATGCCTATAAACATATAAATCCGAATCAACCAAAACTATCGTAACTCCTTATAAAATAAGTATCTAATATAATTTTTCGCATTGTACAGGCTAATAAATGTAAAGTCAACGACAATTTATTGTACGCGCAAAATTAACATATTTACAGACGATGTATCACCACATATAAATTACATTTTTGATGCACATCACAAAACCCATGATGCGTAATATCATCTTTGCTGTTAAGGCAATAAGCCCTTGTATATCAATAGCTGCATATTTACAAATCTTACCTTTTTGAGCAATCAGTCCTTATTGTTAAAATCTTTACGATTTTACAAAACACCTTACTTATTGCTTGACTCACTGTTAATTGATTAATAAACTGAGGTGAAATTTTCATTTTTCGACCATTACAAAAGGATTGCCCCAGGCATCTTTGTGGAATTTTAATTTTATTTTTACGATAAAACAACTTTTACGTAATTATACCGGGAGTTATGCAAAACGAATGGAACAAACAATACAACTGGATATTATCCCAGTTAATCAAAAACTGAGAGATTTTTCCGCCACGGAAAGAATACAATGGGCAGTTGACAATTTTGGAAGGGATGCAATTTTATTGAGCAGTATGCAAAAGACGGCTTCTGTGTTAATGCACTATTTTTATTCCCTGGGTCTAGAAAATTACATCTTATTTATCGATACGGGATACCACTTTACCGAAACATTACAACTCAGGGATGAATTCATTACACGATACAAATTAAACATGGTCACATTGTACCCTGATCTTACTATAGAGCAACAAGAAAAGCTGTATGGCAAGAAGTTGTATCAATATATTGACGGACAGAAAGAATGTTGTCGTTTAAGAAAAGAGGCGCCATATCTTAGTTACATGAAAAAAAATGGTTTGAGGTTGTCTATGGTTGGTCTGAGACAGACGGAAGGCGGAAAACGCTCGAAATTAGAGCCTTTATTGCGGGATCCGAGAATAGATGGTTATGCACTCCACCCGCTTTTTGACTGGTCGGATGAACAAATAGAATCCTACCTGCTTGAAAATGACGTACCGATTCATCCTTTACATAAAAAGAATTATCCCAGCATTGGTTGCGAGTGCTGCACAACACCCGTAAGGTCGGGAGAAAACCCAAGGGCAGGTCGCTGGAGGCACTTAAATGAATCATCTGACAATATTCCAAAATATTGCAATATTAACTTTTCCGATGGTTCGGGCATTTGACTTTATCCATTGTGGTATGATAGAATCCGGTCATGTATAGAACATTGGCGATATTTTTATGTTTATCAGTAGTTTTATTAAAGACTGCGCACGTTATTGCCGTTGAGGTTGAAGTTGCTCCAAGGATTACCGATAGGGAAATCACTGAAAGACTTACTCAACTTGAATACGGACAAAAAAATTTAGAAAAACAATTTGATGGCCTGCGTTCTGAGATGAACACAAGATTTGAATCTGTCGACAAGAGATTTGATGACCTACGTTCTGAGATTAACGCCAAATTCGCATCTGTAGACAAAAGGTTTGACATACTCCAGTGGATGTTTGGCCTCTTTATTACCATAAGCATTATAATTCTCGGATTTGTTCTAAGAATGTTATGGTTGATGCAAAAGAAGCAAACGATAATGGAATCAACACTTGAAAAACAAAAGGAAGTACTTGCCTGTATAAGAACTTTGATTGAAAAACTTATCCCGCCTAAGGGAATATTATAGAATCCACGATTAATATCATCATTTATCATCATTTATCATCCGTATCGTTTTTTGTTTAATATTCTATCCAATACTCCCAATTCCAGATTCTGTCATCTTTAATAAGTTCCGTGCTTTGCGAGTACACATCTGATACCATACTGTTGTACAATTCAAGCTGTTCTTTGTAACGAGAGTCTTCACATAGATTAAACTTTTCTTCCCTGTCGTTCTCAATATCATATAAATATTCTTTTTTTGAATCAAAATGAGTAAAATATTTATGATTTTCAAACCGGATTCCCGCTGACGCCCCACCATTCGCCGTTGCAAAAAATGCCCTCGCATCCCTATTCTTAAAACGCCTCAGAAGAGAATGTCCAATAAATGGATTTGGGATTTCTATGCCTAATCGGTCAAGGATTGTTGGCCCTATGTCTGCCAATTGTCTGACTTCGCTGATTTTTTGTCCGGGATCAATATTCCAGTTTTTCCCAATAAGAGCGACAGGTATCCATACTAGGTCTTCCCATAATATGTTTTGTTCTCTTTCCGGGTGGGGATAGAACCAATTAATGCCGTGGTCGCTCGTCACAATAATGATGGTATTTTCCAGTTTTTCACTTGATAATACCTTTTCTAAGAAATCGCCCAGTGCATCGTCAGAATATCTTGCAATATTTGATAATTGATTCTTCACATCGTGATGATCGTTCATTTCAAATTCCTTTTCCGGTAATTTAAAAGGATGATGCATGGAAAGTGTCGCAATTGTCATATAAAAAGGCCTCGGGTCATCACGGTTCTCCATAGCACTGTACGCAAATTCAAATAAATCCCTGTCTTTTAACCCCCAGTTAAACATTTCCATATCTTTTATTGGTGCATTTGTACGGTCGTACCTGGTTTCAAACCATCCGGCAAACCGGCTTAATTTGTTTGAAAACCCAATATTGCCTCCGTGAACATAAATCGTTTCATATCCCCTTCTTCTCAGGATTTCAGGAAAAGACAACAAATTCAAATCAATGTTATATTGGAATATCCATTCAGTTGAAAGACGGGGAAGTATGGAACAATATACCGAAATGAGAGACCATCTTGTCTGAACACCATTGCAATAAGCATTCGTGAAGAGTACTCCATTCTCTGTGCAAATGTCGCAAAACCTCGGTGTGGACGGCACAGAATAACCAATGCAATCTACATTAACTGCGCGCACACCTTCCCAATGAACAAATATAATGTTTGGCGGTTCGGCGTCACACCCGGAACAATCTTCATCAATTCCATTTCTCGGAATGTCATATGCTCCGGGATGAATATTCGGGTCATAATCGTTGCAATCATCTTTCAAGTCATAACCATCGCCATCTTTGTCTTCATTGCATACCGCCTCCGGCAATTTCCCAAGTTTACATAAATGGTGCAAGGTTGCCTTTAATAAAGGATAATCAGGGTCGGGATATATCCATGGCTGATTCTTTATACGGTCATCGTTAAGCGGAAGGGTATCTAATATTTTTTCAATACCCTTGGAATTCCTGCTCTTTATTTCATCTCCAAAAACAAGGTGTTTTACAAAGGCGATGTTATAATTTTCCGTCAAGTTGGTAATGAGCGCTGTTTTTAACGGAACAAATTGAACAACTATTCCAGCAACCAGAATAAAAAGAGAGATTGAGAATGAATAACGGGATAAAAACACCTTTTCAAATTGTTTTATTGAAATAACCAAACTAAAAAAAAGAAATATTCCTGGAAAAATAAGAAGTTCAAAAGCCATGCACAAAGGATGAGAAAATTCGAAAAATGAGCTTGAAATATGGCCTGTGTAATTGAGGAAACTAATATGAGTACTATTGAAATGAAAGCCAAAATATCGGAAGAACTCCACGTTGGCCATCATGATTGCAAGGAGTACGGAGAAAAATACTTTCAATGAAATCCCGAAAATTTTTATTACCTTATCAGGTATTATATCTGACACTTTGAACAGATATAAAAGCTGTATGGGGATAAGAACAGAACTGGCAAAAGCCCCGTCCCGCATAAAGCCAAGAATAAACGGATAGACCCCGCCGGTAAGTATCGTAGTATCCGCCGGCAACCCCCCCCGGTAAAAATACCAGGCCCGGGGCACGCTCATAAATATCCACAGGAGTATTATTGGCGTAACAAATGCTTTGTTGAAATAATGCCTTTTCATAATATGCATCAACGAAATTAAATAAGGATTAACATAAACGATGTTTATATAAAGTGGGTGAGGACGCAAATGTATTGATACTTATTTTCCCTCTCTGTTTACAGCTATAGAGCATATAACCATTGGTAAAAAGCAACCATCCATACAATAAACCAACTCACCAGGCTGAGGAAAACAGCGGCGCTCCCGCAGTCTTTTGCACGTTTTACTTTAACATTAAATTCGGGAGAAACAATATCGGCTATTAATTCCAGAGAAGTATTCAAAAGTTCAACAATAAGCACGATAATATTACAAACGATTAACAGAAGTTTCAAGCAGAGCGAAACCTTTATGTATAAAGCAAGAGGCAGCAATATACATGTAGCAATTATCTCTTGTCGAAAAGCATGTTCTGTGGAGAAGGTATCTTTTAATCCACAAAGAGAATACGTAAATGCCCACCATAAACGCTTCATATTTTGTACTTATTTATTTAAAGAAATTAAATAGATAATGCGAATTATTGAGTATGATATATTACCTATATGTCTATTTTTGTTAGAGATAAACGGGTTTCTCACTTTTTTGCTTTATATTAAAAAAGGGGGAACGCTTCAAATAAAAAAAATGCGCATATTTTTATTGTATGTTATGCATCAGTAAAACCAAGTGAAAAATATGTTGATTTTGGTAGTTAGTATCTATATACATATACATGTACAGGATTTTTCTTTTTACAAAAAGCTGCTTTTGTACAACAGATATAAGAATTATAAGCCAAGTGAGATATGATTATTTAAATTAATTGCGTTAAATGAGTAAATAATAATTTTCAGAGGCGGGAAAGAGGAAAATATGAACAAAAAAAACTCATCTGCATCAGGCGGGCAACAAAAAAAATCTACTTCGGGTAAAAAGTCTTCGACGAAAAGAAACGATATATCAAGTAATACGCCTCCGGAACCGAAACTGTCAAAATCTCCATTATTTGATAAAACGTCCGCCGTTACAATTTCAAATGCTATCGATTCCCTTCTGACCTTGGTCGAAAAGAACCCTTTGAAACTCGTTGATACAAATGCGAAAGGAAACGTCGTTAAATCTTGTGAAAAATTAATCAGGAAATTAGTTCAGGAAATAAACAGCACAAGGTCATAATTCATATTAAACAAAATTTATACGGTACATTTTCACATTAAATCAACGGGAAAGGTGTTATAGAATCAACACTGACAATATGAATTTCAATTTATTGTATTATTATAGAATGACATTACCCCATATCAAAATCTATCACACAATTTTCTATAAAAGACGCTATTTTACCTGCCGCTTCACCGATCGACGTCTTTGCCGTGTTTACAACAAAATCGGCCGTCTTATCATATAATGGTTTTCTTTTTTCCAAAAGATAACGTACCTCCTGATATTCCCCATAATTTGTCAGGCCAGGCCTTTTGGTGGTTGAGGTAATGTCTCCTTTTATTCGTTTATACAGAGTATCAACATCCGCTTCCAGAAGAATGGCAACACCGCACTTTTTCATCCTCTTTACATTTTCCTCTTTAAGAACCACTCCCCCGCCGGTGGCAATAACCGTGTTATTTTGCAAACACAATTCGGCAATTACGTCCGATTCTATTTCCCGGAATTTTCCTTCGCCGCCTTCTTCAAATATATCTTTTATGGTTTTTCCTTCTTTTTGCTCCAAATACTCGTCCGCATCAATATATTTCCTATTTAATCGTTGCGCGAGTATTTTGCCTACAGAAGTTTTTCCGGCGCCTCGAAAACCAATTAAAAAAATGTTCAATCGTGCTCCTCATAAATACGTTTATTATCAATGAACATTAAACAGACATCCATATTCCTTACATCAGTATGAAAAAACCCGGAATCAAACGTATTTGCTAGTCTATGTATGCAATATTTTCTATTATATCCAGAAGTGGTTCTGTATTAGTCCACAATCTAAACTGCGCTGCTGCCTGACGAATAAACATAGGCATCCCCCCCACCGTTTTACAACCTATTTCCTTTGCATCTTTTATTAATTTCGTCTCGGAGGGATTATAAATAGTGTCAAAAACAATCATATTTGGCTTCAAAAGTTTTCTATCAACGGGCGTCTCATTTATTGAGGGATACATACCCACCGGCGTTGCATTAATGAATATATCCGTTTCCAAATTTTGCAGATCGTTCTTATTGGTAAAGGAACAACCGACTTCGCCGGCAAGTGATTGCATACGTGTTTGATTTCTACTAACGAGTGTAATATCGGCGCCATACATTTTTAACCCAAAGGCAATCGCACGTGCAACGCCCCCTGCTCCAATAATAGTAACATGCTTGTTTTTAAAGCAAGCATCCGCTGCAGTATGGCCGGATACATTCGCAACCTCTGCGAGCACGGTAATGGCAGCTTCCAAATCAGTATTAAAACCTATCAAACGATTATTTTTATTTACCACAGTATTTACCGCACCAATCTTTTTGGCAATCGGATCCGTATCATCAAGGTAATTTATTATCGATTCTTTATGAGGAATAGTAACGCTGTACCCTGAAATATTTAATTTTTTAAATTCAGAAATAAATCTGCCAATTTCATCCACTTTAAAAGGAACATAAACACAATTCATGCCCATTTCTCTGAAAAGTGCATTATGAATCATGGGACTAATACTGTGAGATACAGGATTGCCAATTAAACCATAAACTGCGGTATGCTTGTTTTGGCTTTTAATATGATACATATTCAAAAGTTCTTCGATATTGATTTGGCCTGGAGCGGATTCTTTTCCTTTCTGAAGTGATGCAAAAGTCAGATAACTGCCAAATATTTTATATAATATACGGCTGATTATTCCGTATTCTCCCATACAGAATGAAATCATGGGTATTTTTGACTGCAGGAGAAGCTGGTATATTTTAATATTATCAGTTATTGAATTAGCATGGGTAACAATCTTTACAATATCCGCGCCACTCTGGCAAAGTTTATTGTATATTTCCGAAAGATTTTCAGGGGTTTCCTTGAAATTATGATAAGAGACAATTATTTTTGTTTTGCTGCCGGCAAACAGGGCATTTCCGTTTTTTTTAACGTTCCGGATGCTGTCATGTTCTATATCCACATAATCGGCTTGCAGTTGTATTGCCTGTTTCAGCAATTGGAGTCTTTCTTCTTCAGTCCCTCTGAATTTTCCCCCTTCCCGAACCGGCCGGTTTGTGACGACAACAGGCTTCGTACATTTTTCCAGTATTTGCCGTAAATTCAAATCATGAATGTAATCAATGCGCAACTCGACAGCATCGGCAATTTTTGATGCGCATTCCATGTCGCGGATGGCATCGTTATTATTATTTGCAACTATTGGTACACAGATCATGGGTTTATTTTGCAGCCACTTTATTTAATGCATTTAAATAGGCTTTTGCGCTCGCCTCAATGATGTCAGTGCTTACCGCACGGCCTTTCACATTCTTCCCGTGTATATCAACATTTACGTAAACCTCGCCCATGGCGTCCTTTCCACTGGTAATAGCCTGAATATGATAATCAAGCAACTTGCCTGAAATTCCCGTGGCGAGATCGATAGCCTTAAAAAGTGCGTCTATGGGGCCGTCGCCTATTGTCGCATTATCAGCCACACTTCCATCACTCAATCTGATCCGAACGCCTGCGGTTGGTACAACATTTGGCCCGCAGCTAATGCTTAAGCTTTCTAACTGGAAAATGTGAGGAATTTCCATCTTTTCCGTATCTATAATAGCTTCTATTTCTTCATCAAATATCTCTTTCTTCTTGTCAGCAAGCCGTTTGAATTCTTCAAAAGCCTTTTCAAATTCAATCTCCGTCAAATCATACCCTAATTCCTTAATTCTTTCTTTAAAAGCGTGTCTGCCTGATAATTTCCCCAACACGATTTTTGTTTTCTGGAGTCCAACATCTTCAGGATGCATAATTTCGTATGTGGTTCTCTCCTTGAGTACGCCATCCTGATGGACGCCAGATTGATGCGAGAACGCATTTTCGCCTACAATTGCCTTATTCCTCTGAACACGCATCCCAGTTAACACACTCACAAGCCGGCTTGAATTTGTTAATTCCCTTGTTTTGATGCGAGTTGAACAGCCATAGTAATCCTGACGTGTTTTTATAGCCATAACGACCTCTTCCAGAGCGGCATTCCCCGCCCGTTCCCCCAATCCATTAATGGTACATTCCACTTGTTTTGCGCCTGCTTTTACCGCCGCCAATGAATTAGCCACTGCCAAACCAAGATCATTATGACAATGTACGCTTAAAACAGCTTTGCTGATATTCTTTACCTTTTCTTTTAATCCGGTAATTATTGACGCATAATGTTCCGGCACTGCATAACCAACAGTATCGGGTATATTAACGGTTGTGGCGCCTGCTGCAATAACAGACTCAACGACCTGGGCAAGAAAATCCATCTCTGTACGGGAAGCATCCTCCGGAGAAAACTCTATATCCTCAACAAATTTTCGGGCATAAGTAACAGCCTTCACTGCCAAATTAATTATTTCATCTTTTGCTTTAAGCAATTTGTATTTTCTGTGAATCTCGGAAGTGGCGAGAAAAATATGAATCCGAGGCCTTTCCGCTTTTTCCAATGCCTTTGCCGCACTGTCTATATCCTTTTCCATTGCGCGGGCAAGTGCAGCAATGGAAACACCGCGAATTTCCTTTGCTATATTGCTCACGGACTGAAAATCGCCCGGAGACGCCATCGGAAATCCCGCTTCAATTACGTCAATATTTAACAATGCCAACTGTCGTGCTATCTGCAGCTTTTCCCCAATATCAAGACTGGCGCCTGGCGATTGTTCCCCATCACGCAAAGTTGTATCAAAAATAATGATATTATCCATAACTTCCTTTTGCCAATATAATTAAATGAGACCTTCAAAGTTTTTGTAACACTTTAGTTTTTTGTTTTTTACGCTATACATAGGATAAAAGACAAACCTTAATTATTAAAAATTATCAATCAATTTATGTGTCCCTATAAAATAAAGCTTGAAGACATTACCCTCTTGTTTAAAGACACAGCGATAGCCCTTATCCACATAAAATTTCCAGAAGTCCGTACCTTCAAGTTTGTGCATCTGTAATGAATTGTGCTTTGGATTGCCTTTCAGACAGGTTAATTGTTTCTTAAACTTCTTCTTTATCTCTTTAGGCAGGCTGTCGTACTGTGGGAAGAATTCGGGTTCTACGGCAATAAGATACTCGCTCACTCCTTTAGTTCCTTTATAAATTTATCTACCTTATACGTCTTGAAATTGCCCGTCTTAAAATTCTCATCAGCATTTTTAACCTTCTCCTGTACTTCGGGCGTCCAAAAATACGACTGTGAACGTGGGACGCTTACTACAGGCTCCAATACAATCCTGCCCCTGTCTATCTTATAAACCAGTCTGTCGCCCTCTTTGATATGCAAAAAATCCCTTATCTCCTTTGGTATTGCAATTTGCCCTTTAGATGATATTGTCAACACCTTCATATTCCCGTATCTCCAATTGTAAATTATATGATAAATGGTAAGAATATCTTACTATACTACCGTTTCCAATTCCACCATTACTTTTTATTTTATCCGGAAAGTCACAAGAAACAAAAACAGATACAAGCAAAAAAGTAAATGAATTTCCTTGAATGCCTTGTAAATACTGGTAATATTTAGAGCAAGGAACTGATAAAGCAGGGGTTGAAGATTTTCAACCACTGCCGGATCGCCCATGCGTTGAGATGTTTCATCCAAAAAAGTCGCCGAAGGCTTAATTTTATTTTTTACTTAAAAACCAATGATCATTAAGAAATATTTCTGGGTGGCTTACATTCTTCTTTTCTTCCCGATAGCATGCAGCTCTCCATACGATACTAAAGATAAAAAAAACATAAAAGGCGGATATATCGGTTCAATAACAGACAAATTGACCGGCGCATTGTCAGCAAAGGAACATAAAACTTTAGGTATTACCTACTTCAAAAAAGGCATGACCGAGGAAGCCATTGACGAATTCAATTTTGCATTACAGGGTATCCGGCAAGATGGAGAATTGCACCATTATTTAGGCAAGGCATACTTCGAAATTAATCAACTTAGTAAAGCAATGAATGAACTAAATAATGCTATCTCTTACTACGACAAATCTAACTTTAAAGGAAAAGCAGAGGCATACAGCGACCTAGGTCTTTTATACA
The DNA here is from genome assembly GCF_039794105.1 of Candidatus Kuenenia sp. Lineage (GTDB taxonomy): Bacteria > Planctomycetota > Brocadiia > Brocadiales > Brocadiaceae > Kuenenia. The sequence continues at coordinate 12,101 of NZ_JBDIWA010000003.1, forward strand.
AAAAGAAAAATGAATATACAGAGGCATTTTCCGCTTTAAAAGAGTGCCTGAAATTAAACCCTTCTATGGCGGAAGCATACTACACTATGGCACTTTTATACCTTGAAACAAACAAAATCAATGAGAGCTTTGACTATTTAAACAAAGCAATCAAGCTCGATTCAAACAATCCTGATTTTCATTTTAGCCTGGGATTTGCATTTTACAAAAAAAACATGCCGGAAAAAGCGCTTACAGAGTTTCAAAAAACACTTGAATTGAATCCCAGGGATGCTGAAGCACACAATTACTTGGGTATTATTTACTATGAGATGAACGAAATCGAAAAGGCCATCTCTGCACACCAAACTGCTGTAAAATTGAAAAATAATTACACAGACGCCTATAACAACCTGGGTATTGCACTCTTTGCACATAATAATTTAAACGAGGCAAAAGATGCTTTTGAAACCGCTCTGAAACTAAGAGCGGATTTTGCCGAAGCACACTATAACCTTGGATTAATTTTTAGTAAAGAAGGCAACTCAAAAGAAGCCATCGCATCGCTTGAAAAGGCAATAGCAATAAGCAATGCCATTGCCCCCGCACATTTTAAACTTGGAGAAATCTATACAGAAATTAACATGCCTGACAAAGCTTTATCCGCTTATGAAAGCGCCTTTTCCGATGACCCGTGGTATGAAGAAGCGTATTATAATTATGGTGAACTGGCCGCTGAAATTGGTGATGTAGACAAATCTATCCGTGCATGGAAAAAGACTATAGAAATAAATCCAGAAAACACAGACGCATACTTTAATCTGGGCGTTGCGCTTTATAATCAAGGAAAAATTGATAATGCTATTTCCATGTGGTCAAAGGTGCTTGAAACAAATCCTGATGACTATACTACATTGAATAATCTTGCGGACGTTTACGAATCCAAAGGTAATATTGACAAAGCGATAAAAACATGGGAAAAAATTATCGAAGGCTACCCGGTTAATTCATTGGTATATTACAAATTAGGAAATGCATATACAAAAAAGAATAAGTATACTTCTGCCCTTGCCTGTTGGGAACAATCGGTCATTATTGACCCGGATTTCGTGAATGCTTATTTCAATTTAGGGAAAACCTATAAAAAACTGGGGCGGCTCGATGAGGCAATTGAGGCATTTTCAAAAATAATTGATATAGACCCTGGTGATATTGACGCACACCACAATTTATGGCTCCTTTACAAAGAAAAAGGCATGGATCTGGAAGCTCAAACTGAACTGAGAATCTACAACAGGCTGAAATCATTTAGAGCGGAAGAAGAATGAGGCATTCATAGTCTTTTTTGGTCACAAATAGCCACAAAATCATACCTTAGACGGCATTCATTCCGTGTAGAACGAGAATTTCCCCCCCTAGCAGCCTGATCCGGACAAAGATTTCACGCCACTTCATTCCTCGAAATGACAATTACAGGTGAAACGCTTTTAACCTCTTTTTGTCTTGACTTATCTATTAGGGTTTATATAATACGCCGGATTTTTATTAAGGTGTTTAGTCGATAGTCCGATAATTCAAATCAGCCTTCGAATTAAACATATTATTCTACCATTTATACCTTCAATCTTTTTAACATAAAGCAAAGGAGAACAGTTCTATGAAAAAACGTAAATTTTTTTTTATTTTACCTATGGTTGGTGTATTGATTATATCGTTGGTGTTATCCCTCAAGGCAGGCACGGATGGAGAAAAGGAACTCACTAATAACGTTGAGAATGCTTGCAGTAAAAGGGGGTCTATTTATGGGACGGTAGTATATTTTCAATCCTGTTACATGTCATACATGCAGGCCGCTCAGGTACAATTGAAAGGAAAAAAAACAGGGGTGAAGGATGAGGTTAATACAGATCGAAACGGTAGATTTAAATTTGATGATTTGAAAGAAGATACTTATAAATTGACGGTGGAAAAGAAAAATTTTAAAAATTCAAGAGCTACCGTAAAATTGAAAAGCGGAAGGGCAAAATTTGCCGAAATAGAGATCGAAAAGAAGTAATAATAAATAACCACTGGATTTCATTTTACTGTTAAATAAAACGCATAAGTCTAATTTAAAATTAATAAATTGGCTTATGCGTTTTTTTGTAAGTATATATACCGGAAGTAATCATACCGAAGAAAGGAAATATAAAGAAGGCAGGCGCTTAAAATAAGGATTTTGTTGAAATCTTTACAGAAAAATGGGTATAAGAAAACATATTTATTGTATAATAGGGAAAATTTAATGGCAAATCATACCAGTATAAACAACAAAATACCCGGGAAAAGAGAGAAAAGGAGCAGGAAATGAATTGCAAAATTATTTTGTTTCTATTTTTATTGTTTACTATGCCAGTTAGTGCAAATGGACAATTTATCGATGTGGGATCTCAGCAGATCCGGTTAAAAGCAGGATTGCCCAGCGTTTTTACCATAAGCAATGTAAGACAAATCTCGGGTAGCGAAGGCGAAGCGGTGCTAAGTGTTACTATCACTTTAAAAAACGGAAGAGTGGAATCTGTTGGCAAAGACGGTGCGTATTGGATTATTACGGTAAGAAACAGCAGTAAATCTGCCTCTACCTATGTAATAAAAGATAGCCAATTTAAGATCGTGGGCGAGGAGTCAAAAAAAGTTATCGTGAACTCAATTCATTGGAAAGACGGAAACTGATAGAATACCGTTAATAGACCTTTAACCCTCCCCATTATAAACGGAGTTTTTCTCATGAAAGTATATTTTGTTGGCGCTGGACCAGGTGACAAAGATCTTATAACAGTAAAAGGTTTTAATATACTTAAAGGCGCAGAATATTGTATTTTCGCAGGATCACTGGTAAACGAGGAATTGCTATCTGCCTTGCCATCAAGCGCAAAAAAATACGATTCGTCTAAAATGAATCTGGAAAATATGAAGGAGGTCTTCAAAGAGGCAAAAATGGCAAACAAAGACCTCGTTCGTCTGCATTCCGGCGACCCCGCTATTTACGGTGCTATACAGGAACAAATGCGTGTGCTTGATGAACTAGGGATTTTATATGAAATTATTCCGGGGGTAAGTTCTTTCGTTGCCGCCTCCGCCGCATTGAAACAAGAATTAACGCTTCCAGGAGTCACCCAAACGATTGTAATTACACGAATGGAAGGCAACACTCCCATGCCGGAAAAAGAACACCTCAGCAAACTCGCGGCATCTACTCCTACACTGTGTATTTTTCTTAGCATTGAAAAATTATCTGAGATTGTAAAAATCCTCATTCCTCACTATGGAAAGGAATGTCCTATAGCAGTTGTCTATAAGGCATCATGGCCACAGCAGAAAATCATTCGCTCATGCTTATCGCACATTGATAAATTAGTAAAAGACGAGGCTATAACAAAAACAGCAATGATTATAGTAGGACACGTGCTAAACAAGGAATTTGAGCGATCAATACTTTATAGCGAAAAGGCTCGTTAGAAATAAAAACAGTAACAATACACATGGCATACATATCTCGATCATTCGTGATGATATTTTTCATTCCTGATAATGGTCATTGCCCTGTAGAGTTGCTCTACAAAAAACAGGCGCACCATCTGATGAGAAAACGTCATCTGTGATAATGATAACGTTAAATTTGCCCTTTTTTTTATCTGTGCTGCAATGCCGTATGCCCCGCCGGAGACAAATTTAACTGCCCTGACACCCGTATTCATCTTTTGCTGTAAAAAATCAGCAAATTCAACAGAAGTCAGTTCCCTGCCCTTTTCGTCCAACAGTACAACAAAGTCTGTTGGCGCCAGCAATTTTTCAAGAGCAATTGCTTCTTTTTCCTTCACATCTTCAGACGATTTACTGCTAACAGGTTTTACCGAAGAAATTTCTGCAATATTAAATGCGCAATAATGCTTTAGCCTGTTTGTATAAACAGATATCCCCCTCTTCATATAGTCATCTTCCGTTTTCCCTGTTACTATAAGTTCAATCTTCATGTGAATATCCGTAACCTCCCCTGCCATAAATCGTACATTTAATAACATCCGAATACGAAATGAAATAGTATCAATACCATTAATTACTTTGCAAGGATTTCTTTTGCTGATAAAATTATTGCATGTTAATTAATGAAATATTCAGGAGTATACAGGGAGAGACGTCTTTTACCGGCCTTCCGTTTGTTTTTGTCAGGTTAACCGGATGCAACTTGCGCTGCAGCTATTGTGACACACAATATGCATATGAAGAAGGGAATGAAATGTCAATTTCTTCCATCATTGACAAGGTTGATTCATTCGGATTGAAATCAGTGTGTGTTACCGGGGGAGAACCTCTGTCAAATCACAATACACCTGTATTAGCACGCGAATTACTTAACAGGAATTATACCGTTCTTGTTGAAACAAACGGCAGTTATGACGTCAGTGTTTTACCTGAGGGGACAATAAGGATTTTGGATGTAAAGTGTCCTGACAGCGGTATGAGCCATAAAATGTGCTGGCAAAATATCGCGTATTTGGCGAAAAGGGATGAGGTTAAATTTGTCCTGTCCTCCCGAAACGACTATGAATGGGCAAGCTCAATGATTACTAAATATCATCTAACCGAAATTGCCCATATTTTAATGCTCCCTGTTTACGGAATGATTCAGCCTTCTTTAATTGCTTCATGGATTTTAGAGGATCACATTAACGTGCGGTTGCAGCTTCAGATGCATAAGTATATTTGGGGGCCGGAAACAAGGGGCGTGTAAAAAATGAAAGGAAAAGATACTGCTATTGTGCTTGCCAGCGGTGGTTTAGATAGCTGCGTAACCGCTGCAATCGCAAACGAAACATATGATCTCGCATTATTACATATCAATTATGGACAAAGAACCGAATCAAAAGAACTTTCGGCATTCCATGAAATAGCCGCATATTACAAAGTCCCTGACAAACGAATTCTTATTGCAAATATCGATTATCTTAAAAAAATTGGCGGCTCAAGCCTTACGGACACAATGATACCTGTTCAAGAGGCAGAGCCTGACAGCAAAGAAGTGCCAACAACATACGTGCCATTCCGAAACACCCTCTTTCTTTCCGTAGCAGTTTCATGGGCGGAGGTTATCGGTGCTGAAAAGGTATTCATCGGCGCCGTTTCGCACGATACACCGGGCTACCCTGATTGCAAACCATTTTATTACGAAGTGTTTAACAAATTGATTGCTGCGGGAACGAAACCTGAAACCCGCATAACGGTGGAAACTCCACTTATTTTTAAAACGAAGGCAGAGATTGTAACATTGGGTATATCATTGAAAGCGCCGCTCCATCTTAGCTGGTCATGTTACAAAAACACTGATAAGGCTTGCGGTGTGTGCAATAGCTGTTATCTAAGACGAAAGGCATTCGGAGAATCCGGCTACAAAGACCCGGTTGAATATGCATAATACGCTGGCATTGTGAATACCTGCATGGGGTAGTACGTTTTTACCTGGTGATACTATGAGGCGGGGCTATTTTTGTTTGAATCTTCTGATGAATGGTGATGAAAGACGCCAAAGAGTTTTTTAATTGTCTCTACGTAACGGTATCCCCCTCCGTTTCTTGCTTCCTGTTTTGCTATCTTGGCTGGATGATGCAAGAGTTTATTGAGGGTTCTTTCCATAGTGTAAACCACCTGGTTCCATTCTTCATCATTAATATTCCTCAGTTTTGGTTTCAATCGGCTTAATTCATCTTTTCCGATGGTGTGAAAACTGTTTCTCAATAATGTTATCGCAGGTTCTATCTTTATTTGTTCAAGCTTTGCCATGAAGTGTTCCACTTCTTTTTCAATAATTGCCCGGCATTTTTCGATTTCGCGGGTTCTGTCGTCAAGGTTCTGGTTTACAACGGATTGAAGGTCATCAATATTATATAAATACACATTATCAATATTGCCAACAGACGGTTCTATGTCTCTGGGAACGGCAATATCGATAAGGAACATGGGGTTCCCCCTGCGGTGCTTTATTGCGTCTTTCACCTGGTCACTATGAATTACGTAATGCGGCGCTGAGGTGGAAGTAATAATAATATCCGCCTTTGAAAGGTAATCACCGAGCAATTCATATTTAATTGCCTCACCTTGAAACGCATCAGCAATTGCCTGTGCGCGTTCGAAGGTACGGTTTGCGACAATAATCGTTCGCGCCCCCTCTTCATAAAGATGTTTCAGCAAAAGTTCGCACATCTCACCAGCCCCTACCACTAATACCATTTTGCCGGCAAAATCCTGGAATATCTTTTCAGCAAATTCGACCGCAACAGAGCTGATGGAAACCTTGCCCTGACCTATGGAAGTATTGGTGTGTATCGTTTTGGAAATATTTAAAGCCTGCTGAAATAATTGATTGAGAATTTTCCCGGTTGATTGTTCCATGCTGGCAAGTGTGTATGCCTCTTTAACCTGTGAAAGGATTTGCGACTCACCGATTACCATAGAATCAATGCTGGAACTCACATGGAAGAGATGCATCACCGCACGGTCGTCTTTATAATGATACATATACTGGGAAAATTCATTTTTTTCGATTTTATGAAATTCAGCGAGGAACGAGAGGATATCTTCCAATTTCACCGCATCTGAAGCGGACGACGCATACATTTCTACGCGGTTACAGGTGGATAAAATAACAGCTTCTGACGAAGGATATTTTTGGGAAAATAAAGACAGTGCGTTTGAAACAGAATTATTATTAAATGCAAGCTTTTCCCTGATATCAACCGGAGCAGATTTATGATTTAATCCTACCACTAAAATACTCATGATTTTATTTAATCCTTATTGCAAATCAAAATAATAATAACTCTCACTTCCGCTCCTCAGTCTGCAATCCTCAATCCACAATCGGCAATCGGCAATTTGCCGACTGTAGACTGTGGATTGCCGACTACTTTTTTAATCTGTGTAATCTGTGCAATCTGTGGTTCCTCTTTAGTATTCCGTGCTTCGTATTTTTTATCGGCTATGTCAGCTTAGGGTACTGTTGTTTATTCACCGCTAAAATTTCGATATATGCCGGATTAGTGCTCAGTTTTTGAAAGGCGTGTTTTGACCCGATAAAAAATGTTCCGATAAAGGTGAAAAGAACAAAACAAAAACCGGCAATCGTTAATAACGCTATCTTTGTGCCGTGAAAGGAAGCAACCAGGCGCATGTGTAATAAGGCGGCATAAATAAGCCATGTGGCAAGGCCAAGGATAACTTTGGGGTCCAAATACCACATTTCCCCCAAAATATCCTGTGTCTTTACCCAGAACGTACCAAATACCAAACCAAGAGTAAGTAATGGAAAACCGAAAGAAATAGTCTTCCAAATGAGCATATCAATACCTTCCAAAGAAGGGAGTTTGTTAAACAGACGTCCAAATAGTTTATGCTTTAGATGTCTCTGCTGTGTTAAATACATTATGCTCAAACTAAACGATATAGTAAAAGCCGCATAGCCGATAAAAATAGGAATAATATGGGCAACAAGCCAGAATTTCTGGAGACTCACCGTTATCAACATGTCACTTTTATCAAAAGAGAGCGCCCAGAGAGAAAGCGCCGTAACGAGCGGCATGAGAAAGGTATCCAAAGAAGGCAATTTATAGAGGTAATCTATGTTGATAAAGACAAATAAGACGCACCAGAGCAATGAAACAAAAGATTCATAAACGTTTGTTATAGGAATGTTGTTAGAACGTATGCCAAGAAAGATGAGATACCCGCTATGGATTAAAAAGCCCATTACCGTTGCCCATCTGGCCACTTTTTTATTAAATAAATCAGGTTTTATAATGTGACCAATCGACCATACCGATGAAATAAGGTACAAGATGATGCTTATTATAAATGGAATGTGAGATGCCGTAAACATAATAGGTTAATTTAAAAAATAACCATGTATTAATCAACCATTATTTTCAATCGTCAGCGATAGTGGGAAATTTATTGGTTTTTTTTTAATTGACAAATATTTATTTGTCAGATAACCTGAAAACCGTAATCATTTTTTGAATGGAATCACAACCCGCTTCTATGGTTTCTGCTTTGAATAAGCTTTTTTTCGTGGTTGTACTCAGTAAGAGCTTTTACTTTTAAAACGTATTATTTAAGAAAGGTTTTATCTATGCCGGAAACAAAACCTAAGATAACAAAGAAGACTTCCATAGGCGATGTAATCCAAAATTACCCCGAAACAGAATCCGTTGTAAAAAAGTATTTTGGCGCAGGCTGCTATACCTGCCCCGGTTCTAAAACAGAAGACATTGCATTTGGCGCAACGATGCATAATGTAGACCCTGAGGTTATCATCAAGGAATTAAATGAAATTATCGAAAAACATAAATCATAATTTTAAGGAGAAAGAATAATGAAGGAAAAAATAGAAGAGGCTCTTAAGGGCATTAGGCCGGCATTACAAGCAGACGGCGGAGATATTGAGCTTGTTGATTATGAAGATGGTATTGTTAAAGTGCGTTTAAAAGGCGCGTGTGGTTCATGCCCCAGCTCTCTTGCCACATTGAAATATGGAGTTGAAGCCAGACTTAAGGAAATTATCCCCGAGATTGAATCCGTAGAACTGGCGTAAATTACTATCTATTAGGCAACGCAATACAGAAGAGACTGATAAATAAAAGGAGCGCTATTATGAGTATGGTCCTGGGACCTATCCACCATTGGATGTTTGGAAAAATAAAGACTTCTGAAGCACGAGAAAATAATATTGTCTCTGCATTTAAAGCGAGATACGGTGCTGACGCAGAGGCATTGCTCGGAGAGGTATATAAAAAATACCCTCAAACAGACAGCACTAAATCGTTAGAAGAATTACTGGCAAACAAGTCCATTCATCAGGGGATTCAAAGCATTATTATCGAGGGAGAAACACGGGAGGCAGCTATTATAGCTGCCTTTTGTGCAAAATATGATGATGCCGGGAAAATTGCCTCCGAAGCAGCGCATGCCCATGGCATTCAATGTGGTAAGGAGGCCGTAAACCGTAAAGGGTTATCTGCGAACGAGTGCAAAAGTACATCAAAGGCATTTGAATTACTGGGTGATTACCTGTGCGATGGGATGCCTTGCGACAGAGGCGCTCAGGTTGTGGAAGATTCAGAGAAATGCACCGCATGGGATCATGAGGAATGTGTGCATGAAAAATACTGGAAAAATGCAGGTGCAGATTTTTTAACGATGTGCGATATTGTTAATGCATGGATTTCCGGTTTTTGCAAGGGACTGAATCCCATCTCAACATATAAAAGAGAAAAGGCAATTGCATCCGGTGACAAATCGTGTTTAAGTATTCTAAAAAATAACAGTTAACATGTCTGATCGTTATGTCCGGCAGGAATTATTCTCTGCCATAGGAAAAGAAGGACAAAAAAAACTCTCCCATACGACAGTCGCCATTATTGGCTGCGGCGCATTGGGCTGCACTTCTGCAAATCTCCTGGTACGCAGCGGGGTTAATCGTGTAAAAATAATCGACCGGGATTTTATTGAAGAAAGCAACTTGCAGCGCCAGACATTATTTGATGAAGAAGACCTAAGAAATAATCTACCCAAAGCAATAGCCGCCCAAAAAAAACTACAAAAAATCAACTCCAGCATAATAATAGAAGCAGCCGTCACGGATATTAATCCCTCCAATATCGATACAAACTTACACAATGCAAATATAATCATTGACGGCACCGATAATTTTGAAACCCGGTTTCTCATTAACGATTATTGTGTGAAAAATGACATTCCATGGATTTATGGTGCATGTATTGGCAGCACGGGATTAACGATGACAATCATTCCCGGAGAAACCCCCTGTTTACGCTGTGTTATGCAGGACATTCCCCCTTTCGGCAATACTGAAACGTGTGATACCGCAGGGATACTATCGCCTGCCGCAAGTTTGATCGCCTCGATTCAGGTTGCCGAGGCTTTAAAAATCCTGACGGACAATGGCGCGTCTATTAACAGGCAGCTTCTCAAATTTGATTTGTGGAAGAATGAGATAACAAGGCTTAATATAAACAAACTCAGAGAAATAAATGATTGTAAGGCCTGTAAAAACAAACAATATGAATATTTAAGGAATGAAAAATACTCTTCAACCACTTCTTTATGCGGACGAAATGCAGTGCAAATCGCGCCGGCAAACGGTTCAACTATTGATTTGTCAGCGCTTGCATCGCGTTTGAGGACGGCAGGGAACGTATCTTTTAATAAATATATGCTGCGGCTGAAGGTAAATGATTATGAATTAACGGCCTTCCCTGACGGCAGGACAATTATAGCCGGAACAGATGATGTAATTACGGCAAAAGGTATTTATGCAAAATACATCGGGATGTAAAACCGATTATTGTCGTATATTTTGGATTTGTTTTGAATTTTATGCCTTGTCATTTGGATTTGTTTCGTATTTCATACTTCGAATTTCGTATTTTTTATTTCGTGCTTATTTGGTTCTGGCTACGCCAGCTTAGGGGATCTATTTAATTATGATCTATTTTGATAATGCAGCGACAAGTTATCCGAAACCGGAAATTGTATATACGTCAATGGATACCTTTTACAGGACAATGGGGGCTAACCCCGGACGTTCCGGCCACAGGATGGCAGTCACCGTAGAACGTGAAATTGAAAATACAAGAAAGGTAATTGCAGATTTTCTTGCCATAAAGGATCCAAACAGATTTGCATTTACCTTCAATGCAACTGATGCGATAAATATGGGCATAAAAGGGTTACTCAAGGCAGGCGATCATGCAATCACTTCTTATCTTGAACATAACGCTGTATCCCGTGCTTTAAACGGATTAGCACAAGATAACAAAATAACCGTTACAAAGGTGAAAAATTCCTCTGATGGTTTTATTAATCCTGACGACGTAAAAAATGCCATTACTCCCAAAACCCGCTTAATCGTTCTCACCCATGCAACAAACGTTCTTGGCACAATTCAACCTATAAAAGAAATCGGTTTGATTGCCAGAGAACGAGATATTGTGTTTATGGTAGATGCAGCGCAAACTACCGGGGTATGTGAGATTGATGTTAATGAATGCAATATTGATATGCTTGCGTTTACGGGACATAAAGCGCCCTTTGGCCCAACGGGAACAGGCGGTCTTTATGTCCATGAACGTATCAAGCTTCGTCCATGGAGAGAGGGAGGCACTGGATTTGAACCCGCATCATTAACACAACCGGAAGAAATGCCGTTCCTGCTGGAAAGCGGCACCCCAAATACCGTTGGTATCGTTGGCCTGAAAGCTGGAATTGAATATGTCATATCAAAGGGTACACACACGATTAGGGCGCATGAACAGAAATTAATTCAAAAAATAATCAATGCCCTTCAAAATGATGAACGATTTATTTTATATGGGACGAAAGATGTATCAAGGAAAGTAGGAATACTTTCAATAAACATAAAAGGATATACTGCGGCGGAAGCAGGTGCAATATTAGATCAATCATTTACTATTGCAGTACGACCCGGACTACATTGCGCACCTTTTGTTCATCAGCAAATGGGTACGTATCCCGATGGCACAATAAGAATCAGTCCTGGTTTTTTTAACACGGAAGAAGAAATAGATACATTAATCTCTGCATTGAATGACATTGCAAATGAAACAATTCATTAAGTAAAAAACTGCCATTATCCTATCAATAACCCCTATATTAAACAAATCAGTATGAGTACCGAATTACATGCCGTTACCGGAGCATTTGGATTTTCCGGAAGATATATTGCAAGAAACTTATTAGACCGCGGGCGTAATGTCATTACCCTGACCAATTCCTTGCATCGCCCTAACCCTTTTGGTGAAAGTGTAAAGGCGTATCCTTTTAATTTTGACAAGCCAGAGAAACTTACGGAATCATTAAGTGGTGTTTCAGTGCTCTACAACACCTATTGGGTTCGTTTTAATTACAAGACCTTTGGTTACTCCACTGCAATACAAAATACTTTTGCCCTGTTCGAAGCGGCTAAAAAGGCCGGAGTAAAAAGAATAGTACACACGAGTATAACGAACCCTTCCGAAAGTTCACCGTATGAGTATTTCAGGGATAAGGCAATAATCGAAAAAAACCTTATAGAATCCGGTATTTCGTATGCTATTTTACGTCCGGCTGTCTTGTTTGGCAAAGAAGGCATTTTAATCAATAATATTGCCTGGGCTTTGCGAAAGTTCCCTTATTTTAGTATATTTGGGGACGGTAATTATCGCTTACAACCAATCTACGTAGATGATTTTGCCAAACTAGCGGCAGAGCAAGGTGAGAAAAGCGAAAATACCATTATTAATGCAATTGGCCCTGAAACCTTTTCCTATCGTGAATTAATTGAAGAAATCGGCAGTATCATCGGAAAGAAACGGCCTTTTATTTCTGTCCCCCCTGCCTTCGGATATTTTTTCGCTCTTATTATCGGTAAATTTGTTCATGATGTCATGTTAACAAAAGACGAAATTAAAGGTCTCATGGACAACCTGCTTTATGTTGATGCACCACCCGCGGGCAAAACAAAACTAACCGAATGGGTGAGGGAAAATGCCGATATACTTGGCTCACATTATGAAAGCGAACTTGCCAGAAGAAAAAAATAATTTTGAAACATAATTAAGGAAACGAAAGATGTCAAAAAGCGACAGAAAACAACAGAAGAAAATAGAAAGAAAAAAGGCCAAAAGAAAGGTCATCATTGCGAAAAAAATGGTAAAATCAAAAGATGAATCATCATTTGTTGCAATAGACGCAGAAAAGGTTTCTCACTATCCTGTTTATGAGTGCCTGGTAAGTCGTGAGATCCTTGATATTGGCATTGGAAATGTATTGTTCAGCAGGATACTGCCAAACGATAAGATAGCTGTAATTATACTTACGGTAGATGTATATTGCCTGGGAGTCAAAAACGCATTCTACAGAGTTATTTCTAAAGCTGAATACAATGATACATTGAGGGAACAGCATAACTTAAAAGACAAAATTCAATTTGCAGAAAAAGAACCTTCATGGATAAGAAAATTAGTTGAAGGCAGTGTTTCCTATGCAAAGAATCTGGGGTTTAATCCTCATCCTGATTATATGAAAGCGCGTATGCTTTTTGGAGATGTAGACCCAAATGAGTGTGCAGAAGAAATTGAATTTGGAAAGGGCGGAAAACCATTTTATGTTGCAGGTCCCCGCGAAAATTTTACCCAACAGAAAACTATCATAAATCAATTAACCCGTGTTTGCGGTGAGGATGGATTTGAATATATGGCTTTTATTCAATAGCTCTTTGCTTATTTAATTATCTGTTAACTTGTGGCTATTTCATTTCACAATAAAAAATAACTGATATCATTATTTGTATCGCAGAAAAAACCTATTTTTCATGCTTTTCGCCGTTTTTCATATTCAGTCTTCTAATGAATTCTTCAATAATAATCCGATACAACTTATCGCCTAAACAGCCATCTTCCACGCCTATATCAATTGTAGGATTATCATTTATCTCCATCACCAGCACTCCCTTGTCGGTCTGCTTTAAATCCACACCATACAATCCGTTGCCTATGAGATTTGCAGCTTTTACGGCAATGTAAATAACATCCTGCGGAACGTCTTCAACATGAAATGTTTTAAAGTCTCCCCCGGTAAAACGGCCATCAGGGCCATGTTGTATGATTTGCCAGTGTTTTTTCGACATGAAATACTGGCAGGCATATATCGGAACACGATTTAAAATGCCGATACGCCAGTCAAATGAGGTATATAAAAATTCCTGCGCCAGAATCAAATCGGATTCTTCAAACAGGCGGCTTGTTATTTCTTTTAATTCGTCAAGGTTATCTGCCTTCACAACTCCCCTTGAAAATGAACTATCAGGTATTTTCAAAACAATCGGATAAGAAAACTTTAATTCTAGCGCTTTTATTATTCTATTAATATCTTTTTTCTGCAACAATACCGTTTTAGGTACAGGTACCTTATTGGCAGAAAGTATTTCAAAGAGATATACTTTATTGGTACATTTCACAATTGAATCTGGATCATCTATTACGACCATGCCTTCATTTTCTGCTTTTTTCGCAAATCGGAACGTATGATGATTAATCCTTGTTGTCTCACGAATAAACAGGGCATCATATTCCGCTAGTTTTGAATAATCTTTTTTTTCAATTAAATCAACGTTAACGTCGAGTTTTTTCCCAATCTTGATGAATTTTTGGAGAGACCGTTGGTTGGAAGGAGGTAATTGTTCCGCCGGATTATATAAAATTGCAAGGTCATACTTTTCTTTGCTTTTTACTTTAGGCGTTTGCCAGCGTTTTGTTAAATAGTCATTGAACGACTGAAAAAAAATAGTCTCCTGCCCTTGCATAAGATTATGCACGTATGAAGGTTTTATCGCAAAAATATTCCACTTGCCCTGAAAACGAAACTCTACCTTGAGAATCGGACAGCGAAACATGTCGAATAATTGCCGTGCAAGTTCCTGCAAATCATTCTCTTCACATTGCCCGAAATATATCATGTAATCAAATGACGTTGCGGTTTCCGCCAGGTGTTTCGTTCTTTTCTTTAAGCTTTTTTGAATGGATACGTCAAGGTCTTCTACGTTGAGGCTATAAATTGACTTACTGCTCAGATCATTGATCGTTTTTACGGAAGGAACCACTTTATGCCGTCGTGCTTCCGCAAGTAGCGAACAATAATAGCCGAGACTCAGGTACCGGTAGCTACGGCATAAATTAACAATTTTTATATCTTTTATTTTCAAATATTCCTGGTGTGCTACATAATCTTTTGCTGTCACTACTAATGCCTCAGAATAATGAGGATTCCAATCCTTATAATTTTCCACTAACACAATATGCGTTGCCATTGTTTTTTATCGATAGATAATAATTATTCCAAAATAAGGTTATATAATAATTTCACGGTATGTCTCCTGAATATTCCTATTAAGAGAGGTTATTTGCCTTTTTCTTTTTTACAATGATTACCGATTTTTGCCCTGATTTTCCATATTTTGCCATCCGTTCAAAATCTTTTTTCAAAATGGGCATGTTAATACAGTCTGTTTCTGTTTTATAAACCTCTACATCTACAAATGGGTCATGCACATAAATATATTTTTCATCAAAGCCGGTAACGACTACCCAGTGAGGAAATTTTTCACGGTAAATTCGGTAAGAGCTTATCAGGACAATAGGAATACCGCCTTTATCAAACTTTTCCTGAATTTCGGACACGCTTAATGTTTTATACTTTAATTCGATAGGTAATTGACGAAGTTCTTCAAGAAGATCTTCCTGAACAAGTTGTATCACCTCTTTTTTATCAAGGCTTCTTACCGAATCAATAAAAAACGCACTGCTTTCATTTACATACACTTCAACGTCAAAACCTCTTCGAAAAGCAGCTAGCGCAAGGCCGTAAGGCCCGCAGCCGCCATACCCCGACGTCATAAAAATGGTAGTAGATTCACGCCAAATCCTTAATTCCATTTGACGGTTTATCTCTACAAAGGGGTCCAGCGCCTTCATTGCCATCATCAATACTGAAGGGCCGCAAGTAAAATCTAATGTCTGCCTGTAATAAGGAACATTTACCATCTCCAGCTTAAGATGGGGCGCTAAAAGCTTTTCGAAGCGAATAGCATCCATATGATCCTCATAATAATCTTCAATAACCCCTATTTGTTTATATCCGTTTTTTTTGTAAAACTGTATTGCGTTATAATTGTCTTTTCTCACTTCAAGCCTCATAGAAATACAATCGTAATCAATTGCGGCTTTCTCTGAAGCCCCGAGAAGTTGTTTGCCAATACCCTGATTTCTAAAATCAGGGTCCACTGCAAACGAATAGAGCCTGGCTAATGATGTACCGGTATGGTAGAGTATGATTGAATAGCCCCGAATGGCATTATCGACTATCTCCGCAAGGGTTATTGCATTTGCTTTTGTCAGAAGATAACGAAAATTCCTACGCGACAGCTTATCTGTGGTAAAACTCTTATTTTCCAGTTCTTCCAATTCGTCCAGATGTTCTAATGTAATCTCTTGAATCATGTAAAAACAGTTTATCCCTGTGAAATATGTAAAAGAAATGATAAAAGGTACGGACAGTTTATATAATGGGTATGCCAGAAATGTGCTATTAATAGTTTTCTCTCTATGAAAAATCCATTACTTTCGGTCACAAAGGAGGATGATATTCCCCTTCGTCAACCATTCCGAACATAACGAGGAATCTTCAGGATTTCTCCCTTTGATCGAAAAGACAATTACAAGTGAAACCTTCATGACCCATAATGGTCACAAACGAGGACGAAAATCTATTTTCGGACTAAATTGAAGCGAAAAAATTCTTTTTGTATGATTTATTATAAATTGCTTATATCTGCGCTTTATAAAAAAGTAAAGAAATAATTATTTTTGTAGCAATTTAGTCTTTTAAAAACGTATTTAAATTGGGTTGGGTTTTAAAAGACAAAAACTTAACGGCATTAATTTTTACCCACCCCTCAATCCCCTCCTGTAGAGACGCATTGCATGCGTCTCCCCGTTTTGTTTATTCAGTCAAAAGTCGCCGAAGGCCTAACTCCATTCTCGTTCCCAAGCTCCACAGGTTGTGTAAGATGTCTCCAGTATAGGAAGATGACCATCCCAGTAATTTTCTTAATTTTTGACTGGGATTGAATTTAAATACTTGCGAGTGCCCACATTTCCGCATATAAAAACTTCCCAGACCTGTCAACGAAACGCCTTGTCCTTCCCGGAATGTTTCATAAAGTGTGTCGGTTACTCCATCCACCCAACCAGTGGCCGTTTTTTCGTCCGTGTTCATCCTTACCGCAAGCCTTTGTATAAATTCTTTTTTTGTGAGAGATTTGCTCATGTAAAATTTTCTCCTGTGTTCTTTTGCTCATAACAAAAATCCGTGCTACGTGTTTTTGGCTGGCCTGACTTTATGAGCATCGGCAGGCGCATGCCCATTGATTTTTATTAAGTATACGGGGTCATTTAACATACAATCATTACATGTTTTCAGAAGTCTGTATCCAATTCATAGCAGAATTACTTCAAAGAAATGGGGACAGGGAGAGAAGCTGACGTTAGGCAAATTGCGGAGAAGTAGATGCTTTTAGCTATACTATTTTTCTTCTATTCTGATCTGCACCTCAAGATCTTCACCTTCATTAAGCTGTGCCGTTTGTTTTGTTTCCCAATAACCTTTTTTCTTTGCAGTGATTTTATATGTATCGGATATCAAATTATTAAATTCAAATAATCCCTCCTCATCGGTAATCGTTTTCTCTTTTTTCCCGCTATTCTTACCTTTGATCTTTATTTTTACCGATTCTACGGGATTGTTATCTCCATCTTTTACATTTCCGGAAATACGGCCTGTCTCATCAGTCGCCGTACCATTATTTTCCTGGCCGCTGTATTCATCCGCGCCAATGTCAATCGAGACGCCTTGTATCCTCTTTTCCCCGTCTATATCGTAGTCACCTGTTCCAGGTATTTTCTCCCCTGCATCTATTGCCGGAGAAACCGACGTTATATGAAGATCAAAGGCATCATCGATGTTTGTAAATTCGGGGTCTTTAAAGAGGGAGTTCCGGTCGTTTCCAGTCTCTGTCTTATATTCCTTAAAGCCTGTATATCCTTCGTTTTTCCAATACCACTCGCTATTTTTTTTCCCTGCGGTGGCGTAATATAAATTGTTGTCAACCACGTTGCCGGTATTTTCAGTAAACTCATTACTAATAAAAAGACTTTGTTCGTTCGCATACAAAATATTATTCTTTATTATATTGTCTCGGGTATCATACGATAATGTGATCTCGCCATTTCCGTCCTGCAAGGTATCGTTGTTGTATAAGGTGTTGTTGATTATGGTACAATTTTCGGTACTGCCGCGTTTCTTATCATATCCCCCCATGGCAATACCCGTCATTCTATTGTTGAAAAGGAAATTGTTCCGCACGGTAACGTTGCTGGTAGCTTTATTCTTATGTTCACTTGCTATTTCCACTCCTATATCACACGAATAAACGGTATTCATTTCTATGGCAATATACCTGCCGCCATCAACGTATATCCCCCCGGCGCTGTATTCATTTCCATATGACGGATTCCCGTATGATGATACATTATAAATGGTATTGTTACTAACCACCCCGTTACGTGCCTGATCAAATTCACTATTGGCAGAATCATTCTCAAAGCCAATAAAGTCAAGGGCGATATTGTTAATATCATGGACTATGTTGCCGGTTACCGTAAAATCTTCGACGTTCCCATTTAATACAAGGGCTTCGCTTGATCCCAGTTTTAGGTCGTATAGTTCATTTCCTTCAACGGTAATATTGCTGAGAGAATCGGTATCTGACGTTCCGTAAAATGCAATACCATGTGCATCAGCGCCTGAGAGGTGGTCATCAACCTCAGCATTGGTTGCTATGTCGTGTATCCGATTATTTACAATCTGATAGTTGCTTCCCGCTCCTCTAATGTGGATGCCAACAGGGACAATATCTGTCCTAGTGTCGCTATAATTCCTGATCTCGAAACCCTGTATGCTTATGTAACTCCGATTCTCAATGAGGAACAAACCGTTATTCGTTTTTGAAACAGTAATGCCTGTTCCGTCTATCACAGCCGCCTCATCCGCATAATTCTGAAAATTAACGTATCCTCCTTCAGCAGAACCGGAAACATTAATGGTTACCGCCTCATTATAACTGCCGCCCCTTACATACACATTGCTTCCGGCTTCAACCGTGTCAGCGGCTTTTTGGATAGTTCTCCATGGTTGAGAAAACGAACCCGGGTTGTTATCATTGCCATTCGTAGCAACGTAATAATCATTACCAAATGCAACAACACAACAACTGAATATAATTAAAAATGTTTTGATAATAGTGTTATGCATTTTTTACCTTTTTTCCTTTTCTTTGTACAGACGAATGAATAGTATCTTTCACTAATTTCCTAAGCTGGCATAACCAGAACTAAACAAGCACAAAGCACGAAATACGAAACAAATTCTAATGACAACCGGAAATTGTCATTTGTAGTGCGACGAGGTTCGTCGCACTACAATGTAGGAATTTTTCAAAATACTAAATTGTTACGGGAGCATTCCCGATTTTTTGTAATCCGTCATTTTAGTATGATGAAAAGAGAATATCGCACCGCAGAACAAGGAATATAGAATTACAACCGTAGAGACAGGTTTAAAACCTGCCTCTACAACTCATTTGACATTTATTATTGTCCCGGTATTTGAAAAGGACTCCACCCCCAAACCCCTCTCAAGAAGGAAATTTGATGTAGAGACGCACGGCCGTGCATCTCTACAAGAGGTGATTGAGGGGTGGGTTTGTTCATTGCTTAACTTAAAATATTGAAATCGTTAAACATTTAAGGTCGTAGTAAGGCACGCCTTGCCACTACATGTGGCGGCTATCATATCCGCTAACAAATAAATATGTTAAAACAACACTTGCCCGCAAACATGCATTAAAAAAATGAAAATTCCTATACTATTAAATAATGGTATGGTAAACATTATAATACACTTTTGCGAGGTTATCGTGAAAAAACATTCTAATATACCTATATTTATCCCGGAGCTTGCCTGCCCGCACCAATGTGTCTTCTGCAATCAGGCGAAAATAAGCGGAACGTATTCCATCCCGCAGCCAAAAGAGATTCGGCACATTGTCGCACAATACCTTGAAACAATACCCGAAAACAGAATCATAAACATCGCCTTTTTTGGCGGAAGTTTTACGGGGATACCTGTTGATCTTCAGAAACAGTATCTGAAAGAGGCCTTCGGGTTTGTTAAAAACGGGAAGGTATCGGGCATCAGATTGTCAACCAGACCCGACTATATCAATGAAACCATCCTTGAATTGCTGAAGAAATACGGCGTAACTACCATTGAGCTGGGTGCGCAGTCCACCAACCAGAATGTCTTAAATCAATCAGGACGCGGGCATACCCCCGAAGATATTCAAAATGCCTCCCGGATGATCCGCACATATGGTTTCGAACTTGGCCTTCAGATGATGATAGGCCTGCCGGAAGACAGTTACGAACGGTCTATTCAAACCGCCAACGATATCGTTTCCTTCGGCGCCCGTAATACGAGAATTTATCCCGCAATTATTGTGAAGGGAACCGCCCTGGAAAAGCGGTATCGGGAGGGGAAGTATATTCCGTTATCACTTGAACAGGCGGTAGGGTGGACAAAGGATCTTGTGCGTATATTTGAAAGGAACAACGTATCCGTCATACGGATGGGACTGCATCCGTCCGATGAGCTTGTTTCCGGAAAATCCCTGATAGACGGGCCATTTCATCCTGCTTTTAAGGAAATGGTTATGACAAAGATATGGGAAGAGATCATTCATGCCAAATTGAAGGAAAATACATCGAGTAACATCAGGATATCTGTTTCCGATAAGCAGATACATTATGCTATAGGGTACAAGCAGGCCAACAAGGCGCAATTACAATCAAGGGGGTATACTGTTCAGTTTGCTAGTAACCATACATTTTCTCAGTATCAAATAGATGTTTGCGATAATTGATTCCAGATCGTCAAAAAAGGTGGTCATCACGTTAAAGGGATATGTTGAGGACGTCTTTGCGTTTCAAACGAACGGACTGACGTACGATTCCATTTCGGGGCATCCGGATATTTTCCTCTACCAGGATAACGACCACCTTGTGGTTGCTCCAAATGCACCGGTTGGGTTATTCAAATTTTTAGAGCGCCATAGTATTGCCTATCTAAAAGGAAAAATGGATGTAGGAAATGATCTAGGCAACAGCGTCCAATATAACTGCCTAGGTACGCCTGATTTCTTATTTCACAAGCCTGGATATACTGACCCTATAATTTTAGAAGTAAACAGAGAGAAAGAGTTTATTCAATTGCCTCAGGCCTATACACGATGCAGCCTTGTCCATTTGTACGGAAACAACTATATCACCTCTGACAGGGGTATAGAAAAGGTATTGTTGGGAAAGGGCTTTTCCTGTTTTTATTTTAACCCCGAAGAAATACGCATACGGAATCATAAAAACGGATTTATCGGAGGCGCAGCAGGTGTGTTGGGGAAAAGCATATTTTTTAATGGAAATATCGGGCTGCACGCGGACGGGCAGCGACTGAAAGAACACTTATTGAATCTTGGTCTAGAGATTATCTGCCTTTCCGACGAATATTTATATGATGGAGGTTGTATATTTTTTGTTTGAGTTGGAGAAAATACAAGATTTACCGCTGAGAATATAGTTTCCAGTGCCATTACGTCCCCAAACAGGACAGACTGTGACAAATGGGCAATTGTGCTTTATTTTGTGGGTATTATCCCCCCTTTGTTGGTAAAAGGCAACAAAATAGGCACAAAAACGGGAGTTTATAGCTGTTCCTCCCCACTTTGTAGGCAAAAAAGTTCATTTGTCCCAGTCTGCGTAGACTGGAAACGAGCGTTTCTAATTTTTCAAAAAAATAAAGTGTTACCTATTCAGACCCCTCTGGCACATATATTACTTTTCCATCTTTTAACCGATATGCTATCCCGAGCCGGGCGCCTTCTCCTTGTAATTGCTTATGGGTAACTTTTTCAATTTTTACCTGTTTACCCTTTTTAGTAACAATCTCTACCTGGCCATTTTCGTTTTTCCTGACCATCGTAATTTCTGTTTTGGGCTGGAGGAAATCAAGCAGGCTGTAAGCGCTGATTAAGGAACCGATAAGGCCTACAATAAATACTAATCCCACGTCAAACAGACTAGCCACGCCTGACATGGGATCTTCCTGATGGAGGTCTGCTTCCTTTCCTATAACCATTCGTCTTTTTTTCAGATATTTCATTTCTGTAACGGCTCACCGTGGCGGGACAAAAAAAAGGGGAAATTTCGCTATTCCTTCTGTTTATCCTCCAAAACCACCAGTGGTTGGCTCCTCCTTATTTTTCATAATACCTTCAGTAAAATACTCAATGTTTTTTATATCCTCATGAATCCACCTGTTTTTCATCATCGAAAGAAAATAGGCAGTAATCCCTATCGCTAATCCCACTACGGTTGTGGTAAAGGCAATAATGATATTGCTTGATAACCTTTCAAGGTCGCCCTTTGACAAAGCGGACAGGGCAGGACCCATAGGAATTATAGTTCCCATTAATCCAAGTGTGGGGCCTATACGGATCATGAGCCGTAGTTTATCTAAACTCCTGGCCATTTTTTGTTCCTTGCTTTGCAGCAGGTATTCAATACGAATTCCCCTGGCGTCCTTATCCCCCTTTAACTCATCGATAAATTCCCCTAGAAATTCCCTGAAGTAAGCAGGCATCTCTCTTTTTAAAAAAGGGGATATCTCCGGTGTTTTTTGAGATAATGATTCGATGAGTGATTCAATTATTTCTTTCATTTCCCGTTTAAGGGTATGTTTCTTTCTCTTCCGATATTCCGAAAAAAATTCTCCTGTGGTGATGATCATCCATACAAAAAGAACGACCAATAGAATCATGACAGGATAGAGCATCGCTGATGAAATCACAGAAAGAATACTTTGCAATAGATTAATTAGTTTCATATTTTCTCCTGAAAAACATCCCAGGTTGATTCAGATCCCGGCGGGTTCATGTTTCCAACCTGAACCCATAATTTAATATTGATAGTAGCACGATATACAATCGATGGTTAAATCTACAATATAAAACGTTGGGTTCAAGTTACAAACTTGAACCCGCAGATAGATCGGTCGATAGGGTTCATATTTTTTATCCTTTTGTTAAAACCTTTTCCTTGTCCATCCATAAACGAAAAAACCGATGCCTCCCAACACCACTGCAATACCAACCCAAAGCCTGTTTGATTGATTAAGGATTATTTTGTCTTCGTTCGTTTTTACCTCTGCCATCTCCATCCCTTTAACTATTTCGGTATTTTCAAAAGCATCGTTTTCCAATTTCCATTCATCGGTTTTTTCAATATTTTCTTTCTCCGGTGTTTGTCCGGTATCCTTTTTCTGTTCAATACTTCCAGGGACAGGTTTTGGCATAGACGCAATCCTGTCCATCTCTACCTTTCTTTCGTTTAGTGATTTACCGGTAGCTGTTTTTAAGACTTCTGCATACTGAATCAAGGTATCTGGATTTACAAGGCCTGGGGTATTTAGAATATCCGTTGCGTATTGCTGGAAGGCCGGATTATTGCATGTGTTTTCGCAACATGCCACGCCGTGTTCTATTACTGTTTTTGCATATTCCTTCGCCAGGGTTTGTTTGACTTTTTCCGTCGGCTGCCAGTATCCTTTTCGTATAGTCTCCAGCATTCTGGCCGTAACGGCTTGATACGCATAAGGGTTTTTCTTATTGAAAAATTCCTTTAAATCCATTCCGTATTTATCCTCGACATAGACCTCAAACGTCTCTTCCCAACGGGCGGCATCTATTGTCTCTGGTACGGTGACCTGCCATCCCCACATGTTTTCAACAAATTCAGCCATCTTGTTTGCCCCTTCAAAACCGTCCTTCTTCATTCCTTCAATCCATTCCGGATTCCAATAGCGTGAGCGTAACTCCATACCCATCATCCTGTCGATCGGGGTCATTTCCGGTTTGGCCGGATTCATCATATTTGTAACGACCAATTCAGGTGACTTTCCATCCAGTTCCCTGATTGCAGCGGTAAGTCCTCCTGCGTACATGAAAAAGTCATCATTATCAACAGTTCCGTACAGATTGGTAGAACGGCTGTGAACAACCATCCTGGTTCCGCTTAACACCATTTTGTAGACATCTTCCATCGGTTCTCCCCACAAACCGTTCCCATACCCACAACTCATCCGTTTCAGATATTCATCCGCTACGACAGAATCATCTTCCCAACTTCCACTTGCGCTCACGATTCTTGAAACATTCAAATCATAACGACCAGGGGCTTCATCAAAGATTCTAATAGCCGCGTATTGTTCGGCCTTCTTTTGCGGCAAGCCTTGTTTAATTAATTTATTAGTTAATTCCCCGATATGTTGCCGAACCCAATTATCTTCCTCATCAAGCATCTTTACCATTTGAACGGCCTGGTCGATGTATTGGGTCAACTGCCCAAACATCTCTTCTGCGGCAGAAGAAACGACTATATCAATTCTCGGACGGCCCAGCCTTTCTTTAGGAATGATTTTAATACCTGTCACCTTCCCCCATTCATTCCAGATAGGCTCAACTCCTAACAAATAGAGGATCTGAGATTCCAGTACTCCTTCATGGCGTATCGTTTCCGTACCCCAGATAACAAAGGAAAGTTTTTCGGGGTATTTCCCGTCATTTTTTGCCCGATAATTATCGAGTAGCTCCTGAGTCAATTTAACGCCCACCTGCCAGGCCTCTTTTTTTGGAATTTTATCCGGATTAAAGGCATAAAAGTTTTTCCCGGTTGGTAGTGAACCCGGATTCCTTACAGGGTCATTTCCCGTTCCCGTTGGTATATATTGCCCATTCATTGACTTTATCATATTGGACAATTCCCGTTTCGCGCCTTCCTGAATATTTTTGTCCAGTTCATCGGCAGGAATATCTTTAGCAACTTCTTTTATCGCCTGAATGGTAGACGAACGAAGCAATTTATCAGGCGCATTGCCGAATGTATGCAATCCGTAAGGCATATTAAGCTGCTTCAGTTCCTGAAGATATTCCCCTATCTTATGAATGACTTCATGATCAAACTTATGCTGACCATCGCTATGGGTATCAATATTCAGGCACTCTCCAATTTCTATGTCTTTCTCAAGTCCCAGCTCTTTAATCTTTTTTATGATATTTTTCATGTATTGCCTTGCAAGTGCGGCATCCTGTTCAAGAGACAGGTCGTGGTCACCGATCAGTTCTTCAAGTTCTGCATATTCATGGTAGAGTCCTCCTTTTTTTAGCGGAGGTATCATATGATCTATCACAACCGCAGCGCCCCGCCGTTTAGCTACAAGTCCCTCGCCAACATCATCCACGATGTAAGGATAAATGACCGGCAAATCATGAATCAATGCCTCCGGCGGGTCGTCACCAGAGAGGCCGTTGCTTTTCCCCGGCAACCATTCATGTGTGCCATGCGTGCCAAAATGAATGACCGCGTCAGCGCCAAAGCCATGCTTCAGCCATAAATAGGCGCCCAGATACTGATGGTGTGGCGACAGGTCTTTGCTATGATACATGGCTTCCTTATCTTGCAGCCAGCCTCTTACCGGCTGCGGGAGGATGACAACGTTTCCACGTTGTATTGCAGGAATAACCATATATTTTTTTCTTTGCTTCGGGTCAGTCCACATCATCACATTGGATTCTTCAACCGTTCCCCAATCCTTATTAACGTCTTTTATAAAATTTGCAGGTAAATTCCTCACCCATTTTTGATACTCCTCCAGAGGCAGCAATACACATTTCCTGTTTTTAACTATCTCATCAAGTTCGCCTGTCGCCCAATTTCCCACGTTTCTCCCGAATCTCAGGGAATTTTCAAGGAGTATTTCTTTATCAATCGTTTCATTGCCAACATCATATTTATTTTCCTTCATCATCTTTAAGACATTCTCTATACTGGCAAAGACGTTAAGATAACTTGCGCCGATATGCTGTTTTCCCGGCGGATAGTTCCAGTAGAATATCGCCACCTTTTTATTAGAATTATTTTTTCTTTGTAAATTGATCCATGCTTTTATACGGTCGACAGCCCGATTAATACGCTCAGGTATGGATTTTCGTTGTTCGATAAAAAAGCCCGTTTCATCATCTTTTTCACGAATTCGATATGAAACAACCGTAGGTTGTATAAGTCCGGCAATTTCAGGAATAGCCAACTGCCAGCTTACCTCCAAAGAACTCAAACCTTCAGGATCGTTCTCCCATGTTTTTCCGTCTTTTCCATAAACGGTAATCAGGTTGATTACCGGCACTCCGCATTTCTCTAACGAATCCGTCGCCTTAAAATCTGAAAAACGAAATAAAAAAGAAAGTATACCGGAAACCCTTGAATTCCCTCTGTCATCAACTAATAGTTTTTCAGCGACTGCCCCCTCAGGGTAACCGAACGCTACAAATGCATTAAATCCTTTTTCTTCAAGTTTGCGAATTATGTCATCTTCTACTCCATTTTGGTTTTGTTCGCAAAAAGAGGAGTAAGTCAGAACTGCGATCCATGGCGCATTTTCCTTAAAATAGCCAGACTTTCTATACCAGCCTTCGTATTCCTCAAACGTTTCAAAATACATCTCCTGCGAAATGTGACGGTGGTAGTAACTGTTTTTCAGCCGTTTCATGGGTGACGCCGGTTTAATTTCAGAAATATTGGCATATTTTGCCAGGGAGAATAGTACCATATTCTGAAAATTCTCAATCCCTCCGCAATCAAAATACGAACGAAACCCTTCATCATAAGTAAACCCCAGTTCAATGTACTCCTTATCTAATCCTGCCGATTTGTTAATTGGTAATATACGCGCTCCATTGGAAATAGCCTTCCGGATTACATCATCATCAAAACCCGATTGTGTTGAAGTTGAAATCCGTATACCCATGATGTCAATAACAATGATGTCGGAATCCTCTATCTCATGAGGATCAAAGTTAGTACCCAAATCAGTCTTACTAATGAGTTCAAAATTTACCCGGCTTTTCAAAGATGGATATTTTGTCCAGATGCCTTTTATCGCTTTAACGACCGTAGGAGTCAGGTAGTTTCCAACAAGAAAAGTGTATTTTACCGGCTTGGTTTCTTCTGCGAGAGAAAAAGGAAGATAGAGAACAAACACGGTAAATACGATTATCATCACACATTTTTTCATTGATCACTCCTTCGCGGAGAACAAACATCTTTAGTATATTCCCATCTCATACGATCTCCTTCATTGAGAATGCGTTTATAGGCAAGAGATGTTGCGCGTTTACCATTGATGTCGTAATACCACGCCATATCACCCCTTTGCCCTTCAACACCGTCAATAGAATTAACAAAAATGAACTCGCCAGATTGTTTTGTTTCAATCTTCGCAACAGATTGAAGCGCTTCTAATACAGTAATGCCCTGTTTCCATTTTGTTTCTACTTTACGGCTTTGCGGTAACCCTCCATAATCAATTTCTACCGTTATGCTCTGGTTAGCGCCGAACGTTGCGGGTAAAAGCACAAAAATAACAAACATTCCTAACATTCTTCTTAAGTGTTTCATAGTTGTTGCTCCTCCTTATCTTAATGTCCATTAAACAAACGGTTCTTCTTGCATTTTCGTATTTTAAAACTTGAATTCCACTCCCCCGTACGCTGTAAAACCTAGAGAACCAAAGCCTGTTACCTCTTCGTAATCATAATCAAAAAGGTTTTCGAACCTGACATACGCAGCCATAAACTTTGTGACGTCATAGCGAGTCGCCTGATTGACCGTCCAGTAGTTGTCCATCTTCGTTCCATTGCTGTCTATTCTGTCCCTTACCATTATCCCTGTTACGTTGATATTTAATTTTGCAATGGGATTGGTGTTAATCCCAATCGTTGCTCTGTTTTCAGGTCTGCGTGGCAGTTGCTGTTTTTTTTCTCTGTCCCTGGTTTCTGTATACGTGTACGTTCCGGTAAATGAAAGTATGGTAAATGGTCTATAGGTTAGAATGGTTTCAATGCCCTGTGACTCTGCCCTGGCAGCGTTTTCTGCCAGGTAGCTACCGTCGGGTTGTATTGCAGCGGTAATCAAATTTGTGAAGTCGTTTTCAAAATAGGTAACATCCATGGTTAATTTATCTTTGAGAATCTCTTTCTCAACGCCGAAGTCCCAGCCCTTACTTTCTTCTGGATTAAGGTCGGGATTGCCGAAGAATGGGAAAAATAGTTCGTTTATACTAGGCGCCCGGAAACCCTTTCCCCACGACCCATGAAACCGCGTACTGATTTCCTCGATATTGTAAGACGCGGTTGTTCTGTAGGTAAGGTTGTTCCCAAATGTGCTATAATCGTCATAACGCAGTCCGGCTGTCCAGTTCAATGATTCAAACAATTCTATTTGGTTTTGTAAGAAGACAGCATTATTCCTAAAGGTTTGCTTGTCAAACGTACCCTCGTTTTCACCTTCCAACGCTTCATATTCGTAACCTATGGTCACCGTATCAAAGTCAAGCAGAGAGAAGTCTGATTGATGTTCCACCCTCCAGACTCTTGTAGGAATGAGAAACTCTCCCGACTCGTCAGTAGAATCAAAGCCTTTCAGTTCTGTATCATTGACCGAGACGAGAAACGATGGAGTCCATATACCAAAAAAAGTTTTACTAACCTTTGTAGAGAAGAGAATCTCGTCTGTAGTCTGGCGTCGATCAGGGTCGTCTACCGGACCAGCGATACCAAACGCATCATATTCAAAATCCGAGTGAGACCCCCTTATTGTTGTATCAACCCTCCCGTTATCCAGGAAATTCCATCCCAGCCGTGCAGAACCGGTAAGATTCTTGTAACCGTCCTTCTCACTTCCACTGCTGGCAGCGGATATTCCGAGGGTTTTTAGGTAGGAACCTCCCACTGAATAATCAAAATTCTCCTTTCCTCCTGAAACGTTAACAGTTTCCCTGTAGGTATCGCGCATCCCGTACTCGGTTCCAAGGGTAACTTTGTTATCGCCTGCCCCTTTTTTTGTAATAATATTAACAACACCGCCAATCGCTTCAGAGCCATACAGGGTGCTTTGAGGTCCACGCAGGATTTCTACTCTCTCAATGTTGTCCGTGGAAAGATTTGCAAAATTAAAAACCCCGGATGTGGGACTATTCATCTGAACACCATCAACAAATACGAGGGTATGCGCGGCTGACGCCCCTCTTATGAACAAGCTTGTAGTTCCGCCTATCCCCTGAGTTCTTGTAACTTCAATCCCTGGCGCCTGACGCAAAACATCAAGCAACAGCGGTGCCTTGCTATTCTCAATGTCTTTTTGTGTAATGATTGATAAAGAACTGCCAACATTCTTAGACAACTGTTTCGTCCGTGTCGGTGTTATTACGGTATCTTCCGTATCGTTAACATCTTCGCATTGCCTGTCTTTTCCATCATTTGGCGGTGGGTCTTTCGACGTTTCCGGCGAAGGTATTGTGGTATGGGATAGCGGTATCTTTTTTTCAACCGGAGGCAAAGGGTATACCTCTAGCTCCTCTGGGATATTTTTTACATTGTCCGGTTGTTTTTGAATCGTTTCAATTGATTTGAATTCATCGGCAGGATATGCTTCTTCTATTACTTCGGGTATCTCTTCCTTTCCCAGGATGCGGATAATAAGCTTTTCTTGTGTAGCCTGATTATCCGGCCTTTCCGCCCATTTGGTAAGTATTCTGTCATTTGTTTCCTGTTCTTCTTTTAAAACAGGAATTGATTCCCCTGCTGCCGATACGCCGGGGTATTGATAAAAGGCAAGCGTTAAAATACCTGTTACTATGATTAGCAAATGCTTCACTCGTGTTCTCCTTTTTCCCTCGAAAAAAATAGTATGAGAAGTTGTGCAAGACAGGTCTCCTGGCTTTCGGGTCATCCTACTTTCCGCGCCTTCCCGAAAAGCCGTTCATTAATTTAAACGGCTTTACAGTGGCATTATGCAGATTTCGTCACCAATTACAGTTGCGGGGCAGCTCCCGTTGCTCAGAAATAACGAGATGGGATTCCCTGGCTTCCTGCACATGAATACAGATTATTATTTTTAAGTATTAATACATGAATTCTTCCCCCTTTCTTTGTTATAAGGTAAAAATGCTCATTTGCCAGCCCTCAGTTACAGTCCTCAATCTGCAATCGGCAATCTGCAGTCGGTAATCGACAATTAACAATTGTCAAATTGCCGACTGAGGACTGAGGATTGCCGATTGCCGACTGATAAGGCACTAAAACTCGATTTGTGTTCGTATGCCAAATAAGGTCACAACATCAGTATCCATTAACCCGGCGGGGTTAAAAACGGCCTGAAATAGTGGCGTAATGGCAACGTGCATGTTAAGGACAAAACGGTAGTATATCTCGGTTGCATATTCTTTAATCCCATCATCTGCTTTTGAATAACCAAAGGCAAAAGCAGCGCTGTCTTTTTCACGCATGGGAAAAGGTTGATGCAATTCTGTTCCCGTGCTCCATGCATATTTTATATCGGCGCCGTTTGTCTCATTTATTCCATATCTTGCAAAGGCAAACAGTTTTTGGGTAAGTTGCTGGTCCATGCTTATGCCGATACCTTTTTTGCCATCCCGGTCTCCATTGATTTTAAACCAAAGGCGATAATTGCCTTCTCTTCCAAAAAGGCTATCGGAGTGTAAACCAACCTCTCCTATTCCGTAGAAGCCCTTTCCTATCCCCAGCCCCATATTGTCACTATCTGCACTTTGCAGTCCTAACCGGAAATTCAAGCCGTTTCCCATTTCGTAATAAGATACTGCACCAGGGCCATTATGCGGCACTTCTAATGCAAGATTATTTACAAAGGCGCTGGTTATAAACATGGTTGTCTCATCATTGGCTACGGCATTGCTGTCAAAGTAGTTTGTCAGATCTATCTTTCCTGCCACAAGGCTTACCTGTTGTCCGAACAATTTTGTCTCAAACCACATCTCCCGAATGGATAAGCGATCGGTACCGTTATTGTACCGGAATGCGCCAGCATCATCATTAAGACCGGAAAGACTGTCGGCATGTTCGTCAGGCCCGTTTCCGCCAATTGCCTCTAAATCCAGAAATAATGTTGTGAGATCTGAGGGTTTGTAGAGACAAAATAAATCCAGCGAGCCTTCCGGGAAAAACGCCCGTTTCTCACCACCACTTAAAATCTGCTGAACAATAGCCGTACTACTTAGCCCAATTTGAAATCGTTTTTCTTCAGTGGGATATGTTTCTTCTACAGGTTTTTGTGTTTCTTCCTCTTCGGGGAGGCGGATAACACGCTTTTCCTGTGCGGCTTGATTATCCTGCTTTTTCGGCCAATCGAAAATATCTATCCCGTCTGCTTCTTCTTTTTTTTCTGACGTTGATATCGATTTTATTGCTTCTAATGGTTCGGCATGACCATAAAAAATATGCGCAACAATAATCATTGACATAATTAGCAAACACTTCATTTGTAGTCTTCTTTCCCCATGGAAGCGGGGCTTCCAATGCAATTACGTTCCCAAGCCGGAGCCTGGAAACGAGCGCTTTTAAAGTATCTATTCTTAATAAGGACTTCGGCGATTTTCAACAATGTAGTGGCAAAGCGTGCCTTGCCATTACATGAACAGTTTGAAATCCCTAAACGTTTAATATAGCATTTTAATATTGATATGGTTGGGTGGCGCGGACAAACTCCGCTTGTACGGCGCTACCCTTGTAATGGCGATTAAAACAAAAAAGCCCGTTTCTTCGGATTGGGAAGAGACGGGCTTTTAAAGTACATACGTCACGCTTCACCTCCTTTACGACGAAGAAGTTTTCAGCAAAACATTACAGGCAGGTCTTCTGACTGACGGGTCGTCCTACTTATTGCGCCTTCCCGGAAAACCGTCTCATTGGTATAAACTAATGAAGCGGTTCTCCAGTGGCTTTTGCAACGTTCGTCACCGGATACAGCGGCGGTACCGTTCCCTTTACTCCTCATTTCTGACACAATGAGTTGGAGTTGGGATTCCCTTTTCGTCCCAATGGGTATATTGGAACACCTGTAATGGGTAATTTATTTTTTCATTAAACAATTAACTACATATAAACTCCTTACAAAAAGAATGAATTCCTGATGCTTAAAAACAAAAAAACCCATATCCTCGATACGGAAGATATGGGTTTTCTATTTTTATCGGTACAAGCGGGTTTTGAAAACCTGCCCATACAATACAAGCATTGATATTATATATACCCTTCACCCTCTTTACCATCGAAGACATCGTGAAGCGATTGCAGGCAGGTCTTCTGGCTCCCGGATCATTCTACTAATCACACCTTCCCGGAAAGCTGCGGCTTTCCAGTGGCTTATCATGATGTTCGTCCCCGGTTACAGCGGCGGGTCCGCTCCAATCCTCAACTAAATGAGGCGTGGATTCCCTTTTATTCTTAACAAGCAGCTTGTTAAGAATACCTGCAACCAAAAAATCATTTATAAAAAAGAACTCGTCTTATTTCATTTCGGTGGGATTATACTTTTGAGGGACTACATTGTCAAATTAAATTATGTCGTACTATACTTCCAGCGTTTTACAAATACCATGAATAAGGGGTGCATTCCAGATTTTTTGTAACACATCATTTCAGAGTAGGATGGGTGAAGCGTCAACGCACCCATCAAAATAAATGAAAATGTGATTGATGGGTCTGCTTCGCTTGACCCATCCTACATAAATAATATGCTTTTTACAAAAAAACGGGAATGCGCCCATGAATAAGTCGCCTGAAAAACAAATTAATCACTAATCAAGGTGTGACCCTAATTCCCAGGTCGCTTTTGCAGGTAGGGGGTTTTTTGTGATAAAAATTAACGATTATTGATCATAATTCCCACACCAAATCTTCCTGTTCTCCCATTTTCTTTTCGATAGGAATAAAAAAGAGCATTATTACAGGAAGTGCATATTTTAGCTATTTCTATATTTTTCTCCGGGATACCCATTTTTATAAGCTGTAATTTATTCGTTGTCCATAAATCAAAATACCCTTTGCCATCATGTTTTTCTTGTAAAACTATATCACTTTTCTCTTTTAAATCGTTATTACTCTTAACGATTGTCGCTATATCTACCTGGTAACAACACGGCCCTATTGAAGGGCCAATACCAACAAGGATATCATCCCCCGAACTCCCAAATTTATCTTTCATCAACATCACTGTTTTTTGCGATATCCGATGAACAGTTCCCTTCCATCCCGCATGTACAGCTCCAATTATTTTTTTCCTCACATCAAAAAAAAGAACAGGCACACAATCTGCTACGAGCACCATAAGGCAAATATTTTGAACAGATGTAACCATTGCATCCACCGCAGCTACTGCCGTTTTATAATCATTAGCACCACAACCACGACGGTTCTCAAATATAATCTCGATATTATCCGTATGTATCTGTTGTGATGTAGTAAAATTTTCCAGCGGAATACCCAGTGAATTTGCCAGACGTTTTCGATTTTCTACAACAGTATTTGAATTATCGCCTACGTGAAACCCTAAGTTTAGGGAATTATAAGGTTTATGACTATAACCATCCATCCTGGTAGTTATAAAATGGCGAATTTCGCTATATTCTAATAAATTATGGAAAAAACACGCGGTTATTAAGTCTGTTTTTCTTTCAATCATAAAAAACCAGTTTGAAAATAGTTCAGGGAAAATGATTGCTTCGCCATTGTTTTCCTCTTTTTGGCAAAAACGATACAATGTGTACAAAAGGATTCAGTTTATTTACTTATTATAAACATTATTAATAAATAAGTGAAAAAAAACATTTATCTTATTTATATTATTATACTTAACATAGTATTTAAAAACATAATATTAGCACTAAACCGACATGTTATCAACAATTGTTTTATGGTAAAATACTCTCACAGATTTTCTTTCTGTGGTTTTTCTGCC
Organism: Candidatus Kuenenia sp.; assembly: GCF_039794105.1. Taxonomy (GTDB): domain Bacteria; phylum Planctomycetota; class Brocadiia; order Brocadiales; family Brocadiaceae; genus Kuenenia. The sequence goes on from NZ_JBDIWA010000003.1 coordinate 45,742, forward strand.
ACCGTTAATAAAAAAAGTCCAAGCCCCTTCCCTTATTTTCTCAGGCGCTTTTTGTAAAATTGTGATCAGATGTATACTTAACACTGGCACACTTAGCCCGTGAGTTTCTGAAACCTTACATTGTATATACTCAAGATGTTCATAAAATGTGAATTTTAAATTGATAATAGGGTGGCACGGACAGGCTTTCTTTCTCACGGGGTAAATCACAAATTGTGCACGTATCGAGTATAGCAACCCCGCGGCTCTCTTACACAAGGAATGGACAAAGGAGGGGTAATAAGATACACAAGGCGGTTTAAAATTTTTGATAAAAAAGCAATGTTTTTTCTATTTGCAGCACCGATACAAAAGGGGAAAACATGTTGCCGAATCAATGCAATTTTTGTATAGTTGACGTCTTTGCAGATAACGTGTATTATTCGCGATAGTTACAAATTTTATACCTATTTAAATAGTGTAAGGATAGAAATAATCTATGGAATCATTTGAAAGTTTAGGACTGTCAGAATCAACACTGAAGGTGTTAAAGGAAAAGGGGTACGAAGAACCTACGCCAATTCAGCAAAAAACCATACCGGCAATACTGAGTGGAACTAAGGATATCGTGGGGCAGGCGCAGACGGGAACAGGCAAAACCGCGGCATTTGGACTTCCCATTCTTGAACTCTTGCAGGAAAAATCAAAAAATGTTCAGGCACTGGTACTCACTCCAACACGAGAATTGGCAATTCAGGTGGCAGAGGAACTCAATTCGCTGAAAGGAAAGAAAAGATTGAGCATTGTTCCCATATACGGAAGGCAATCCATGGAATTACAGCTAAGAAGCCTTAAAAAGGGGATTGATATTGTTGTCGGCACGCCAGGCCGTGTCCTTGATCATCTGAAACGGGGCACATTAAAAATAGGCAAAATATCGTTTCTTGTCCTTGATGAAGCGGATGAAATGCTGAATATGGGCTTTATTGATGACGTCAGAGAAATCATTGAAAACACAGGACATGAAAAAAGGACTTTGTTGTTTTCTGCGACTATGCCCTTTGAAATAATGCAAATAGCCAAAAATTATATGCGAGACTTTGACGTGCAGAAAGTCAACGCCGGACAGCTTACCGTAAGCCGGACAGATCAGATTTATTTTGAGGTATTTGCGGCGGACAAATTTGAAGCGCTTTGCAGGATAATAGATATCGAGAAGGAATTTTACGGACTTGTTTTCTGCCGGACAAAAATTGATGTTGACGCCGTTGCCAGCCATCTGATTGAACGCGGTTACGATGCGGACGCATTGCACGGTGATATATCTCAAAGCCTGAGAGAAAAGATTCTTGCCAAATTTAAAAAACGCCAGATCAACATACTTATCGCAACTGATGTGGCGGCGCGGGGATTAGACATTCACAACCTTTCCCATGTAATAAATTACTCCCTTCCGCAGGACCCTGAATCATATGTCCACAGGATTGGGCGCACCGGACGCGCGGGGAAAGGGGGAATTGCTATAACATTTATAACCCCGGAAGAATACAGGAAACTGCAATTTATACAAAAAGCTGCAAAGACGGACATTCGCAAGGAAAAACTTCCAAAGATAGAAGATATTATACAGGCAAAAAAACTTAAAATTAAAGACCATATTAATGAAATAGTGGATTTAAACGCCCATAATTGCTACATTGAAATGGCAAAAGAATTGACCGAACATAAAAACCCCGAAGATATCATATCTGCATTACTGCAGTATTCCTTTCCAGATGAACTTAATGAAAAACGCTATGTTGAAATAGAAGAGGCAGTAGTTGACAAGAAAGGGAAAACAAGGCTCTTTGTAACACAGGGGAAACAGGAAGGATTAACACACAAAAAATTAGTGACGTATATCAAGGATATATCAAATATCGCGAGTGAAAAAATACGGGACGTGCAGATTCTTGATAAGTATTCTTTTGTAACACTCCCTTTTCGCGAAGCGGAAATATTATTAACGAGTTTTAAAAGAAGAAAAAAGGGATCCGGATTGTTTATCACCAAAGCGAAAAAAATGCGGACATAGACTATTTATCCTCCTGACCTTTTCGCTTACCCTTATAAAAGGAAAGTCGTTTCCTGATTTCTGCATCAAATCCATTTTGCGTCGGATGGTAATATTCCTTACCATCCAATTCTTTTGGCAGATACGACTGTTCAACATATCCACCGAAGCTGTGTGGATATTTATAATCCTTGCCGTATCCCATCTCCTTCATAAGAGTGGTAGGCGCATTTCTTACATGCATTGGTGCAGGCAGTGCCCCTCTTTCTCTTACATCTTTTATCGCCGCTAAATATGCCATATACGACGCATTACTTTTCGGCGCACAGGCAAGATAGGTGACCCCCTGCGCAAGCGGTATCCATCCTTCAGGCATACCTACAAAATGAAACGCATCTTTCACCGATACGGCTAATTGAAGGGCGGCCGGGTCGGCATTGCCGATATCTTCCGCTGCAAATATGACCATTCTCCGCACAATAAAGAGAGGGTCCTCACCCGCCTCCAGCATACGCGCCAACCAATAGAGTGCGGCGTCGGGGTCGCTTCCCCTCATTGACTTTATGAAAGCGGAAATCACGTTGTAATGCTCTTCTCCCCCCTTGTCATAGAGTAATGCCTTTCGCTGCATTGCCTCCCTGGCAATTTCCATGGTGACAATGCGAATGTCTTTTTTGTTTGGACGCGCAAGCATAACGGCAGTTTCCAGGGTATTCAGAGCCGCCCTTGCCTCACCATGCGAAAACTCCGCTATAAAATCAATGACGTCTTGCGGTATTTCTATCTTCTGGCCGCCCAAACCATGTTCCTTATCCGACAAGGCCTTTAACAAAATAGCAATGATATGGCTCTTTCTGAGCGGTTCTAAAACAAGTACCTTACATCGTGACAAGAGAGGTGAATTGACCTCAAAGGAGGGGTTTTCCGTTGTTGCACCTATTAAAGTAATAGTACCATCCTCCACATGATGTAAAAAAGAATCCTGCTGGGCTTTGTTAAACCGATGAATTTCATCAACAAAAAGAACCGTCCTTTTGCCATGGAATTTAAGCTGTTCCTTTGCCTCCTCAATAACCGCCCGTATTTCTTTTACACCGGAGAGTACCGCTGAAAATGTTATAAAATGTGCGTTCATCGCATTTGCAATAATCAAGGCAAGCGTTGTTTTCCCAACACCCGGAGGACCCCAAAAGATTAATGAAACAAGTTCTTTATTTTCGATAAAACTTCTCAGCATCTTGCCCTCCCCCACGAGGTGTTCCTGTCCCACAAATTCACTGAGATTTCGCGGCCTCATCCTGTCTGCCAGGGGTGATTTTTTTGCATCATCACGGACTGTATCAAATAAACTTCTTTGCGCCTTTTTTGTAATCAACGCCTCATTCCTCTTTTCTTTTAACGAAGCTTTTAGGAATCAATACTGTTTTTCAACAAGTTTCACACATATAGTCAAAAACAGGGGCGAAGCATTTGCTATAAATTGTCATAAATGCGTTCATACCCAAACGGGCAAATGCTTCGCCCCTACACTGTGCGGAAAACATCGCTATTATTGGAATTTTTCAAAAAACTAAATTGTTACAATACTTTTCATAGTAGAACAAACTTTAAAGGCAAACCTATCTCAACGTGTGTGTGGAAAAAATATGCAGGTTTTGCATTTTTAATTATAAAAAAATACCGCTTAAAAAAAATAAAACGGTTATTTGTAATAGTCACATTGCTATGGCAATACGTAACTTAGTACAATATTATTTAATAAATTAATATTTGGCATTATTATTGCTCTTTATCCGGATAAGGGGAAAAACAGAAAGTAGTGAATGATAAAATTTTCTAAAACAGGAGGTAATTATGGTGATAACAGATGCTGAAATGGAAAAACAAAATTTTCTTAGCTGGTACTGCTTTTACGCAAAACCGAAAGAAATTGAATGTGCAATGAAAACACACAGGGCAAAAATGGAAAGGTACATCGAGAAATATTATTCCGAAATCATGAGAGTGAGAATGATAAACAGCCTCCGCGAAAAAATGTTTTAACGGTGAGGCAGGGGAACATTTTTTCCAAGAAGAAAGACAACAATAACGATCCCCATCGCTAAAAAGGCGAAAACAAACATGACAGAATCACGCAGTGTATAAAGTTTTCCATACCCCTCATTGACGTCTATCTCCGCGATTACCCCCCAATCATAATCCGGCATCCAATGCCAAAAGCCAAGTACCCGTACTCCCCTGTAATCCGGATAACCATGCGCATCATAGCCTTCCCCGCCGTTAATACATTCAAGCGCTCCTTTTGTCGGCTTTTTCGTGTAAGGATCAACAATTTTTAACTCCAATGGGGTCCTTTTTTTGATACGGTCAGCCTGAAGTAATTCATCAGTGAACCTTGAGGTAGTTAACATATATCCGTTTTTATTTATCAGGTATGTTTCTCCCGTTTTCCCGAAATGAACACTTTTCATCACCCTGTCTATTTCGGCAACATCCACACATACCGCCAGCACCCCTAAAATTGCATCCTGAGTGTCTTTTACCGGCAAGGACATGATCATTGCCGGTGTATCTGCCTCCGGGAATCCGGCAACATTGCCGGTGAGTTCCCGGGAGGATTTTATATTCGATACAAAAAATGCCCCGGCAATTGCCCTGCGATAGTAATCCTGTTCCAATATATTTTCACCGTACAGTGCCTTGTTGGATGCAAATAAAATTTCTCCGTTACGGCCAGCGTAAAAAATCTCTTTATAGCCAAAATCGCTGCAAATGGATTTAAAATATTCGTTAATATCAATGACAGGCGCATTCCCAGTTTGCATTGCTTGAATTAAGAACGGATTCTTTGCGATGTGCCGGGCATTTGATAAGCGGCCTTCCATCCATGCCGCAATTAATTCAGACTGTTTATTTGCCGCAAGCCCCAAATTACGAATAATTTCATCCCTTAACGCATTGAAAGCAATGGGATAAACAACAAGACGCATGATAAATAACGGCAGGAACGAAAAGATGAGCAAAAATATAATGAGTTTGTTTTTTGTGTATTTTATCATATTTTTATCTGTTTCTATTTATTCCTTCCTATCCTTATCTAATCAGTAAATTCAATAGTAAGGAACACATGTCTTATTTGCCTGGCCTAATTGATTTTGTTCTATTTTGACTCAGAATGCGAACGTGGTACGACTTGTTTTTGTTGTTGTTTTCCTGTTATGCCGTGGCGATTATACCTCTTTGTGTTGTAGTATTCAATACATGTTCTGTTAAGGCATTGATTGCCATTTTCTTTGAATCCATACCGGTATGGGAATACTTTTGCAACATCCCTAAACTGGAATGCCCTGTCATACCCTGAACAACTATTGCACCAATACCCAATTCGCCCTGAAGGATACTTGCAAAGGTATGTCTCAGATTGTGGAAGGTGAAATTTTTAATACCTAAATCCCTGAATAGTTTACTAAAGTAACCGCTATACCTAACAACCACACATTTTGTTATCTTACCATCAATAAATAACGTGTTTCCAGTATTAGCGCTCTTCCACGCAAGAAGTTCACCCACCAAGTACTTCGATAAAGGTATAGATACCATCTTACCGGTTTTATGGCTAGAGTGAATTAAGCCTTTATCCAGGGCTATATCATCCCATGAGAGGCCCAAAACACCGCCCAAACGTAATCCGGTAAAAAGCCCTATCAAAACCATCAGGCGATCTTTTCCTTGCAATTTATCAAGCAATACGGCTATTTCCTCTTGTGCTAAAACCCGATCCTTCGTCTGCGCTATCCTTGCTTTTTTTACTTGAGAACATGGGTTTTTATCGATTAATCCTTCTCTTATTGCTGTATTGAAAATACTGCCAAGAAATGCGACATCCTGATTAATAACGATTTCCTTGACATCATCCTTCTCCTTTCGCTCCATACGGAATCGCTCAATCATAAACGGCGTAATTTTATCCAAACGATGATCTCCAAGATATCTCACCAAAACCTTAACAGCCCTCCGCTTTGCCAGGAGTGTGTTTTCTTTATTCCCTTTTGATAGCTCCAAATACTTATTTGAGTAATCACTCAGAACGGGTACCTTCCTCGCCTGTGGCAATCCTATCAGCCCCCTTCGAATATTCGACCTGATATCTTCAAAACATTCCTTTGCTTCCGTCTTCGATATCCCTGGAAAGACCTTTGAAACCCACCGGCCGTTAATTTCGCGGTAATCAATCGACCATGCCCCGCAAGGGTTAGAGACGCCTTGGGGGCAATGTGATCCACGCCTGCCATTGCATTTAATTCCTTTCTCAATAACCTTGCCGTATCTGTTGCCCTCAGCACGTTTGCCTTTGCACGCAGCATTGTATTTTTTCCACCGAACAGCCATATATTTAACTCCTTTCCTTTTCAGTCTTTACTGGTCTTATAAAAGGCGCTTACCGTGTCGATAATCGCGTCCCGGCATGTTCTTCCAGCCATGTCATCGCTTGTTGCTAGGAAACTACATCAATTCCTTCCCCGCCGCATACGCTATTACTCCCGCATGCTCTGGCATATCCCGTCTTGGCGCCGCCTTCCCCGGCTATGAAATAAGCGCCTTTTTTTGTCCGGTACAATGATTCCTTTATATATCCAAAATCCGACGTATACTTGCCATTACTCCATGCGTGTAATAACTCAGCTGTCTCTGTGTTGTAAATCTTCCCATCAATTACTTTTTTCATCCTTTACCCTCCCGTAATAACCCGACACCATTTTTTCATATTTCTGCCGGATAACAAATTGTGACGATCCACCCTTTAAGGTGTCTTTCTGGTATTGCCCAAATCTCCCCGGTTGCGTCCGGTATCTTGATAATTCCCGAGGTGCCTTTATCAAAGGCTTCCTCGGCGGCACGAATAATGTCGTCCACGTTTGGCAGCGCGCCAACGGTCGCCGTCGTGTAACAGAGCGCCTCTCGCTTCGGCTGGGTAAAGCCCTCGCACTCCGGCGGAATGGGGCAGCCCTTGAGTTTTAGGAACCTCAGCATGAATGCCACTGAGTAATCCCCACAGTTCACGCAACAGGCGTAGCCGGCGTTGCTCTCGCAGGAGGCTACATACTCCCGCGCCTCGTCTATTGTGGCGGGGCCTTCTTCCATACAAGCACATTCAGGGCAGATAGGATGCCCGCACGAGGGGCACAATACCTCTGATTTCTGTATAGGTTCCTTGAATTCGACGTAGCCTCCGTGGATATCGCAGTTAAATCCGCTCACCAGTCCCTTTTTGTTGCAAATCTTCCCATCAATTACTTTTTTCATCCTTTACCCTCCCGTAATAACCCGACACCATTTCCGACCCGGGACGCCACAGGCCAGTACTATCTTAATCCCTACTTAATCCCCTTTGCCCACAATGCCAGAATCTTTACCGTACAAAACCGGCGTTGCCATGCTTCATCTTGCTATAGATTGGAAGCGGATCACCCGGCATTGGTTTTTCTTTAGCTCCCTTTCCCCGCGGTCTTCCTCCTTAAATTTGGCATTCCTGGTTTCATAAAGCCAGTTTATTTTTTTAATAGTCGCCTCCCGGACCTCCTGGTTTTCCCCCCCCAATATTCCTATTAGTTTGACTATTAATGCTAGATTTTTTACCATACCCCTATGTCCTTTCCATACACTGCCGACTATTAGTTTGACTATTAATGCTAGATCTTCCGTTGAATCCGTTTCGTCTAAATCCATTTCATCCATTTTTCTAAAATACCAGTTTATATCTGCGATAGCCACCCTCCTGACGTCCTGGTTTTCCTCCTGCAACATTCCTATTAGTTTGACTATTAATGCTTGATCTTCCGTTAAATCCATTTTTCTAATATCCTTTCTTCCCAAAAATCACAATTCCAAACATGACAGACCTCAAAGTTTTCAGAAAATGTCTTTCCATTGCCCGGATACATGGCAATTTCTCTTGTAGCCATGTGGATCATGCTCCTTTCTTTTCATTGCTCATGTGGCGCCTCCATTATCAAAAAATGAAAATTGATTGTTATAATTTCAGAAACGAAGACTTCAAACTCATCCATAATCCTATTTAATGCAGCGCTGATGCCGCAGTACAAGAGGGGGTCAAAAACGTCATCCAGCATGCTCGCTTGAGCTGCGCCCTCTACCGCGCACGATAATACTGCCAACCTGGTAAAAATATTTTTAAGTCTAGAAGGATTGCCAACGTCAAAGACTACTCGTCCGAACTTATCCATAATCCTATTTAATGCATCGCTGATGCTGAGGTACACGCAGGGGTCAAGAACTCTACCCTGCATGCTCGCTTGAGCTGTGACCTCTACCTTGTACGATAATTTTTTTAACCTGAGAAATTCATATTTAAGTTTAGTAAGATTGTTAATTGCCAATATTTCGGAGGAACGCTCACAGAGAAAGCCGCTGGTGCGCCGGTCTGCCAGCCACTGCACAGTTTCCTTATCTGTAAGAGGGTATATACCGGAGTGTGCGATTGCGTTTTTGATACCATAGGCTATAAAATAATCTCCATTTTCCGTAATATACAAGTCTTCTTTTTCTGTTTCTGTGAGGCAGCTAATATTTGTATACAACAACTCCGATGTTTCGGTGTTGTATATTTTACCCTGGCAAACTTGTTTCATTTTTTCAATCTCCATAAAAAAACAAAAAAAATAAAATACAAATCAGGCAAACTTTCCCGGCGTCATCCCCCTCCTTCCTGAAATAAAAAAGGCAACAAACACCCTTGAATGACGGTTCAAGAATGCCGTTGCCTTTAGCTGCCTGTTTTATCAGGCATATTCTCTATGGCGTCCGTCAACACCAGTATTTGAGTACGTTTACCGTACTCTCAAACTATTTGTCAAGTGTTATTTATTCTTACGCTTACTTTTGTGTTTTTTCAGGCTATCACGTCAAAACCAGGCAAGGCATACGCAGAGAAACGCTCTGATGATTTCGAACAGGAACAAATATGACAGCATGTCGATAAAGTTTATGTTCATGTTTGTTGCCCCCCCCGGTTTTGTTCTGGTGGATATTGCCCACCCTGCATCGAAAAATATGGGCAGCGACCCCGGCGAAGGATTCCGGAGTCGCGCCCATGGCAGACGGGCAGTCTCTTTAAAGAGGCTGCCCGTGGGTGGAAGTCCCACAGGCACTTTTTTTTAATTCAACTACCCGCCCGCCTCGGTAACCGGCAACGACACACCTGCAAAAAGAGTCGCCAGGGAACCCCAGTAACCCGTGACGTTTTTTCAGTTGTGCCGTCATCCGGACCATTTTAATAATTCAGCCATACACATTCCAGCGTCCGTGGTTTTGTGCCGCCGACGCTCTTGTGGCTGCCTTTGAAGGATTGCCGCTGATACCGCGTCCAGCCTGCGTAGTACTCGCTATGGAAGGGATGATCGGTATGGCTGATCATCACCTTGCCCTTGATTTCGTGCAGTAATTCTGCCAGGCGAACGTGGTCAACCATCCCAAACGTATCGGGGTAAAAGCGCTCGCACGATAAATATGGGGGATCGACATAAAAAAAAGTGCGTGGCGAATCATATTTTTTAATGCATTCCCAGAAAGATACACACTCAAAGAGGACATTTTCAAGCCTTTTTGCCATTTCGGAAAGGTTTTTTACAACATTCCTGAAGGTAACGCCAGGGTTTCTGCCTGTTAATGAAGGCGCGGCAAAGCCGCCATATTTTTGATCAGCGGCAAAGGTTAATCTGTTGAGGTAAAACCATTCGCTCAATGCAGGGATCAACTCGCCTGGCTTGCGGCGATGCCACTTGCGGTTTAAATGCTGCCAGTAGGTGCGCGAAATGGGCATGCTGTCTAAATATTCCTGTATTTCCCGGAGGATGTTGGGTTTGCGAATGGCGGAGAAAAACTCGATGAGGAAATTATCTTTGTCGTTAAGAATCTCTACCCGCGATGTTGGGCCTTTGGCGAATAACAGGCTCGCCCCGCCGCAGAAGGGTTCGCAGTAAACCACGTGGTCAGGGATAAACGCCCTCAGCCATGGCGCAAGACGCGCCTTGCCGCCGATGCGTGAAACAGGCGATTTCAGTTTTTTGAGTGTGCTTTGTATCATATTTTTACCTCAGAAAAAGTTGTATATCAGATATCGTTGAAACTTTTGACTACGTGCCATGGGATAATGGTTAACCGTCTATTCTTAGTTGTTCCCTCTTCTATCCTGACCGTCCGTGAACATGTAAACTTTCCGCCTTCGACCTTAATCCACTTCTTTTCCGCCCACGCTTTTAATACTCCCCTTACCGAGTATTTTTCTTGCCTCAAAACCTCTGCAAGCTTATGCGGATAAACCCCAATGTATTCCCCATCCTTCCACTGTCCATACGATTCACCATCGGTTTTTTTAAAGTATTTTTCATTACCGCTTGCCCATGACATGAGAAATTGCATTGCACGTGTGCCGATATCAACATCCTCTAGCGATTCATCAATCACACGATCAAATACCTTGTCGATATTCTCCTTCGCCGTAACAGCGTCATCAATACCAAGAATATTGTTTACAAGATCAGCCGCCAGTTTTACTACCGCAAAATACTGACTGTACCTGTCGCCCACTTCTGAACTTGCTTCCGCCGACAATGCCCGCTGGTACATCTTGTAATCCGATTTAAGCCTTGCCACTTCAACCTGGCTATTCCAAAGTGACAAAAGACCTTGTATGAATTTTATACCCGCATGCCCATAGTTTTCTCGAATGCATTGTTTAAGATCATTAATAAACTCAGCGCCCGCATTCGGGAAAGGGCTGCCATACAGTTCAATAGTCCGCGCCCTCGCACCTGAAAAATTTGTGCATTCGCACAATGGACGTTCGCCGGTTGAAAAACAGATGGTGTGCCAAGTAGGGGTATGCCTGATGCCTGCCGTTGATCCCCGTCCCCTGCCTACTCCGTTTGCAACCTGATACAACATACTTGTCATAGTGCGGTCGTCAACTGTTTGCGAATCGTCTGGGAAGATGGGAATATCGCAAAAGAAATTCGCTATCCTTTCAAGAAATACCCGCGTTGCGTCCCATCCAAATACTAACCCGCCTGCTTCTTTATGAGGATTGCCCCACACACTGGCAGCAAGCTCAAGGACGGTTGTCTTGCCAAGGCTGGTCTGCCCCCAGAAGTCAATAATAAAATTGGGCGCTTTCAGCATCCGTAAGAGCGGCGCCGCAAATGATGCATACAGGGCAAAAGCCGCGTAGGGGTGTTTTATCGCGGGTTCTATACCCATTCGCCATTTTTCATATGCCCCTGATGGTTCTAATGCCTTGACGAAGCGCTCGAAACCCGGTTCGGGGAAAAACTCAACGGAGATATCCTCCCCGTCTTGAAAAGTCTTGTTTCCCTGCACCATTTTATTGAGGATAAATACCTGTTTGCCTTCAATAGTTTTTCTGCCAACGCCCTTGGAAATATATGTTCGTGGAATAATATTCATATTACACGCCTCAAAGGTTGCAAGGTATTCAACCATTTTTCCAGCATTGCGGCTGTTCACCGGCAGTCCCTGATCGGAAATTTCCAGTATTTTTTTCGAGTCTGAAATGACACGTTTAGATACCCATGTATATTTCAACTTGCCGTCCCTTTTGAAGGCAATTCTCACGTCTTCAAGGCCAAGCTCCACGTCTATAGCTCTTCCAACGATGAAAACCGGCGCATAAAAGGCAGGTTTTTTCACAGAGGTATTGCCGTAGTAGGTTGTTTGAACAACGCGACCCTCTTCAACCTCAAATCCTTCGGGTTCGATAAACTTAATCCCGGCAATCTCTTTGATCTCACACAAAACCTCTTTTGCATTATCAACCAGTCGCTGAAAATCCTCTTTAGTTTTCCCCATCGTAACAAAGTAATCCGTTACGTCCTTCCGGTCTTTGGAATCCATGCCGGACGGCCATACAATTGTTTTTATGCTGCCTGCAGTACCTTGAAGATGGTAAATCACTTTTTGCGATCCTTCTTTTCCAGCCTCGTCGTTATCGTATGCAAGGATTACATTGAGGCCACAAAAGAAAGCATTCCATTCCCGTTTCCACGTCCCGGCCCCGGCGGTGCCGGAGGTCGCAGGAAAGCCATTCTGATTAAGCAGCAACGCCTTAAATTCGCCCTCAGTGATGATGATATAGGGCAAACCTTCCGGAGCAATATTGGGGTATAGCATTGCCTTCGCCCCTTTGGTCTGCGTCCCCTTGTGTTCCTTGATGGTCCATTTGTCGGTCGCAGCCTCCATGGGAATGGCATAGTGGTCGTTTTGGTATCCTATAAAGTATTTTTCTATCGTCTCAAGAGAAAGTCCGTATTTGCTGCGAAACGTCTGTAATGCAGTCTCGTTTTTTGTGAGTTGAGTATGAATGAGTTTCACCTGCTTTAAGCTGAGATACGCGGTTCCCCGACTTTTGGCATCAGGTTTAATTTGTCCGCCGCTGGCGGGGGTAGGTGGTGGAGATACTGCTTCCTCGCTAATCATTTTCATAGCGCCCTTTTTATCGAGATTATAGCGCAATTGCAGAAATATAACCGCGTCGCCCTTTTTCCCGCATGCGAAGCAATTGAACATGCCCTTTTCCAGGTTTACTGAGAGGGAGGGGTGTATATCGTCGTGGAAAGGACAGAGACACGAAACCTCTGCCTTGCCGTTTGCCTCAAATTTAGGTATGTGCTTTGTATAAAAGCTACGAAAGTCAATTGTTTCTTTCATTTTTTACTCTCCCTGCGTGTTTGCGATACGTTTCAGCCAGTGCTTTGAGAACCAGCATAATTTCCGCTCGGTGAGCATCGAGGCCATCAAGGAAGCAAAGAAATGAAAGCGCTTTGACTCGCCTGACAAGGCGCGCCCGATTAGGGGTAGGGCATTTGAGGCACAACTTGAAACCTGCTAGAATTTCCTTTTTTGTGGGGTTTTTTTTCATCTTTTTCACCTTCGATTTTTGGTTGATTTTTCGTAACTTTTTAACCCTTCCAGTTTGGCAAGGATAACGGCGGGGGCGGAATTTCGGCGAGACCGCCCCCTAAAGTCGGCGATGGAGGTACGCCGCCGACCGACCGCATTTTTTTAAAACTCCTGGCTGCGCTCCGCTACTGTACAACTTTCAAGCCACTTGTCGATCTCGCCCTTCCGGAAGCGTATGAGTCGACAGCCCGCAACACGGATGGTGGGAATTTTCCTCAGCCATACCAGCCTGTAGATACCGCCCGACCCCATGCCCAGGTACTTCGCAAGTTCCGTTACATTCATTATTTGATCGTCTTGCTTTGCCATGTGCCCCCCTTTAATTTTTTCAAAATTTTTTCAGGTATATTCTGCTGGTCGATTACCTCAAAAAACAGCTCGTAGCGGGTCATCTCTGAAAAGTCGCCGTGCGCGCCAATTCGTTTCGACCGTTCCACACGTGCCTCCACACTCGTCCCCCAAAAGAGTGTCTTGTCTGAGAGTTCGTCTTCCTGAATGAGATCGCCGGCATTGCTGATCCAATACGGAACTGGCTTCATCCCATTCTGGTTAAGATATACCTTAAAACGATACATTTTTTTTATATCCATTTTTATCCTTTCAAAATTACTGGTAGTCGTCAGGGATCAAAAGATCCTCTTCCGCCTCTTTCAAAGTTTTCGTTTTAAGTGGTTTTTTTTCCGATTTCTGGTTGCAAATCTCGCAATTTGCTCTCAGGCACAGCTCGTCAGAATGGTCCTCTGATGCCTTGTAATCCCCTACTAATAGATCGTCGTAATTATTTCCCATCTCGATTTCCCCTGTTTTATTTGATTTAACGCCCATGCCCGGTTGTGCTCCCAGGTAAACAAGGCTGCCTTCTGCTGCTTCCGTCGCCCTTCCTACCCCTCGATATTCACGATATAAGATTTCCCCTTCGTGGCCTGTTATTGGCACAAGGGCTTCCGCGCGGAAGCCGATGGATGCGTAGTCGTAAATGCCCGCGTCGATTTTGGTGATGGTTTGTTCGTCAATGCCATTTCTAGGAATATAAAACCAGGGGGATAGGACCTGAACTTCTGAAACCCCAAGGGGCAAAAAGAGATCCTCCCCAAGGTTTTTCTTGGCTTCTTGGACGGTCATCCTTTCAATCTCAACGTCAAAGAATTTGCCAATAGCATTTTTCCTTGATTCAAACTTGCCATGATCGAATAACATAGTTTTCCTAATAATTGTCTGTGCGAAACGCTCCAGCACCTCTTCTGAAAAACGCTCGCCGTCCCGGTCAATGGCGTTGTGCGCCAGCCGAAGCTGTCCGATATATATTTCGTCCGTTTCAAACTTGCGGCGTGTGAACGTGTTGATTTTTTCTAACTGTGCCTCCGTCGGTCTGGTTGGCGAAACCTTAAAGGGGTGGTTAGTTTGTAACTGTTTTTGACCTTGGTGCATTTCTATCTGCCTCCTTTTTTAAATTTTTTTTAAGATGCATCGACACGGCGGAGCGCACAAATTCTGAAAAAGTTTTATCAATTTTAAAGCAATACAACTTAGCCTGTTGGTACATACAGTGGTCAAAATAAATTGTGCATAATCTCCGGCCTTCACTTTTGTTCATTTTATTTGTCTCCTTTCATCTGAAAAATGTTTAAAAAATGTTTTTTGATTAACTACTTGCATCTTAAATATTTAATTTTCTTTTAAAACAAAAAACATGGTGTCAAGAATAATTTTTGGGGTGCCATCCCGCTAGCGGCTTAATACAAGGGTTTGCGCCACGCTATGGCACCACCTTGACACCCCAATTTTTTTTGATCGTCGCGTGTGTCATATTTATTTCAAAAAAGTTTGTCTCGTTTATTAGTTCCGATATTATTTCATTCGCATGGGGGATAACTTTCTGTGTTAGGTTTTTGTATCTCCCGTCAGACGTCACCTTTCCTGGCAACTCCCGCCCCTCAAACGCCTTAAACAGGGCAGGAGTCTCACAACTGCCTGTTCCCCCTGAAAGTTTCGCCATGGCCTTAATCAGTTTGATTGTATTTTTTTGTATTGGTATATGTATTGACTTAGCACCGAAGGAAATGGTTTTCTTCTTTTCATTAAAAACCAGTTCCTGGCTGGGGTTGAAAATTTCAAATAAGCGAAGCTCTGCCTGGCTTAATGCCGGTATCTCCGGCGCGGAAATGATAAGATATCCGCTTGGGACGTATTTGTTCTTCCTGAAAATGTTAATAAATCGCTCAAAGAATCTGAGGTGGTGAGGGTTAACATTTCGCAGGACAAGCGATGTCCCAAGCAATGGGAGATATCCGCGCGAAAACGTTTCGTCATGGCGAAACATTGGGGGACGGTCTTCCTGTTTCTGAACGGGGTCGAATAAATATTTTTCAATAGCCTGCTTGGCCCATCCCCTGTAGTCTTCATAAACAAAATCGAATCCAGCGTATGCATTATAAAGTGTCAATGCTGCTATGCCGCTGACAAGGCTGTAATCCTCGCTTATGACAATGATCACCCGGCGGTTATTCGCCTTTATAAATTCCAGCCAATTTTTAACAGTGGGGTCAAGACCGGATATTGTTTTTTTAAAAAATTTGTGGTAGGGCTCTTTTCCGTGAAAACTCGGCACTCCATGGAAATTCTGCAAATTGTAGGTTTCAGCGAAGCGAAAGCATTGGTCGAATAAGTCACGCCCCGGCAGGAAGGCGGGTAAGGCGGGTGGTTCTTCAAATAGCGGGAAGTCGTATGTTTTCTTATCTGTTGGTTTATAACTAACTGTTTGCGCCTTGCGTGCACCACCAGTGCCGGAAGAAAAGTCGGGCGTTTCTTTAACTTGAGGTTTGTTGCTACGGGGTTTCTTCATCGTAAGACCTCCTGAATATTTGTATTTTATAAAACCAGGAACCCTTGTAGTTATCGATAAACCACCAGGATTGAACGCCGCTCACATTTACCATGTGTGGATAGATGTAGCTTGCAATGTACGTACTACCGTACTTTCGACGGTATTGCAATAATTTATTGTATATTTTTTTTTATTACGACTGTGTTTTGCGGCGTTATAGCATACCCGCAAAACTGTGATGATATGGTATTTCAAGAAACGAGTTCTGCCGACAGTAAGAGTTCTCCAGGCTGCTTTCGGTAGTGGCCTTTTATCTACCTCTTTTCAAAGGGAATACATGGGATAAATATACGCCCTGGACTGTATGACATGGAAAAATCGGGGTTGAGATTTCCGGAAAGCTATCAGGAATCCTCCTTTGCATCCAGGATTTTGGGGTATACAGACCCATCCTCACTGGCACAATTGCTAAGAACATACCAGATTATGACCCCTAAAATAGGGTCTTTTGGACTTGAAGTCCAAAAGATCATCCGGGAAACATTTCAATTGGATGAAAAAGATAGTAAAGCTACCTTTATTCCGTATGAAGGGATATTAATTGCCGGTATGCAGGGAACCACGCCGTCCTGTGGTTCGGCGGGTTTTCCCTGTTATGTATGAATTTTATGGCAAGATATTCCGGAGATGGTAAGGGTTAATCAGGCTGCTTTCGGTAGTGGCCTTTTAGCTACCTCTTTTCAAGGGGAATACATGGGAAGGATATACACCCTGGACTGTATGACAGGGAAAAATCGTGGTTGAGATTTCCGGAAAGCTATCAGGAATTTTCCTTGCAGTCCTCTGGTGGGTCTTCGTATTCAGATGGATAAATGGCTTTGTTTATTTTTTCCGAAACGGCGTTAACATAGGCCTGTGTGGATCGCAGCGCCTGGCGAAAGAGTTCTTTTAAACGCGGATCACCGTGTACCTCTTCAAGCGCCCGAATATATTTCCGGTGGTTTTCCGGCGGTAGTGATGCGAATTCCTGCTGCCGGAAAATATCGTGCAAGTGCGCCCATGTTGAGGTTTCCAGCTTATGACGCAGGGTAGTTGAGTCGAACATATCTCTGTGTGATCCTTTTTTTTGTGGATAGTTATAGTTTATTTTTATGCCTGGTGGTTCCTAAAAGGATTGATTTTTACCGGGGACCGCCTTCACAGTGGACAGTCCCCGGTATTTTTACATCCACCAGGCTAATAAATAGCATTGCTATGGCATAAATAATACGCTCCGCGATAAACTTTACACATGGCAACATACGGCAATAAATGCCGTATGTTGCCATACATGGGCGGTGAATTTCCCGTCTCCCTGTAAAATTTGGCTTAAAACAACTTGCACTGCCAATGCACCACGTTCCGGTATAAACATGTTTTGTTTTAAAATCGCAACATATCTCATCATAATTTGTCCCAATCAATGCCGTTTTTAATGCAATATTCCTGGAATTCCTGCATAGCATTTTCACAAAATTCATCAATACCCTTTGATAAATCCGCCTGGTTTTCCTCTGCCAGCTTTTGCAAAAGCACTTCCGCGTCCCCGATTAATTCTGGAAAGTTAAGATCGTTAATATCAATAGTCTCTCCCTGCGATTGGGGGACGTTGCAAGGTTCTCTGCCTGACATAGCATTATCTCCTAAAAAAAAAGGCAACACAGGATGGGCGTTCAGGTCATCGCAGTGTTGCCTTAAAATGCCCCGGCTTTTTGTCGGAGCAAATCTTTAAATTTTGTATAAACGCGCTTAGGTACGTACTATCATTGCCGCGAAAAAATTACAAGGGAAAAATTATATTTTAAGCGAAAAACAATCCCAAAAGACCTTTTCCCGTTTGCTTCGGTCTTTTCTTCACCGGCTGACTTGCTGGAAAGATAACAAATTTGTGATGTTTCATAAATAGAGAATTTTCGCTATTAATGGGCCGGTGCGAAAGTGCTGTACCACCTTCATGATGAAGACACCCCACGAATTCACTTTAACCACCTTCATTACGAAGGTGGTTAAAACAAATCAGACTCAAATATCACATAAGTTGTTATTTAACAAGAACAAACAGCAATTTTCTTGGATTTTTTCCGCATGTAATCTAGGGGATTGCTCAAATGAAAAATACGGTGTAGTAAGGTGATTAGGTGTATTAACCCGCGCCAGTCAAGGGATTCCGGGATGGTAGTAGGTGCGGTAGAGGTGTGGCAAGGTGTAGTTAAGGTGTAGTAAGGTGTATTAGAAAAAAAAAGGTGTGTTAGGAAAATAGACTTGTAAGCCTTATATTTACTAGGTTACTACACCTACTACACCTACTACACCTTGATTTCCTATAGCAACTTACATTTTACACCGCATTTTTTCCAAAAAAGCTCAAAAAGCGGATAAAAATTAAAAACCTTTTTCAGATCAGCTACAATTTATAAACAATCATAATATGAAAATGACCCGTTAAGGATAGAATCTTTTGCAGGGGGGATAGTAGCTTTTCCTCAATCCGAAGAACTCTCTGATTTTGGGACGGACTTCATCTCTGTCGCATCATAATCATTCGGTATTTGCTGCCGAATCCCCCTACACCCGCTCAACGATGCATACAGGGCAAAAGCCGCATAGCGGGTTCTATCCCCCCCCGCTGGTTCTAATGCCTTAACAAACCGCCTAAATTTGCGGCAAATTTGAAACGTGAGGATTGAGAGATATTCACACGATAGGCAGGACTAAAACGTCTTAAACAGCCTTTAATGGCGTTCTTGTTCTGCCTAAGGTGTTTTTGGTCGTTAAATGTCAAGAAAATCGATTCTGGGGTAAGGGAAGTATCTATGGGGAAGTTTAAGAAATGGATGCTTTGTTGCAGGGTCCATGATAACCCGGCGATATTCAAGAAGGGGTGGTATTACCATGTGAATGGACAAGCCGCTTAATATATTAACAAAATACGCCGGGTTCGGTATTTATTACCGAAACAGGCGCATTGTAAGGGGTATAATGCACTCACCAGGCATATTGTAAGGGGTATAATGCACCCACCAGGCGTATTGTAAGGGGTATAATGCACCCACCAGGCAGATTGGAAGGGGTATAATGCACCCACCAGGCAGATTGGAAAGTAGATGATAAAAATAAGAATGTCCCGGATTGATTGTAAAATAAAAAAAACCTTTTCAGGTTAGCTACAATTTATAGATAGTCATCATACAGAAATGACTGTGAATGGTCAGTATCTTTTACAGGGGGGGTGTATATATAACCAGGAAATAGTTGTTTCAAATCACCATGCTTGAGACCTAATAACAGGTTATATTTGAGGCAAAATTAACAAGTAAAATAACTTGTCCTTATTTTGCTTTTCGTCCATCTATTACCAATAAACCATTTAACCATAAAGGGTTACGAGTTTTGATTTATTACTGATATTCTTCAATAAAATCAAAGACAACATAGAAACAATCACGTTTAAAGACTGAAAAGGAAAGGAGTTAAGTATATAGTTGTTCGGTGTATTAAGTCGCATTAAAGTCGTACTTACCCAAAAATTCTTCGATGATTTTATTACAATATCATATTCCGCTAATTTGTAGCTAGGGAAAACACATTTCAATAGAAAGGCAATACAGATTGGATTGTAACCGGCTACATTACCACTAAGACAAACATAAGACGCCTTAAAGTTATAAGTATACATAACCTATTTTATTTATAGCAATCAACAAGTGGCAACCAAGTCCCCGATTAATTCTGGAAAGTTAATATCGTTAATATCAACGCAGGGTTCTCTGCCTGACATAGCATTATCTCCTATAAAAAAAGGCAACACCGGATGGGCGTTCAGGTCATCGCAGTGTTGCCTTAAAAAGCTCCGGCTTTTTTGTGAGCAAATCTTTAAATTTTGTATAAACGCGCTTAAGTAAGTAAGCCAGCAAAGTACGTATATGGCATGATTCAATTTTAAAAAGTGCCAACAACAAATCTCTAGAAACCCAACAAACACAAGGCTTTCATAGATGTACACAGAAAAAAAACAGATATAATGAGTTTGTTTTTTGTAAAGTTAAACAATGCGCAGCACTCCAGGAAATAAGCAAAACAGCGTTTTTGAATTTTTATCTATTGTTTGTCTGTTGAAATCATCAATTTAGTCCCTTCTTATCATTTTCCTGTGCCGGACTTATACTATTATTTTTTCGGAACTTTTTCCCAATCGGCAAGAAACTTTTTGATACCGGCATCCGTTAACGGATGCTGCACCAACAAATTGAAAACGTTAAAGGGGATGGTAGATATGTCCGCTCCCATTAATGCCGCATCACGAACATGATTCGGGTTCCGGATACTTGCCACAATTATTTCCGTAGTAAACCCATAATTATCATAGATTGCCCGTATATCCTCTATGACGTCCATTCCTGTATGCCCTATGTCGTCCAGCCTTCCCACAAAAGGACTAATGTAGGTTGCGCCTGCCTTTGCCGCTAACAGCGCCTGATTGGCAGAAAAACAAAGGGTAACATTCGTATTTATGCCTTCATCCGATAATATTTTCACCGCCTTAAGCCCGTCTTTTATCAGGGGTATTTTTACTACTATATTCTCAGCAATTTTTGATAACTCACGAGCTTCATCCACGAGGCCCTGTGTATCGAGGCTTACCGCTTCAGCGCTCACGGGTCCCTTTACTATGGAGCAAATTTCTTCAAGCGTTTCACGGAACGGTCTGCCCGTTTTTGCAACGAGGGACGGATTCGTCGTTACACCGTCGAGAATTCCAAGGTCATGCGCTTCTCTTATCTCTTTTACATCTGCGGTATCAATAAAAAATTTCATAACAATTCCTTTCTAATGCAAATAGAATTAATGTGTCAAAAAAAAATCGTGGCCATAAAATATCATGCACACAATTTATGTACCAAGAGTTCAAGTAATAGTTGTTTATTGAATACGCTTGTCTTGCTTTGTATGTCAGATTCAAGCAGGGAGGCATGTTTTTTCATAAGGTCATTTTCGGTAAAATCCCTTACCTGATCAAAAAACTTTTTTTTAAAAAAAGGAGCTATTTGAAGCTCAGAAGATATGCTATTTTCATCTTTTCCCTGCGCCAATAATTGTCTGGCCCTCCAAATCCTTCTGATTTGCCATGCCAGCAATGTGATAATTTTCACTGAATTCTCACCGTGTGTCAACATCTGATTGAGAATTTTAAGCGCCTGTGGAAAATTTTTCCGGGCAACCGCGTCAGTAAGCTCAAATATCGTTCTATTCCTGTCGGCGGTCACTAATGCATCAACGTCTGATTCATCTATTGTAGCTTTATTATCCTTGTAGATAGAAAGTTTCTCAAGATGCATGTCTAATATGGCCAGATTGTTTCCTACATCCTCGGCTAACCGCTGTGCGGCTCTAAGGTTCATCGTTTTTTTGTAATGTTTTGCGCGGGACATAAGCCAGTTGGACAATTGATATTCCTTTATCTTTTGACAATCTGCGACAATGCCGGTTTTCTCCGCTAATTTTGACAGCCTTATTCTTTTATCCCATCCGGTGCATATTAAAATCAAATGCGCATGCGTTGATGGCTTTTGCAAATAACTCTCTAATGAATCTTTGTTTTTTTCCACAAAGTTGTCTGCATTAATTACAATAACCAGCTTTTTATTTTTCTGGAAAAAGGAACGTCCCCTTAATTCATTAAAAATAACCGGAGCCGGCGTATCATTTCCGCCGATCTCAATTATCACCGGGTCAGTATCGTTATCGGCAATTAAAGCGGCTTTTATTGTCGTTACCGCTTCTTTAATAAAGAATTCTTCATTCCCGAAAACAACAAAAACCGGGCAGTCCTTCTTCTTCGCTATTGATGTTTTGAGTTCCTGAATATCCATTACTTTATCTTTTGTGCAATTCCTGAAATTACGAAATATACCTCTGTTGCGCGCTGCGCCAGTACTTGGTTTGCAGAACCGGCTATATCGCAAAAATGCCGCGCCAATGCATTTTCCGGCATGACGCCAAGTCCGACTTCGTTTGAGACGATTATAACGTCTGAAGTTATTTCTTCACAAACGCGGCACAGTGTATGTATTTTATCAATTATCTGTGACGAATCCTGACTTCCCGGCATTACAAGAAGATTGGTAATATATAAGGTAATGCAGTCTATAAAAACCAGGTCTGCCTTTTTATTCTGGTCGAAAACAACTTTTTCCAAATCATACGGCGATTCAATTGTTTGCCAGCACAATGGTCTCCGTTCCCGATGTATCCGTATGCGTTCACGCATCTCATCATCCTTGATTTCAGCGGTAGCCACATACACCACTGTTTTGTAACGTTTCGCCATGGTTTCCGCAAATGAAGATTTTCCGCTGCGGGCGCCGCCAAGCACAAGGATAGTCTTCGCCATAGAACTCTGTAAAAACCTCTTTTTTTAATTTCTTATTCTTAAACAACTCTTCATTCCCGAAAAATACAGAGAGAAAATGCTCCACTATGGAATTTTATAAAAATCCATATTTTTACAAGAAATGGGTTTAACCTTTAAAAAACAACAAAGAGTGCTAACAGGAAAACAATTTCTGCCGTCTCATTGATCGCGCCCAATGTGTCGCCTGTCATACCGCCAATCTTTCTTTTGATATACCAGATTATGAATAATGTAAAAACAACAATTATTGCACATACCGCCAGGCCCTTTAAACGGCATAAATACAGTAAAAGAACGAAGGGAACAACGGATGCAACAGCCACATGTTTTTGCGTGGTTCCGTTCACGATGAAACTTCCTGTTCCCGATACATCTCTTGCATAATCTGATACTCCGGCGGCAAACACCTGCGCCCAACGCCCTACTGCAGGCATCAAACACAGCACAATAATTTTTGTCATTGCAGCGGAAGAAGCGTCTCTACTGTATGGCTCACCAAATGATGGTAATATCCCGGCTGAAATGTCTTTTATATTCAAAAAAACAAAGCCTTCTCCTGTATGCAGAAGGCAGGTATATCTCAGTCCCAGAATACACATTAAACCAATAACGCCATAACTCCCAATATGGCTGTCTTTCATTATCTCCAGCCGTTTTTCCCTGTTCCATCCTCCATAAATACCGTCACATGTATCGGCTAATCCGTCGAGATGCAACGCGCCGGTTATTACAATATACGTTATTAGAATGAAGGCATATGTTATAAACGGAGGAAAAACGTTTTGCAAAAGCAGGGAAACAACTGATAAAATAGCACCGATGACAATTCCTACAATTGGGAACCAGCACACGGCGTAACTGCTTTTAGGCAATTCCACGGATCTGTTATTAATGGGAATGATGGTGAGAAATTTTAGCGCCCATAGAAAATTATTCATGAATTGCCATTACTAATGTGGGGTAGCCATAATTTTACGTATTACACTGAATAGTTTGTCATGACCAAACATTACCAAAATTAATTGTCCGTGCGCAAGGATAAAGTGTTCTTATTAATCAGCCTTTCAAACAGACAACTATTTTCCTTTTTTTTATACTTATATTATACGGCATTTAACCAGAAAAAACACTATCATGGACAAGAATAATACACTAAAAAAACTTATTGATACTATATCTGCCACGGATATCAAATCAATTCAGAAATCCTTTGCCAATCATATCGCATGTTCTTTGTCCAAAGACACCTATTCGGCAACAAAGCTGGATATTTATAAAAGCATTGCCTATACCGTTCGTGACCGTCTCGTGGAACGCTGGATTGCCACACAACAATCCTATTATGACAATGACGTAAAGCGTGTGTATTACCTTTCTCTTGAATTTCTTATGGGCAGAGCGCTCGGAAACAACCTTATCAATTTAGACTTTCTCGATGAATGCCACAAGGCGCTGCATGAATTAGGGTATGAGTTAGAAGAAATTTGTGAAACGGAATGGGATGCGGGCCTTGGCAACGGCGGGCTGGGAAGACTTGCGGCTTGTTTTCTTGATTCTATGGCTACCCTTGAACTGCCGGCGTATGGATATGGCATTCGCTATGAGTATGGGATTTTTTTCCAGGGCATCCTCAATGGTTATCAGGTTGAACTGCCTGACAACTGGCTGCGCTACGGCAATCCGTGGGAATTCGAACGCCCTGAACACCTGTATCCGGTAAAATTTTATGGGCGCGTGGGGGAATATACTGACGAAAAAGGCATCTTACGAAGTGAATGGATAGATACCCAGACAATTATGGCGATGGCATATGACACCCCGATTCCCGGATACCGCAACAATACCGTCAACAACCTGCGCCTTTGGTCTGCAAGGGCAAGCCGTGAATTTGATTTGGAGTCATTTAATGAGGGAAATTATTTTAAGGCGGCGGAGGAAAAACAAAGAAGCGAGACAATTTCAAAAATCCTGTACCCTGTTGACAAAATCCATACGGGGAAAAAACTACGCCTGAAGCAACAATACTTTTTTGTGTCGGCAACCCTGCAGGATATTATTCGCAGGTACAAAAAAACACACACCTCCTTTGATCTTTTTCCCGATAAAGTAGCTATCCAACTGAACGATACCCACCCTGCCATTGCAATCCCGGAACTAATGCACATCCTTATTGACAAAGAAGGTATTTCATGGGAAAAAGCATGGGATATCACTGTCAATACTTTTGCATACACAAACCATACCATCCTTCCCGAAGCATTGGAAAAATGGAGTATTCACCTGATAGGCGAGTTATTGCCGAGGCATCTTCAGATTATCTATGAGATAAACCACAGGTTTCTTGAAAGTGTAAAAAGCAAATATCCTGACGATGCAGACCGGTTATGCCGTATGTCATTAATTGAAGAGGGCAATGAAAAACAGGTAAGAATGTCACATTTGGCAATTGTAGGAAGCCATTCAACAAATGGCGTAGCCGCTTTACATACACAAATTCTAAAAACAACCGTTTTCAGAGATTTTTTAGAACTTTACCCTGACCGTTTTAACAACAAGACAAATGGCATTACCCAGCGACGATGGCTAAAAAAATGCAACCCTGCGCTTTCTAAACTAATATCAGATACTATAGGAGACGGCTGGCTAAAAAATCTCGAGGATTTAAAAAAATTGATACCGTTTGCCGGAAATAAAGCATTTTGTGAGACTTGGCGGCATATTAAAAAAGGGAACAAAATACGGCTTGCTGAATACATAAAGCAGACTACCAATATTGTGGTAAATACCGATTCATTGTTCTGCTGCCATATAAAACGCATCCATGAGTACAAGAGACAATTGATGAATATTATGCATGTTATTTTTCTCTATAATTCACTGAAAAACAATTCCATTGAAAACTTTGTGCCGCGTACCATACTATTCGGAGGGAAGGCGGCTCCCGGTTATTTTATCGCAAAGCTCATTATTAAACTGATAAACTCTGTCGCTGACGTCGTTAACAACGACCCCGACATAGGCGATAAGCTTAAAGTCGTTTTTTTGCCAAATTATCAGGTCTCAATGGCAGAACGTATTATTCCCGCAGCAGACCTATCCGAACAAATTTCCACCTCCGGTATGGAAGCCTCAGGTACGGGAAATATGAAATTTGCCCTTAACGGCTCCTTAACGATCGGAACGCTTGACGGCGCTAATATTGAAATTATGAATGAGGTAGGATATGATAATATCTTTATTTTCGGACTTACCGAGAAAGAGGTCGATCATATCAAACGTGTGGGTTACAATCCGTATGAATATTATCGTAACAATACCGCTCTTAAAACGGCAATTGACATGATTGCGAATGGATATTTTTCATCTTCCGATATTTCACTATTTACGCCAATTACCAACTCACTTCTAAAAAGCGACCAGTACATGGTGCTTGCAGATTTTGCCAGCTATGTCAACTGTCATGTGCTGGTAAGCAAGTTATATCGTGACCAGGATGAATGGACAAAGAAATCAATCATTAATGTCGCCCGTATTGGAAAATTTTCCAGCGACAGAACCATTCATGAGTATGCAAGGGATATTTGGAATGTAAAATCTGTTCCTATTCGGTTAAATGGGAAGTAAGCGTTGCTGATAGTTGATTCCACCCTTACAATGAATTTTATTTAAGATTTATAAATCTTATTATTCATCTTTCAAAAATTCTATTTGTTTGACTATATACTGTAATTCCAACAGTTTTTTCAATATTTTACCGGTTGATTCTTCAGCAGTTTCTTTGTCTGTTTCCACGACAAGATCGGGATTTAATGGTTCTTCATAGGGATCTGATTCTCCCATAAAATTCAGTATATTGCCATTTAAGGCTCTTTGATAAATACCTTCCACGTCTCTTGCCACACATAATTCAAGGGGACATTTGACATAAACTTCAATGAAATTGCCTGTTTCCCTGCGAGCCTTTTCTCTTGATGTCCAATGGGGAGATGTTACTGAGGAGATCACCGCGATTCCATTCCGCGACAATAATTTGCAGATGAAAATAGCGCAGTGTATATTAATACCCTGGTCGTGCCTGGCGTGTTCAAGGTTAGGGCACAGGTTTGCTCTGATTAATTCACTTGTGAGTACTTCAACATTTGTTTGATAATTTTTCCTTAATCTATTTTCCAGCAAATGAGCTATTGTTGCCTTGCCAGCCCCAGGCAAACCGGTAAGCCATACGGTAAAGCCTTTATTCACCCGAATACTCCTCTGAAGAATCCGCTGCTATGGCATTGATTATGCAATAACCCGTCCTTCCATATTTTCAGGTATTTTAACGTCCAAATATTGTAAAATCGTAGGAGAAACATCATAGAGGGTAGTGCCATTCTTTCTGATGCCGCCCAAATGCCCATTTTTTTTCAAAATAAAAATACCATGTTGAGAGTGGTTCGCATCATCCGGGCCGGTATCATTCTCATCTGCCCAAATGGAACCGCTACCAACACTGCCAATTGACCGCCAATCAAGGTTGCCATAATAGACAATTAAATCAGGCGGAACCCCTGCACATTCAGAGTAAATCTCCTCGGGTTTAAATACTTTTGTATTTATATTGTTTCCGTTTTCGTCCCGTAAATCTTCCAGTTTTCGTATCAATTCATTTCTGAAATTTTCATAATTGTGTTTGGGGATTACACCATGTGGCTCGCGGCCTTGTACGTTCAGAAATACCCTACCATAATAGCCCCCTTCTCCCCACACCGAGGTATTCTTCCAGTCAACCATAAGTTTATTGAAGGGAGTTGTTGTTTTCGGATACTCAACCAGTTTCATATAACCGTTTTGTATAAGCCATTCATTAATGCAAATACCGCCAACCATCTTTTTTGAGCCATGGTCGGATACTATAAGTACCATTGTATTTTCATCTAAAAGCGCAAGTGTTTCCCCGATTTCCTTATCCAGGTATTTATAATAATTTAAAATAGCGTCTTTATACTCAGAACCCGACGGATGTTTCGGATGTGTTTCATCAAAATATTTCCAAAATGCGTGATGTATCCTATCAGGACCCATTTCAACCATCATAAAAAAATCCCATTCCTTGGAATGGATATACTTTTTTGTCAGCTTAAATCTCTTTTCGGTCATATCATATATTTTTTTCAGTATATACTCTTTCTTTTCACTCCTGAATTCATCCACATCAAGTATATATCCGTTTGTTATACTCTCCACCTCAGCCTTTAATCCGGCAGGGTATGTGTACTGACTCTTTGTGTCCGGAGTCATAAAACAAGTAACCATACACCCGTTTACGGGTCTTGGAGGATAGGTCATGGGAATGCCTATCAAAACAACTTTCTTCCCTATCCGGGATAAAATATCCCAGACAGCATCAATTTTAATTGTTTTTGAACTTGCGAAACATAATCCGTCATAATTGTAGTTTGATCGATTTCTGAAACCGTACAAACCAAGTCTTCCGGGATTGGCGCTTGTCATCATAGACGGCCACGCCGGGCATGTAATGGCAGGAATGGTGCTTTCCAATCCTCCATAGAGACCCTCAGAAACCAATCTTTTTATATTGGGCAATTGATTCAGCCATCGGTCAAAAAGTAATTCCGGCGGTATTGAGTCCAAACCTAAAACAAACACCTTTTTTTTATTAATAACCATGGCATTATTGCATTGTTAATCTTCTAACCGTTTAAAGAATTAATTACTTCTTAACGAAAAATATATTGGTCATTGGTCAATCGCCGACTGTAGAAGGGACAATTAAGTATTTTGGCAAAAGATGCAGAGAAATTACTGCGAAGGTACTAAGACGCCTTTGTGTGTATAAAAAGCCCGCGATCGGAGTCGAACCGACAACCTCATCATTACGAATGACGTGCTCCGCCAATTGAGCTACGCGGGCTTATTGCATAATAAAATTATGTGGCGATTATAAAACAAATTTACCGATTTTCAATCTTTTATAGTAAAGTATTACATTTTTACAGATTTTTTTACAATGTTGTAAATATCCTTCGTTTGTTCTATAAGTGACTGCAACTCATTCAACGGCAGCATTGTGGCGGCATCGGAAAGCGCCCGTTCCGGATGCTCATGCACTTCCAGAAAGAGTCCGTCACACCCCCCTGTTGCGACAGCCGCTCTTGCAAGCGGCGCGACCATAGTTCTATCACCGCCGGACATGCTTCCCTGTCCTCCGGGAAGCTGTGTGCTGTGTGTTGCGTCAAAAATAACAGGACAATTTAACGTTTTCATAATAATCAGGGAGCGCATATCGCTTACCAAATTATTATATCCAAAACACGCGCCGCGTTCTGTGAGAAGAATCTGCCCGTTTCCGGCGCTTCTTATTTTTTCAACAACCGATTTCATATCCCAGGGCGATAAAAATTGCCCTTTTTTTATATTAATAGGTTTACCGGTATTTGCCGCAGCGACGATTAAATCCGTCTGTCTGCACAAAAAAGCGGGGATTTGAATAATATCAAGCACGTCTGCCGCCATTGATATCTCTTCCGTGCAATGTACGTCGGACAGGATTGGAATCTTCAACTGTTCTTTAATCAGACGTAATATTCCCAACCCTTTTGTAATGCCGGGACCTCTGTACGAATGAACGGAAGTCCTGTTTGCCTTGTCATATGAAGCTTTGAATATGAAAGGGGCATTATTTTTCAGAAAAATATCCTTCAACGTTTCCGCTAACCGAAAACAGCTTTCTTCGCTTTCTATTATGCAAGGCCCTGCGATAAAAAATAATTCAGATTCGCCTATCGAAAAGTTATTTAATGATATTTTATTTGACATAGCTTCAGGAGTTTGGGGAACAAGTTGTGCTTCGGTAGTTTAATGGATTACACTGAACAGTTACCAATTTCATTGAATACCTTCTTTACTATTTCAGGTATTGCATTTTTTAATTCCCTGGAAAGTTCCGTTCCATATTTAACCGTTTTTGGCTGGATTCCAATAATCCTTATCTCTGGGAGATTGTCAAGGAGTGTTGCCATTTTAATCACTTCCAACAAGTCGGTTTCGTGTAAGGAATATCTGATTTTTCGATAAGAAGAATAAATGGCGTCGCCTTTAAAGCTGATTATTGCACCGGGTTTCTTACCATTGTCAACCGCATCTATAAAGATAACCCTGTCTGCTTCATACATAAGTTCAATCAGTTTAAACCCGCCGGTACCGCCGTCAAATATTTCGATATTTTCCGGTAATTTATACTTCATTAATTCATTTACTGCATGGATTCCAATACCTTCATCCATTAAGAGAAGATTGCCGATCCCTATGATTTTTATTTTAATGTATTTCCTCATCCATAATGCATTCTGGGA
Source organism: Candidatus Kuenenia sp. (assembly GCF_039794105.1). Lineage (GTDB taxonomy): Bacteria > Planctomycetota > Brocadiia > Brocadiales > Brocadiaceae > Kuenenia. The sequence goes on from NZ_JBDIWA010000003.1 coordinate 75,399, forward strand.
TGTGAAAACAGCGGATTCATCCCAATGTATTTCTACGGCTTCCATTCTGCCATATGTTTTAACAACTTCCATCTTCTCCGGATATCCGCTTCTGCACGTTTCATCAACTCTTTTGCCATCTCAGGATTGGAGGATCTAAGGGCCTTATATCTATTTTCGCGGTAGGCATATTCTTCGAATGGGATTGATGGATCCTTACTGCTGATTACTAAAGGATTTTTGCCTTGTGCTTCAAGGTCTGGATTGTAACGATATAGTGGCCAATATCCACAGGCAACGGCCTTTTCCTGCGCCTCTATTCCCTTGCTCATATCCATACCGTGCGCAATGCAAGTTGAATATGCTACGATTAAAGCAGGGCCTTTATATGCATCCGCTTCAAGGAATGCTTTGAGCGTTTGTGCCTGATTTGCCCCAAAGGCTATTTGCGCAATATAGACGTTGCCGTAAGTTGACATAATCATGCCAATATTCTTCTTTGGCGTCCGTTTCCCGCCTGCAGCGAATTGTGCAATTGCCCCTAAAGGAGTCGCCTTTGACATCTGCCCGCCGGTATTTGAATACACTTCTGTATCCAAAATAAGCAGTTTAATATTTTCCCCGGACGCCAAAACATGGTCTACGCCGCCATACCCGATATCGTATCCCCAGCCATCGCCCCCTACAGACCATACAGATTTTTTCACCAGATAATCTGCAAGGGAAAGCAGGTGTTTTGCTTCTGAAGAACTATCATTTTTTAACAACTGTTTAAGTTTTTCAACACGCCCTCTTTGTTCTTCAATTGATTTCTGATTCGATTGGTCTGCATCAATTAGCGCGTCAAATAGTTCTTTAGAACCAGCATAAGTATCTTTTACTGATAGTTTATTAATAAATTCTACTGCCTGTTTGTGGAAATTATCCACCGTTTGCCGCATACCAAGGCCAAACTCCGCCGTATCTTCAAATAATGAGTTTGACCATGCAGGCCCCCTTCCGTCATCCCGCTTCGTGTAAGGAGTAGTTGGCAGGTTTCCACCATAAATAGAACTGCAACCGGTTGCGTTTGCTATCAATAACCGGTCTCCAAACAATTGTGTAAGTAATTTAATATACGGTGTTTCCCCGCAACCAACACAGGCGCCGCTATATTCAAAGAGTGGCTTTACAAACTGACTGCCTTTTACGTTCGAAATACTGAACCTTGATGTATCGGTTTCCGGCAGCTTTAAAAAGAAATCATAATTTTCTGCTTCAATGCATCTTAAAGGTTCTTGTAATTTCATATTAATTGCCTTAACCCCCGGTATCTTATTACCACTAGAGTCCTTTTTCTGTCCAGGGCAATTGAACACACAAGATGCGCATCCGGTACAATCTTCAGGAGCAACCTGTACAGTAAATTTAAGACCCTGAAGATCTTTTCCCATGGCATCTATGGATTTGAAAGCAGAAGGGGCATCTTTAAGCAACGAAGGATCATATGCTTTAATTCTGATTGTAGCATGAGGACACACAAAAGAGCACTGGCCGCATTGTATACATGCATCAGGTTCCCATATCGGAATATGAACGCCAATGTTTCTCCTTTCATATTGCGTAGTTCCTGTAGGCCAGGTCCCGTCATCCGGGATTGCCGATACCGGTAATGAATCTCCTTTATTTGCAAGTAATTTTGCCGTTACATTCCTGATAAATTCAGGCGCATTGTCCGGTACAGGCTTAATCATCCTTACCTTGCTAGCGGCTTTATCAGGAATCGGCACCTCAACAATACTTTGCAGCGCCCGGTCAACTGCTTCATAATTCAACTTCACCACATCTTCGCCCTTCTTTATATAGGTCTTTTTAATCTCTTTTTTAATAGACTCTACTGCTTTTTCTTTTGGGATAATACCTGATATAACAAAAAAGGCTGTTTGCATTATCATATTTATTCTTGCGCCAAGTCCAATTTCTTCGGCAAGGGAAATGGCGTCGATTATATAAAGCTTCATCTTTTTCTTAATGAGTTGTTCCTGGACTTCAATGGGCAGTGAGTCCCATGCGTCATCCCTGGTATACGAAGTTGTGAGAAGAAATGTTGCGCCTTCTTCTGCATTGGATAACATATCAATTTTTTCAGGGAAAGCAGGATTGTGACAGGCAATAAAATTTGCCTTTGAAATAAGATAGGGTTTATTGATTTTTTCTTTCCCAAATCTCAGATGTGATACAGTTGTTGCGCCGGCTTTTTTCGAATCATAAACAAAATATGCCTGTGAATAATTATCCGTTTCGTCGCCAATGATTTTTATAGTGTTTTTATTGGCGCCTACCGTGCCATCAGAGCCTAATCCATAAAATAATGCCCGAAATACCTTGCTTTCATCATTATTAAAGTTCTCATCATATTCCAGGCTCGTATTACATACATCATCGTTAATGCCAATGGTGAAGTGATTCTTTGGAGTCTCTTGTGAAATATTATCATATACGGCTTTTACCATTGCAGGGGTAAAATCTTTTGACCCAAGTCCATATCTTCCGCCGACTATCTTTGGATAGTCCCTGAATTTTACAATGCCCTTTTCCATCGCCTCACCTACCGCAGTTCTCACATCAAGATAGAGGGGTTCACCAATAGCGCCAGGCTCTTTTGTCCTGTCAAGCACCGCAATAGATTTTACGCTTGCCGGCAATGTTTTCACAAACGTATCAATATCAAAAGGCCTGAACAACCTGACCTGCAGAAGCCCCAGTTTTTTCCCGTTTTTATTAAGGGCGCTAATGGTGTTTGCAACTGTCTCACCGCCTGAACCCATAATAACGATGATATTTTCCGCATCGGGCGCCCCATAATAGTCAAAAAGTTTATATTGGCGGCCAACAATACCTGCAAATCTGTCCATCGCTTTTTGCACTATCGCGGGAGTTGTGTTGTAGTATTTATTCACCGTTTCCCTGCCTTGAAAATACACATCAGGATTCTGTGATGTACCTCTGATAAAGGGATGATCCGGGGAAAGCCCTCTTTTGCGATGGGCAATAACAAGATCGTCATTTATCATCGCACGCATATCATCAAAGCTTAGTTCCTCAATCTTCTGCACCTCGTGAGAGGTTCTGAAACCGTCAAAGAAATGAATAAACGGAATCCTGGACTCAAGAGTAGCTGCCTGTGATATAAGGGCAAAATCCATTGCTTCCTGAACATTCTGGGAACACAGCATTGCAAATCCGGTAGCCCGGGCAACCATTACGTCAGAATGGTCGCCAAATATCGACAGGCCCTGGCATGCAAGCGAACGGGCTGTTATATGAAAAACAGTAGGCGTTAATTCGCCTGCTATTTTATACATATTCGGTATTATAAGTAATAATCCCTGGGAAGCAGAAATAGTCGTTGCTAATGCCCCTGTTGTTAAAGAACCGTGGACAGCGCCTGCAACACCAGCTTCAGACTGCATCTCACTCACCTTGGGAACCGACCCCCATATGTTTACTTGTCCTTTCGCTGACTTAGCATCACAAATCTCCGCAATTGGGGAAGATGGGGTTATTGGATAGATTGTAATTATTTCGTTTGTAGCATGTACTACATGTGCGCATGCGGTACAACCATCGACGATTACTGTCCTACGATTCATTCCTTTCTCCTTGCAGATTATATTTATCCATTACTAAAATACTTCAATTGAGGCCAAAAAAGCTTAATTTCAAAATAAAATAATAAAAATTATTTTATTTATTCAATAATAATAAAAAGAAAATTATTTTACACGTAAAAATTGAATTTTATCTTACATTAAATTAAAGACGCTATGTCCGAAGGATAGACATTGAATTGAATTGAATTGAAACAAAAAAAGCCACACAACGATTATTACTTTTCATTGCGTGGCCTATCCTTTGACAGGCAAAATAAAACATTGCCCCTCTCGTTTCTGCCCCCAACCTTTTGCCATTAGGTATGCTATATAAAAAATCCATGAAGTCAAACTAAAAAATAGCATAAAAACGCAACTATTCAGCATAAACATTACACGACTCCCGGCGGGTTCAGGTTTGCAAAAGGAAATATCATTAGTCAAATTGGTCATTGGCCATTGGTAAATTTGTAGTGAATTTTTTAATCTGTGTAATCTGTGGTTCCCCTTTTTGTAAGTTTTTCTTTTTGTCCTTTGTGGTTAAACGCTTTTCTGTTGAGGCTTTGCTGCGATATGTAATCAACGGCAGAATCGACAATATAGAATGTTGGGTTAAAGTTTGCCTGTCTGCGTACACCGTACAGGCAGGCAAACTTTAACCCGCAGGGAAAGCCTTCTAATGGGTGGCCCCACATTGCCTGTCCCGTGCGTGGTTGGCCTTTTTTAAATATTGACAATGGAATTGCGGTGTCTATAATGCACACACTATTTTACCCTATAAACTTTTACATATTTAATAAGGGCAATACTTATTGAAAAATCGGAGGTTGAAAATGCTGACAGTAGGGGTGAATTGCATTCGCCTGATGTGATACACGATGCCGGATGCGAGATACATGAAAATCGTGACTCGTACATCAAATCATGTAGGCTGGATGAAACCTGTCCTGAGCCTGTCGAATGGGCATGCCCTGAGCTTGTCGAACGGGCGGAATGCGCCCAACAAATCAGCGATTTACATTCCCCAACTCCAAACTCCCAATCCCTGAATACTAATACACTATTACAGGGCATTGCATTAAAAGAAACGCTTGTAGACGTAAAAATGAAGGAAATAAAGGGCGAAGATAGGTAAAATGATCAAAAGAAGTGGAAATCCAATATTTCCACGTATGGTGTGGTTGATCTAAGAGAAGTCTATAAGGGCATATAATTAAAACTCAAGGCATATGGGAATGATTAAGACACTTCCCAGATTTCTTGCTTGATCTAGGAAAATAAGGGAAGTGTCCCTATATTTATAATAATGATAAAGAAAAATACTTAAGCAAATTTTTCAAATTTTTCTTTAGTAGCGTCGCAAAGAGGGCACGTGTCAGGAGCTTCACCCTCCAAAGTATAACCGCAAACGGAACACACATGGATCGCATCAAGTTTTGGATCATTATTATTATTCACGGCATCTTTCGCCTTATCAAATAGCTTTTTATGCATTTTTTCTGTTCCAAAAGCCCATTCAAAACTCCGTTGTGCATCATTTTCCTTCTGAAATTTTGCAACTTCAATATAAACAGGGTACATTTCATTGATTTCAAACTCTTCCCCCATCAGAGCAAGATCCAGATTCTTTATCGTTTCACCGGGACCGAAAGTAGCAGCACTATTCGCCACAAATCCACCGTTCAAATGTTTTAATGTTTCATAATGGCTTCTTGCATGAATCGTTTCTGCATGGGCAATTGCCCTGAATAATCGACCGACATTCGGATAGCCTTCTTTATCAGCCAGGCTCGCAAAATGGGTGTAACGCATAAAGGCCTGACTTTCGCCACCAAAAGCATTAATCATATTCTGTTCTGTCATCTTTCTCATGTGTATTTTCCTCCAGCAGTTAAATTATCAAAATATGCTAAAAATTTACTTACATAAGGTGATTTTTATAGATGCTTTCCCAATCGACTTCTCCCTTTTTGATCTTTTCAACTGGCGGCAACATATGCAATCTGATACATTCTTCAATTATGCATAACTCGCGCAACCTGTCCTTGCCCGCAACAGCATGTAATTGATTATTTTTTAAATAGTACATTAAAAAGGCGTGAGAAAGGTCACCATTAATTATAGTTTCATCCCAATTCTGCGCATGCCCAAGATATGACAGATGAAAATCATACTGTTCCGTCCAAAAGAATGGGATTTTATCAAATGTATATCCGGGAGACATCATATTGAGTGCAGCAACAATCCCCTGTTGCTCAGCCATCCGCCAATGCGCAATCCTGATATTTTCACCGGTATATTTGTAATCAAAACTTACGATATCTCCAGCGGCAAACAGAGTGCCATCGGCATTTTTCATCCGCATGTATTCATCTACTTTTACACTGGAATTGTTATCTAAATACGATTTTGCCAAAATATTTGTATCAGGGCTCACTCCCATACCCAAAATTACCATATCGGCATCTATCTCTGTGCTATCGTCCAATTCCACCTTCTTGACTTCATTATCACCTTTAAATGCCTTTACTTTTGTATCCAGCCTAAATGTAACACCTTTATCTTCATGAAGACCTTGAATTATTTTGCCCAGCTCGTATCCCAGAACAGCTTCAAACGGTACGGCCTCCATCTCAACAACTATCACCTCAATGCCTTTTTCTATCAAAATTGCAGTACATTCCAGTCCTATAAAACTCGCCCCAACAATGACCAGTTTTTTAGATTTTTCTGCTGCTTCAAAAATTGTATTAGCATCTTCCAGAGTACGGAGTGTAAAAATATTTTTCAATGTTGAACCCGGTAAGTCAGGACAGATCGGCGAGCTGCCTGGAGCAATGAGGAGTTTGTCATATTTTATTTGATCATCATAAAATTCAATTACTTTTTTCTCAGTATTTACAAACTCTGCGTTTTTGCCTAAAAGAAGATCTATCTTTAATTTTCTATAAAAATCTTCATTACGATAGGGAATCCGTCTTAATGTTTTTTTGTTCTGCAAATACTGTTTACTGAGGATTGTCCTGTCATACGGCAACTGATTTTCTTTCGTAATTAACGTAATTTTTCCATCAAATCCATTCTTTCTTAATGTTTCAGCGGCTGCAGCGCCAGCCGCACCTGCCCCTACAATTGCATAATGAGAAGAATTTGAAGGTGAATGTTTGGCAGTCACGTTCGGAAAAGAATTTTCTCTCGTCTGTGTTTCCGGGAGGTTTACATAAATGTCTTCCCCTTCAATTTCCACATCATATCTGAATATGCCATCCAATCCAGGAGGTTCTTCCAACTGCCCGCCTTCCAGAGAAAATTTCGCATGATGTAAAGGACAGATGATACTTTTGTCTGATACAATACCCTTAACCAGTCCGGCATTGTGGTGCGAACAGTTTGTTTCTAATGCATAATATGTACCCTTATGGTTTAGCAAAATGATACTTTTATCATCCAAAGAGATTGTTTTGCTTTCACCTTTTTTCAGGTCGCTTCGTTTCGCAATTTTAACCCGTTCCGTTTTCATAATTCCTCCGTTGATTTTTAGATCAGGCCTTCGGCAGCTAGAAACAATTAAACGTTTTCCACCATGATGGGTGGGACTGGGAGATAGAGATAGAGAAACCAGTATCTTTTATCCCCCCTCAGAACTCACCCTATCAAGGTGAATTAATTAGTATAAATTCCCATCTCGATAAACATGGAAATGTTTATCTTTTCATAAAAAGGAAAACAAATGATTACAAATAATAACCTAAAACGGCATGATTAATCTTTAAATTTTGCCATTGCATTGCTGAGAGCAGACTTAAGTGCTTCCCAAGCTGTTTATGATCCTGCTTTTATATCCTCCCAGGATTCATCTGCTGCGGATTTGAGTTGTTGGAGCTTGCCTTGCAATGCTTTATAGTCGTTTTCCAATGAATTGATGTTCTTATAGTATTCTATCTTTATTTCTGCATTTGCCTTGTCCGCTTTGGCCTTTAATTCTCAATCTTTGATCTCCATTCTCTTAGTTGTGCATCTAACTTTTCTTTATATGCATTTCTCTTATCCATAATAAATCTCCTCTTTCTAAATACGCCTGATTAAAAATTAAATGAGCAAAATTACCAGGATAAATCCCAAAGAACCGCTTGGATAAAACCCCCAACTTATACTATAGGGGCCACGTCGGTTCAGTATCGTTCTTAACAATTTATATCTCCTTTTAAAATGGTATAAGATGAAACATATTTTGCTTTTTCACACCTTGAAAGTCTGAAAAAATATTTCAAACCGGTGGTCTTCGCCTCCCGAATAATCCGGCTATCAAAAAGAAGATAAAGACAACGATAAAAATAAAGAACAATATCTTTGCTATCCCTGCCGACGCAGCCGCCAACCCGCCAAAACCTAAAAAAGCAGCAACAATTGAAATGATAAAAAAAACCAAAGCCCAGTAAAGCATTGTATTATCTCCTTCATTTTAAAAAAAAGATTTAAATAACGATTTTTACAGTTTTCATGCAAAAAACGCTTAACTGCAAATGGGAAAAATACGTTTATCAAAAATGCACCTGTTGTAAGAATACCTGACAAAAAAATTGACTGACGCAGGCTACCATTGTTTTGTTTTGTCGCTATCTTCATCAAATAACTTGCCCGTCGCAAGAAGGTTTTGAATTGTTTCCTGATAATACGGCTTTCCCCTGCTTGCAAGGGAACCGGGAAACGTTGCAAGCGTTATATCTGCACATGATTCTGTAAATTCATTCAGTACAATTGCACACCGTTGGTCATACGACAGGGTAACATTATGAATCATAGGAAAATCGAAAAGGCTTACCCAAAACTCGGTAGTTTTTTTATCGACTTCCGTAGCATTCTCCTTTATCGTCCTGACTTCCAGCCTGAGTAATATTTCTTTTGATTCGATGTTGACTTTTATTACACTCGTTTTATAGTTTCTCTCGATACCTTCTACTATAAGGCTATCTTCTTCTAACTGAAGGGACCCATGGCTTTGTTCAAGCCGTTCAATATCAACAATTCGCGAAAATTTATCGCCGGCTCCTTCCAAAATCAACATCTGCTTTTCAATTATTATCTGTGCAGTTTGATACAAACGCGTTAAATACTCTTTATGCATACTATCGGATAGAGAAGAAACAGACATTTTTTCTTTCATATATTCAAAAAAAGGTTTCAGATTAAAACTTTCATGGAAATTATTTGCAATAAGTTCAAAATTTAACATTTGCTCATTCAGTTTAAACGTATCAGCTTCAGAAAATATTTTTATACTTGAATTGAACAGATATTCACGCAATTTATTTTCCGCTTCTTCTTGTTTCCTCATAATACCTGAGTAGACTTGAATTGCTTCCATGGTGAGTACTCCTCTTTCTGTAAGTGCTTTAGCAGCCGCCCGTTCCTTTAAATAATTGGAGCCTAAATATGCGGAAACAAGGATAGCCGTTGCAACAAAAAGGCTTCCACATGGCCCGATATAACAGCTGATAAGCCTTTCTCCCCTGCTACAGTATTGAATATTCTTCTCTTCTTCTTTCTCATCTTCCATGCTTATTTTCTCTGTATAAAGGAATCAACATCCTTTTATCTTACAACCCCACATGAATAGGTTATGTTTCAAAATAAATAACGTTGGTTTTGAAAAAGGCATTTCTATTACCATTATTTCTCCAGAAAATCGTTACGTTTTTTTATACACTTTTCCAACAAAATACTTTGTTCATATTATAAGGCTACCAAAGTTCTTTGTTGATATTTTCATCAAATAATTTTCCTGTTACTAGAAGGTTTTGAATCACATCCTGATAATAGGGTTTTCCCCTTACGGCCAAAGAACCGGGGAATGTTACCAGTGTGATATCCGCACATGATTCTGTAAATTCATTCAATACAATTGCACACCGTTGGTCATGTGCCAGGGTAACATTATGAATCATAGGAAAATTAAAATAATCTAACCTATACTCAGAAATTATTGTATTAACGTCTTCTGAAGATTTTTTCTGTGTTCTTATTTCCAACCTGATCAACATTTCTTTTAATTTATCGTTCGCTTTTCGTACATAAATTTTATAGTTTCTCTTTATCCCTTCTACAACAAGACTTTCTTCTTCTAGTTGAAGACTTCCCTGAATTTGCCCCAGCCTTTCCAAATCCACCATTCTGGAAAATTTCTCACCCTCTCCTTCTAAAACCATCATTTGCTTTTTCATTATCGATTTTGCTGTAGCATATAAACGAGTTAAATATGTTTCTTTCGGGTCATATACCGAAGAAACTGGTATTTGTTCTCTTATAAAACGAAAAAAAGGTTTCAAATTAAAAGTTTCATGGAAGTTTAAAGCAAGAAGTTCCAAATTTAATATTTGTTCTTCAAGTTTATAGGTGTCCGGCATAGAAAACACTTTCATACTTGAATTAAACATATCTTTACGCAATCTATTTTCCGCCTCTTCTTGTTCTCTCATCATATTGGAGTAAATCTGTATTGCCTCCATGGTGAGTACACCCTTTTCTGAACGTGCTTTAGCAGATGCCTGCTCCTTTAAATAATTGGAACCTAAATATCCTGAAATAAGTATTGCAGTTGCAATAATCAGGCTTCCACATGGCCCTAGATAACGGGTAGTAAACTTTTCAAATTTAGTACCCAAATATTTTTCTTTTTTAGCTTTTTCTTGCTCCTCCATGCTTATCTTCTCCTTACAAGGAAAGAACCGTTTTTTTCTTCTAAAACGAAATCATATTGGATCGCATTCTCATAGATATATATTAAAATCGGTTCTGACATTAATTCTTCATTCCGTATTATAAGAAGGCCACGTCCTTTCCCCGGCACATATAATGAATAGGATCCATATTTTGCACATTTTGAAGAGTAAGTCTTTCCGGATGTTAACATTTCGAGTTCTATCTCTGACCCTTCTGCTATAGGCTTTCCATCTTTTTTTATTGTTCCGTAAATTTCTCCTGAAAAAGCAATAGTAGTATTAAGCAACAGAAACAATATAACTATTAAATATTTTTTCATTCCCGATTCCTTCATTGCCTCCAAATGCTTAATCGATTAGTAGGTATGCATTAATTTTAAAGGAGTTGTCATGATATAATCATTACTTGTCTGTGCCCCATGGCATTTAATACATAGTGACAGCTTACCGGCCAGCTTGATGGTCTTCGTCTCTCCGCCTTCTTCTTTCTCTATGACCATAACGTCACCATTCGGTTCATATTTAATCCAGAACCAATCCTTCGCATCAGGATCAAAACCTTTTATTTTCTGCATTACCGTTATAGAATCAATGTTTTTATCCTTTCTATAATTCTCTTTAATTATTATCGCACCTGGTTGTAATTCACCTTTCTTATGTTTAATTGCCTCATGGGCGAGATCGTTTACATATGTGGTAAGCCAAAACCCATGTGGTTCTGTTCCTTCATAAAAAGCACTTTTCCCGGGCCACATTTTCCAGTTTTCCCGATACTTTTCATTTTGCATTCTTTCCCATAGTTCTTTCGCCATTAATTCATAAACAGGCTCAGTTCCTTCCGGTTTTTCCTCTGTTATTTCTTTTTTTGTAATACCTTTTACAAAACTTGTATAAATATAATCATTAAGAAACTGGTTTTTGTGACAAGAAATGCAGTTATCGACTTTACCAGCCAAAGAAATAGTTTTCCCATATTTTTCTTCAGTCATTATTGCACCATTTGGTTTAAATTTGATCCAAAACCAATCATTGTTTTCCGGATTAAAACCTTTTATCTTCTTCATTACGGTAATGTATTCCAAACTTTTATCAAACATATAGTTTTCAGTAACGATAACAGCATCAAAAGGCATGGACTCTTTCTTATTTACAATAGAATCATAAGCCACTTCATTTACATACGTGTTCAATAAAGTCCCATGTGGATCAATTCCATTATAGAAAGCCTCTTTATCTGGCCACATTTTCCAACTTTCCTGGTAATTGTCACTCTTCATTTTATCCCAGATTTCAATAGCCATCCTCTCTGTATTCATAATTTCTTCTTCTTTCTTTTTTGTCTCGCTTATTTCCTGCTCTATGTCAATAATTGGACTTGTATAAATATAATCATTGTCGGTTTGCAAACTATGACATTCTATACAATTAGCAACTTTTCCCGCCAACTTTAATGCCTTATTATCTTTTTTAACAGTTGTAATTTCACCATCAGTTTCATATTTTACCCAAAACCAATCATTCGCAAGCGGATTGAAGCCTTTTGTTTTCTGCATTACTGTTAAAAATGTAATATGCCTATCTGATGTATAATTCTCAGTAATGATTATGGAACCAACAGGCAGCTTTCCTTTCTTATTTTTAATTGCTTCATAAGCAATATCATTAACATAGGTAGTTAGCAATTCCCCATGTGGTTCCCTTCCTTTATAAAAGTCTTGCGTATCAGGCCATAGCTTCCAATTTAATTTGTAATTCTCTTTGTGTATCGTATCCCAAAGTTCCTTTGCTTTCCCCTCAGCATCTGTTATTATCATTTCCGTTTTTTCTGTTTCAGGCAATCCTTTCTCCGTCTCCAAAGATGTTCCTTCTCCTGTAATTCCGGTCTTTTCTTTTTCAGAAACGTATGGTGATTTCTCTTTAGCAGACTCAGGTGTACTTTTTTCAACCGTTTCTGTTGATTCTTCAGGTTTGTATCCCTTACCTATCTTTTTACATCCTATTATGGGGAAAAAACCAATTGCAATTACAACTAATAATGATAATAAATATTTTTTCACTTTTATCCCTCTCATTAATTTTTTGATTTAATTTTAGTTTGCATTCTTCGTCATATGACAAAATATTTTAGTAAACTGTATCAATTTACTGCATACACATTTCAGTAGTACTGTTTTGCTTCTCATTTAATTTACCTCGCACATCATCATGTCTTTGATGTAGATCTTCAATTATTTTATTATTTGTAACTATTCAGCGTAAACAATTCACGGCTCCTTCCCAAACAGATACTTCAATATGTTCAGTACAAGGTTTGGGAACAAGTTGCCCTACACTCCGGCAGTTTGGCAAATTACTTAGTTTCTCAATTTATACTGTGAAGCAGATGTTTTTCTCTATTATTTCCAATATAGACAGGTTTTTTTTCCTGTCAATACCTGAAAATGGGGGTATTGAAAACATGTCTATGCTGCTTTTTCCCCGCTGGACATTCTAAATGAATGGTTCTCGTGCTCATTGTGGGGAGAATGGTTCATCCTGGCAGCGAGCGTGATACCGTGCAATGGCTTTCTGAAACAAGCGGGGCGAGAGAGATATTTTCCCTCAAAGAGACGGTGATTTTATATGATTTAACAAATACCTATTTTGAGGGTAGCAAAAGAGGGAGCAAGGTGGCCCGGCGCTACAAATCAAAAGAGAGTCGTAATGATTGTCCGTTAATTACGCTATCCAAACCGGCTTGATCTTAGCGGGGAAGAGATATCAAAGCTTCATAGGTCGCTGAGTACTGTGGAAAGTTTTAAAACAATGAAAGGCCACCTCGGTTTACGGCCAAACTTTCACCACACAGATACCCCAACCATTGCCCACGTGCATGTCACGGTATTGGCCTATCACATGCTTGCCGGGATATTAAAAAAGCTAAGAACCGCAGGGGTTCATTATAAGATGTAGTGCTGAAAAATGAAGGACTAAAGCCGTAACACACAGATATTAAAAGCGATACGATTTCTGCTTGTCGAAGTTGGGTTACTTTCTATCAACCGATGATATTCTTTAACGTTAAAACGATGAATTGATAATGCTGTATTCATAATCACAAACCTCCATAATCAAAAAATTAACTACAGATACAGCCGGATAAACACGGATTTGAATTTCTAAAACGAGCGCATCTTTAGTATTTCGTGCTTATTTGGTTCCGGCTTGTCCAGGTTAGGTCATGTATGTTTCACTTATTGTAGTCAACGGGACCGCCCATGTGTGCTTTTTTCGTACGCTGCCGAAGATAAATAAACCAGAACACGATACCGATTAATATAACCCCTCCTACGATATTCCCCAAAGTAACAGGCAAAAGATTATTGATAAAAAACCCTTTCCATGTAAGCAGGGGCAGGTTCAGAGCCCTTCCCGCCATTTTTTCAGCAGCATCAACAACAAAGTGATTTTCCCGCAACGTTATACCCATCGGGATAAAATACATGTTTGATACACACTGCTCAAAGCCACTGGCAACGAAACCCCCGATAGGAAATATAATTGAAAAAATCTTGTCCGCTGTACTCTTTCCACTAAAGCATATCCAAATTGCAAGACATATCAACGCATTGCAAAGGACTCCACGGGTAAAAGCTGCGTTAAAAGAAAGATTAACCTTATTATGTGCTATAAGCAGGGCTTTCGCACCAACCATATGGTTGAAAAATTCCCATTGATGTGTTTCATACATCCACCACACCATTGTGAGACTGCCCACTAAATTGCCAATGTATATGACACCCCAATTTGTTAGCAGTTCATATAAAGTAATCTTTTTGCCTGCAAATCCAATAATACCGAGACAGTTGCCGGTAAAAACTTCTGCGCCTCCAATAACTGCCAGTATAAATCCAAGAGAATATACAATCCCTTCGATAAGTGAGGTAATTCCGTAGTGCAAGGTTGAATCACTTGTTACCAATGTAGAAAACTGTGCGCCAAAACCAAGATAAATCCCGGCCAAAACGCCAAGAGAAAAGGTTCTGGAACGGTTTAGCGCTGCCTTATGTATAGTTACATCATAAATTGTTGTTGCGATTTTATATGGCGTATAGGCGTCTATATCTATTAGCTTGATAGGGGGTTGAGCGTTATCTTCTTTCACAGCTTCCCTCCTGTAATTTAAGGGTCAGGCTTCGCGGTTTTGTGGTGATAAAACTTCTTGTGCGCCGTCTACGCACAAAAGAATAAATCGGTATTGTTTGAGATTTTAAAAAGCCGGTTTCTACTGAACACTCCGGGGATTATTACATAATAAAATGTTACTTTTACAATTTACTAACATGTGCTTTATAATCTTCAGGATTAATATTGTATTTTTTTATCAGCTTATAGATATCAGCCCTGTAACGGCTTGCCATTTTTGATGCATTTGTAACGTTGCCATTGTTTGCCTTCAGTAGATTTTCGATGTATTCCCTTTCGAATCTTTCTTTCGCATCCTTGTAAGAATGAAAAACATTTGTGGTGGTATTTCTTTCCGGGAAAATATCTTCCGGTTCAATATTATTTTTATTTGCCACGATGGCCGCATGCTCTATTTTGTTTCTTAATTCGCGAATATTTCCCGGCCAGTCATACAAAAGCATCCTTTGTAAGGCAGCAGGAGAAAATCCAAGAGGGTCTTTCTTTAAAGCCTTGCAAAATTCCGTTATAAAATACGTTGCCAATAGCGGGATATCATCTTTTCTTTGTCTTAAGGGAGGAAGATAGACAGGCATTACATGTATTCTGTAAAACAAATCATCACGAAAAGTCCCTTCGCTTACTGCCTTTTGCAAATCGGTGTTCGAGGCGGCAATAATTCTGACGTTGATCTTTCTGTTCTTTGTGCTTCCGACTGGTTTAATTTCCCTCTCTTGCAAAACTCTCAAAAGTTTTATTTGGAATATCATTGAAGTATTGCTGATTTCGTCAAGAAAGATTGACCCTTTATCGGCTTGCGCAAAAAGCCCCTCTTTTGATTCATGTGCGTCCGTATAAGCCCCTCGTATATGTCCGAACAGTTCATTTTCCAACAATCCCTCCGGTATAGCACCGCAGTTTGTAGCAATAAACGGCTCATTGGCGCGATTACTATTTTGGTGAATCGCCCTTGCTATCAATTCTTTTCCAGTACCGCTTTCTCCATAAATGATAACATTGCAATCAGTTTTTGACACCCTTGAAACCAGTTCAAGGATTTCCAGCATCTGTTTACTTTTCCCGATAATCGGATTAAAATTGTTTCGTTCATCAAGCTGATTCCTTAGGTATTCTATTTCCTGTGTAAGCCGTTGTTTCTCAAGGGCATTTTTGATCTGCACTGCCAGATCATCATTCCTGAAAGGCTTGGTGATATAACTATATGCGCCCTTTCTCATGGCTTCTACGGCGCTTTCGATGCTCCCATGCGCCGTTATTATAATAATGGGGAGCGTTGGATAATTCTTTATGATATCTCCCATTAATTCTACACCATTTTCTTCAGACAACCGGAGGTCAACAAGAACAAGGTTAATCTTGTTCTGAAATAATGCCTTTTTAGCCTCATCTCCGTCCTTTGCTATTGATACAGAATAGCCTAATGCTTTTAAACGCATTTGCAGGACTTCCAAAATGCTCGCATCATCATCTATAATAAGTATTTTTTCTTTTGGCATAATAACAAATTATTACGTATGAATTATTCCGGTTTTCTTATAGGGGTATCGCTTATCGTGGCCTTGGGAAGTAAATCTAATGGATTTACGGTAATACTAAGACTGTCAGCTTCTTTCTTTTTTTCTTCTATTTGTAAATCGATTTCACTGAGCTTCCCAATATCTTTTTTAAGTGTTTTAATCTCAGTGGCGGCGCTGTGAAGGTCGGTAGAAAGTTTTCCTATTGCCTGGTCTTTCGTGGCAAGACGGTCAAGAAGTTCAGATTTTTGGAGTTTTTCGATATTGTTTTTTAGTGTTTCAATCACCTCTTTAGATGTACGGAGTTCATCAGAAATCTTTCCGATTACCTGATCTTTTTGAGAAATACGGTCTAACAGATCACTTGCCTTAAGTTTTTCAATTTCTTTTTTGAGTGATTCTATTGTTGCTGAAGCAGTGCGGATTTCATCCGTAAGCCTTCCAAGTTCCTGATCTTTCCATGAAAGGCGGTCTAAAAGATCATTTATTGCTTTTGCCTTATGTTGCACGTCAACCTTCATGGTGTTAATTTCTTCGGTTTTTTTGATTAATTCTTTTTTATAAGTAGTACTTGCGCAACCGATACACATTGAAAACGCTGGGGCTAAAAGTAATGATAAGAAACATACTCTCTTCTTATTAATGATATTCATGTCAACTCCTCTTTATAATGGATAGTTCTATTTAGTTTTAATATTTTCAAGCGTTAAGCACAAAATCAACACGCGATGGGAGTGTAAAGTGGAACGTGCTTCCGCTGCCACAATTACTCTCTAACCATATATTTCCTCCATGGTCTTCAACAATATGTTTTGCTATAAAAAGCCCTAATCCTGTACCTTTAATGCCACTTTCTCTCTTATTAACAACCTGTTGAAATTTGTCAAAAATAGAATTTTGATATTCTTTGGGTATTCCAATTCCTGTGTCTGAGATGCTTATTTGCAGAAATGATTGTATATTGTTCAGCTTGCTTTGTTGCACGAAAATAGGGGAAAGCATGGATGCATCAACTACAAATGCCTTTATGGTAATAAGACCACCTGCGGGTGTAAATTTAATCGAATTACTCAATAAATTATCCATTACCTGTGCGATTTTTCCCCGGTCTAATAAAACATGGGGAACGAGAGAATCGTCTTCGTATTGAATAAAAATACCTTTCTTTTCCGCCAAAAAACGAACATCCTCAATGCTTTCCAAAATAACATCCCTAATCTGTGCAGGTTGAAAATTGTATCTCATCAATCCTCCCTCTATCCTTGATATATCTAGTAAATCATTAATCATCAGGATAAGCCTAAGGGTATTTCCCTTGATAATATTGAGCAATTTCATCTGTTCCGCAGATATTTGTCCCGCTATTTTGTCCAGCATAAGTTCGTTTGCTTCTTTAATAGCCGTCAAAGGCGTTTTCAAATTGTGTGAGATATTTGAAATAAAATCTGATTTCATGGTATCAAGCTGTTCAAGTTTTTTGCTCATTTCATTAAATGACCTTCCCAGAGAACCAATTTCATCGTTTGATGTAATATTGATCCTATGCTCTAAATCACCTTGTGCAATATGGTCAGTAGCCGCTTTAAGTGCGTTTATGGGCTTGTATATACTCCTTATGAAAAAGAAGGAAAAAACCGTAACAAATGTGATTGCAAATAACATAATTGCCAGCGATATTCGGGTAGATTTTTGAACAGTTTCCTGAAATAGTCCCATTTTCCTAAATAAACCTGTTTGTTGCAAAATAATGAGATTATTAATAGTATTCCTTAATTGGTCAATAGTTTTGTTTTTTTCCTCACCCATTGAAGAATAAGAAGGATCGTTTGCGTTATATTTCAAAAGTATGAATTCTTTTGCAGTGATTCCCAGATAAATATTATAAAGCGTTTCAATTTGAGAGGTAATTGTTATTAATTCTTTACTATACCTTGCATCTTCTGCGGCGCTGAAAGGATAGAACCGTGTACCCCAGAAATATTTTACATACAAGGTGTTAAACTTATTAAAAATGTTATTTGTTTCATGGTTTATTTTTATCAATTTATTTACCAAATCAAGCCGATGGATAAATTCGCCTTTCTTTGCAGCAAAGATATCTAAAAAAGCCGCATCTCTTGTGATTGTGTACTTTTTTTCAATACTGACTTGTTCCAATAGGATTTTTAATAACTTCTCTTCATTCTCTATAGAAGGAATGTCTTTGCTCAGAATTGAGGTGGATGCCTGATTGAGGTGTTTTAAGCGAAAAATCAAATAAAAACTCATCGACAACATAAGCAGCGTAATAACAACATAACCCAAGACCATGCGTTTCCACAAACTATTTTTTACCATAAGAAATCACTATTAAACTCTCAATTGTTTTTATTTGTCGTTTTTGCAGTAAATCCGGGTTGCGTGAACAGGCATGCTATTGTTTGTAAATGACCATTGAAAATGGAAGTATTTTCAATTTCAAGATTTCTCAAAGTCTTTTTATTTTTATCTATTGGCTGGCAGGTGCAGGTGAAATTCCTTTACCATCAAAGGGGTTAAATGAGATATTCATATCCTGCCGTTTTAAGTTCCTCTTCCATATTAATTGTTTTTACCGCTTCACGCCAGTGAGGATTTTCCGGCGCAAAAAAGGAAGGGGTACGATTAATATTTTTCTGTACCCATTCAAGTACATGCTTCGGCAAAGGCCTATCCATGAATTCATATAGTGTTTTCAAGGTTTGTTCCGGCGCCAGGAGCAGGTCTTCATGCCGAAAGAGAAAATAGTTGTTTCCAAACAGTGCTTGTCCATCATCGTGGGTTCTGCGAAACATAATTTTCCACAGGAGCATAACCCGCATGTAAGCCTTGCATTTTCTGAGATGCGCATATTCATGCGTGTTCAGCAGTACATCAGACAATGTGCGGCTGGCGCCTATCAATGCTTCCTGTCCGCTCCCGAAGAAAACATTCTCGTCAGGAAATTTATCGCGCTGACGTTGCTTTTTCCCAAAAAAAAACGATGCTGTGACCGAACGGGGATCACGCACAATATGAATAAATTTTGCTTTAGGATCAATCTCCCATAGCGTCCGGACCTTAGAAAACATCCTGGTAAACTTTATTACCGTGTGTTCTGCCCGTGAAATCATGAATTTGATGTACTCTTTTGCGTAATCAGGCATATCCGTTTCAAATTCAAGCTCCGGTTTTCGTGGAGCACCGTAATTTAGCATATTTTCTATTTCTATGGCGGGCATTTTGCCGGACAATATATTTTTAAGGGATTTGCATAGGGTGGTTTTCATATTTATCTTTTCCACATAAGGGTATTTTTCCATGAAAGATGCACGGCATTGCCTTACCTTTTCATAAAAATCCACAGACCTCATTCCGCTTCCACCCCCAAAGGTATCGTCGGTTGCGGTTGATAAAGGTTCATAGAAACAATCAAAATTCCCATCTTCCCATAGAATATCAAATGCAATGGTCGTCCCGGAGCGTCGCATTCCCTGCATAAAAACGTTCATGTATCATGCCTCAAAGATGTATGTATTAGGATTAAATTATAATGTGTTATTAAATCAGACCTTTGCAATTGTAAGTACAAGCATAAATATATTTATATTGCGCTATTTATGTCAAGATGATTTAATTACTACACAGACAAGGAGATTTCTTATTTCACCCCAAAATGGTAATTTTGCCTGAAATATCATTTTTACCGGTAATTACGATTTCAACCTCTTCACTTTTTATCAATTTCGGGAAACGAACTAAATGGATACAATCCGTTATACCTTCACAAAAGCGGAACGTCTGTTACGAAAGAAGGAGTTTGATAAAGTATTTGACGAAGGTAAGGTATTTAAAAACAAATTTCTAGTTCTGTACGTCGCACCCGGCGCGCAGAAATGTTCACGTATGGGACTGGTAGTGAGTAAAAAAATCGGAAATGCCGTACGCCGGAATCGCGTGAAAAGATTATTACGGGAGGTATTCCGGCTGAATAAGAACAGGTTAACGGTACCAGTAGACATTGTTATCATCCCACGAAACACGTTCATCTCTTCTTTGAAATTGTTTGATATTAGCGCCGGATTTCAACAGGCAATTCATCAAATCAACAAAAATTTTGCGAATGAAATTCATCATAATTAAACTGCTTCAGTTATACCAATATGCCATTTCCCCCCTTTTCCATCATGCCTGCCGGTTTGAACCCACCTGTTCTCAGTACATGATTGACGCCGTAAAAAAGAAGGGGTTATTGCGCGGCGTCTGTTTGGGGATGTGGAGGATATTGCGCTGCAATCCCTTTGGCGGCTCAGGATATGATCCGGTAAAATAATTTTGCGGTGATTGTTTTATGGAAACCACATTCATTTCTCTTGCGGTGTGTTGTTGCTTAAAGCCTCATAGAGTTTTAATTCCTTCTCTGCGTCTTCAATCAACCCTTTCTTCCGGTAAGCAAATTCAAGGTTTTTGTGAGACATCGGGATTTTTGGGTTGAGCTGGATGGATTTTGTTAATGCTTCGATAGCCTCCTCCAGTTTGCCTGTTTCCGTATAAGCCGCCCCTAAATTGTTATACAAAACGGGATCGTCTGGTTGTGTTTCAAGCGCCTTCTTATATGATTTGATGGCGTCGTCAAAACGGTTTTTTTGCGCGTATGCAATCCCCAGCGCATAGTGCGTCTCCGTAAAATCCGGCTTCAATTCAACCGCCTTTTCCCAAAAAGCAATAGCATTATCCTGATTATTATTTCTTGCTTGTATCGCCCCCACATTGTAAAGAATTTGCGGGTCGTAGGGATATAACTCCAATACTATTTTATACTCTTCGAGGGCTTTATTGAGCTGCCCTTTTTTATGATAAACAGTCGCTATGTTGCAGTGGGCGTCTCTGTTGTACGGGTCTATACTCAATGCTTTTTTATAATACTGCATAGCTTCATCCAGTTTCCCCTGGCTGTCAAAAAGAACGCCCTGGCGGTTGTAATTGTCGGGGTCTTGCACCCCGCAACTATTTATTGCCAAAATAAGAAGGAGAAACAGGAACATTTTGTGTTTTGCATATGTTTGAAGAAGCATGAATTTAAACCTCTCTTCTATCGTTTAATTGTATAGGAATTTTAACCCGAAAATACCAGTTATCGTAACCTCTCAACTTATTGAGAATTTACCATTTAGACTCCCCCCCAGGAATGAAATTGCTTGGTTTTTTATAATATCACGAATCCAAATACATTTTCTAATAAATTCTTAAAATGGCAATAATTTCAGAGATACTAAATTGCATTTTTTGTAAAACAGCGCCTAAGCTGATTAATTACGGTGAGATAATACCTTAAAAGTTATTTCTTTGCATTTTTTGAAAAAATATTTAATGGTGAAATACGAATATTTAGTTTTTTAATCTGTGTAATCTGTGGTTACGCCTTTCGTATCTCGTGCTTGTTTTTAGTTCTGTCTTGTCCAGGTTAGGAGAATCCTATGGTTTACAGGAATACATTTTTTCGTTATCTGCACTGTGTTTTTTTTATTAGAAAGCTACGGCTATTTACCCTTTCTCTGATTACGGTTCTCTCGCTGTTTTGTGGAACGGGGGGTATTGCCGGTTACGCCGAAGGTATGGATGAAGGGGTTTCCGCATTATTCCATGATACACAAAATGCCTTCGTGTTTTACCTTGATAATGGTATGGAGGTGATACTGGTTGAAAATCATGCCAGCCCGATGATCACCGCTTTTACCATTGTAAAGACAGGCAGTTTTAATGAGGATGAGTCAACCAACGGCTGTGCTCATTTCCTGGAACATCTTCTTTTTAACGGTACAAAATCACGCACACAGAAACAACTTTACGATGAGATGGATTTTTACGGAGGATACAATAATGCGCACACAACCACCGATTATACAAATTTTATGATCCTTATGCCGAAAGAATATATTTCTCAGGGCATGGATATTCAGGCAGACATGTTATTTAATTCTATTTTACCGGAAGAAAAATTTGAAAAAGAGCGGGGTATTGTCATAGAAGAAATCGGAAAAGGGGAAAATGATCCGGCGCAGCAGGCGCAAAATCATTTTTTGCGTACATTTTTTGCAAATACCCCTTACGAGTGGCCAGTACTCGGTACGGTTTCCACTATTTCACATCTGAAATATGACGCGGTGCGCGAGTATTACAAAACATGGTATGTTCCCAATAATATGATATTGATGGTCATTGGCGATTTTATAACAACGGAAATAATTGAACTGGTAAAAGAAAAATACGGAAAATATCCTGCCGGAAGATTGCCGGAGAGAAAGGGTATTCAATTCAATCCCCCAAATAAATTACGCATTATTCGGGCAAATGGTATTGGTAATTTTCCGGCAGACAGACAATATCTCACTATGGGATATGTGCTTCCCCCCCCGACCGGTGAAGATTTTCAGTCATCGCAAATACTGGCTGAATTTCTTGGCGGGAAGGAGAATTCTGTGCTGGATGTATTGTTTCGTAAGGAAGAGAATAGCGATTTACTCTATTCGATAAGCGCCAACATGGAATTTCACCGTGAATTTTCAACACTGCAAATATCGGCAGAACTTCCCTCTGACTCCGATACGGATCATGTCGTTGGTCTCATTTTACAGGCAATAAATGATATGGCGGTGAATCCCGTATCCACTGATGAATTGAACACCCTGTTAACCTCCGGATTAATCAATGAAATATATCTGCAGGAAAAATTGCATTATTATGCAATGATGAAGTCCGGTTATCTTGCTGCGGGGGGATATGCATTTTATCGTGAATATATGGATGGGCTAATGAAAGTTACCCCGCAATCCATTCAAAAGGTCTGCCAGAAATACCTGAAAGACCAAATACCTGTTATAACAGCAATGTCGCCTTCCACTCCTATAAACGAAGAAACGACAAAACGTTCACAGATCAGTTACTATCAGGAAATCTTACCTAACGGATTGACTGTTGCCATAAAGGAAAACCAGGACAGCAGGGTTGTGGGGATACATCTGCTGGCAAAGGATCGCTGCATTGCAGAAGGAGAGGGAAAGCACGGCTTAACAGAAATATTGCAGCGGATGTTCCTGTCGGGCGGGACGCTTCATTACCCGGAAGATGCATTGTATAAAAAGTACGAATCCATAGGGGCGGAAATCAAATTGTATGATAATCCTCATATTGATTTTGATGATTACTATAATTCCCCGCGTTTTGCATATATTCGTTTAAAAGTGGTTGATTTTTATTTTGAAAAAGGGATTCAACTGTTGGCAGAAACAATACTCCGCCCGCAACTTACACAGGAGCATTTTGAACAGGCAAAAAAAGAGGTGATTCCCCTTGCAGCCAAGGCGGAATCAGATACACCACTTAGGGCAAAACGTGTGTTTTATAAAAACTTGTTTGCCATGGATATTGGGTATGGCAGTGAGATTGGTTTTCCAGAACAACTGGATAAATTATCCTTAGAAGATGCAAAATCCCTTTACAATAAATTGTATAATCCATCAAATTTGATGCTTGCCGTTTCCGGAAATATTCCGGTGGATGAGGCGTTGCTTCTGATAAAGCGCAGTTTTGGAGGGACATGGGGCAATGCGGGCTGGAATGCGCCGGTGCAGCATATCGTTTTTAATGAACCGGTGGGAAGGATAGTCCGTGAAAAAACAGGAAAGACACAATCGTATATTTCTGTGGGCAGCACGTATGAAATACAAAAAGGCGAAATACCGGCGCTTGCAGTTTTACAATATGTATTCTCCGAAAGTTTAGCCTTTCAACTGAGGGAAACGCAAGGGCTTGCCTATAGTATTGGCGTCAGTTTCCCCTTACATAATAATGCGCAATGGTACAGGATTACCATGGGCACCCGTCCTGAGAACATAGACCTTGCCATAAGCGGCATACAAAAGGAAATTAATGATATACGCAAGAGAAAATACGAGAAGGATGAGGTGCAAAAAGCCATTAACGCGATATTAGGACGTCATGGCATGCGCAGGCTGGACAGGGTGAATCAGGCGTATTATATGAGTATGGAGATACTTGACGGCAACCCGCCGGAAGAGGATGAATTATTTTTGGAAAAGTTAAAAAAAGTAACCCCCGAAGAAGTAGAGCAACTGGCACAAAAAGTATTTAAGAGTGACGACCATCTAATCATTATAATAGAGTAACTCGTATTTTTGTGCTGGGGTATGAAGGTAAAATATTTTCGGGTGCGAATTGCAAAAATAGGATTAACCACTACCGTAAAGTTTCAAAAGAGTTATTATGCGGTATGAAAATCAAGTTTATCGTAGTAAGGAGAGAAATTTCCGGTTTTGCATGGTAAATACTAACCGTGATGAGATAGAAGATATGACCGCAATTCACGTTTCAGGACGGAAATGATGTGATTATTTTAAATTACAAAAGGCTGGATAGGATGCATTCCTGATCCAGCCTTTTATTATAAAAAACCACTTAATTATTTTTGCTTAATGATTATTTGCGATATTTCGCATGGCAATTTATACAGCCGTTTTTTAATAATCCTGTAAAAGCAGACAACGCTTGATCTGAGTCCTGGGAGTCGGCGGCTTTTTTCAAGGACGCAACTTGCTTATTTATCTCCTCCACATAATTAGCAAAATCTTTTTTCAGTATGTCCCTTTCCGGATTTTCTTCCACCTTCCTAAATCTATTACTGTTTTCAAAAAAACTTATAAACATACTTTTGCTTTTTTCTGCAATATGGTCAGCTTCCTGCTTGATGTAATCAAAATCCCCCTCTAGTATGCCATCTAAAATGTTATTTACTGCATGTTCCAACTCCCTGGTGAATGTCTTAACAGGTAAATTAACTCCTTCATGCTTTCCGGCCTGTTCATGAGTTATTATTTGTCCCTCACTTCCGAATGTATGATTAGAAATTGCAAAATTTAACATACCGACGATTCCAAAGAAACTTACTAAACCCATCTTTACCGTAGTCACCCGTTCCATAAATATTTCTCCTTTCCCTATAAAATATAAAACTATTAACAGTATCTATCCGGCAAAATTAAACAATTATGTTTTTCACTACAAGCATAATTATTCAGCGTAAATACTACACGACTCGTCCTCAAAACTCCTGTTTGGAGACGCCTGCCTACAGGCAGGTAATTGCAATGGAAAATATGTTCCCAGTAAGGAACATTCCAGCTTTTTTGTAAACAATACGTGAAGATTAAAAGTAACCCATGCATCCAGCTTGAGTGTTAAATATCAAAAGCAGGACTTTCGGTTTCTGATGCCATTATTTTATTGTTTGCTAATAACGGCAACAAAACAACACGCGAATAACCAATACATTTTTTACATGATGCATGTTACAACACCTCCTATGAAAAAACCTCAAAAGAAACTAGCTGTCTACAGCTATAATTTATTCTAATGCACACAAGCTATATGGAGTCCTCTTTAATCTGTTTTAAAGATTCGCTTAATGAAAAATTGCTCCAAATAATTTGTAAAAAGGTAATAAAGGTAATAACAGAAATATAACAAAACAAAAGAAGTTGTCAATATGCCAATATGGGTCGGCCTTTATGAATGCCCCCGTTTGGGTGTATTGTTTTTTATGAGCTACTATCATAGAAAAACCATCAATTAGTCTTATTGTAACACTTTAGTTTTTTTAAAAATTCCAACAATGTAGTGCGACGAATCTCGTCGCACTACAAATGACAATTTCCAGTTCTTTTGTGCCAATATCTGCTATGGTATCCTATCTTGCTACAAACAGGTTGCTCCTATGGGTCTTATAGGAAATACGTTTTTCAAAAGACTAAAAGTGTTACGTAAGTTCTCTTTTGTAAACATTCTCATTACGTTCAGCAGTTTCCAGACGCATGCAATGCGTCTCTACTACAAAAATATTGAAATTCCCAAACGTTAACTTATCGCTCCCGGCGGGTTCAGGTTGCAAACCAATGTCATTAAGTAAAGGATGCATTCCTGATTTTTTCTGACTTACGCCAGTTTTAAATAAAACATTACAGTAAGTTAACCCTGACAGGGTTGTCTCGTCCTGACCCCATCAACAGTTACAAAAGACAAGTAGATTCACTTAATAACATTGGTTTGCAACCAATGCGTTTACGCAGATAATGGGGCCATATACTGCGGTAAAATTACAATGCCCAAATCACAAAATCCGTAACAGTTTAGATTTTTAAAAAAATATAAATGCTCGTACCCAAGCTCCCAGACTGGGCCAAATGAACCTTGTTGTCTCAAAAGTGGGGGCAACTTAGCACATTTTGCCTATTTTATGCTCAATTTATTACTGTTTTTCTATTAAAGTGGGAAATTCATATCGTGAAATAGGATAAAATTGCCCATTTGACTCAGTCTGGGGGGTTTGGGAACGAGTTGTGCTTCGGTAGTTTCATAGATTACGATTAATAGTTACTGTATATAAAAGGGCATGAAGAGACAGAGGAAATTCCACGACAGCAGCGATTTGTTGGAAGACATGGCCTTGAAACATTGTTTCGCAAGAAGATAGGATCGAATAAACGGGAAATAAACGTAAAAATATTAGAATCAGTTGAAAAGTACAGTTACAGCCAGCGGGAAGTAGCTGACTATCTTGACTATGTTATTCAACCATAAGCAGACTGTTGAAAAAGAATCCACTCTCATTATAAATAGCAATATTAAATACCTGACCCCATTGCTATGTTTAGCAAAAGTAAGAATTTAAAACATACTGCAGAACCATCCTGTGCGTATTAAAAAATGAGGCATTAATCGCTATTGAATGTTTCATTATATCAATCCATTTCTCTCTATCATTATAAAACATCGGGACAATGACCGCCTCCAGTTTTTCATACATTCCCTGTATTTCGGTTTTTCCATCGTCACTGATATCTGAAGCTTCTTTACCTATAGACCAGCCGGTTATCCCCTCAATATGCCCCTCAACCCACCAGCCATCCAATACACTGAAACTGGGGACGCCATTATGTGCTGCCTTCATACCGGAAGTACCGGAGGCCTCATTTGGTCTCAGCGGGGTATTTAACCAGAGATCTACCCCTGAAGTAAGCTTCTTTCCCATATCTATATCATAATTTTCCAAATATATTATTTTTATCTGCCCCTTCAATTGTCTTATGCTTGAAAAAATCCTCTTAATCAACTCTTTACCAGGCAAATCCTGCGGGTGTGCTTTGCCTGCAAAAACAAATTGTATGTTACCAACCTTCTGCGAAATAGTTTTCAGCCTGTTTACATCAGAAAAAATCATATCCGCTCTCTTATACACAGTAGCACGCCTGGCAAACCCAATGGTAAATACATCGTAATGAAAGCCTGCATTTGCTTCTTTGTTTATATAATCAATAAGCATCTTCTTTGCCTTCATGTGTGCCTGCCATATTTCGATTTTTGGAATACTTAAAGCATATCTCAGACTGAAAGGATCGTTTCTCCACCCTGCTATATATTTACTATACAATTCCTTAAAACTATCGCATGTCCATGTACTCGAATGTACTCCATTCGTTATAGAATCGATGGAATATCCCGGGAACATTGATTTAGACACTTCGCCGTGCTTTTTTGCAACACCATTGATATATCTACTTAAGTTCAAGGCAAGTAATGTCAAATTTAATCTCTCTTCTCCACCAAGCATCTTCATAATATCAAAAGGCATATAGTCCCCTAAAACACTCTTTACCAAATCATAGGAAAACTGATCGTGTCCTGCTGGCACCGGAGTGTGCGTGGTAAACACACAGAGACTCCTTACCTCATTGAATTTCCATATTGTTTCATCCTCTGTTCTCCGCATTCTTAATAATTCCAATGTTAATAAACTTGCATGACCTTCGTTCATATGATATTTCTTTATTTGTGAATAGCCTAAATCATGCAACATGCGCAAACCACCTATTCCCAAAATGATTTCCTGAATAAACCGGTACTTCTGATCTCCTCCATACAAACAATCATTCAGTCCCCTGTCATATTCACTATTTTCTTCAAGGTTTGTATCTAAAAATATGACAGGCACACTGTGGCCGGTTATGCCAATGACCTCATATTGCAAGGCACGAATAAAGACTGTCCTGTTTTCTATCCGTACACTTGCCCTGCTCGTCAAAGGAGTAATGAAATCTTCGGGATTCCATTGAACAGGCATCTCTTGCTGATTCCCATGAGTATCTAGTTTTTGATAGAAATACCCTTTCTCGTATAATAGAGTAACCACTACCATAGGCACTTTCAGATCAGCACAAGACCTTATGGTATCCCCTGCCAGTACACCCAATCCCCCGCTATAGGTGGGGATACGAGACTCAATACCTACCTCCATGGAAAAGTATGCAATCCTTCTTTCCTGCTTTTCACCTAAAGGAACGGAGACATCTCTTTGACTTAAATATTGTTCAGGAAATCGCTTGAACTCGTCTCTGCATAAATCAGAGCAAAAACAAAATTTCTGATCTCTATATTCATATGCGATCTCTTTTTTTGCTGACATGCCACAAACCGGGTCTTTCATCATCCTTTATCCTTTGCGGATTAATCTCATTTGTTTAAAAAATTAAAAGGACAATCCTGGAACACCTTGTTTATAGTTTGAATTCTTTATTGAATTTTAGTGCAGATGGGTGGAAAGAAACAGTAGAGGTATATTAAAATATATACCTCTACTGGAAATTTTTCATCTTCTCGTGTATTTTGGGTAAAGATGTTTTTTAACTTCCTCAAAAAACACCACTTTTAATACCCAATGTTCCTGTCCTTACTCTATTTTTCTGTCTTCTTTTGTTCCTTTTCACAAAGAGGGCAGGTCAAAAAGTCTATATCACATTCATCACAATGCTGGAGAGTCCATTCCTGTGTCTTTTTCTTGCAATCAGGGCATTTCATCTCCCACTTGGAAAATGCCTTGGCTTTGATATGTCTGGATTTTACCATTTTGCATTTGGGACATTTTGCCTCTTTCGTTTCCGCTTTTAACTTTGCGGATTCCGCCTTGCACATTACACAAACCAACGCATCTTTGTCACATTCATCACAATGATGAATATCCAATTCCGTTATTTCCTTTTTGCAGTCAGGGCAAACCATACCCATTGGAGCAACCGTTTTCCCTTTCATTGGTCCTAAATGCCCTTTTTTACAAGAAGGGCACTTCGGCAATTCAATGGTTTCCGGTATCTGCCGTTCCTGCGCCAGCGGTTTCACACTATGTTTAAATGTTTCTTCTTCCGAATACGCATAATTACTGCTCCATAAAACTGCGGAAAATATTACCGCACTAAAAAAAACCGGCATTGACAATTTTTTGTTTTTCATCGCTATCCACTCCTTTGTTTTTATATAAAACGCAACAATAAAAAATAAATCTTCATCTCTATTCCAGCCTTCCCCCTTTCTGTTAAAAATTCAGGATGTAAAAGAAATAAGATGTTTTCTGCACGCCATACCACGAATTTTCCAATCCGTTACCGCTAGTTTTAGTTTATCTTAAATATTTAATATATATGAATCTTATACTAGGGAAATCGGTGATTAATATCAAGAGAAAAGCTTAACTACTAGTGAGGTTCAAGGTTCAGTGATTTTCAACCTTGAGCCTCGAACCTTAAACCCTGAACCCTTTAAACCTTCCTTTTAAATCATACAACAATGCCTTCCTCAGCAATTTCAGGATTCTTTTCCAATTCCTTCTTAAATTTACGTTCTTTTATCCATGCATTCAGGCATGGCACCATAAAAAACACAATCATCGCCATTGTCATGCCTCCAACGGAAGGGATCGCCATTGGTTTTGCAATTTCAGAGCCTGCGCCGGTTGACCATAGAATGGGCATCAGGCCGAAAAATGTTGTCGCAGAAGTCATTACGGCCGGGCGTATCCTTCTCGTCCCCGCCAAAACAATGGTCTCCCTTATTTCCTGAATACTTTTTATTTTTTTATCCTTAAACAGATCATTTATATATGTAGTGATAAGTACGCCATCGTCGTCGACGATGCCAAACAGAGAGATAAAACCGACCCAAACGGCGACGCTAAAATTATATCCGAATAAATATTGCAGCAGGATGCCGCCTGCTATGGCAGTCGGCACACCGGTAAATAAAATAATCAGCACTTGTGAAAATGATCTGAATGCCATGAAGAGGAGAATAAATCCGAT
Source organism: Candidatus Kuenenia sp. (assembly GCF_039794105.1). Lineage (GTDB taxonomy): Bacteria > Planctomycetota > Brocadiia > Brocadiales > Brocadiaceae > Kuenenia. The sequence continues at coordinate 105,626 of NZ_JBDIWA010000003.1, forward strand.
AAACATTGACAATGGGACAAGAATCTGCAATCTTTTTCTTGCCCGTACCTGGTTTTCAAACTGTCCGCTCCATTGGATAAAATACCCCTGCGGCAACATGACTTTCTCTGCTACCACCTTTGACGCCTCTTCAACAAAGCCCATAGTATCCCTGTCGCGAACGTTCATAAGGACGTACGCCCTTAACAGTGCGTTTTCACTGCTGATCATGGCAGGCCCCATGACGTAACGAATATCTGCAACCTGCGTAAGGGGGATAAGTTTCCCGGTGGAACTGGAAACATAAATCCTTTTCAATGCATCAAAATTATCGCGGAGTTCCCGGACGTATCTTATCCGGACAGGATAGCGTTCCCTGCCTTCCACTGTCGTTGTAATATTTTCTCCCCCGATAGCGGTCTCAATAATATCCTGCACATCTTTGATATTTATGCCATAACGTGCGATCTCCTCCCGCTTTATCATGAATTCAAGATATGGCTTCCCCGTAATCCTCTCCGCATAGAGATCCACCGCCCCTGGAACATCTCTTAGCGCCATTTCCACGTCCAGCGCCAGTTGCTGCAACACGTTAAGGTCTGTCCCGAATATCTTAACGCCCACTGATGTACGGATGCCTGTCGCCAGCATATCAACACGGTTCACGATGGGCTGTGTCCATATGTTTGCCACGCCGGGTATCCTCATGGCCTCATCCATTTCCTGAATAAGCTCCTGTTTCGTAATCCTCCGTTCATCGGGCAGAAACCAATGAAAAACAGGGTGAATGAATGCAGGCACATATTGCAGAAAACCATACTCTATCTTTTTCTTTCGCCATTCCTCTTCAGGTTTTAAGGTAACAATTGTCTCAAACATCTCGACGGGAGCAGGATCTGTGGGAGTCTCCGCCCTGCCCAGTTTTCCCACAACCATATCCACCTCCGGAAAGGACTTGATGATAACATCCTGTTTCTGCATCACCTTAAAGGCATCGGTAAGCGCAACGCTCGGCAGCATAACCGGCATAAAAAGGATAGACCCTTCATCAAGGGGAGGCATAAATTCCCTTCCGATCCTTTTCGCAACAAAAACAGATAAAATAATCACAACGACGGGAATCGTAAGAAATAGTCTCTTATGCTCCAATACCCAACGAAGCATCGGTGTATACCCGCTCAGAAGCAGCCTTGAGGTATAATTCCTCTCCATTGGCCGCAGTTTGCCTTTTAACATAAAAAAGCAAAGTGTCGGCACCAGAGTAAGTGCGAACACAATAGACGCTCCTAATGCAAAGGTCTTTGTCCATGCAAGCGGCCTGAAAAGTTTTCCCTCCTGCCCGGTAAGCCCAAACACAGGCATAAACATAAAAATAGTAGTAAGGCCGGCAAAGAGGATTGGTGCCCCCACTTCTTTCGAGGAGTCGAGTATTATTTGAAACCTGCTCTTTTTGCCTTCATATTCTATAAGATTCCTGTAGATATTTTCGGTGACAATAATTGCCATGTCACTCACCTCGCCAATGGCAATAGCAATACCGGTAATTGTCATAATGTTTGAATCAATCCCCATAAAATACATGCCCAGGAAGGAGATGATGATGGATATGGGGAATCCCAGACAACAGACAATAATGCTTCGAATGTGCAATAAAAATATTACGACAACAATGGAGGTGATGATTATTTCTTCTATGAGCGCTTCTTTCAGTGTGGCAATGACGCGATAGATAAGCCCTTCTCTGTCGTAGAAAGGCACTATTTTTACCCCTGGCGGCAAGCCGGGTTCAATTTCCTTAATCTTTTCCTTTACTCTCTTTATAACTTTTAACGGATTTTCCCCCTGACGCATAATAACAACCCCGCCTGTAACCTCTGCGCCTTCCTTGTCCAGCGCCCCCCGCCTGAAGTCGCCTCCAATCTGAACCGTTGCTACGTTTTTTACAAAGACAGGTACGCTGTTATTGCTGCCAACGGTAATATTCTCGATATCGGAGACGTTTTTAATAAACCCAAGGCCGCGGATAATAAATTCCATATTATTGTTTTCCACCACCTTGGCGCCCACATCGATATTGCTTTTTCGAACAGCCTCAAACACATCTCCCACAGTCAGGTTGTGCGCCATTAATTTATTGGGGTCCACATCCACCTGATATTGTTTGACAAAACCTCCCACGCCGGCAACTTCCGAGACGCCTTCAACGGCGTTGAGCTGGTATCTGACAAACCAATCCTGGATAGACCGCAATTGCCCCAGGTCATACCCTTCCCCTTCAACGGTGTACCAAAAAATCTGTCCAAGCCCCGTTGCATCGGGACCTAGTCTTGGGAGAACATCTTTTGGAAGCAATGCCTGTATAAAGTTTAATCTTTCAAGCACCCTGGAACGTGCCCAGTAAAAATCGATATTTTCCTTGAAGATCATATAGACCATGGAGAAACCAAACGCAGACTGGGAGCGTATAACCTTTACGCCGGGAACGCCCAAAAGATTAACGGTCAGAGGATAAGTAACCTGATCCTCCACGTCCTGCGGGCTGCGGCCAGGCCAGTCCGTGAAGACAATACACTGGTTTTCCCCGATATCAGGAATAACGTCCATATTGATATGCCTCACCCCAAAGATGCCGCCGAATATTACCAGCAGGTAAAAGCATATGACGAGGAAACGGTTGTTAAGACAGATTTCGATAAGTTTGTTTATCATAGGAATAAGAAACCACAGGTTGCACGGATTAAAAAAGAAGAACAAATACCTGTTTTGATAAAATTCAATTTTTGAACCTTCTATAACGAAGGGATTCTTCGCCAAAGTTTATAAGCAATCCTGTGCTATGGCGACTAGTAATAAGGCTATTTATTAACTGTGCTTCATCGACCTTTGACAAAGATTTTTCTGCTTTTATTTCAACTATAATTTCATTGTAAACAATGAAATCCGGAACATAATATTTTTTCAACTTCGCGGGTTCAGGTTTGTAACCTGAACCACACGTTTTATACTTTCAATCCAGCCTTCTATTAGGAGAACAAATGACAAATAAATTACAGATTCCAAACAGGGATTTTGTGATTTGGGCATTGGAATTTTGCCGTAGTACATTACCCCATTATACGCATAAACTCATGGGTTCAGGTTGCAAACCTGAACCCGCCGGGAGGTGTAATCTGTGGTTTCAAAATATTTTTTTGCCTATTTTTCTTCCTTAAACTCAATCGCTCCGCCATACAATGCGCTTGCTCCGCCTGTGAGCTGGCTCTGGGAGTCTATGAGGAAGTTGGCTGATGTGACAACCCTGTCGCCTTCTTCAAGTCCCTCCATAACAGGATAATAATCGCCCGCCTTTGGTCCAAGAATCACTTCCTTCCCAACGTATTGACCGTTGCCTTTGTCAATATAGACAATCTTTCGTACACCCGTATCCAAAACCGCTGTGGCAGGAATGGCAAGCACTTGTGTGATTTTTTCCAGACGCATGCCGCACTTAGTGCAATCTTCAGGTTTATCCGATGTTACTTCAGGATGCATGGGGCAGGCGTAAATGGTACGTTTTCTGTGTTCTGTTTTTTTCACCTTCATTCCTATGCCTTCCATGACTTTCCATCTGCCCATTTGCCTCTTGCAATCGGGACACTCGCCCGGTTTGTCTGAAGTAATGCACGCCATGGGACACATGTATACGAATTTTTCCTTCTTTTCACCTGTAGGCAAAGTTACAGTTATACTCTTTTGCAACATCATACCGCACATGGGACACGACTTGGGTGATGTCTCAGGATCCCATTCCTGCGGACAAATACACTTCACTGTTTCGTCAACAGGCACTTCCCTTTTTTCGAGATGCATACCGCATACCGGGCAATCTCCGTCAGTCTTTGAAGTATGGCACTCCATAGGACACACATACATCTTTGTTGTTGTTGTTGTTCTGACGATATCTTTCTCTTTTGTTCCTCCGGAAAATGGACGTTTTTCCAGCTTCATACCGCATACTGGGCAATCACCCGGTTTGTCAGATACATAACAGTTCATCGGGCAAACATACTCATATTCAGTTTCCTTCTCAAGCGGCACCTTCTCCAATTTCATACCGCAAACAGGGCAATCTCCAGGCTCTTTGGCATTGTGGCATTTCATGGGGCACACATACTCGTAATCCGTTTCACGCTGCAATCCTGCCATTTTTCCGTTAACAACCATTCCTGTTTGTGTAATAGCTTTTTTTTCAAAAGGAACATTATCCTCCGGGCATATACCGGGCCTGCTTGACTTAATTTCCGGATGATTTGGGCATACATAATCCAGCCCGCTCACATAGTTCCTGTCCTGCCTCTCCAATTCTTCAACAGGTATCCGTATGCGTGCATTGACATACATGGCGGGTTTGAGTTTGAGGTGCCAGTTGGGAATATCACAGCGTATCCTTACCGAACGCGTCTTGTCGTCAAGAAACGGTTCTATAAAAGATACCGTGCCGATAAATGCCTCACCAGGATACGCAGGAGTTGTAACTTCAACTTCCTGTCCCACTTTAATCCACGCCATTTCATACTCGTAAATGTTGGCCATCATCCAAACATTCGAAAGGTCGGCAAGTGTGTATATCATCTCGCCAGTTATAACATATTGCCCTTCCAGCGGCTTCTTCTCTATGACGATACCGCTTATCGGGGCATAGATGATCGTATGTTGTTTTATTTTTCTTTTCCTTGCAAGTTCTTCAATCTGCTTGTCCGTAATACCCCACCATAACAATCTTTTTTTGGTTGCATCTATGAGAGATATTGCGCCGTCCACCACTTCCTTAAAAGGGCTATTCTCTACTTTTTCAAAGGTTTCCAGCGCCAATAGATACTCTTCCTGTGTAGATACCAGATCAGGACTATACATCCACACTAATGACTCGCCTTTCACTACCTCCGTACCGGTAAAATCAATAAACAGTTTATCGATTCTGCCGGGGACCCATGCAGAAACAAGCGCTTTAAGCCGTTCATCGTATTCAATCAATCCAACCGTATAAACATCTTTCGTTAACGACCTGAAACCGATAACATCTGTTTTGACCTGCGCCAGTCTACGGGCGCGTTCACTTAATTCTACCGTGGCCAATGCGCCTTCTTCCTCCATCCCTGCGCCTTTCTCATATACAGGAACTAAGTCCATGGCGCAAATAGGGCATTTCCCCGGCTTATCCATCCTGACAGAGGGATGCATGCCGCATGTCCAGTAGAGTACTTTCTTCTCTTTTGTTTCTTCAGCATTTGCGGACGAAATAAAATATATTCCTTCATAATTGGATACTTGCATACCAAAAAGAATATTAAGGATAACAGGAACTATTATCAGAGAATATTTCCTATAAAGAAATTTTTGTTTAAAAAACATAAGTATCACACCTTTCAGATTACCCCATGGCGGGTTCAGGGTTATAACCCAATGTCATTAAGTTAAGCAACCTGCCGCAAAGTAGAGACAGGTTTCAAACCTGTCTCTACGAAGGGGGATAAAGGGGGTTGTTTTTAATCAAATAACCTTAACTTAATGACATTAGTTTGCAACCTGAACCCATAGTTTATTTGGCGAATAACGCTACATGTATTTAATGACAAAATTCCCCTTGCTGGCATAGGGACAATATAAAACGTGGGGTTCAGGCTTCGTCGTGAGCTCAGCCGAACGGTTACAAACCTGAACCCGCCTAAGAGGAAACAACCCCCCCTAAGACAGATGAGAGACCGCCGGCGGCGGACTATTGATAAATCTTCTGCCGTATTTAAATGCCTCCATAATAATAAATGTGAAAGAGGAAAATACGAAAACAGTACACCAGTCATAAAACCCCAGTGGTTTCACCCTGAAAATATCTTCAAAGAAAGGGATGTAAATAATAGCCGCCTGCATAGCCAATGAAAGGGCAATCGCCATCAGCAGTTTTTTATTGGTAAGAACGCCGATTTCGAAGAGTGACCGCCTTGCATTTCTGCAGTTAAAGGAGTGGAACAATTGTGAAATAACGATTACACAAAAGGCAATGGTTCTCGCCAGTTCAATATCTCCGCCTGTTACAGGGGCAGCCGTTTCCTTGTGAAACCAGTGGTAAATATAGTCAGGTATTGCGTTGATTCCATAGTACAGGACATACATATATGCCAGAAGGGTGCTCATGGCAATGAGAAAACCCTGGAATATGATAAGACTGCCAAGGCGTTTGTCTATGATGTGTTCTGTAGACCTTCTTGCCGGTCTTTTCATGATGTCAGGATCTTCTGCATCAACAGCCAGCGCAAGCGCAGGCAGACCGTCAGTGGCAATGTTAATCCATAATATCTGGATAGGAAACAAGGGAATAGGAAGGTTAAATACCGCTGCGAAAAGCATCGTCAATATTTCACCGGTATTACATGAAAGCAGATAGTGTATGGACTTCCTTATGTTGTCATAAATACCCCTTCCTTCTTCAATAGCTGCCTCTATGGAGGCAAAATTATCGTCGGTTATTACCATATCGGAGGCCTCTTTTGTGACATCGGTGCCGGTAATACCCATAGCTACTCCAATACTTGCCTCTTTCACGGCAGGGGCGTCGTTTACGCCGTCTCCGGTCATTGCCACCACATCTCCCCGTTTCTTCCATGCCTTTACAATCCTGAGTTTGTGGTGCGCGGAAACACGCGCATAAACGGCTATCTTTGATACTTCTTTTTCCAGATCGTCGTCAGAAAGCGCATCTAACTCTGAACCATCAATAACCTTTGGAGAGTTGCCTCTGAAAAATCCCAGTTCTTCCCCGATAGCCCGCGCCGTATCTTTGTGGTCGCCGGTAATCATAACTGTTTTTATACCGGCTGTATGACAAACAGTAACGGCCTCTTTGGCCTCCAGCCTTGGCGGGTCAATCATTGCCAGTAATCCAAGGAAAATCATATCTCTTTCAACCGTATCAGGAACCGGCTCATTGATTTCCCTGTCAAGCGGCCTGAATGCCACACCAAGTACCCGCAAAGCAGTCCCCGCCATCTTATTGTTTTCATTCAAGATGGCTTGTACATCACCCTCTGCCAAATCTCTTATCGTTCCGTCAATATAAATCCCTGAACAATCATGTAAAATCACATCCGGCGCACCTTTTTCACATACCTGTAAAGCAGGAGGAATACCTCTGATTACGGACATCTTCTTTCGTTCGGAATCAAAGGGAATTTCAGAAAAGAGGGGTAATTCTTTATCCAGCTTTTCCTTCCAGATGCCTGCCTTTCCTGCCGCACTTAAGATCGCGCCCTCTGTAGGGTCTCCAATAATCCCCCACGCATTCCCTTCCTTTTTGAGGTGGGCATTGTTGCATAATATACCTGTTTCCAGTATCTTTTTCAGGGTTTCATGATCGGTTTCCACAAGAGATTCTCCGTTGACAAGAAAACTTCCTTCAGGCGTATAACCGGAACCTGATACATCAATAGTTTTGCCATTGGTAAATATCTTACGAACGGTCATTTCGTTTTGTGTTAAAGTGCCTGTTTTGTCCGAACAAATAACCGTTGCGCACCCGAGGGTTTCTACCGACGGGAGTTTTCTAATCAGTACATGCCGTTTCACCATACGCTGCACCCCCAAAGCCAGGGCAATAGTCACGATGGCAGGAAGCCCTTCCGGAATAGCGGCAACGGCAAGGCTTACCGAAATGAGAAAGGCCTCGAATAAAGGATCTTTTCTCCACAATTCCAAAAGGAATACAATTGTTACGATTCCCAGACACAGATAAACCAGTTTTTTCCCGAACACCTCAAGCTTGCGCTGAAGTGGGGTCTCTTCTGTCCCTGCCGCCTGAATGAGACCGGCGATCTTACCCAACTCCGTTTGCATCCCTGTTGCTACAATAACGCATGTACCTTTACCGCTCGTTACCGAAGTACCCATAAATACCATATTTTTTCTGTCGCCTATGGATAAAGCAGGGTTTGGAAGCGGTTTATGGAACTTACCTACAGGCGTCGATTCCCCTGTAAGGGACGCCTCCTGGGTCATGAAACTAAAGGAAGCGCATACCCTTCCATCAGCAGGGACGTAATCCCCCGCTTCCAGCAATACAACATCTCCGGGTACAACTTCACAGGAGGGAATGGAATATATTTCACCGCCCCTCATTACCTTTGAAAAAGGCGCAGACAGTTTCTGCAAGGCATCAAGCGATTTTTCCGCCCTGTATTCCTGAATAAATCCGATAACAGCATTGATAATAACTATTGCAAGGATAGCCAGTGCATCGACCCATTCCCTCAGTATTCCTGAAACAACCGCCGCTGCAATCAGTACCCATACGATAAAATTATTGAACTGTCCCAAAAAGATTACCCATGGAGATGCGCCTTCTTTTTCTTCAAGCCGATTATCTCCGTACTTTTTTAACCGGTTATCTGCTTCGTCACGGCTAAGTCCGGAATCGACTGACGTATCGAGACTTTTTACTACCTCATTGGCCTGCATTGTATGCCACTGTAATTCAGTCATTTCGTTTTACACTCTCGCATTATTTCATGTCTTATACTGCATTTTTAATCTTTTCCTATAATTCATACAGGGATGGTTTTCACTTGTTTCGCACAGATGTTTGCCTTCCTCGTTGTCTTTATGTAATCTTTGTATGCACACTTCGAGAGGCAACTCTGACACATTATATTTGTCAGACGGCAACAATATACACGATGCTGTATAACCTTCCGGATTAATATGGATGAATTCACTTCCCGCCTTTCTGCTACAGTCCAAAAGACGGCCATCGTTTGGAAGATGCAGTAAATAAGTATTCGTTCTTTCTTTCAGATTTAAAAACCATTGCCTAAACAAAGTCCGCTGTTGAGTTGATAGGGATAGCCCGTAATCATGCGATCTGCCAGTCGGCATATATTCTATAAATAATCCTAACCGGGCGCCAAAAGGGTACTTTTCCAAAAATGACTCTTCCACTTGAATTAATTCAACATTCTCTGCTGTAACCGTTATAGAAAAACCATAGAATATTTTATTGTTTTTCAGATTTGCAAAGGCATTCATAACATTATGATAGACGCCAGCGCCCCGCCGTTTATCAGTCTCTCTTAAATCTCCTTCCAAACTAATTACAGGAATTATATGAGGTAATCCGGACAACTTTTTTGCAACAGTCTCAGAAATCATAGTCCCATTCGTTATCAGGATAAAAAAACTATTCTTATGGCCGCCTAAAATCTCCATGAGATTTGGATATAGCATAGGCTCGCCACCCGTAAGCATAAAAATGAAACTACCCAATGATTCAGCTTGTAAAAGAATATTTTCTAACATTTCTCCCGGCAAAATCTTTTTTTCCTTATAGACCCTGGCATAACAATGATCACAAGCAAGATTGCAATCAGAAAGAAGACTTATAAAAATAGTATGAGGGATGGGATTGCCATTATTATCCTTCAGTTTATATCTCTTCTTTATCTTTTTATAAAAATTCCATAATACTCCCAGGTATCTGGGAGAGGTAAATACCCAAGGTAAAAAGGCCTTCCTGAAAATGCGAAGAATATATTTATTACTGCTGATATCGGAAGATAGAGACATTATTCTATTTATTTAATTAAACCAGGCATTAGGCGGCTTTCAATAACTTAACATCCTTTACTCGTTCCCAAACTCCTGTTTGTAAACAAGCAGGAGTAGGAACACGGCATTCCAGCTTCGCGGGTTCAGGTTTGCAACCCAATGTCATTAAGTTAAGCAAACGGCCGCAAAAGTCCCCCTTAATAAAGAGGGAAAAAGGGGGGTTATTTTTAATAAAATAATTCTTAACACCTTAGTTATTTGAAAAATCCAAGGGGATGTAAAAAACAATGTAGCCCCTTTAGGGGTGGTCTGTTTGTAGCGTAATAAAATTCAACAGGTAAATAGCTCCGTAGGAGCTAATATCTGTTATGGTCTCCTATCTACAAACAGGTTGCTCCTACGGAGCTTATCGGTAATACGTTTTTTTAAAAAACCAAAGTGTTACAATAATTCTTAACTTAATGACATTGGGTTGCAAACCTGAACCCGCCGGGAGTCGTGTAATGTTTATGCTGAATAGATACAACAAATTACTGATAAGGCACTGATGATTACTGCATCAGTGCTTGTGTCCCTCACCTTCACCATGTTGATGCGGTTCCACAACGGTATATGAAGCAGGGTCTTTTTTAAATTTTTCTTTACAGTATTTTGAGCAAAAATAGTAAACCTCCCCTTTATACTCTTCTGAAGATGCCTTTTTTATATCGATGATATCCATACCGCATACAGGGTCTTTTCCCGCTACGACTTTTTCACCCTTTGTTTCTGCCTTAGTTTGAACCGCATATCCCCCTGCTTCATGGCTGCTATGTTCACTGCCTCCACATGCCCCGCCACATGCCCACAGGGCATTACTCACATAAATACTGCTTAAACTAACGACAAAGGTAAATACTAAAGCTTTAGACAAAATGCGACCCATGGTAAACTCCTTTCAAAAAATTTCTTAAGATTTTTCTTAAATTAGGTTGGGTTTTTAAAAGGCAAAAAACCCAACGGCATTCATTTTTACCCACCCCGAACCCCTCCCAAGAGGGAAATTTGATGTAAAGACGCATGGCCGTGAGTCTCTACAGAATAGGATTGAGGGGTGGGTTTGTTCATTGCTTACTGAAAATATTGAAATCCCTATACGTTAAAATATGATGGTTTCACATCTTTTTCCCTGCAAAGCGATGGTGTATAAACAACCTGCTTTTATGTTCCACGGAACAAATTCCTTCATGGTAAACACCATTGCATCATACTCTTCAATAAATGGTTTTATAAAATTCCAAATATCCATATTGGGACGAGATGTAGCCTTTTAACAACACAGTACAGGTCAATATTATTACAATTTTGTAACAGTTTAGACTTTTGATTATGAGACATTACCTAGTCTTTTTCCTGCCACTCATCCCAGCGTTCCACTCCATAATCTGTATCAGTTGAATGGCAGCCGGCACAGGAGTTTGTAATCACGGTACCGGAATCGTTTTGAATATCATTAGCCGTATTATTATCAGCCATCGCTTTGCTGGCATATGGTTTTATAATATCAAAGACATGAGAAGATATATCATTATTCACGGCGCTCTTTGCCGTTTTTGGCATATGACAACCAGTACAAAGGCTTCCACCAGGGTCGGAAGAACTGAATTCATGTTTTGCATGTCTGTTTTGTACTTCACCATCTTTCTCAATGGTCTCCGCAAAATCATCATGACATGTAATACAGATTTTATTATTGTCACTTGGCTTAAGTAGCTGGGGTGTTCCTGTATTGCCTTTACCGTGAGGTTCATGACACTGATAACATTTCTGTCCTGCATAGTTGTAATGATGGCTCTTAATGAAATCCTGATATTGTTGATGATGTTTTTTAGAGTGGTTATTCTCTGAGGCATTCTCACCCAAAGAACCTGCATCATTATCATCCCAATAGCCTGCCGTGGGGTTGTCATCGGCGTCTGTTTCTTCTATATAGTCCGCCAGAATCTTGCCTGGTATGAATGGTGTAATCTTATCGCCGTTGATGATAGAGGGATATTCTGTCACAAAATCGGCGCCATTTTCACCATCCTTGTTTTTTACACGGACGTGACATTGCCCGCAAACTTCATTGCCTCTGTCTGTGGCAAGGTATTTCGGATTTACGATATAGAGCGCCTTTCCACCTCCCTCAGATACGTGTAATCCGCCGGGACCGTGACAGCTTTCGCACGATATGCCAAGTTCCTTAGAATCAGAGACAAACTCTCCGTTGACATTCTGTGTGATATCCAGTCCCGTTACATGACAACCCTCACAGTTTTGTTCAAAAGATTTCGTTTTATCCGGAGGGGTATCTACGTCTGTTGTTATTAACGTGCCGTCGTCTTCATACCATGTACTCGCGTTGTATGAAACCCAGGCTGCATCGGGATTACTTTGATCAACATTTCGGTTATTATATTGGATGGGTAATATATAATGGCTATCTCCTATTTTAACGTGATACCTCTGTTTTCCTGCAATGGAAACGCCTCCATGGGTTCTGACTACAGAATATGTAACAAAAATATCCTCATTATTTAAATCGTAGAGGGTGACTTTATAATTGCTTCCATCGATAAATGCCTTAAAGGTGACTTTACCGTCATCAGTGGTTATAACGTCTCCGTTGAACGGGGCAACAATTGTATCCGATGCCGGCGTTTGTATTGTTTTTGCATGAGCCGTTTGCTGCCAATCCTTATTGTCAGGATGACAGCTCAGGCATACCGTACTCCCTACATATTCGGAATCGGGGTGAGACGAGGAAGAGAGTTTTATTTTAACACTCTTTTTCTTCCCTGATTTTACCTTTACACTAAATTTATCATTGGGTAAATAAAACTCATCAGACGAAGGGGTAGCCCTGACAATATATTTACCAGGCGCAATACCTGTAATCTTAAACTTTCCCTTTTTGTTTGTAGTAGCCACATCCTCAAAGGCTGACCCGTAAGTCGTTTCCTCAGTAAGTGATTGGATGCTAATAGTTATATCTGATAAGGGCGACCTGTCGGTATTAGTTACCTTGCCAACTATTTTTCCTGTTTCCTTAGACGTGCTTTTTTGTAGAAAAATGCTATTTGACCCTTTTGCCGGAGGGAGCACCGCCGGTATACGGGAACCGAAAGTGGACGCCCCCCATACCATTGGAAGAAATACAACGATTGCACTTAAAATACTTAATACTGAAAGATGTTTTCTTGTAAACATGATAACCCTCCTCTATTGTTTTTAGACAATGTAAAACCAATCTTTAAATAATATATTTAGTAATAGTTCACCGCAGATGGAGCGGAGAACGCAAAGATATAAAGAAAGAGGAAATTTTGCATAAATTTTTTATTCATCTTCTATCGCATCCTCTGCGATCGTTCGACTGAGCTCACGACGAAGTCCCGGCGTTCTCTGCGTTGGGCTGAACTGTCACTATATTTTTAAATAAATCAACGCGACAGTTGAACCCCCACTGCCCTTTCAAGATTCGCCAGGTTTGTTTCATAATCTACTACCGATTTATAATACTGAAGTTGTGAATTTAAAAGTACCCGCTGGCTATCAATCAATGAGAGAAAATCAATAGTATCGGTTTCATATCCGATATGCGCCGCTTTAAGGGATTGCTCCGCCTGGGGAATAACACCGGTTTTGAAAAGATTTACCGTGCTTTCGGACGATTGCAATTTGACATAATAATCTTTCACTTCAAACAGCGTCTTATTATTAATATACCTATACTCTGACCTGGAGGCAGATAGGTCCTCATTTGCTTCCTTAACCCTGGTGCGGTTTTTCGGCCACAACCATGGTATATTAATCGAAATGGCGGACGCCCACGTATCCGGGTTTCCGTCCTCCTGCATATATTCAACCATAGGTTCAAAGTCAGTAAAGTAATAGTCTTTTTTTGAAAGTTTTAGCTGCGCCTCATTCCTTTTGATTGCATGGTCATATCTTTTCAGCTCAGGCCTGTTTTTTGAAGCAAGGTTTTCCAACCCTTCTAACGTTACATCCAAATGTTGTATCTCAATAAGAGGAGGATCGCCTAATGGATGCTGCGGATGCCTGTCAAGTAAAACATTTATCATGGCAACAACCGACTCTTTCTCCTTGTTCAAAACAATAAGTTCATTCGTAAGCGTTGACAATTCTACCTGAGCGGAAAGCACATCCCTTTGTGGAGTCTTGCCAACGGCGTATTTTGTTTCCGCTATTTTTGCAAATTTACGAAGCAGCTCCCTGTTCTCTTCCGTAATTGCAATGGCGCGGTTTACGTAAAACAGATCATAAAAGGCGGTTTTTACCATGGCGGTAATTTCCTGCACCTTTGCCAACAGGTCTTCTTCTGTCATCTTAGATTCCTGAGTGGCTATTTTCCCTTTCATGTCAAGCTTGCCGGGAAAGGGAATTTTTTGAGACAGGGAATACCGCTGTTGCAGCATGCCGGTTTGGCCGTTGATGTTGAAGGGATGGTTTGACATATCAAAAGAACCTGCCCGGAACATGGGGTCGTCCAGTGATTTTGCCTGAGGAATTCTCAACCTTGAAGCGTTTAACCGCTGACGCATGGCAATAATCTCAGGATTATGTTCCATCGCCTCCTTAATTAACCACTGTATGTTTAACATACCGGCCGGCTTTTCTTCAGGTTTGTCAACGCCCACTTCTTCTTTTGTCTTTGCCGGGGAAGTATCGCAACTCCCGGTTCGTGAAATCAGGACAAATTGGGTGAAAAAAAGTAAAACAAGTATGAACACATTTTCGTATTTCATATTTAACATTTCGGATTTCACCATTAAATATTTTGATAAAAAATGTAATGAGATTACTGCTAAGATACTAAAATCACTCCTTACACATAACCATATGACAATTACCTTCTTTGCACTCAGCCTCGCTGGTTAACAGATGTGTATGAGAATAGACGGACAAAAAAAGTATCCCTGAGAAAAAAACCGATACGAGGCTTAGATAGCAGGGCATCGCAAATAATCCGCCTTTGCTGAATGATGATGCTTTTGGTTCTACCAAACGGCTTATACGCTCTTCAAATGCCTGCTGTTCATTCGAAAATGAAGATATTGCTATTTGAGTCATATGCTTTGTGTTGTATCCGGACATTTTGACAAGGGCGCTTGCCAATGCAAGCGGTTCATTCATTAGCCGCAAAGCAGCATCGTCAGCAGCCTTCTCAGAGTGCATTTTATAGAAACGCACAAGATAATTATTAACCGGCAGAAAAAAATTAAGTGCGCAGAAGATCTGCATTATCGCAAATCGTAAGGGGTCCCTGTGTTTTAGATGATGAAGTTCGTGAAGAACTACCGACTGCAGCTCTTTTGGGGTCAGATAAGAAAAAAGGCCGGCAGACAAACATATTTTGGGGCGAAATATGCCAAAGGTAAAGGCATTGAATATTTTCTGCCCGGATACAAATATCGGGGAGTTTTTACATGGTAGTGTATCAAATGTATCATCCCCAACCGGATACTCTTTTATATCTGTCAAACCAAGAGAACGAAACAGGCTGCGGTTTATAGTAAAGAGTAAAAACGCCTTATAAAGAACCTTGCCAACGCCAACGAAATAAATACCCATACAAAGAAAAGAAAACAACAGACACAGCGTATAAAAGCTGAAAAGGCAATTCAGACAAATACTTCCACAGCAAGTTACAGACTGGTACGTATTAAAAATCCCTTTTATATAACTGTTAACGCTCATCAGAATGCCGGCAACAAAAGCAGAGGCAATGATACTGTTTATCAACAAAAAAAGAGCAAAACATTTATCCGCATTCTTTTGCTGATTATTAGAAACGCCCTCTCCCCCTTTATTTTCCATTGAGTTGTTCTTTCTTAAGCAATTGTTTCCTGGATTCTATAAGTTGCGAAAAATATTCCATCTTGTCCGGATTTAACTGCGACATGCATTCAACAAAATGAACCATTGCAGCTTTAAGCGACAAATCTGAAATCCCCTCAACAACAGCCTTCGACACCACCTCATAAAACCCTTCCTTACTATATGAAGGTTTATACAGAAATGCCTTCTTTTCCTTTCTCCTGGTCAAAAGCCCCTTTTTCGTCATCCGGTTGGTAACAGTAATCACGGTCGAATAGGAGACACTCCTCTCCGGGGGAAATGATTCCATGATATCCTTCACGCTGCCCTCTCCCTTCATCCACAATGCATTCATAATATCTTCTTCCAGTTTCCCCAGCACCTGATTCAATCCTTTCCTGAAAGGATTAAAATTAAATTTCAACAGCTTCCCCCCTTTTGCATAAATAGTGTTATAGAATCTTAACTGCATTGACACAATAATACGCCCTTTTCGGCAAATCCTTGTCAACCAGAATTATTATATTCTACGCTATGTAAAAGATGCAATATTTTTTTTAGTTTTATGTAAAGATCGGAATAATAAGCGGCCGCGGCCTCAAAGATGTGCAGGATAAGGTGAAAACAGACTCCCTTGTCTATGCCGGAAGAGATGGTTTTGATATTGGAGAGTCTGAGGGATTGTACCTTACGGGTGGGAGCATTCCCGATTTTTTGTAACCCGTCATTTTAGTAGGATGAAAAGAGAATCAAGTTATTATAGAGTTTTCTTTACTCAAGCAAACAGTACAGTGTAAGTCCTGGTAGGTGTCTGTCCATGGGGTTGTGGTGGGTAGTTGATGATTATACCATTCTTCTCTTCGTTTTTTCCTTATCTTCGTACATCCGCTTATCTGCCTCTGCAATCACTTTATCAATGGAACACGGATTCTGTGAATCATGGCATGCAAAGCCTGCACTTACGGACAACGTATAGGGGTTGTTGCTCCGGCCATTATATAAATGTATATTATGTTTAAGCCGGTTGACCATTCCTTCTGCATTTTGATGATTGTTGTCTGTCGAAAGAGCCGCGTATTCATCTCCTCCCATTCGTGCAATGATATCAGATTCGCGGAATGTCTTTTTCAAGATATTTGCTGTTTCTTTTAATATGCGGTCGCCTTCGCTGTGCCCGCATTTATCATTTATCTTCTTAAAATTATCCAAATCAATAATAAACAGAAACACCTTTTCTTTATTTCTTTTTGCAATTCTGATTTGTTGTTCCAGAAGGATAAAAAAACCCCTTCTGTTATATAGATGAGTAAGCTCATCGGTAATTGACGTCATGTATAGTTCTTGTGTCTTTTTCGTCAATTTTTCTTTTATTTCTTCCAATTCCTCATTTACATTTCTTAATGCTCTGTTTTTTTGAATTGCGTTTTCATAGGTCGAAATCAAGAGGTCTATTATTTGAACACGTTCAGACGTAATAAAGTGTTTTTTCCCTGCAAAAAATATTTCAATCCCAAATTGAGCATTCCTGTTTTTCCGGATTGACTGATTGGCTAAAACATAGTTTATCCTGGACACAAGAAAACTCTCCTTGTACGGTTTCACTATAAAACTATCCGCCCCGCAAGAGAGCCCTTCTATTATATCCTTAGGATCTGAGAGCGAAGAACACAAAACAAACGGTATATCTTTTATATTTTCATGCTGCCTAACCCTTCGGCATAATTCATACCCGTTCATCTCAGACATGACGATATCACTGATAACCATCGATGGCTTTCGTGTTTCCATTAAGGCAACCGCCTCAAGACCATTCTTTGCAACCGATACGCCAAAACTGTTCTTTTCCATGAGATATTTCAGTTGTGCGGCTTGTGTAGGGCTGTCTTCAACAATTAATATTTCAATTTGCCGGTTGTCTCTCTGGTCCATTTTTCCCCCTTTTCTTTTCATACATTGCTTTATCCGCATTGTCCAGAAGTTCTTCGAGAGTGCTGTTTTCTTTAACTTCGCAGCATACCTTGCCAACGCTTGCCTGCAGTTTAAAGGAACAATCTGACTGGCTGTTAAAATTGTCAATAGTATCTTTTAACCGAAGTTCCAGGTCATTCGCATTTTTTTTGTCAGCCTCAATGGCAAACACAATAAATTCGTCCCCTCCCATACGTGCGATAATATCGGTTTCTCTAAACGTTTTTTTGAGAATAACCGCCAAAGCTTTCAGCATTTTATCGCCTTCTTTGTGGCCATAAGTATCATTAATATTTTTTAATTCGTCAACATCGATCATAATAAGCAATACTAATTGTCCCTTTCGTATCGCAATTTTCAACTGCTGCTCTGCCATTAAAAAAAATCCACGGCGATTGCGCAGTCCGGTAAGTTCGTCAAATAAAGAAATTTCATGGAGTTCTGCTATCTGTTTTGCAAGCAGTGCCTTAGCCTCTTCCAACTTCTTGTTTGCATCTTCAAGTTCAGCATTTTTCTGAACAACGCTTTCATAAACAGAAAAAAGTAAGTCAATTATCTGCAATTTTTCAGCAGTGAGAAAATA
Organism: Candidatus Kuenenia sp.; assembly: GCF_039794105.1. Lineage (GTDB taxonomy): Bacteria > Planctomycetota > Brocadiia > Brocadiales > Brocadiaceae > Kuenenia. The sequence continues at coordinate 123,591 of NZ_JBDIWA010000003.1, forward strand.
CTTTTTCCCGGATAAAAACAATTCTATGCCAAATTGCGAAACAGATTGCCTTCGCAAAACATCGTTTGCAAGAATATACTCGACACGGCCAATGAGGAATTCTTCATGGAATGGTTTTTGTATAAAATGGCATGCGCCGGATTCCAGTCCCCTAAAGATATCCTCCGGACTGGAAAGAGAGGTAACGAGGATTACCGGGATATTTTTTGTTTTTAATTTTTTGCATAACTCATAACCGTCCATCCCTGGCATGACAACATCGCTAATAACCAGATTGGGCTGCACAGCATCTATCATATCTATCGCTTGCCTGCCGTCTTGTGCAAGAAAAACCTTGTAGTTTTGTTTTTCAAGAATATACCGTACCCGTTCAGCCTGCGTCGGACTGTCTTCTGCAACAAGTATTTTAACTTCCTTATAATTGTCGGTTTCCATATTAATTCCTAAGAAAAAGATTTATTATAATGCCGCTATGCACGTTTTTGAAACCAATTTCTCAAGGGCGGCAGCGATGCCGTTAAGTGGAAGTATATGCATTGCAGCCCCTAGTTTTTTTGCCTCCGCAGGCATGCCATAAACAATGGAAGTATCTCTATCCTGCGCAATTGTTATAGAGCCGCATTCTTTCATCAGCTTCAATTCCAGCGCCCCATCTTTCCCCATACCCGTCAAAAGAACTCCGATAGCCTTATCGCGGATATTTTCAGCGATAGAACGAAACAAAAATGATACCGATGGACGCAGGCCATTTTCCGGCGTACTGCTCCTGAGAAATATTTTAGAATTGCTGTCCACACCCATATGACAATCATCCGGAGCAAAATATACGTGTCCAGGCAAAGGCGTATCGCCATTTCCTGCTATATGCATTTTAAATGGCGTTGTCTTCGCAAGCCATTCCACCAACCCGTCAATGAATCCGGGGGCAATATGCTGAACAATTAAAAGAGGGACGGATATTTCCTTAGTAAGATTTTTCAGTATTCTCTGAATCGTCTGAGGGCCTCCTGTGGAGGCGCCAATTGCAATAAGTTTTACTTTTCCCTTCAACTCTCTGTTTTGTTCTATCGCTTCGATTTCACCATATTTTCCCTGTAATGTTTTACTTGTGCCAGGATGTACATATTCAGCCTTGGATAACGATTTCACCATGTTTACCAAATGCCGCGAAGTGTGCTCATACTTATGATGTCCTTGTCCTTGTGGTTTTTCAATAAATGCCACCGCTCCGGCATCCAGGGCAATAAATGTTTTCTCCTTCTCCTTTGGATCCCAAAATGCGCTCACCATAATAATAGGCAATGGGTTTGTTTCCATTATCGCTCGGGATGCCTCAATACCATCCATCTCCGGCATTTGTATGTCCATAATAACAATATCAGGCCTTTTGCCGCGCACAAATTCCACGGCTTCTTTTCCATTGTTTGCCGTGCCTGTTACATGAATAGCAGGGTCGCTCTGCAGAATATGCACGAGAAGATCCCTGACAACAGGCGAATCATCTACCACCAATACCTTTATCATCCATTACCCCTGTCATTAAATTATGACCTTATTTGTAATTTCTTTGCACTTTTTGGCGCAATATTTAATTTTGAAATACGAAATAAGAAGTACGAAATACGAAACAAATCCGAATAACAAAACTTAAAATTCAAAACAAATACAAAACATACCTATCTGCGTGCAAACACGCACAGGCAGGCAACAACGTGAAGCACGAAATGCAAGAGACGAAAGAGGCACTTGTTTAGAATTTCAAATCATTTTGTCATTAGAATTTGTTTCGTATTTCGTACTTCGAATTTCGTATTTTTTATCTCGTGCTTGTTTGGTTCTGGCTATGCCAGCTTAGGATAAAAAAATTCGCGATTATGCAACAACGTTAACACTTTAATCAACAACCGGACTGCTATATAAATCGTTTTACCGTTTCCAGGAGATTGCTCTGGTCGAAGTTACTCTTAACAATGTAAGCGCTTGCCCCCACATCTATTCCCCTTTCACGATCTTCACGGGAGCCCAGCGAGGTTACCAGTACCACCGGAATCTCTGATAATTTTTTATTCGCACGCATCTTCGCAGTAAGAGTGAAACCATTCATCCTCGGCATATCAACATCCGACACGACCAAGTCATAAACATCCGTTTTCAGTTTTGTAAGGCCGTCAATCCCGTCAACGGCAGTATCCACAAGGTAACCGCCCGATTCCAAAATATTCTTCAATAACATCCTGGAAGTAATCGAATCTTCTACTATAAGTATTTTTTTTCTTTCCTTCCCCGTTGCTTCCTTCTGAATATCCTTTTTGAGGGCAGGAGATGAATCTTTTATGGCAGATTGAATTAAGTCGTATACATTTATCACCGGTATAACTTCTCCCGAACCAAGGATTGTCGCCCCCGCAATATTTCGCACACGCACCAATTGTTTGCCAAGATTTTTTACCAATACCTCCTGTTCATCAAGTATCTCGTCCACGCAAAAGGCAATGCGCCTGCCTGAGGCGCCAATAACCACCGTATGACGATAATCGGCATTCCCTGTATTTCCCGGTACGTGTTTCTTTTCGTCCGATATGCCTAACGCCTCCTGGAGTTTTACGAAGGGGACAGATATCCCGTCAACGAATATGGCCTCCTTTTTCTCAATCTGTTTTATCTCATGCGTATTAACGCGCATTGCCTGCTCCACACTGATGGTTGGTATTGCAAATTTATGCTCTGCAACCCGCACTATTATCCCCCGGTATGTAGCAAGCGTCAAAGGGAGGACTATTCTGAACGTAGTGCCCACGTTTAATTTCGATTCCAGATATACCTTGCCGCCAAGTTTTTCAGCTTTTTCGCGGACGATGGCAAGCCCAAGCCCTCTTCCTGAAATATCGGTGACAATCGGGCTTGTAGAAATATCCGATTGAAATACCAGCGATAATGCCTCCCCTTCGTTCATGTTTTTAATATGCTCTTCTTTGGCAAAACCGGATTTTATTGCTGATTTTTTTACCTTTTCAACATCAATCCCTGCTCCATCGTCTGAAATGACCGCTTCAACCTGGTTACTATTCGTCTGATGTATTGACAAAGAAATTGTTCCCTGCGGCTTTTTATTTTTCCGCAGCCGTTCCTGAATCTTCTCAATCCCATGATCGATACAATTTCTTACCATATGCATTAGCGGATCTTTTATTTCTTCCAAAATACGTTTATCAACCTCAACCTCTCCGCCGCTAATGAGTAAATTTATATCCTTCGCCTGATTTCGTGAAATATCGCGCACGACTTTAGGAAAAGTTTCCAGTATCGAAGAAAACGGCATCATAAGGATCTTTTTAACGTCTTCAAGAAGTTCGTCCACCATTCCAGCAATCATTCTATGATCACGTTTTGTGCCGCCCGCTAAAACATTGATTTCCTCTTCCAGGGTTTTCATAAAATTATGATTCCATTCCAGGAATTCACTCAGAGAATCAATGTGTTCACTATTGCGTTTTCCCCCGTCTTTCTCAGATTCCATTTCGCCTTGTAATAAAACAGTCTTTCGCACCGATGAGTATACTTTCATCCATTTACGTTCCCAATCATCAAGGATTGTTGAAATCCGCAATAGCTCACTGGCGCGCAGCAATGAAACTTGTTTTAAAGAAAGCATTTCCTCTGCCTTAAAAAAAAGCGTGTCAAGTTTTGACGAGGCTACTCGCAACACTTTTGCATGGGATGTTTCCCGCCTGATAATACCTCCTTCTTTCATGGCGGCATGAACGGCCTTTTCCCCGGCGATACTCTCATCTTCGACCATGTTAATGGCGTCATCCTCAACAGATTTACCCTTCACATCTCTTTGCAGGCATGCTTCAACGAAGGATTGAGGTGGCGCTCCGGAAAGGGCTTCATCAGAGCTTTCGCCGGATACCAGTCCTTCTATTCGCCGTACGAGTGTGGAAATATCGCTACTTCCTTCCGGCGAGAAAAGTATTCTTCCAATGCTGTCCAAAGCATCATGAAGGAGGTCGTATTCTCTCTTCGACAATTGTAATCCGCCATGTTTCATATTGGAAAATACCGTCTCGAGAGATTGGCATATTTTCTCGATGCTGAGAAGATTTACCGCCCTTGCTGCACCTTTCAGATTATGCGCTTCACGAAATATCTTTTCAATAATCTGCATCTGCTCATAAACGGGGGGATTTTCCTCCATTTTCAGCAAATCAACAGACATTTCCTTTATGTGCTCTTCCGCCTCTATTTTAAAAGTTGCCAGCAGGCGTTTTTGAAATTCAATTTCTCTTTCATTCATTGTTGTATGTTTTGGATTTGTTTTGAATTTTATGCTTTGTCATTCGGATTTGTTTCGTATTTCGTACTTCGAATTTCGTATTTTTAATTTCATGCCTGCTTGCTTGCTTCCAGCTTGTCCACAAGGGGCGCATGACACTACCCGCCCCTGCTTCCAAGGAAAGCGACAAAGTTCCTGAAATACACATCATCAAAATGTCCCTTCATATGCTCTTTCATCATTTGTAACGCAGGGAATGGTTTTCTCGCATCCGAATACGGCCTTTTGGTTGTTAACGCATCATAAACATCTATTATCATTGCAATTTTTCCATAATCATGAATCTCACTACCCATCAAACCCATTGGATAACCCTGTCCATTAAGCTTTTCATGATGCTGCAAAACAGGAGAGAACGACTCTTCCCGAAGGCCACCCAAACCTTTTAATATTTCATGTCCAAATTCCACATGTTTCTTTATCTCGATGTACTCAACCTCGCTCAGTTTTCCATTTTTGTTCAGTATATCAAGGTTAATCTGTGTCTTTCCTATATCATGAAGCAACAATCCTGTGCCAAAATCATTCATTTCTTTCTCATTAAGCCTTAAATATTTTGCAAATAGAAGACCAAGTACAGAGACGTCAACGCAATGCGTATAGGTATAATAATCATACGATACCATGTTTAACATGGTTGAAGTAGCCTCTTTGTTGTTCAGCACATATTCTACCGTGCTTGATACCCAGTTTTTTGACCTTGCAACATTATCTCCGGCACGCGGGTCGTTAAATATGTCAAGCATAATGGATTTCGCCACATTATAAACCATTTCAGATTTAGTTTTCGTGTCAAGAGAAGGATCGTGAATTATCAGTTTTAAATGGGATTCCCTATGCCTCAAATATAACTGTTCATCACATTGTTTTATAAAAAGATAACTTATATGATTATACTGAAGTTCTTTTATCTTATGCTCATAAAGGGCGCTCTCACTGTTGCAATAAAGTACATAACGGATACCTTCGTCTGCGTGAGTTTTTATGTAAAGATTGCATCCGGCGCAGGTATTAGGCTGTATTGTGTTTAAGGCTACAGGGATATATTCATTTGACATAATAATCATTACCTCATGGTTGCTATACTTCGTCATTTACGACTATTGAATTGTCTGTCAACAACTGTTCCGCATCCAATAGAATTAAATGGTCACTCGTAATTCCTTTTATGTATTTTCGGACAAATTCTGTCATCGTCAGGGGCGCTGGTGTTATCTTGTGAGAAGGAATGGAGGTTATTCCCGCGATTGAATCGACAACAATGCCAAACTCCATAGTTTCATTATGAATAATTATTACTTTGTCTAAATTGGAGATACCCTTTCCCTTTGGAATGTTAAATAATGCCTTTATGTCAATAACAGAAAATATCTGTCCACGGACATTAATAATTCCCATAACATATTCAGGAACTCCTGGAATTGTTGTAATTTCTTTCAGCAAATACACCTCACGAACACAGTCTGCCGGGATGCCATATCTGTCCTGATCAATAAAAAATTCAACTATGGATACATAGTGTATTTCCCTATGCCTGGCTTCCGGCTCCCGCGCGAGTATTTTCGCCCTTTCTTTAAGAATTGTCTCTCGATCATTCATTAATGCTACGCACCCCCCTAAATCCCCCCAAAGAGGGGACTTTGTTATGCATCCGCCCCCCACTTGTATTTTTCCCCTTTAATCTGTGCAATCTGTTAATCTGTGAAATCCGTGAAATCTGTGGTTCCTCTTTTGTATTTCATGCTTATTCGGTTATGGCTATGCCAGTTCAGGTCTTGTATTTCTGGATCAGTTTTTTCAGTCTTAGTCCCAAATTATTCAGGTTGTGCGCTTCCTCTTCGAGTTGTTTAGAACTATCCACGTTTTGTGAAGTCGCTGTTTTTATATTTTCCATTGCGGTTACTACCTGTGTTACGCCGGACATTTGTTCGCTGCCCGATGCGGCGATCTGCGCCACCGCCTGCGACGCCGCCAAAATACTATTGCGTAGTTTATGAATAGATTTTCCCGCTTCACTGGTGAGTTTTACGCCATTATCAACAACCTTGCTGCCCTGCTCTGTTTTCAGTGCTGCCTCGTTTGTAGCTTTCTGGATATCATTTAATATTTTTCTGATCTGCATGGTCGCCTGCCTGGATTCTTCTGCAAGATTCCTGACCTCCTGCGCAACCACGGCAAAGCCTTTCCCGTGTTCCCCCGCCTTTGCAGCCTCAATTGCAGCGTTCACCGCCAGCAGATTTGACTGTTCCGCAATATCGTCAACCGTTGCAATAATAACGCCGATGGTGTGGCTTTGTTCGCTCAGTTTTATAATACTTTCCGCAATGAACGACATCTGTTCTTTAATGCTATTCATGCCGTCAACTGTTTCATTCACCGCTTTTTCCCCGCCTTCGGAAATTTCTGCAGCGCCCTGGGCGCTAAGGGAAACCTGTTTTGTTTTTTCGGTAGAAAACTGTGTGGTTTGACGGAACTCTTCAATGGTCGCCATGGTCTCGGTCACAGCAGCAGCAGTTTCCGTCGAAGACGTAGCAAGCTGAGTCGTAGCCGCAAGTATCTCACTTGCAGATGAAGCAAGAACATTAACGCCTTCAGCAATTTCCATAGTTTGTTCGCGCAGGTTTTTCACTATATTTTTCATTGCAGCAAAAAGATGTCCCACTTCGTCACTGCCGCTTGCCTCTATTTTTATCGTTGTGTCGCCTTGCGAGATTTGTTCCGCATAACAAACTGCCATGCTCAAAGGACGGGTAATTCCGATGGAAATTATGTATGCCAATAGTATCGAAGCAACCACGGCAACAATTGCCAGGATGATAAAGAAAACAAGGGCCGCTTTTGCTGCATGCCGTATTTTTTGGGCATTTAAAACAAGGTCCCCCGATAGTTTATCTTCAACCCCTTTCAAAAGGTTTATCTTCTCCGTCTGCATCTTAAACCATTCTGACGACTTAACCCCAAACACACCCTCATTATACCTTTCAACCGCTATATTTCTCATTTTTAGCGCCTCATCAGCATACTTATTGTTTAAACTCATATTACAATATTCGTTTTGTTCCGCGGTTGCCAAGCCTTTGAATATCTTTAAGTAAATTTCCTGTCCTACTATATTATCCCTGAATTTAGCATACATTCCATCCTCAAACCTGTCCGCAGCGAATGTGTTGCTTAGATACGCCCTTTCCAGACCTGCCAGTTCTTTTACTGTCAAAAAATATACGTATGCGGATATTTGCTGAAACAATTCCGGATTGCTGCTCAACGTTGATAGAGCGGCTATCACCTCTAAAAATCCGGCATTAAGGTTTGTATAATATTCGATTTCCTCTTCAATGGTAATTCCAAGGGCGTCTATCCTCTCCCGTTTCTCCTTTATCATTGCAGCAAAATAAAGCGCCCTCTCCAGTGGAATACCAATCTTTGCGCCATATTGCTTAAGGTTTATTCCATTCAGTACATTTTTTAATTCAAGTATTTTCTGATCGGTAACCTGCCGCTGATCTCTCAGCTCACCGGCAAATTCTTTTCCTTTGCTTCCTATATACAGCGCGGATGCGCCTCTCTCCTTTTGTGTTTCGTGAACCAGTTTACTCATATTAACAGCAAGCTCTGACAAGGATTCCAGTTTTGCCATCTCCTTTGATAACATGCGTTTTTCCAGGGCGCCCATAATAGAAAAGTATAGCATGACGCATACCGGCAATATCAATAATAGCGCAAGTTTATATTTCATTTTTACCTCATTAAGCATTTTCATAACCTTACCCCATAACCTTTTATTTTAAGCTGATTTCACCATTAATTGTCTGAATTATTTCCTTCAATCTTCCTGCCGTTATCCCGTCGGATTCAGGCAATACCTCTTCCGGTGTATGATTTTTCAGAAGCAAAAGAGTATTCTCATAAAACCTGTATGATTCATTCAGTTTTCGCTGCTCCTGCATAAATTTTCCCAGGGCATAATGTGCCAGTATAAAATTCGGATCAAGATATAAGACTTGCCTTAATGAGGCAATCGCGCCGTCAATGTTTTTCTGTTCATGAAGGATCGTCGCACGCAGATAATAATAATTAGGCTGCATTTTATCAATCTTTATTGCATTATTACACCATTCAAGGGCGTCCTCTATCTTACCCTGATTGGCGTAAGATTTTGCAAGAAGATACAGAACGGCGTCCCGTTTTAAATCCGAATCCCGCCCACTATCCTGCATAATTGAATGGAGTTGCAAAAGGGTATCCGTCGCCTCATTATATAAACCCTGTTCAAATGACTTTGACGCCTTTTCATATAATACTTCCTCTAGTACTCCGTCTGCTTCGTCGTTAGCTGTATCTTGCCGGCTTTCCGGGACAACTTCATTGCCGGGAAAAGTGCGCAATCGCAGGGTTTCGTTAAATATAACATCACAATCGCCGCTCTTTTTCAGTGGCGATACTATTTCTTTGACGTTTATTTTCACCGGGCTATCATGTTTTGCCGTAGTCTCTTTCTTATAAAAAGTTTCGCCCAGGTAATTAACCGGCCTAAAATTATGGTCGCGGCATTGCAGACCTTCAACCGGACTCACCACTAGCCACCCGTTTTCAACGAGGGAACGATAGAATTTACGCACTATTTCTCTTATGAACGCATCATTGAAATAAATAAATACATTCCGGCAAAAAACAATGTCCATCGCATTCGTATTATTCAGGATCGAGGGATAAGCATCTTCCTTCAGGTTCAAGAGGGAAAAAACGACCATTTCTTTTATATGAGGTGAAATAGCATAGTAATCCTTCTGTGCCGGCTTAAAATATCTCTTCATCACCCACTCAGGAGTGTCGCGGAATGACCATTTTCTATAAAATCCCTCAGCGGCTTTTTTAAGAAAATTCTGATTAATATCGGTGGCAAGAATTGTAATGTCCCAATCTTTAGTATTTTGAATCAAGGTATCGATCAAAATTGCAACAGAATAAGGTTCTTCACCGGTCGCGCAGCCCGCAACCCAGATCCTCAGTCTTTGCTCTTTCCCCTTTCTGGTGGCAATCAGGTCACGCAAAATATAGTTTTCCAGCGCCTCAAACATTTTTTTGTGCCGGAAAAAATATGTTTCTCCTATCGTTAAATGATTTGCAAGGATTGAAATATCCTCTTTCGTTAACGGCACTGACAGCAATCTCTGGATATACAATTCCACATCGTCATACCCAATATCAGTTGCGGCAAGCCTGATTTGGTGCATTAAATGATGCCAACGGTCTTTTTCATAACATAATCCCAGTTTTTCAGAGATTAATTCGCTCAACCGGCTTAATAACTGTTCTGGTATTTTCTGTTTCATCTTATTCGTTTGAATATTCCAGGATCCGGTTCGTATCATTTTATTGAATCTACTGCCCTTTCCAGAGCTTCTTCCTCTTCTATCGACAAAAATTTCTCAATGTCAAAAATAAAAGTCAAATCATCATTCACCTTCAAAATCCCCTGAATGGCGTCAATATTCTTTGCAATATCTCTTGCGGGAATGACGTCTTCTCCCCTTACAACACCCTCAATTGTATCCGCAATTATCATTATGGTACGTTTTTTAGTATTCAGGATAATCAATTTATCGCCAACATCAATTTTCTTTTCTGTTAAGCGTAATCTCTTTCTTATATTTATTACCGGCAGTATCTTTCCCTGCACATTAATCACCCCTGAAATAATCTCAGGGGCAGAAGGCAACGGGGTAATTTCAACAGCACGAATGATCCGCTCCACCGCTGTATGCCTTACCGCAAACCGCTGTTTTTCAATCGCAAAAACGACAAGATATTCACTATCCATTATTACCGTAACCTTATCCCTAAGCTGGCATAGCCAGAACCAAACAAGCTAGAAATAAAAAATCCGAAAACCCGAAGTACGAAATACGAAACAAACTCGAATAACAAAGCATAAAATTCAAAACAAATCCAAAAACATCATTGTCTGCGTGCAATCACACACAGGCAGGCAGGCAACAATATGAAGCACGAAAAAAGATGCACTTGTTTGGCATTTCAAATCATTTTGTCATTAGAATTTGTTTCGGATTTCGTGTTTCGGGTTTCGTATTTAGCATTTCGCAAAAGGGGTTGTGGAGAAAAAGTATAACAATATTGTTGCCATTTTAATAAGTAATTTTTTCAAATAACAAAAATGAGAAAACAATGTATATTTATACAGTTTATGTTTACAATAAAGACCAGACGAGATTTTTACTACAATTATTATGGGAGGTTAATAAATGAAATTTACCCGCATTATTATTAATCCAAACCAGATGGGTGGCATTCCTTGTATTCGGGGGCTTCGTATACCTGTTGCAACAATTGTTGGTATGGTTGCTGATGGTATGTCTGAAGAAGAAATATTACAGGCTTTTCCCGACCTGGAACATGAGGATATTAAGGAGTCATTAGTACCTTAACAATAATTTCTTTGCTTTTTTTGGCAAAATATTTAATAGTGAAATCCGAAATATGAAGTACGAAATCCGAAACAAATTCTAATGACAAAATGATTTGAAATGCTAAACAAGTGCATCTTTCGTGTCTCGCATTTCGTGTTTCATACTATTGTATGTTTTGTATTTTATGCTTTGTTATTCGAATTTGTTTCGGATTTCGTGCTTCGAATTTCGTTTTTTTTATTTCTTCCTTGTTTGGTTCTGGCTTGCCAGCTTAGGAAAGTATCGTTTTTTTAAACAAAACCGTATTCGTATTCGACAACTACCAATTACTGAAAATGAAAACAAATAAACCAAACCATCTTATAAATGAGAAAAGCCCTTACCTGCAACAACATGCTTACAATCCTGTGGATTGGTATCCATGGGGCAAAGAAGCCTTTGAAAAGGCGAAAGCGGAAAGTAAGGCAATTTTTCTTTCTATTGGTTATTCTACCTGCCACTGGTGTCATGTAATGGAGACCGAATCTTTTGAGGATGAAGAGGTTGCCAAAATATTAAACGAATATTACGTTGCAATAAAGGTGGATAGAGAAGAACGCCCCGATATTGATAACGTTTATATGACCGTTTGCCAGGCGATGACCGGCAGCGGCGGCTGGCCTCTCACGCTCTTTCTTACACCTGAGGGGAAACCTTTTTACGCTGGCACATATTTCCCAAAAACCGAACGTTTCGGCAATCCGGGTTTAATCGCTCTACTGACGCAAATTGCCAATTTATGGAATACAAACAAGGAAAGCATCATTGCCTCCAGCTTGCAGGTAACAAAGCTCATAGATACCGAAACATCTTCAAAAGGCGAAGAAACACCCGACGTCCGGACACTAAAAACGGCCTATGAACAATTGCGTGACCGTTTTGATTCTCTGTACGGCGGTTTCGGAACATCACCAAAATTCCCCACACCACATAATTTCACATTTCTCCTCAGATGGTGGAAACGCAGCAACAACGCATTCGCCCTGGAAATGGTCGAGAAATCTCTTGAATTAATGGCAAGAGGCGGCATCCATGATCATTTAGGCGGCGGATTTCACAGGTATTCCACCGATGAATACTGGTTAACGCCTCATTTCGAAAAAATGCTGTATGACCAGGCATTGCTTGCCATTGCGTATATCGAAACCCATCAGGCGACCAAAAAAGATCTTTATTCAGCAATAGCAAAAGATGTTTTTGATTATGTATTACGCGACATGACGTCGCCGGAAGGCGGTTTTTATTCCGCAGAAGATGCCGACAGCGAGGGCATTGAGGGGAAATTTTACGTATGGAAACCGGAAGAAATTAAAGAAGCCCTCGGGGAAAAAGAGGGAAACATCTTTTGTGATTTTTATGACGTGTCGGACATTGGCAATTTTGAAGACAAAAATATATTGCACGCAGACAAACCATTGCATATTGCGGCTAAACTGGAAAATATGCCGCCGGATGCCCTTGAAAAACTGCTTGCCAATAGCCGCAAAAAACTACTTTCAATACGGGAAAAACGCATTAAGCCCCAGAAAGACACGAAGATTATCACCTCATGGAACGGCCTTATGATTTCCGCCTTATCCAGGGGCGCACAGGCTATGGATGAACCAAAATACGCAAACGCCGCAATGCGCGCCGCCGATTTTATACTGAATACGCTATTACAAGAAAACAAGATATTACTACGGCGTTATTGCGAGGGAGAAGCCGCAATAGCGGGGTTTCTTGACGATTACGCATTTTTCGTGAACGGGTTAATCGATCTTTATGAAGCGACTTTTCAGGAAAAATATCTTCAGGCGGCTTTGCAGATGAATGAAGAAATGATCAAAAACTTTTTAGACGAAAATGAAGGCGGGTTTTTCTTAAACGGCAAGGCAAATGAAAAACTCTTCACACAAACTAAAGATATTTATGATGGCGCTACTCCCTCGGGAAATTCTATCGCATTGCTCAATTTATTGCGATTAGGAAGGATTACCGGAAACCCTTCTTATGAAGCGTTAGCGGATAATCTTATAAAGGCATTTTCCGGCGCCATCATCCAGAATCCTTCAGGATATACACAATTTATGTGCGCCCTTGACTTTGCCTTAGGCCCCGCAAAAGAAATTATCGTTGCGGGAGAACGTGAGGGGAATGATACAAAAGATATTTTCAGGGAAATAGGACGCCGTTTCTTGCCAAATAAAGTATTGCTTCTTCACCCCACGAACGGAATATTTATTGAGGAAATAGCGCCCTATACAAAAGAACTAACTCCCATAGAAGGCCGGGTAACCGTCTATGTGTGTGAGAATTACTCCTGTAAAAAACCCGTATCCGATAAAAACTCAGTCATACAACTTTTGGAATAACAACAGAATTGGGAGCATTCCCGATTTTTTGTAAATTTTCCCACATTGTATCACAAGCATCTTGCTTGACGTTCAGGAATTTCAAAGTTGTAGAACGAAGCGATTGCTTCGGTAGAGCGAAGTGGCACTTCGCTCTACATCAACGAAAAAGTCGCCAAAGACCTAACTTGTGATATTTGACTCGGCGCGGGTTCAGGTTTGTAACCTGAACCAAACGTTTTATACTTTCAATCCAGCCTTCTATGAACAGAACAAATGACAAATAAATTCCAGATTCCACACAGGGATTTTGTGATTCGGGCATTGGAATTTTACCGCAGTACATGGCCCCATTATACGCATAAACTCATAGGTTCAGGTTACAAACCTGAACCCGCCGTGATTAATTTTCAAAGCCGTGCAACACAAGTTACGCAGTAAGAAAAATGTTCAATATTCAATTCTCAATATTCAATGCTCAAATTGTTGCCTTTTACATTGAATATTGAATATTAATTTTCAAATTTGCCAATGAATGCAAAGAAATTACTGCTTTTCTCGGGTTCAGGTTTGTAACCTGAACCCGCCGGGATGTTCCAAAATCCTTGTTCCTTTAATGATTGGCTTTCCACCAAGTATCTTTGGATTTACTGTGATTCTTTCCATAGTTTCTCTTCTGACTACTTAAACAAGCGTTTTACCTATAAAAACCAGAACAAACAAGGCAACTGTCTCAATGACCCCGAGGGCCATAAGATAGTTGCCGAATCCCTGTCCTGTCTCTGCCAGCGCGTCGGACGCTCCTGCGCCCGCACGCCCCTGCATCCATGCAGAAAGCCCCATTGCAAAACCTCCCAGAAACCCGGCACCCAGCAAGGCGGGAAATGCCGCACCTGCTACAGCAGCCTTCATTATGTTTCCCATCAAAATCATGCCGTAAATAGTCTGGGATAACGGCGCCCCCACAAATGCAACCAGCATAAACGGAGCAGACTTGTTCTGGGAATAGCACTTTTTCCATCCACCGATAGCCGCTGCCCCTGCCGCTCCCGTCCCAAGGCATGACCCCATTGCCGCCATTACAAGCGCCGCCACCGCACCCAATTTACCAATAGAAATAACTGTATTCGAATCCATTGCCATACGCACTCCTTTCTTGTCTGTTTATAAAAACTCCATGATTTTATCTTCTTTGTTTTCTTGAAAACGGGGTATATGGAATGCCTTTCCATTGCACTCCCACGTGGCCGGAAAATTCTAACGTATTCAACCGCACGCCATGCACCAGGATGCCCAGCGCCATAAGCGCAACATTAAGCCCGTGTCCCAGGAAAAGAATCAATGCCGCAATGAATCCCGCAAAAACACTGTTGATTCCTTTTTCCAATGCCATTTCGTTAAAACTCATTGCTACGGCAAGCGAAGCGCTGCCAACGGCAAAAAGACGGATGTAAGAAACAACATCAACGAAGTTACTGATTACATTAAGGGGAAACATCATAAGGTCTGGCCATTCTTTTTTTATTTTTTTTGGAGAAGTGGTAAAGAGCACCACACAACCTAATGAGGCAAACAGCAAATAGTAACCCCATGCGGGAAACGCTGCGTCAAGGATCATGGTGCGTGCAGTGATATACATCATCCATGTCATACCTATCCATCCAATCTGGGCAATAGCCCTCGGACTATTCATCATTCTCATAGCATTCCATGCATGTGCAACCGTCAGGTGGATTGATCCAATCAGAAAACAGAGGTGCATTATATTCTTTTCATTATTAAGCCACTCCACGCGAAACATTTTTAATGGCGCGGGTATATTGCTTGCACCAAAGTAATTTCCCGTCAGAATCCCCCATATCATCGTGCATACGCTGAGAATACCAAGCAGGAAAAACGGGGCGGGTGGCGCTTTTGAAAATATCCTTCTTGCTACAATAGTTATTATCAGAAAAAATGCGCCATATCCGGCGTCGCCTATCAATAGAGCGGAAAATACACTGAAAAAAATCAGAAAGACGCCGCTTATGTCCTTTTCCATATAACCTGGCAGGATATTAATCATGTCGAATATTGTCCTGACAGGCTGCACCCACTTTGGATTCCGTATAAGGGTAGGCGCGTCATCTTCCGCTGACGGGTCGTCAATAACGGAACCACAGCCTTGCAGCGCAGGGGCTTTCAGGATTTCCTCCACCTTGTCTGCGGGACAAAACCCCTGAAGATAGACAATATCTTCAGCGTTCCCCATCCCTGCCTTTACTTCCAAAAGGTGTATCTTTTCTTTCGTCATCAGGAGCGCTTCGTTCAATACATGCCGTTCGCATCCCAACCGCTCAAATTCCCGGGAAATTGATTTCAACCCTTCTCCTGCATCAAGAAGAGCGGCCTCTACTTCCGCCAGAGATTTCCCGGTGATCTGAACTTCTTCATAATCGCACAGGAAGTCACCATCTCCGGCAATTACAAAATAAACAAAATTCTTATCTTTATTAATAGTGAATAAGGATGCACCCTCAGGCGCTATAACCGGCTGGTTAGCGGGGGAACGAAAGAGACGGATGTTTATCCCCTCTTTTGCCAGTGAAGCAACAAGCGCAGGGTCAAAATTTCCATAGGGTTGCACCTGTTGTTTTTCATAGTTCAATTTTTCACATACCTCTTCCAGCTCTTTACGGCGTTGAACAAGTTTCTCCACCTTTTCCAGTGTACTTTGAGCCGTTTCGCCAGACGGAGGATACTCTGTATTCAAAGGTATCATGCCGATCGCCCTCTGCAGCCTCTCGCAATATTCCTTTTTCTTTTCAAGTTCAATGCAAACAGGCTGTTTCATGTGGGTGACGTGCAATACACCCAATTCATATAATGCATTCAGCGCCATTTCCTGGTCATCTTTCAGGCATAAAAGGGTGATCATCTTCATTGGTGTTATCATGCACCCGTCCTTACATTCTGAAATTTGCGTTTTGCCATTTTTGCCCTAACAACGGCCGCTGTTTGTTCGTCCGCAAGATAAATTCTGATTTTTCTTATATTTTCAATACATTCAGGGATTTTCACCTTTTCAAACAGGTTCACACGCTGCGAGGTCACGCGAAGTTCATCCGACAGGAGTTCCTTTTGCCGTTCATAAATATTCATCTCTATACGAAGTTTTATAAAACGTTCCAGCACATCAATCCCATCGTCAACCCATGGAGGAGTGGCGTAAAAATCTACAGGGTTGCGCTCGTATTCCACTTTGTCAAATACAGGGATACTCACCCCGGCAATATTGCCAATGCTGCGCTTCACTTTCTTCACCCTGACATAAGAACCGATATCAATATCTTCTGAAAACAAACGTATCCATGCGTCAAGGTCATCCCATATACGTTTCTCCTCTTTTTTCCGGTCATCTATAAGATGATCTATCTTCCTGACTTCAATCTGAAGCTGCATTTTCTTCAGCTCCAGTGTAGGGAGATAACGTTTATAACGACGTAAGGCGTCACGCTGGGCTTTAAGTTCGTTTTTTGTAAATTTAATCTTAGGCATAATTATTTACTGTTCGCTTGAGTGTTTATATTTTCTAAAGTCCTCAATCCTCAATCGGCAGTCCTCAATCCTCAGTCCTCAGTCCTCAATCAGCAACCTGCAATTTTGCCGATTGCCGACTGCCGATTGTATAGTATTCTCCATTAATAAAGGAGACAAGGGGGTTGTTACCCTCAGCTTATTAAAAAGTTGCGATAATATTATGAAGCGCCAATGCGTGCGGCGTCTGGCCAGAATTTTTCAATCAACCTTGTTGTGATTCCCGTTTCAGCAGGCTGAAAGCAATCGGCAAGTATTTGCCACCCAAGATTAAGGGCTTGTTCCAAAGGGATATTGACGTTTAAATCCATCATTTCGCGTTCGAAACGTTCGCCATATTTTAACAACTTGTTGTCCCACGCGCTCATCCGGAATCCCATGGACTGTTTTTCGATACTTTCCTTATACCTGGCGTAGATCTGTATCATGGAGTCCATAATGGCGCGATGGTCTTCGCGTGTTTTGTTATTAACATGTTGTTTGAGGCGGCTCAGCGAACCAAAAGGCTCTATCCTTCCGTTCCTCAGATAAAATTGCCCTTCGGTAATGTAGCCGGTATTGTCCGGTATCGGATGCGTAACATCGTCGCCCGGCATTGTTGTCACTGCAAGGATGGTGATAGACCCCGCGCCCTCGAAATCGACCGCCTTCTCGTATCGCGATGCAAGTTGACTATACAGGTCGCCGGGGTAGCCCCGGTTTGAAGGAACCTGTTCCATCGTATTTGCGATTTCCTTAATAGAATCTGCAAAATTTGTCATGTCAGTCAGCAAGACCAGCACCCGTTTCCCCTGCAAGGCAAATTGTTCTGCAACCGCAAGGCACAAATCCGGCACAAGGATACATTCAACCGTGGGGTCAGCCGCCGTATGAATAAAGAGTATCGACCTTGTAATAGCTCCGCTTTTCTCCAGAATATCTCTGAAAAAAAGATAGTCATCATGTTTGAGCCCCATTCCTCCAAGTATAATGATATCCACCCTTGCCTGCAGCGCAATCCGCGCCAGGAGGGGATTGTATGGTTCCCCGGCAATGGAAAATATCGGGAGTTTTTGCGATTCCACAAGGGTATTAAAGACGTCAATCATCGGGATGCCTGTTTGTATCATATTTTCCGGAATTATACGTTTAACCGGGTTTACCGAAGGCCCGCCGATATCAATCAGATTTTCAGTAATTGCCGGCCCCTTATCGCGGGGTTCTCCGCTTCCGGTAAAGATACGTCCGAGCAGGGATTTAGAAAACGGCGTTTTCATCGAATGCCCCAGAAAACGAATCTCGGCGTTTGTGGACATTCCCTTCGTTCCTGCAAGGACTTGCAGCGATACCCTGTCGCCTTCAAGCCTGATAACCTGGGCAAGGGAACTGCCTTCCGCTGTTGTTATTTTTGCCAGTTCTCCATAGGAAACGTCTTCGGCAATAACGGTGATAACGTTCCCGACAATTTGTTCAATTTTATTGTATATCCTTCGCACTTTCCGCAACCCCCCTGATCATTTTTTCCAATTCCGTTTCAATCGCCTGAAATTCACCAGACTCCATGGCAGCATAATTCCAATCTCTTGTTTTTTGTGTCAGCGCCTGGAAAAAAGCCCTCGCTGCATCTTTGCCGTCAAACGACAACTTTGCTCCAAGTATTTTTACAATTCTGCCAAAAGTATATTTTTGCCTTTCTTCTGAAGACGTCCCGTCCACGGCATGAAACGCATTTTGCTGCATGTAGGCGGCGTCAAGGTATTCGCTTTTCAAATAAGTGATAAAGTCATCAATAGACGTTCCTTCTTCGCCAACCACTTTCATCATCTGCGCAATATCATTACCGTCCCGGAGAATTTTTTGCGCCAACATCAGGTATTCCGCCTGCACAATACCATTGTACTTGCTCCAGCTTTCAAGGGGATGAATGGAGGGATACCTTCTCGCGTCCGAACGTTCCCTTGACAACCCATGAAATGCGCCAACTACCTTAAGAGTTGCCTGAGTAACCGGCTCATCAAAATTTCCTCCGGCGGGGCTGACGGTACCGCCTATGGTAACAGACCCCACAGATCCGTCATGCAGTCTCACTATCGCCGCGCGTTCATAAAATGCGGCAATAACAGACTCAAGATAGGCGGGATATGCTTCATCGCCCGGTATTTCTTCCAGACGCCCCGATACTTCCCGGAGCGCCTGTGCCCACCGTGATGTGGAATCCGCCAGCAGCAATACGTGCAATCCCATCTGCCGGTAATATTCCGCCAGCGTCACCCCCGTATATACAGAAGCCTCGCGGGCCGCCACAGGCATTGAACTGGTGTTACAAATAATCACCGTTCGTTCCATAAGACTTTTTCCTGTCCGTGGGTCGGTAATCTGCGGAAACTCACGGAGCGTTTCCACCACTTCCCCAGCCCTTTCTCCGCATGCGGCGACAACAACAATATCCACATCCGCATTTCTGCTTATAAGCTGCTGCAACACTGTTTTGCCCGCGCCAAAAGGACCTGGAACACAAAACGTCCCCCCCTTTGCCACAGGAAAAAACGTGTCAAGAATTCTGATCTTCGTCATAAGGGTTTCCGTAGGCATCAGCCGTTCACTGTAACATTTCAGTGGTACTTTAACCGGCCATTTCTGAACCATGGTCACCTTTACAATCGCCCCCTTACTATCCTTTATCTCCGCTATTGTCTCATCCACCCGGTATGAGCCATGCTTCGCGACCCATTCAACGCAATATCTGCCGCGGAGCGAAAAAGGCGCCATGATGCGGTGAGAAAAAATCCCTTCAGGCACAGTGCCAATAGAGTCGCCTGCCCTTAGCATATCTCCTTTTTTTGCGACAGGCGTAAATTCCCATTCTTTATCTCTCGGAATGGCGTCCATGTATACCCCGCGTTTTAAAAAGAAACCACACTCTCTTGCAAGTTCCGGAAGGGGATTTTGAAGTCCGTCAAAAATTTGTGTAAGCAAACCGGGCCCCAGCTCTGCCGCCAGCAATTCTCCGGAAAAATCAACATGCCCCCCTACCTTCAGCCATCTCGGTTCTTCAAGTATCTGCACGTCGGCATAACGGCCCCTTATCCGTATAACCTCCGCCTTCAGACGTGCATCTTCCAGCATAATGTAAGCCAGTTCATTCTGCCTTACCATTCCATAAAATTCTACGGTTATCATATTGCCGTTTATGCCTACAATTCTTCCGCAGTGGCAATTTGCGCTTTCAATGCTTCCGCATTTACATCCCATAGCATATTTCCCCGGAGTTAGTCACAATGAGTTTTTCCAACACTTCACGCCCCTTTTCATCATTCAATGATTTCCACCTCATTATCAATTTCAGCTTAATCACATAAGAAAAAATGGATGACATGCCGAAAAAATCAGCCCTTGCCATCTCATCAAGGAGTTTCCATCGATATTTGTCCAAAGCACGTTCTTTCTCGAGGGGATTGTGTTTGCTGAGCGCCTCTGAAGCAACCTTCGCAGCATGTATGTCAATCTTCTTATCTCCCCGCAGGAATTGATGTGAATCGATATTTAATTTTGCAGATCGCGCCGCAGCAAGGGCATTTTTCAACTGATTTTCAGCGTAAAGCCATTTCCTGACAAATGCATGCCGTGCGGATTCTGGCCGTCCGTCTATAATGCATTCAAGGTCCATCCTGTCCTGAGAAGCAAGCATATTTTTGCATGACCCAAAGAATTCCCTGGGGGTGAATGAAACATCGCCCTCTAAAGTAAGCGGAACAAGGCTTGCGACCAGATAATAATAGGCCATTCAATCCTCCTTCACAATGTCATTTGCAACGCGGTGAATAATCCCGGCAAGGTGTGGTTTTAGAAAGTAACAAATAGCATCAGCAATCGCTTCCTGTGTAAAATCGTGAAATACGGCGTCAGATTTCATCGACATTTTAAATCCTTTGATTATTTTATCATCAACATGTATCTCTATTCCTTCCTGAAACTGTTCCCGGTATTTTTCCATAAACAATTTCACCACCGTTTTTTGATCTTCCGGACTAAGCAGCATATTGATCCTGCCTTCCGCAAACCCCTTTTCTGCATATGCAGACGCCAGCTTTATCATCATATGAATAAGGGTATCAGGAGAAAGCGCCTCGCCTACGGAATGAAAGGCTATTTCTCTTAACAGGGTATCAATGCCTTTGCCTACGGTTATGAGTACATCTCTTCCCGCATGTGCTATAGTTTTGGCGCCATGCTCGGCAAACGACCTGGCGTCAAGCTCCGCCTTTTCTAGCATTTCTTTTGCCTTCATTTCCGCTTCTTTTACTATCCCGGCAGCTTTTTCCCGGGCGTCTGAGATGATCCTCATTGCCTCTTTATCCGCCTTATCAATACCTTCTTTTTGTATTCGGTTCAGCAGGTTCTGTAAATTTTGTTCCATACGATAGATTCCTTAATGATGGAGAATACTATTCCTTTAAAGGTGTGTGTTATTGTAATACTTTGGTTTTTTGAAAAATTCCAATAATAACAATGTTTGCCGCACAGTGTAGGGGCGAAGCATTTGCATGTTTGGGCATGAACGCATGTATGCCAGTTATTGCAAATGCTTCGCCCCTACGGTTTCAAAAAACCAAATTGCTACGTGTTATTACTTTTTTTCCGCCGGCGAAACAGTCACGAATCTTGTAACAATTTATGTTTTGACAAAGCAGGGACGAAGGATTTGAATCCTTGAGCAGCATTTGACTTCTTTTAACTATTTCAAATGCTTCACCCTTCACGGTATCACATACATCGTTCTTATTGGGATTTTCAAAAACAGACTTGTAGCCAAATTTTTATGTGGGGGTATTATTATTAAAGCGTTTTACGCAAGGTAAATCCACAAAAATATTCCCGCTGCTTCACATGATTTTCCGACAAAGGATTCTTATTACAATTACTTTTTTTGTATCAGTTTAAGTATGGGTCTTCTCCCTACTGAGTGGGTAAATCGGTGTGGGTCTAAGGGTAAGACCATGAAAGGCGCTAATACCATCATTGCGTCTGATAGCAAAAGCAATGCAGTTTTATATACAAGAGCTGATATACTACGGCGCGAAGAGTCGCAGGAAGTTAAAAAATTTGTTAGCTACTGGAAAAATATAAAAGGCAATGTTAGCGAAACACTTGTTTTTAATTGCAAGTTTACGGCTTACAATATCCTTGACGATCTTAAAAATGACAAGGTAAAGTTCATAACGCTTCGTAAACGTTATGCCGGCCTTGTGACGGAAACATTGGCGCTTCCAAAGAAGGTATGGAAAAAAGTTTATATTCCGGTTCCAAAGCGAAAGTATAAAAACGTCTCCGTTTATAAAAGCGAAGTCGGGCTTAAAGATTGTAAAAATATTTTCAGGCAAATAGTGGTGAAAGATCACGGACGGGAGAACCCTACATTTATTTTAACCAATAACAAAGAGCTGTCATTGCAAAGGGTATTGGAAGTTTACGCTAAACGATGGCGGATAGAAAATAAAATAGCTGAACTGGTAATGTTTTTCAATCTGAAATTGAGGTGGTAAGTTTTTTGTGAAAATAAGAAAAAGAGCACATACTCCGGTTTTGATGGAAGTAAAAAAATTACAAACTCCATTCGCTGTTCCATGGCTTGGAGGAAAATCTATTGAAATTGTCTGGACGGCATGATTAGGATGTTTTTATGATGGTTTTCATGCCTGTGAAAATCGGTGTTAAATGTAGACGCCATAAATATTTTGCATGAAAGGCAAATTGCAGATTGCAGATTGCAGATTGTGGACTGTGGATTGTGGATTGTGGGAAGCTAATGGTATTCCTTTGGGATATACTACCAGGCAAATAATTATTTGTAGAGCAAAGCGCCACTTCGCTCGTAACGAAGCAATCGCTTCGTGCCATTAAGACGCTGAAATATTACAAATATTTTTGTATGAAGGAAACCCTTTCTTTCAAAGTGTTTAGTTCTTTGTAGTGTTGCTCAACGATTTTCAGACGTGGCAATAATCCTGCGCAATTGGCGATTTGGATGTTGAGACCCGGACGCGCATTCAATTCCAGCAGCATTGGCCCCTTGTGTTTGTCAATAACAATATCTACTCCCTGATAACCTAAACCGGTGAGTTGATAACATCGTGCGGCTAAGTACAATAAATTTTCCCAGTTTGGGATCTTTATGCCGGTTATTTCTATGCCCGTATCAGGATGTTCCGTAATAATATCATTAAACCATACCCCTGTAGTGGTGATACCTGTTGCTATATCAATACCAACTCCTATTGCACCCTGATGCAAATTCGCCTTGCCATTCGATAAATGTGTTGGCAGCCGCATCATTGACATAACCGGCACTCCAAGAAAAACAATAATGCGAATATCAGGCAGTCCCTGATAGGTAAGATCTCTGAAAAAGGGGTCAAGTTGCACCGTATATTCAACGAGCGCACTATCGGCATGCCCTCCTATACTGAATACGCCACTTAGAATCTCTAAAATATGATTTTCAAGAGACTCTTCACTCATGATCGTCCTGCCTAAGGTTCGATATCCTTTTTTAGAATGGCCGGCGACAACGATTATTCCATTTCCACCGCTGCCATGGGCAGGTTTAACAACGAATGTGGAATATTTTTTGAGAATAGCGTGAATATCCCGGGCTTGATGGTTTACCGTTACAACGGCATACAATTCGGGGACGTTAATGCCCGCCTGTATTGCAAGCTTCTTGGTAAGTAATTTGTCATCCACAAGCGGGTACAAGCACCGCTTATTATACTTTGAGATATAATCGATATTACGGCGATTAATTCCAACAATTCCTAATTTATGCAATTGTTTTATGAGTTTTGGAATCATTGTTTTATCTTATTAAACTCCTTAAAACGGAATAACTCAACAAACCTGTACCCTTTATACCTGCCCAAAAGCATGGTGATTGCCAGTATCTGCAAAAGCAGCTCGGGATATACGAATATTAAGTGTCTGCTATATTTATTAAACATAAAAAAGTATACAATGGAAGCAGCTATTAAACTTCCCACACATTGTTGCAAGGCGGTTCTGGATCCCCGTTCTTCCCATGTAATGGTCATTCGTTCTATCGTCATAGTGAGTATGACTATTGGAAATATTGAGATGGAGAGTCCTATCTCAATATTAAGTTTATAGAATAAAATATCGAATATCCCTATGAATATAATGATGATAATAAGTAAGGATGCGAGACGGGATACCATCAGGAGCCTGAAATTCTCAAGATACAAACGTGCAACCATTCCAAGCGCAACCAGTATGCTGAATAATATAATACCTGAAATTAAATGTGTTTCCCTGAAAGACAGGGCGATAAGAACGGGCATAAAAGTACCAAATGTTTCAATACCGATGATGTTTCGCAGGATAACCAAAAATAAAACGCCAATAGGAATGAGTAGCAACAGATGATAAACTGCCTGAAAATGGAGCGGCAGGCTGAATAAAGAAAAATTTAATAAATGCGGGTTTATTGTTTCTGCCCTTTTTATAGCGGCATTTATAGCATCCTCTTCCTGAAGGCCTACCGAAATATTTGTTTTCAGATTTTTCCCGCCGGTTAACTGTACCAATGGTTTTGTTCCTCTCCACCAGGCCAGGTAATTCCCGGAAATTAATGACGTTCCTGAAACCGGATCGTAACTCGTCCACTTCCCGCCACTATACACTTCTATGCACCTTTCTATTTTTGCATCGTTTGTTCTGGTTGCTACTTTAATGCCATTTACTACCCTGGCAGGAATGCCTGCAAGAGCAAGCAATTGAACCGCTAATTCTGCCTTTTTGTCCACAGAAGCTTCTTTGTCCAAAAGAATCGCAACGTTCTCATCTGGCGGTTGGGCATTCAGAAGCTTGAATAATTTCATCACAAAAGAATCAGTATCTGCTGATTTTCTCAGAATTTCAGCAAGAAGGGCGTTGGCAGCGGACCGATTGGGTTCCAAAAATTCAGGGACTTCCCATTCAAAAAAAGGGGTGCTATCCGGAGGATTTCTTACTTTTACTTTATTCACCTGGATGCGGTAGAGAAGCACCTGGCGCTTATTTGCCTCATGAATAGCCCATGTGGCGCTCCGGTTAATGTTGTCGGTAGAAGTGGTTATACCATAAGACCTGGAAACAAAATTTTCAGATGAAATAATAAAGTTTCTTGAATAACCAGGCAAAAATAATACAACCTTTACCGGTTCATTCTGTGCATCAAAGGAAATATGGACTTCAATATTCCAAACATTAGACTTTTCCTCCGGGGCTATCGGAAAACCAAATACAAAATATTTATAGGCAAATAAACCACAGCTTATGAGGAAGAGGCTGAAGATAAAAAAGTAAAAATGTGTTCTATTCATCGCCGGAAACACTCTTGCACTTTGGTTCTTTGGAATAGGAGGAGGATACATCTATGAAAAAATCGTTTAGCAGAAAATTTCTCCCTATAAGTATCTGATACATAAACCGCGTCCTGTTTGAAAGACTTACTTCAACCTCCTTGTAAATATCCCCTATGCAAATGCCAAGTTTAATAACGGGGCGTTTTTCGGACGGCATTCCTATACGCTTTACCGTTGCGGTGCGTATGACCTTTTCCTCAATATTCAACTTTTCTCCTTTTTCATTTATCAATTCAAATTTCACCCATTTTTCACCATCCCTTTCAAATAAGGCATAAACAGGGGCATTTATGGAACAGGTTTTGGCGCCGGTATCTACTTTTGCTTTTAAAACAATGTTCCCGGGGAAAATAAGAACCTTCTCTACCCGGCCCAAAATTTCTTTACTTTTTGCATCTGACAACGAATGGAATGCAAAAACCAAAAATAAACTGGCGATAATAAAGATGCTTTTAGTTTTATACAATAATAAATGGGAAACAAATCTTTGTATAAATCCGGCAGTAGCTATTTCACAACCCTGGAAAGGGGGAAACATAGATTTTACCATAGAAATAATGCCTCCTGAGCAATTGAATCTGAAAAAGAAATATGAATTATCCATAATAGTTCCTTAAATTACACTAAAAATCATTTGTAATCCGAATACTGTACTTCATTGTTTGCCCTTTTTTCTGTTTTTCTTCACTGACAGGCATTAAATAGTCATTACAGTTGGGTGAAAATGGTAAATACAAGGTATCACAGTATTTACAAAACATAAAAAACATATGCTATTGTAAAAAGAACGTGCCGTTAATGTCAAATGCTTATTTATTACGGAGATGACAGAGAAGTATCAGGCAATATAAGTATCACAAATCCGATCTGACCCTTTAATTTAGAGACGTTGCAGATAAAGTTGCCGGGATTATAGGGCGGTCACGAGAAAAAAACTTTCTTTTAGGCTTAAAAGCCAATAAATATAAGGCTTTTACGACATTTTTTTGAATAGGTGTGAACATCCATTCGATAGTATGCTTAGTAGGGGCAAACATCGCCATTATTGGAATTTTTGTAACAGTTCACGTAAGTTATAGATAGAGGCCTAAACAACCCCCTGTTTCCCCCTTTATTAAGAGGAACTATCAAAATCCCCTGATGCACGCACTGTCTGATAGCAACGTATAATTTATTGATTGGAATTTGCGATTTGTAATTTACTCCACCGGCTAAAAAGATGAATTTCGTTACTTGTTTTTTAGGAATTGTAGGATGGGTGAAACCTATCTGCCTACAGGCAGGCGGAACAGACCCATCAAATAACTAAACGAATTTGGTTAGATTTTTACGTATTTTAGCGCAAACAATTTTACAGGAAAATACTAAAATGGAATTCAATGCAAGTGGTCATGTAGCGCGGAGCCATGTGTGCCCTTTAATAAAAAACCCGCCAACCGCTAATTGCCATTGCATTAAAATGGACAGTATGAGTGTGGAATCAGCGGTTAATTATTGCGCGAAAAACTATCAAAATTGCGATATTTTTAGAGAAAATAATAATAAATTCACTTAATATTTTTGAATGAAAAATATTTTACGGGAAACATGATAGGGTATATTTTAACTAAGCTATTATTGGAATTTTTCAAAAGACTAAAGTGTTACAACAAATCAGGTTTTTAAAATTTGCACACCAATAATTTGAAAATTTTAAAATACAAAAACCCAACGGCATTCATTTTTACCCACCTGTCAATCCCCTCCTGTATAGACGCACGGCCGTGCGTCTATACAAAAACATTGAAATTCTTATACATCATATATATTTTACCAATTCTTTCAGCGATTTACGATGCGTAGGGTCAGGCATAATTTCAGGATAACCGAGCGGCGTCAACGCAACAGGTTCAATGCCGGGCGGAAGATGAAGGACTGACTTTACGACAGATACCTTAAAAGCGGCAACCCAGCAAGTAGCCAGTCCTTCTTCAGTGGCGGCAAGGATGAGATGGTCCATCGCTATTGCGGCGTCTATATCCGCATAATTTTTTCCGTCACCTCGTTTCCACGCTACTTCCGGAATACTGCATACGCCAATGATCACAGGGGCGGTGGAAAACCATTCTTCGTTATACGCTTCTTTCAGTTGTTTTTTCACATTCTCATCCCTAATCACAAAGAAACATACCGGTTGGCGGTTGGCGGCGCTTGGCGCATTTCTTGCCGCCTCCAGTATTAGTCCCAGTTTTTCTTCAGGAACAGACTCTTTCTTATAAGAACGCACACTCCGTCTATCTTTCATAATATTGTATATATTCATTTGCTATCCCCTTAAAAAGTAACCATTTTCCACTTATTTGCACTGGCATACAACCAAAGCATAGGGCTTGCGTTTACCGCTACCGGGTATCCCACCATCCGCAAAAATTTTACATCCACATATGCATTGCCAAAACCATAGGAAGACGAAAGATCCAAACTATATTCTGAAACAAGGCGTTCAATAATCTTAACCTTCCCGCCGCAGTAAGAATGTATGCCGTCAATCTCACCGGTAATCCTGCCTTCATTATCAACGGCAAGTTTAGTACCTATCCCAATATCGGCATTGCAAACTTTTGTAAAGCATTCTACCATTGGACTCAGCGTGCCCGATAATAAAATGATCAGATATCCTTCATTTTTCAGTCTCTTTATTTCCTGTAACGCATATTCCGAGATATAAGGCAATATTCGCTTATGAAAACATTCTTCTATATTGCCAATAATGTCTTCATAATCATTATCCCTTAGATAGTATTTATTCTTTCTGACAGACAGCCCTTTTAAACTGAGACCTTTCCGGAGAAAAGCTGCGGCAAAACGCAACAGACTCCTGAAATTTATTACCTTCTTTTCCAGAAGATAATAAAATAAAACCCTTTCGGAGGAAATACCCTTAATTATTGTTCCGTCGATATCAAAAATAGCTGCTTTTCTCACGCGCAGGATTTTACTTATTGAATATGCTTCTTTCAATAAAAAAACTATAAGGGCGCTTTCTAGCGAAGCAACATCAGCCCCCCTAAAATTAACAACATACCCATAACTTTGGAAAAGGTAACTTCCTCTCCCAAAAAAATACAACCAAAAAGAAAGGTAAACAATGGGGCGCTGCTGGTAATAGGAACAACTTTTGAAATTTCCCCAGTTTTAATTGCCTTAAAAAATATCACCTGTGCTATAAAACCCGCCAAAAGACCTGCAAGCACAAGGCAGCAAATGGACTTGATTCCCATCCTCCCGACGGCTGACAGATTTGAAGTAAACAACACAATAATAATAACGCCAATGAATACGCCCGAACTTCGCACTATATAAGCCGTCATAGGTTCAACCGAAGAAAGCCCTACCTTTTCCAAAAAAGCAACGGTACCCCAGAGAATAGCGGTAATAATTGCAAAATAATATGGCTCCATATTGCCTTACCTCGAATAGTTGTTCTGAATTCTGAATAGTGTAGGGGCGAAGCATTTGCTATAGCTTGTCATAAATGCATTCATACCCAAACGGGCAAATGCTTCGCCCCTACGTGCATTGTTTGCAGATTAAAACTTTATATGATTCTTGTGAAACGGACAATGAAATTCTCCAGATACAGTCGGCAGTTGGCAATCTACAGTCGGCAATCGGCAATCGGCAAATTGCAGATTGGGGATTGGGGATTGGGGATTGGAGCATTCGGCAATCTACAGTTATTTCCCGGCAAAATGAAGCTTTTATCCGCACCGCCAGGCACTTTTAACCCCGCATGATGCATGGTGTTGCGTCCTATTACGTTTCAGCCTGATAGCTTTATATGCCTTGATTTGCCGCAATACTTTTGTTACCATTTACCATTTCATAAAATTATTTATAAAATGATTTTTTTTAAATCGTAAGCAGGGGTTTACCAATAAAGGTGCTGGATTTGTGCAAATATATCATCGGCGTGGACTTGGGCGGCACTAATTTAAAAGCCGGCATTGTTGGGCGGGATGGCAACATTTTGCATCAGTTTTCAATAAAAACGAACGCCCATGCTGAATCACAGATAATTTCTCACCAAATATGTGAACTTATCGCCGGAATAATAAAAAGTGCCCGCATTGAGAAACCCGATATTCTTGGTATAGGGCTTGGTTCTCCGGGACTGATTGATAAAAAAGGCGAGACTATTTTGTTTTCACCTAATTTATCCAAATGGCGTGATATTCCCATTAAAAGAATTATATCCGATACATTTGGCTTGCCCTGTATCCTGGAAAATGATGCAAATGCAGCCGCCTGGGGAGAAAAATGGGTAGGGGCCGGGAAAGACGTCAGTTCATTGGTAATGTTAACGCTGGGTACGGGAATCGGTGGCGGTATTATACTGGATAATAAGTTGTGGCGGGGAATAAATAATACGGCCGGAGAAATAGGCCATATGTCGATACAAGCAGACGGCCCTCTGTGTAATTGCGGCAATTATGGATGTATTGAGGTGTATGCATCCGCGCCTGGCATGGTAAGACGATTCAGGGAGTTATTGGAAAGCGGCAAGGCTTCATTATTAAAAAAGGATGAGGAAATTACCGCTAAGAGGATCAATGAAGCTGCCGTACAGGGAGATGGTGCATCGTTGAGTATTATTGAAGAAACGGGGCGCTATCTCGGCATTGCTATCGTTAATATCATACACATATTGAATCCCGGGGCTGTTGTATTGTCAGGGGGCCTGATTGGTTCCGGAGAATTGTTAATGCGTCCGGTTAAACGGACAATAGAAGAAAGGGTTTTAAAGGCATCATATAAGGATACGAAAATACTATTTTCACAACTTGGTACTGATGCGGGAATAATAGGAGCTGCCGGATGTCTACTGAAAGAATTAGAAATTTCTGCATAATTGCACATATCGATCACGGAAAGTCAACCCTGGCAGACCGCCTTCTGGAAAGGACGCAGGCTATATCGACGAGAGAATTCCGGAATCAGATGCTTGATGATATGGATTTAGAACGCGAACGCGGCATTACCATAAAGGCAAGTGCGGTGGCATTGACGCTCAGGCGCGGGGAAACAGAGTATAATTTAAACCTCATCGATACCCCGGGCCATGTTGATTTTAGCTATGAAGTATCGAGGAGTCTGGGTTCCTGTGAAGGGGCTTTGCTGCTGGTGGACGCCTCGCAAGGTGTGGAGGCGCAGACTGTCGCCAATGCCTACCTTGCAATGGAGCATGATCTGGTAATTATCCCCGTGGTAAGTAAAATTGATTTGCCGTCGTCACGCCCTTATGAGGTATTAGCCGAAATGGAAAAGACCCTGGGCATTAGCGCTGAAGAGGCGTTAATGGTGAGCGCAAAGAGCGGAGAAGGCGTTGATCAGATTTTTGACGCTATTATTAAATATATCCCACCGCCAAAAGGCGATCCCAATGGGCCGCTGCGGGCGTTAATTTTCGATTCGGAGTATGATGCGTACAGGGGCGTCATTATTTACCTGCGTGTCTTTGACGGATCGTTAAAAGTGGGCGATGAAATATTCATGATAAAAACACGGCGTTCGTTTAAGGTGGAAGAGGTCGGCGTCTTTAAACCAAAAATGACGCCCAAAAACGGACTTTTTACCGGTGAAGTAGGATATTGCATCGCCAATATCAAGTCCATTCGCGATGTTAAAGTAGGCGATACTGTCACCTTAAACAAGGAAAAAGCGGAAAAACCATTAACCGGCTACCGGCAGCCAATACCAATGGTCTATTGCGGCATCTATCCTGTGGACAATGCCGATTTTAAAGTGCTTCGTGAGGCGCTGGAACGTTTAAGCCTGAACGATTCTTCTTTCAGTTTTATCCCTGAAACTTCCCAGGCGTTGGGATTCGGCTTCCGGTGCGGATTTCTCGGGCTTTTACATATGGATATAGTGCAGGAACGTCTGGAACGGGAAAGCCATATCAATATAGTACAGACGGCGCCTAACGTAACATATGAAATTTTAAAAACAAACAAAGAAGTAATCAGAGTCGATAATCCCGAAAGTGTTCCACCTGTAAATGAAATAGAAGAATTTCGGGAACCAATGGTGCGTGCCAGTTTTGTCTTGCCTACAGAATATTTAGGAGCTATCATGCAACTTGCTGAAGCAAGAAGGGGCAGATACAAAAGCACTGAATATTTAAGCGAAAAACGTGCGATTCTTGTATACGAATTGCCCTTAGCGGAAATCATTTTTGATTTCTTTGATAAAATGAAATCGGCATCAAGAGGCTATGGAACATTGGATTACGATTTAATAGGATACGAACCTACCGACCTTGTAAAATTAGATATCCTCGTTGGCGGGAAAAGGGTAGACGCCCTTTCAACCATAGTACACAAAAAGGATGCAGAGGTCAGAGGAAGAAAACAGGTGAAGAAGTTAAAAAAAGAGATTTCCAGACACCTGTTTGAAGTGGTTTTGCAGGCGGCTATCGGGAGCAGGGTAATTGCCAGGGAGACCATTAAACCTATTGCTAAAAATGTTACGGCCAAATGTTACGGCGGAGATATTACGAGAAAAAGGAAACTTCTGGAAAAACAGAAAGAAGGGAAAAAACGTATGAAATCGGTGGGAAACGTGGAAATACCCCAGAAAGCATTCTTGTCCGTACTGTCGATTGATGATGATGAATAAAAAAGGGTGGTTTGTGTTCAAAAATAAGGAAAACACTAAAAAGACAGATTTACCGGAAAAAAAGAAAAAGCGCAAACATAAGTTACGCGAAAATATAGAATCAATAGCTATAGCGGTGGCATTAGCATTCGCTATCCGTTATTTTGTAGTAGAAGCATTTAAAATTCCGACAGGATCGATGGCGCCTACTCTGTTGGGCGTGCATAAGGACGTCAGTTGCCCTAACTGCAACTGGAGTTTCTATGCCGACCGCCAAAGCGAGACCGCTACCTGCCCCAATTGCCAATTTGAAATAAATACCTCTCTTTACTGCACTGCATGCAATGGCAAGATCCGATATAACTGGCCCCCCTGGCTATGGAGAAAAGGCACATGCTCCGCTTGCCAAACAAAAATAGCATGGAAGGACTTGTCAAACCGGGTTACGCATGGCGGCAACAGAATACTGGTAAATAAATTCTGGTATACATTTACCAAACCGAAACGCTGGGACGTCATGGTCTTTGTCTATCCGTTCTATGATATAAAATGTAAAAGCTGTTCGGTTCTGATACCTGATGTAAAATGGCGTGACAGTTTATCCTGTCCGCGGTGCGGTTCTACAAAATTTTCAAAAAAGAAGAAGAATTATATTAAACGGCTGATTGGATTGCCGGGTGAAAAGCTGCAGATCGTAAATGGTGATATTTATATAAACGACAAAATACAAAGAAAACCTGAAAAAGCACAGAATGCGTTATGGATGCCTGTTTATAACGGTAATTACACCATACATGAGGAAGTGGTCCCTACCTGGATAATAGACAATGAATTTTGGAATGTCAGTGAGAAATCACTGTCATTGAATAATCTGAATAAAGATAATTCCGGGACTTCACTGGTTACTTTTGGACAACAAATATCCGACCAAAACGGTTACAATAACCGTTCCGGAGAGAATGAAATGGGAGACGTCAAAATAAGCCTTGACGTTACTCCGGCAAAAGGCTCGCATCGATTGGAATTTGTTCTTGAAAAAAATGAAGAGGTCTTTTCCGCCAGTATTCCCATCGAAGATATCACAAACAAGTGTACTCTTTCGAGGTCAAATAATGTTGTAGTGGAAAAAGATTTTCATTTAACCGCCGACCAGACACATAAGATAGAATTTTCCAATGTAGATCATATCGTATCACTTAAGGTAAATGACGTTAATGTATTTTCATTCGACTATGATAACGGGAGTATCCCCGCGTTCCGCCCATTTGACTCAAGCAGGGTGCGTTTTGGCGGAACGAACGCAAAGGTGAAGTATGATAATATTCAAATATATCACGACATTTACTATACAAGCCTTTCGGGAGATACCTATGGCACTTTCCAGCCAATTCAACTGAAGGAAAAAGATTATTTTGTATTAGGGGACAATAGCAGGAACAGTAACGATAGCCGCGTGTGGAAGTTTGTTCCAGAAAAGAATGTTGTAGGGAAGGCATTTTTTGTATTCTGGCCATTAGAAAACATCAACTTTATTAAATAAATATGAACTTACTCCGAACAGAAGGGTTAACAAAATCTTTCGGTAAACGCACTGTTGTAAACAATGTCAGTTTCGAAATAAACAGAGGCGAAATAGTCGGATTGCTTGGTCAAAACGGGGCAGGGAAAAGCACCTCTTTCAATATGGTTATTGGAATTATTCGACCGGATAGCGGAAGGGTAATTTTTCAAGATGAAGACGTTACCCATATGCCGATATATTTACGGGCGCGTAAAGGCATGGGATACTTATGCCAGGAACCGTCTGTTTTCCAGCGTTTAACGGTGGAAGAAAACATTCTGGCTATCCTGGAAACCCATAGATACAATTCTCATGAAAAATACAAATTACTTGTCGATCTGCTTGCCGAATTCAATTTGAAATCGCTTTCAAAACATAAGGCATTTACCCTTTCCGGCGGAGAAAGAAGGCGTCTTGAAATTGCGCGGGCGCTTGCAAGCTCTCCTTCCATGATTTTGCTGGACGAACCCTTCACCGGTGTGGATCCTATTGCGGTAAATGAGGTGCAGGAAATCGTTTTAAAACTCAGAGATAAGGGAATCGGCATCCTTATTACCGACCACAATGTCCGGGAGGCGCTGAGCATTACCTCTCATTCATATATCATCAGCGAAGGCGAGGTTGTTGCAAAAGGCACAACACAGGAAATATTAAATAATCCGGTCGCGCGCCAGTCTTATCTCGGTGATAATTTCCCAAACAGTGAACACCGGTTAGCCGATTTTGATTATCAGCACAGGAAAATATCAACAGATAAAAAGAAAAAACCCATTGTTCGAAAAGATGCCATTACAAAATAGTGCCTTAAGCAGTAGGCAATCCTACAGTCTACAATCTTCGGCAATCGGCAGTTAACGAAGGACTAAGGACTCCTGGCGGGTTCGGGTTTGCAAACCAATGTCATTAAGTTAAGCGACCGGCCGCAAAAGTCCCCCTTAGAAAAGGGGGATAAAGGGGGTTGTTTTTGATCAAATATCCTTAACTTAATGACATTGGTTTGCAACCTGGACCCATGAGTTTATATGGATAATGGAGCCATGTACTGCGATAAAATTCCAATGCCCAAATCACAAAATCCCTGTTTGGCATCTGGAATTTATTTGTCAATCGTTATGCCAATAGAAGGCGGGATTGAAAGTATAAAACGTTTGGTTCAGGTTACAAACCTGAACCCGCGAAGTTAACCAATGACTAATGACCAGTATGTTGCCTTAATATGAATAGCATAAAAAGTTATTTACGTAACATTTATATCATCTTTCTCTCAGCCGTGTATGCATTGTTTTTTCTGGGTGGGTGCGCCACTCAACAAGAGAAAACGGAAATTCCCTTGCTTAAAGAAAAGCCGGTGGCTTCTGAAGAACCACAAAAGGCGATGACTACCTATACGATTATGAAAGGGGACACGTTGTGGCGTATTTCAAAAAATTACGGCGTGTCGGTCGAGTCAATTGTGGCGGCAAATCAAATAAAAGATATACGGGATTTAAAGATAGGACAGAAAATTACTATTCCCTCGAACAATCTTTCCTATAAGTCATATAGCAACCCAACAGTAAGCGCCATGCCGTCTCAAAACCGCGTTTCTTCAAAAGGTTTTATCTGGCCCGTAAAAGGGGATATCGTATCGCATTTTAACCAAACAAGAAACGGCAGAAAGTTTATGGGTATAAGTATACAAACCCATCCAGGACAAGAAATCGTTGCGGCAAAAAAAGGAACGGTAGAAGCGGTTTCCGGTTCGGACAATAATTTTTATGTGGTCGTAATCAAACATGATGGGGAAGTAAGAACTTTATATGGCGCCCATTGTATACCAGTTGTCGGGGAAGGAAACTATGTTGGACAAGGGCAGACAATTGCCACTTTTGACCCCCTCACGAAGGAAAGCAGCACAAAAGAAATTCACTTTAAAATATATGTAAAAGATACACCTGTTAACCCTGTTTCTTATTTACCTTAATGATGGAGAAAGCTATATGCCCGTATATGAATTTAAATGCAACAAATGCAACATAACATTTGAGGAATATTTTAAAAGCGCCTCTGAACAAAAAACGCTGTTTTGCCCTTCCTGCCGAAGCGAACAAGTTGAAAAAATATTTTCCGTTTTCGGCGCCTCAGGGACAGGCAATGGCAATCCTGCCCCCGCAGGAAACAAGGCGGGCGGAGGTTGTGGTTGTTGTGCAATGGGCTAATGAGCCTTTTCCGGCGCTTCGCCACTGCATCTGTTTGATAATGTTAATGTAGAGACGCATTGCATGCGTCTCTTTGTTTTGTAAACATTTTCATTACGCATAGCAGTTTCCAGACGCATGCAATGCGTCTCTACAAAATATCGAAAATTCCTAAGCTGGCATAGCCGGAACCAAACAAGCACGAGATAAGAAATACGAAATACGAAAAAGGAACCACAGATTACACAGATTGCACAGATTAAAAAATTAATCACAAACTTAACAATGACTAATTCAGAACATATTTCAGATTTTACAATTAAATATTTTGCCAAAAAACGGCAAAGAAATTACTGATAAGGTAAACGTTAAAATAAAGGGTTTTTGAATGATGAAAAATATATGGGCGCCATGGCGTGTGACGTATATTAAGAACGCGTCTGAAAAAGAGGCATGTTTTTTATGCGAAGCGTACAACGGCAGTTCGGAAGAGGAAAAACATATCGTATGCCGCGGCGAGCAATGTTTTTGCATTTTGAATAAATATCCCTATAACAACGGACACCTCATGGTTGTCCCAAACAGGCATGTGGCAGATATCACCGAACTTGCCGATAGTGAATTACTGGAGATAATGAAGATGACGGGTAAGATGCAAAAACACCTTTCATCGCTTATGAAACCAGATGGTTTTAATATAGGCATTAACCTGGGAAAATCAGCAGGCGCGGGGTTGCCAGGCCATATACATTTGCATATAGTGCCAAGATGGAACGGCGATACGAATTTTATGCCGGTCTTATCAGACGTAAAGATCATATCTCAGTCATTGGAAGATATTGCTGCGGAACTTAAAAAAAATATTTCGGGTGGGTAAAGTGAAAGTATCTGGCATCCTGGTTGGCGCCGGACTTGGGTTACGTATGGGAGGTGATGTGAAAAAACCTTTCATTCAGATCAACGATAAACCGGTATTCCTTCATACAATAGACCGGTTTTCCCAATGCAGCCTGATTAGCGAAATTATTCTGATTGTCGGAGAACCGGAGATAAATGTTGTTCTGGATACGTGGCGGGATTCGCTGGATGCATACAATATAAAAAAAATCGTTCCGGGAGGAAAAAGGAGACAGGACAGCGTGTTTAACGGTTTGTGCAATGTCGAAGCGGATGCGGAAATAGTGCTTATCCATGATCTGGTACGGCCGCTTGTAAAAAAAGAACATATAGAAGCGGTGATTTACAAGACAAGGGAACATAAAGCTGCAATCCTTGCCGCGCCAATGAAAGCAACAGTAAAAGAAGTAAATGACGATTTATCAATAAAGAGGACTATTCCCAGGAACAAGCTATGGATGGCACAGACCCCCCAGGGGTTTGAAAAAACGTTGATTATGAACGTCTTTCGCCAATTTCAACATACCGGTAGAGAATTCACCGATGACGCCCAAATGGTGGAGGAGGCAGGCCACCCCGTCTATATTGTTCCCGGCTCTGATGAAAATATAAAAATCACTACGCCTGATGATATACGTATTGCAAGGGCATTGTTAAAATAGGCTGTGTTTATCCAACGGCATTCATTTTTACCCACCCCTAACCCCTCCCAAGAGGGGAATTTGATAAGTCCCCTCTTGGGAGGGGTTAGGGGTGGGTTTGTTCATTGCATAACTGAAAATACTGCAATTCCTAAATATGAA
This sequence comes from Candidatus Kuenenia sp., assembly GCF_039794105.1. GTDB lineage: Bacteria > Planctomycetota > Brocadiia > Brocadiales > Brocadiaceae > Kuenenia. The sequence continues at coordinate 160,779 of NZ_JBDIWA010000003.1, forward strand.
CGTTAAATCAGGCCGCATTTGGCAGCGACTTTGTTCTTTTGCAATGCGTCTCTACAAAATTTTGAATTTCTTATACATTAAAATAGAAACACATACATGAAAAAATATTGTATCCTCTTTACCATTATTCTTTGCCTGCCAGTTTTTTCCTGTGCCAACAAGGAACGCAGAACCTCTGATAGTTTTAAAAACTATGAAGGGTCTCATGCGTTTGCCACGGAATTGCTGAGAACTGATTTTGCGCTGCAGAAAAGGGTATTAATAACACTTGAGAAGGCAATAATGCTCATGGAAGACGACGTTGATTCCGTCAGCAAAGAAACATTTGAAAAGAGTATAGAGGTTATGAGTTATTTTTTTGATATTTGCCATATTGAAAAAGAAAACGAAATACTTTTTCCCTTTGTCAAAAATATACAAGGAGGTATGGAAAAGAAAGATTTTCTGGGACGGCTATTAATGGAGCATATATCGGCAAGAGACCGGAAAAGGGCTTTATCAGATGCAGTGAAAGGAATATCTTTAGGCAAAAAGGCGAGAAAGACTATCAAAAAAGCTGGTTACGGATATATCAAATATGTAAAAAAACACCTCCAAACGGAGGAAAAGGCTCTTTTCCCGTGGATAGATACGCTACTATCTCACGATGACCAGTTAGCTCTGATAGGACGGTTAAATGCGGTTGAGGAGAAATATATCAGTAACGGACTGCATGAAAAGTATTTCATAATGGTGGAGACCCTTGAAAAACAATTAGGGATATTCCACTGAATATGATTTACGAATTACGATTTACGAGGTACGATTTAAAACCCCAAATCGCAAATCGTACTTCGTAAATCTAAAAAGTTTATTTTTTATTTTTTTTATTTTTTTAACATATGGAGTTTGTTATGAAAAAATATGCGCTAATTATTTTTGTTTGTATGAATTTTTTAATAACCAGCGGCGCTTTTGCACAGCAGGGTCAAAAGGTGACTGTCGCCGAAATATTGGGAGAAAGGAAAGAGTATTATTTTGACAACGACGAGTTATCCAACACGCCTAAGGGATTTTTTGAAGCCCATACCGGCAGCGGTAAAAAGGGACAATGGAGGGTACTGAAAGTGCAGCACTCACCTTCTTCAGACAATGTCGTTGTACAGACAAAAACGGATAAAACTGCTAAGCGTTTCCCTTTGCTGATGGTTGAGTATATCGACTACAAAGACGCCATGGTATATGTAAAATTTCGCGCTGAAGGCGGAGAGATAGACCAGGCTGCAGGACTGGTCTTCAGGTATAAGGATAATCAAAACTATTATGTGTTAAGCGCCAATGCATTGAAAAACAATGTGCATTTATATAAAGTGTCAAATGGACAGCAAAAACTGCTTGGCGAAAAAAATATGCCCGTATCTTCAAACGAGTGGCATTTGTTAAAAGTTGTTTATGACGGGAAAAAGATACGCTGCTTTTTCGAAAATGCAATGGTAATTGAAGTTTTAGACGATACGTTTTCTTCCGGCGGCATAGGGCTTTGGACAAAATCCGATTCGTATGTATTGTTTGACGACCTCGTACTACAGGAAAATTCCTGACCCAACTACACAGAAAGATTAACGCAGTGCAGCGCTCTTAAATTGAGTTGATTGATGAAGATATTTCAATATGAATATTTGTTGCCAAAGGATGTAAATAGTAATGGAAAAATATGAACAGGAACGTTTTACAAAGCTGCAAAAATTGAGGGATAAAGGCGTCGATCCGTTTGGAGGACGATACGACAATGTACAATCAATACAAGCGATCCTTCAGGATTTCGCGCCTGACCGTGATGATATTAAGGCTAAGGCTGCCGGCCGCATCATGACGATGCGTCCGCACGGGAAAACAGTATTTTTAGACATACGTGACCGGACGGGTAAAATACAGGTGTATATAAAGCGCGATAAAGTAGGAGAAGATGCATTCGAAATCTCCCATTTACTCGACCTTGGCGATATTTTAGGCGTAGAAGGCACACTTTTCAAAACGAGAACGGGAGAAATAACGATCTTTGCGGACAATATTACCCTGTTGTCGAAATCGCTGCTTAACCCCCCTGAAAAATGGCACGGGCTGAAAGATATTGAACTCAGGCACAGACAGCGGTATGTTGATTTGTTTACAAACCAGGATGTTATGCAAACATTTTTAAATCGCATACAGATTATCAATTACATACGCGCATTTTTGAATGAGAGGGATTTTGTGGAAGTGGAAACACCCATGATGCAGCCAATACCAGGCGGAGCGGTGGCAAGGCCCTTTATCACCCATCATAATACCCTGGATATTGATTTGTATTTAAGAATCGCACCTGAACTATATTTGAAAAGACTGCTGGTGGGCGGCATGGAAAGGGTATATGAAATTAACCGCAATTTCAGAAATGAAGGCATTTCCACACGCCACAACCCTGAATTCACAATGATGGAATTATACCAGGCATACAGTGATTACAACGGCATGATGGAATTGACGGAAGGGCTGATCACCTCGCTGGCAATGAAAATACAGGGGAAATATGAACTCCCATTCGGGGAAATAACGGTCAATATGACGCCCCCGTGGCGACGCGCAACTTTCTGTGAACTTCTGGAAGAACACAGCGGCATATCATACGACGATGAAGAAGGGTTAATAAGGAAATCGAAGGAATTGGGTTTAGAGACAAACGGTATCAGCAGAGACAACATCGCCAATACCCTTTTTGAGGAACTGGTTGAAAAAACACTGGTAAACCCCACCTTTGTGCTGGATTATCCCACTTCAATCTGCCCTCTGACAAAAACGTGTGCGCACGACCCTCGTTTTGCCCAAAGGTTTGAATTGTACATCGCATCTATGGAAGTGGCAAATTCCTATTCGGAACTTAATGATTCGATAGAACAGGACAGAAGATTTCATGAACAAATTGGCACAGAAACAGATATTACCGGAAAGATTGATGAAGATTTTTTAACCGCCCTTAAATACGGAATGCCACCGGCAGGCGGTCTTGGGATAGGCATCGACAGGCTTATTATGCTGCTCACCAATAACGTTTCCATCAGAGAAGTTATCTTGTTTCCGCTGTTAAAGCCGAAACTATAGAATCTACAGTCGGCAATCGGCAGATTGCAGATTGCCGATTGTAGACTGTAGACTGTTAAGTGGTATTTTTCTCCGCAATTTGGAAAATGCTTAAATCATCCTGTTTTTCGTATATTTCCTCAAAACCCGGAGCGATATCAATAAATGTCTTCAATATCTTTGGGTCAAAGTGTTCGGGCATCGTTCTGCCGTCCCCCTTTGTGATAATCTCAACGGACTTCTGATGACTGAAAGCCGGTTTATACGGACGCTTACTTCTTAATGCATCATACTGATCGCAAAGCATTACTATCCTGCCTTCAATTGGTATATCTTCCCCCTTCAACCCGCGCGGGTAGCCCGTGCCGTCCCATCTCTCATGATGACACAAGGCAATTGACGCGGACATATGTATGTCCTCATGGGATGAACCGGAGAGTATCTTTTCTCCTATAGTCGTATGTGTTTTCATAAGGTTAAATTCTTCGGGCGAATGAATGCCTTCCTTTAACAGAATACTGTCAGGTATGCCTATCTTGCCAATATCATGCATGGGGCTTGCAAAGATTATTGTTTCAACAAAATTTGCAGGCATATTCAGAGCGTGGGAAATCTTCTGGGAATAAAGCCCTATTCTTAAAATGTGGGCGCCGGTCTCCGTATCCCTGTATTCAGCCGCCGCCGACAGACGTTGTATTATTTCCTTGCTCATGTGCTTCACCTGCATTAAGGCTTCTCTCAGCTCGCGCGTCTTTTTTGCCACCTCGCCCTCAAGCGTCCTTTTGTAGGTCTTTTCCATCTGTATGAGACGGTTGTGCCTCACCGCTTTTTCAATCACAGAGAGAAGATGTTCCGGCTTGTACGGTTTTATGACAAATTCGAAAACCCCTCTCTTTATCGCATCAATTGCCGTATTCAGCTCTGCGTATGCAGTCATCAGGATCGTTGGTATTTCCTCATTTATCGCATGGATTTTTTCAATCAGCTCAATCCCGGAAATCTGAGGCATCCTGAAATCCGTCAATACCACATTAAAATTATCCGCCTGAAATTTTTCCAGGGCGTCTCTCGCATTTTCACAGGCAGTGACGTCATAATTATATCTGGCAAGGATCAGGGAAACAGATTCACGAACGTAATAGTCATCATCAACTACAAGTATTTTAGATTTTTGCATTTCAGATACCACAGTTATTATTTTAAATCGCCAGTCGCCAGTCGGCAATCGGCAATCGGCAATCGGCAAATTGTGGACTGCCGACTGTAGACTGCCGATTGAGGATTGAGGACTGAGGATTGCCGACTGAACAGTTAGCATACTATTTGTACTTATCAGGGTTTTCAATCATATGATTAAGCAGTCGGCCAATTTCTTCCGACCTGGAAATAAAGTCAACATAAACATTTTTTGAAATATACTCGCATGCAAGAGCGAAATCAAGCCACACCTGCGTCTCGGTATTTTCCATATCTGCGTCAGTCATCTTGCTTACAAAATGTGCCGGATATTTTCGCTTGCGATAACCTTCCCCAATGCAAGCGCAAACAGAGCGTGAACAATTTCTTATTTGACTTATCAGCCCATATTTTTCTTCCATATGAAATGTTTTACTTGATTTAAAAATATCCATTGCAAGATCAAATGATTTTTTATATGCGGTTAAGTTTCTGAAACCTGTTGCCATATTTTATGCCCTTATTCATTATTAAATGATTGTTCAGTCCACTGTCTCCAGTCGGCAGTCTACAATCTACAATCTACAATCGGCAGTCAGCAGTCAGCAGTCAGCAGTCAGCAGTCAGCAGTCAGCAGTCTACAATTTGCCGACTGTCGATTGAGGATTGCCGATTGCCGATTGAGGACTGAGTACTGCCGACTGTCGTTAATTATCCAGCACCTCTCTCACCTTCCTCAAAAGCTCTGCGAGCGAAACGGGTTTTGTAATAAAATGCAATCGTTCATTAATAATCATCTTCTGGTTAACTACGTCTTCAGGATATCCGCTCGTAAAGAGCGCTTTTATCCCGGGCGCTACCTCCCTTATCTCGTCATATGCCTCCTTGCCGTTCTTTCCCGGCATGATTACGTCAAAAAGGAGCATATGTATTTTGTCGCGGTTTTCCATGAATTTCTTTATTGCGTCGTTTCCGTTTTCCGCTGTTATTACCCTATATCCCGCCCCCTCAAGCGCTGTTTTTACAAGATGTCTGACCTCAATCTGGTCCTCTGCCACCAGTATTGTTTCCGTGCCAAACACGGGCAGAACATGCTTCTCCGGTTTTGCCTTGTCTGCCGCCTGTACAATCATGGGCAGGTATATCCTGAATATTGTGCCTTTGCCCGGTTCGCTGTATACGTTTATAAAGCCATTGTGCTGTTTTACTATCCCGTAAACGATAGAAAGGCCCAGTCCTGTACCTTTCCCCACTTCTTTGGTGGTAAAGAACGGCTCGAATATCTTTTTGCTCGTTCCTTCATCCATCCCCTTCCCCGTGTCTGAAAAGGTTATTACGGCATACCTTCCCGGTTCGCCGTAACCATGCGTCTGCACAAAGTCGCTATCCAGTTCTACAATATCCGTGCTTATTTTTACAGACCCACCCTCTGGCATTGCGTCTCTCGCATTGGTGCTGAGGTTCATCAATATTTGTTCTATCTGACCACTGTCCGCCATTACAATACAATCCTTGTCCGAAGTTGAAGTCTTTAATTCAACGTCTTCACCGATAAGCCGCTTTAAGAAACCTTCGGTGGCTCTTATCAATTCATTCAGGTTGAGGGGTCTTGGATTACTTATCTGTTTTCTGCTGAATGCAAGGATACCCCTGGTTAAATAACTTGCCTTTTCCGCAGAAATAAGTATCTTTTTTGCATAGTCATTCAGCGGGTCGTCTTCTTTCATACTCATTTGCAGCAAATTGCCGTACCCGATTATAGCGGTAAGGATATTGTTAAAGTCGTGAGCAATGCCGCCCGCAAGCTGTCCGATAGACTCCAGTTTTTGTGCGTGATAAAGCTGCTCCCTCAGTTCCTCCTTTTCCTCCTCCTCTTGCCTGGCCAAGGTAATATCCTCCGCCACACCAACATAATTAGTAATAACGCCTTCTGCATTTTTTATTGGAGAGATGCATGCTATCTCCCAATAGAGATCTCCGTTCTTTTTCCTGTTGACAAATTCTCCCCTCCATACGTTGCCGGTGGTAATAGTCTCCCACAACTGCTTGTATTGTTCATGTGGCGTCATATCCGATTTTAGAATTTTAGGGGTTTCCCCAATGACTTCTTCCGGCGTGTAACCGGTTAATTGTGTGAATTTAGGATTGACATACTGGATAATGCCGTTTGTATCAGTAATAATCACTATCGCTGGACTTTGTTCAATAGCGCGTGATAATTTCCGAAGCTGGTCTTCCATCTGCTTACGTTCGTTGATATCCGTTGAGACGCCACAAACGGCGTAAATAGCGCCGTTTGCATCGAAGAGAGGAAATTTTATTGAAATGTAAGTGTGTTCTCCATCATCGTGCGGCACAATCTCATCAAATTCCAAAGGCCTTCCGGCTTCAATTGCCTTCCGGTCGTTTTTCCTGAATACATCAGCCATCTGCGCAGGCCACAGGTCATAATCAGTCCTGCCCTTTATTTCATCCTTCCTTATATTAAATAAATCCTCAAACCGCTTGTTGATAAAGGCGTAATGCCCCCGGAGGTCTTTTACATACACAACCGCTGTGGTATTATCCAAAATGGAATGGAGCAGTTCTTCGCTTTTTTGCAGCGCATCCTCCGCCTGTTTACGCTGGATGACCTGTCCAAGCTGAACCGTAGCGGATGAAACGAGTCCAATGAGCCATTCGTCCCTTTCCCGCGGTTCGGACATATAAAACACAATAACCGCTACCACATCTTTATCCGTCATTATAGGGAAGGCAACTCCTGCCTTTAGTCCAGCCTCCTTTGCAAGCGGCGCACGCGGATAATTTGGGTCAACGGTGACGTCACGTATCCAGACCGGTTGCTTCTCTATCCATGTGCGACCGGGAAGCCCAACCCCGGGAGAAAAGCGATACTCTCCGCTTAATTTGCTGAATCTTTCCAGACTATCTATCTTGCTGTAATATGTATGATCCCGCTCCAGATATTTGTCGCCAGGATGAGGCACCCATGCCTCGCCGTAAATCCATCCTGTGGCGTTGCATACCTTTTCCAGCGTAATAACGAGCGCATCGTGCAGATTTTCTGCTTCGCCTACTGCCAGTATCAGCGCTTGCAGCAGATTTATTTCTTCCTCCCTGCGCCGCCATTCGGTGATGTCCTGAACCGTTCCTGCCATACGGACGGCTTTTCCCGTATCATCAAACAGAACGGTTGCCTTCTCATGAACGACACGCACGGTATTGTCTTTCAGGAGTATCCGGTGGTCAATCTCGTATGGTTTCTTTCCGTGAATGGCGTTCTCAACTGATTTTTTCACATACTCAAGGTCATCCTGATGTACGCATTCCAAAAACGCCTCATAGGATGCGGCAAATTCTCCCTTAACCATGCCAAATATGCAATATACTTCATCTGACCAGTAGAGATCATTGTTTGTTATATCCCATTCCCAGTTTCCCAGCCGTGCGATGCTCTGCGCCTCGGCAAGCCTTCCATTGCTCTTTATAAGTTCGGAAGTCCTTGTTTTAATGTCATGGGACATGGCGTTAAACGATTCGCAAAGGACGCCTATTTCATCGTTCGTTTTCACCGGGATGGCCGTGTCAAGATTGCCACGGGCAATCTCTGTTGCGGCATGTGAGATGGTACGGAGCGGTTTTACTACCTTTTTCAGGAAAAGGATCAGGATGAGCATGATCATTCCAATAACAACAGCGCCGGTAACTCCGGCGCTCAAAAGGATTATTCTGACAGGGGCTAGCACCTCATTCTTGTCAATTTCAACCAGCAGCACCCATTGCAGGGAGGGGATAAACATCGAGGCACCTACTACCTCTACGCCACGGTAATCCTTGTAGAATCCGGACATCTCCCTGCCTGAATCCATAGCTAACCTGACGGGCGGTGTATTGACTGCCTGTTTCAGAGTCGCATCTTTTATAAACAGGGATTTTGTAATCATGAGTTTGTTGCGGTTGACCAGATAAATCTCCATTGTTTTCCAGGAACCCTTCCCCTTTCCCCATGAAATTGCTCCCATCTCGCGGTGATATTCTCCGGATAAAAGGTGATCAAGCTCTGAAATCTGTACAAAGTTTGCAATTACCCCGATTACCTTGTGTGTATCTTTCGTATAGACAGGGGCAGAGATGACAATCTCTGGGAGGTCCGTATGCAGGACGTATGTTTCTCCTACGATAATGGCGTCTTTTCCATTCACAAAAAAAGGTTCGCCGGAATAATCCATTCCTATTTCAGTGCTGTTTGTGGAAGCGACAACCTTTCCTTCTATGGAGAGGACATGTATGGTATTAATGGTCTTATCGAGGACGATCTTGTTTTTGATCAGGTGTTTACTCAGGACGTCTTTTGATGAAGTCTCTCCGCGAATTTTCCTGAGAAGCTGTGTCCTTATAAACCCATCGCTGGCAAAGTCCTGGGCACGGCGTTTAGACTGCTCCAGAAACTGATAGACATGCCCCTCATATGCCTCTGCAATAATGGTTAGGGTATCGAGAACACGGTTTTTTAAATATACCCTGTTATGATTGTAAACCAGGATGAATGTGACGATTACCGGAAGGAGTACAGCGAGGATACCCAGAAACGCTTTTTGCGAAAGCGGCAAGGAATTTTTATTTTTGGGGGACTGTTTGTCATGCGATATATATACTAAATAGTGCGGCGTAGCCGCAACTAAAAAGATTTTTACTACAGTAGGGACACGCCATGGCGTGTCCCTACAAATATTCGCGGGTTCAGGTTTGTAACCTGAACCCGCCGTGATTAATCTTCAAAACCGTGCAACACAAGTTACGCAGTAAGAAAAATGTTGAATATTGAACATTTTGTAACACTTCCCCCTAGTTCCCACGCAAGCGTAGGAACTAGAAGAAACCTTCTAAACCCCTGAAACCAATCTTAAAAATCGCTAAAATCCCCGTCCTCCATAGGAATTATATCCCTTGGCGCTGTCTTTGCCTGCGCCATTTTACTGCCATCTCCTCTCAACGCGGGTTTTTTCTTTCCCGCTGCCGCTGTCCTCTCTGCAGGTATTGCTTGCCTTTTTCCTGACGGCTGTCCGGAAACGGCCCTTCTTTCCTCTCCGGTTTCACCGCCACCTGTATTCACTTCTCTCGCCACCTTATCCACCAAATCATTCAATGCCTGCGCCTGCGCCGTTAACTCCTCGCTAGCCGCAGCGGTCTGCTCCGCATTCGCCGCATTCTGCTGCGTCACCTGATCCATCTGCTGCACCGTCTTCCCTATCTGGTCTATCCCGTTTGCCTGCTCCTCCGATGCAACCGATATCTCGTTCACCAACTGCACCACCCTCTGCACCTGTTCCACTACCCCGGAAAATACATCCTTCACCTGCTGCACTGCACTCGACAATACCCCCTTCGTCTTGTCCACCAGCTCCTTGCCCGTCTCCGCCTTCTTCACACTGTCCGTTATCAATGTCGTTATATCCTTCGCCGCAGTAGAACTTTTTTGAGCCAGATTCCTCACCTCTTCGGCTACCACCGCAAACCCTCTTCCATGTTCCCCTGCCCTTGCCGCCTCTACCGCCGCATTTAACGCCAGCAGGTTCGTCTGGAACGCTATACCCTCTATGATCTTTATAATGTCCGCTATCTTTCCGCTGCTGTCAGATATCTCATTCATCGCCCCTGCCATCTGTATTACGGCGCTGTTTCCGTTCTCTACCGTGCCTACTACCGCACGATTCCCTTTCTCTACAGAATCATTGCACTGCTTCGCAAGGGCTGCCGCCTCCTTTGCATTGTCCGCATTCTGCTTCGTCATTGACGACATCTCTTCCATCGTCGATGACGTCTCCTCTATGGACGCCGCCTGCTCTGAAGTAGCTTCGGAAAGGCTCTGGCTGGATGCGGATATCTGCTCGGACGCAGACGCCAACTGGTTCGCATTTCCCGTCAAATCCGTAAGAAGGTTTTTGAAGAGGTTCGATATCCTGTTCGTTAATTTGACTACAAGGTATCCAAGGCCAGCCACAAACCCACCCGACAATGCGCCGATGATGATCATCCACATGCCTAACCTGTTTACCGCTGCAAACGCCTCCGCCTTGTCTATCTCCGCAAGAAGCGCCCAGTTGACGTCTCCCACCTTTAACGGCGTGTATGAAGAAAGTACAGGGTTCCCGTTGTAGTCGATTATGATTTTAGAACCGGTGTTCCCCGACAGTGCGTCCCTGCTCGCCTCGGTATCCACCTTTCCCTTTGAAGGATTTGCAAAAGACGCCTTTACCGAATGGTTTGCAGGGTCAAGGTAAGAATCCGATCTCATAAGCTTATCAGCGCCCACAAGGTACGTCTCTCCCGTTTCACCCATGCCTTCCCTCTGTTTCATGACCGCATTTATCGAGTCAAGCGATAACTGGAGCGCAACGATTGTCTCCACATTTCCGTTGTTTACTACTGGCTGGGCAATGAAGGCGGCAGGCTCACCGTTGCTCGGTGCGTACGGCTCAAAGTCGGCAAGGCAAAACTGCTTTGTCTCCAGCGTTTTGCGTGTAATTTTCCCCAGATTGGAACTGCTGTATTTCCCGTTAACCATGTTGGTCTGGTAGTCAGGTTCTTTGCATACCGTATAATAAACATATCCGTCCGGGTTCATAAGGAAGAGGTCATAATACCCGTATTTTTCTATATATTTGGCAAAAAAGTATTTGCCGTCATTATCCACCGGACAAAACGCCTCCGCCACGTCTATCTCCGCAATCAGCGCCCACGTTAAATCTCCCACCTTTACAGGTGTATAGGCGGAAAGAACGGGATTGCAGTTATAATCTTTTATTACCTCGGCTCCTGTCTTGCCGGAAAGGGCAGCATTTGCCGCTACAGTATCCACACCGTTTTTTTCTATCGTACCTGCAAAAGACGCCTTTACCGAATGGCCCTCAGGGTCAAGGAACGAATCGGAACGCATACGCTTTCCAGGCCCTACCAGATAGGTTTCTCCTGTTTTGCCTAATCCATTGCGTTCCTGCATGATTTTATTAACATCTTTCAGGGATATCTGAAATGCCGCGCATCCAACATAGTTTCCGTTTGCGTCTTTGAGCGGCGCGGCAATAAAGGCGGCGGGCTCTTTTGACGGTTCATACCATGAGAAATCTTCTATAGCTTTTTGGTTTTTTGACTTCTGAAATACCCTTGCCAGCCCTGAGTTGCTCAGCGGACCGTTTATTAAATTCGCCCCAAGGTCGGATTCCTTGCAAACGGTATATACCACGTTTCCTTCGGGGTCAATGAGAAATACGTCGTAGAAACCAAAGTTTTCCATAAATATGGAAAACCCTTTTTCCCTGGTTTTGCTCAGTTCCTGATACTGTGGGCTTTCAATACCCACCTTGAACGCCTCTGCAAAGAGTCCGATGCCCCCTGTAAAGCGAAGGTTCATCTGCACATCATCCATAAGGGTAAGCCGGTCTCTGAAGTATGTCTCGATTTGCGTCTTCTTTATTTCCCGCACTGCAATCAATTTATTTATTGCTTCTTCACGGAGGGTATTAACCGTGTCTACAAGCACTCCCATATCGTTTTCCCGATCCAGGAAGACTTGCTGTATCTGCGCCTTCTTGATTTCGCGGACTCCCTCTAACTGGTTAAACGCCTGTACCCGCAATGCCTTGCTCGATGTAATATAACTTAGTACGCCAATAGCAATTAAGGGTATTACACCCGCCAATACAAACAACACGATTATTTTTGCCGTCACGGACATCTTCATTAATATTCTCCTCACCTTTCTGCATTAAGATATAAAAAACAATGGAAATTGGTAACAGTAGAGACGCACGGCCGTGCGTCTCTACAATGTGGTTGAAACGATTCAAAGAATCATCCATTCAACTATTTAACTATTTGACGATTCGACTATGTGACTACTTTACAAGGTAATAAGAGATATGGCAATACGTATAGATTACGTATCTAATACGTATCAATAATACGTGTTAGATGTATGTGGTTTTTTTTTAAAACACTTTAAGAAAGGAAGACAGGTTGGCGTCATTTTTTGTTATGCCAAGTTTATTTCGAATGTTATCCCGATGTTTTTCAATAGTGCGAAGGGATATATTCAGCAGTTTGGAGATTTCTTTGCTTGTGAGTCCGCTTTTTATCATATTGCAAATTTCAATTTCTCTTGGGCTGAGTTTATATTTTTTCTTCGTCAGGTTTAAGCCGAATGGAGAGGTTAATTCCTCTATATTTTTTTTTAATAAATCAAGATACTTTTGCGAATCTCCATCTATTTTGAGTTTTTGTATTACCGGCAGCAGTAAAGTTTCCACATTGGCGATTATATTGTCTTGCATCTGTTTTTTCTCGATTTCGAGTCGTCCGAGGATTTCACCAAGGGCAATATTCTTTTGCGTAATTTCCTGTGTTCTTTTTTTAAGGGTCTCCTCTAACGATTTCGTATAGTTTTTTTCTATTTGCCTGAGTCTATGAAATTCAACGGCCTTCTCCAAACTATTCATCAGGATTTCCGGGTTAAATGGTTTAAAGATGAAATCAAACGCCCCTTCTTTTAAAGAGGAAACAACATAATTTATATCTGCGTATGCAGTGATTAGAATTACCGGTATTTCGGGATCAAATCTCCGGAATTCTTTGAGAAGTTGTATACCCGATATGCGCGGCATTTTTATATCCGTAAGAACGGTATTAATGTTGTTCGTATTTATCATTGCCATTGCCTCTTCCGGCCTGGGACAAATGACTGCATTGTATCCATATTCTTTGATAAGGGCAGATAAAAAATCAAGGACAGTAGTGTCGTCATCAACAACAAGTATATTTTTCCCTTCGTTTTCGTTTATGTTATCCATTGTTTTTTTCATTTCATGATGTATTTAAGAGGATGTATAAGTATAATTATTCGTTAAGAAATTTTATATTTATACCATACTATCTAAGGAAGAAACAATGGATTTGGATACAAACAGCAACAAAACGGCGCAGGAACTTTCTCTTTCTGCAAAGCAGGTAAGCACAGTAATAGCCCTTTTGGATGAGGGAAATACGGTGCCTTTTATTGCGAGGTATCGGAAAGAAATGACCGGTAGCCTGGATGAGGTGGCGATATTGGCAATAAGAGACAGGATAACCCAATTGCGTGAACTGGATAAACGAAGAGAAACTATTTTAAATTCATTGACAAAGCAGGAAAAACTTACCCCTGAATTAGAAAAGGCGGTGAAAGAAGCAGAAACCCTAACGGCGCTTGAGGATATTTATCTGCCTTACAAGCCGAAGAGGAAAACGAGGGCAACTGCCGCAAGGGAAAAAGGGCTGGAACCATTCGCGAAACTGATTTTTGAACAGAAAGAGTTTGATGTGCATACCGAAGCTGCCCGTTATATTGATGCGGAGAAGGGGGTAACTACAGAAGAAGAAGCATTGCAGGGAGCCAGAGACATCATTGCCGAATGGGTCAATGAGGATGCGGATACGCGGAAGGCAATGAGGGAACTGTTTCTTAAGGAAGGTATTCTTACCTCAGAAGTGATAAAAGGAAAGGAAGAGGATGCGCAAAAATATAAGGATTATTTTGAGTGGAAGGAGCCTGTCGCTACCGTTCCTTCACACAGGATGCTTGCCATGCGCAGGGGAGAAAAAGAGCAGTTTCTCTTGCTGAGCATAGCGCCCCCGCAAGAGATGGCAATCGATCTTTTAAAACGAAAATACCTTGTTTCGGAAAACGAGATATCGGCACAGGTGGAACTAGCCCTTATGGATGCGTACAAAAGGTTGCTGAGCCTCAGCATGGAAACAGAGATACGGTTGAACGCCAAGAAGGAAGCAGACGAAGAGGCGATACAGGTGTTTGCGAAAAATCTCAGACAATTATTACTGGCATCCCCGCTGGGACAGAAAAACATTCTCGCCATAGACCCCGGTTTCCGCACCGGATGCAAGGTGGTATGTCTGGATAGACAGGGTAAGCTGCTCCATAATGAAACAATTTTTCCGCATGAGCCGCAAAAGAAGATTGCTGAATCGGCTTCAGCGCTGCAAATCCTTTGCAAAAAATTTGCGATTGAAGCAATCGCGATAGGAAACGGCACGGCGGGTAGAGAAACGGAACGTTTTGTAAAAGGCATGGACTTGCCCGGCAGTATTATTACCGTGATGGTAAATGAAAGCGGGGCGTCCATATATTCTGCCAGCGATATTGCCAGGGAGGAATTCCCTGATTATGATATAACCGTTCGCGGTGCAGTATCTATTGGCAGAAGGCTGTCTGACCCCTTGTCAGAATTGGTAAAAATAGACCCCAAATCCATTGGTGTGGGACAGTATCAGCACGATGTTGACCAAACGGCTCTCCGGCAGTCACTCGATGATGTGGTAATGAGCTGCGTGAATTCTGTGGGTGTGGAACTGAATACGGCAAGCAGTGAATTGCTTTCATATGTTTCCGGACTCGGACAGCAACTGGCAAAAAAGATCGTTGAATACAGAAACGAACACGGGCCCTTCCGTAGCAGGAAGGAACTGGTTGAAGTGCCGAGGCTTGGTGATAAGGCGTTTGAACAGGCGGCAGGGTTCCTGAGGATAAGGAACGGCGAAAATCTTCTGGACGCCAGCGCAGTGCATCCTGAAAGTTATTATATTGTTGAAAAAATGGCGGAACATTTAAATTGCGGCGTAGAAGATCTCATGAAAAACCCTGCGTTTCGCAGCAAAATCGACCTTAAGAAATACGTGACTGAAGAAACAGGACTGCCAACGCTCAATGATATTCTCAGTGAATTGGATAAACCCGGACGCGACCCCAGGGAAAAGTTCGAAGCCTTTTCTTTTCAGGATGACATTAACGCAGTAGAAGATCTGGAAACAGGGATGACATTGCCTGGGATTGTCACCAATATTACCAATTTTGGGGCATTTGTGGATATAGGGGTTCATCAGGACGGGCTGGTGCACATCAGCAACATGGCGGATAAATATGTTAAAAACCCTGCGGACGTTGTCAGCGTTCATCAAAAAGTAATGGTGACAGTAATCGAGGTGGATATTGGAAGAAAGCGGATTTCACTTTCAATGAAGAGCGACCCTTTCGGGAAAGAAAGAAAATAAGGGAACCGGGCTACTACGAAGGACGAGGGACGATAGACGAAGGTAGCCAGACCGTCTCGGTCTGGGTATGTCTGGGTATGTGGGACGAAGGACGATTTACGAAGTACGATTTAAAATTTCCGCGGGTTCAGGTTTGTAACCTGAACCAAACGTTTTATGCTTCCAATCCCACCTTATATTAGCAGAAAAATGCCAAATAAATCCCAGATGACAAACAGGGTTTTTACCGCAGTACATGACCTCATTATACGCATAAACTCATAGGTTCAGGTTGCAAACCAATGTCATTAAGTTAAGCTACCTGCCATAAAAGTCCCCCTTAGAAAAGGGGGATAAAGGGGGTTGTCTTGGTCAAATAATCCTTAACTTAATGACATTGGGTTGCAAACCTGAACCCGCCTGGAGGTACGAGGTACGATTTAAAATCGTAAATCGTAAATCTAAAATCATGTAACATTTTAGTTTTTTGAAAACATATTGCAGTTTAGCTTTGGGTGGCACGGACAAGCTGTGCTTGTCCGTGCCACCCATGTTGAGCAAAAATATGTGTATCAATTTTCAAAAATTTAAAGTGTTGTAAAATCATAAAGTTTTCCGCAAAATTTTACCGCTTTTAATGCCGGAGTGTTTACCCTTCTGCACGGTAACGTTTCCATTTACAATTACATATTCAACTCCCACCGAATATTGATGAGGGTTTGCAAAGGTACTCTTGTCAGTAATTGTTTCCGGATTAAAGATTGTTATGTCGGCAAAATATCCTTCTTTTATGAAACCCCGCTGGTCTAATCCCGCCTTTTGGGCAGGGAGGCCTGTCATTTTCCGGATCGCCTCTTCTACCGAAAAAAGCTTTTTTTCTCTGCAAAACTTCCCCAATATCCTGGAAAACGTCCCATAACTTCGCGGATGAGGGTTGCCCTCAGCAAGTACGCCCTCGCCAGATCGGGTGGAACTATCGGAACCCACGCATACAAAATCCCAACTCAATATGCTTTCCAGATTTTTTTCAGACATATTAAACAAAAAAATATCCACCCTGGTATCCTCTTCTATCAGAAGGTCTAGCACCTCCTCCAGCGGGGGTTTCTTCTGTATCGCAGCGATTTCTGCAATAGATTTACCAGTCATCCACCTGTTTTTCTGAGTAGAAACAGAAGAAATAACTATATCTGACCAAAATGGCGCCTCATCACCTTTTGACATCTCTTCAGCAATGCGCTTTCTTACCGCACGGTCTTTTAATCTTTGGATTTGATCTTCTATACCTCCATCGTATACCCAGGCAGGCAAAATGACGTCGAGGTCTGTTGCTGCTGCTGTATAGGGATAGCGGTCACAGGTAACATTCACCCCTGTGTTTATTGCATATGCTATCAATGCCTTTACCTTCTCCAATTTGTGCCAATTTTCCTGTCCCATTGTCTTAATATGCGATATCTGCACATTAACGCCGGTCTCTTCCGCCACCTTTATCGCTTCAGCAATGGCATTTTCCAGGTCTTCGCCTTCATTTCGTACATGGGTTGCATAGAGTCCGCCATATTCATTCACCCTATTGCACATTGTTACCAGTTCGTCAAATTCCGCATAACAGCCCGGCGGATAAACCAGACCGCTGGACATGCCAAAAGCGCCGGCTTTCATAGCTTCTTCCAGGTACTTGCACATTACCGATAATTCAGCTTTAGTAGCAACCCTGTTATCATATCCTACAGCACACGCTCTGATATTCCCATGACCCACAAGAAAAGCCCTGTTTACAGAACTATTTATCCCTTCCGCAACATCAAAAAACCCTTGAGCAGAACGCCATGAGGGAACGATGCCGTATTTTGACAATCCTTGCCTGCGCCGTTCCAGTAATTTTCCCCGCAACGGAAAAGCAGATAACCCACAATTGCCACAAACCTCCGTAGTGACGCCGTCCAGTATTTTGCTTTCACTTTCCCGACACGCAAGCCACAGAAAATCGCTATGAGAGTGAATGTCAATGAATCCCGGAGCAACGATCATCCCCTCTGCATCAATTCGTGTGCAGGTATTACAGGAAATACGATCTTCTATTACTTCAATCTTATTTCCCTTTATACCAACGTCCATTTTTTTACCGGGCATTCCGGTACCGTCTATCAATAAACCTTTTTCTATTATCAGATCAAGATCCAATTTTCGCATTATCTCTTTTCGCTCTATTCTGTAAACCTGGGGGGGGAAGGGATTTTATTCTTCTACTAATGAGGATGGTTTATCCAGCCCCAATACTGTATCTACATCTTTGTGGAGTGAATCGAGGTCTGTCTTGATGGTGTCGATGTGCCTTTTGCAGTGTGTGGAGGAGCAACCGGTAAAATAAGTAAGAGCTACTATTAAAAAGACTGGCAGAAAGAAGTGTACTTTAAAAGAATTTCGTTTCATGATTAAATGTCCAAAAAATAAGTGTTCTTTTTATAAATGTTTCATCCGGCAAAGAAAATCGGCAATCGGCAATCTACAGTCGGCAAATTGCAGATTGTGAACTGTAGAAATTATTATAAAAACTCGGCGCGGGTTCAGGTTTGCAACCGTTCGGCTGAGCTCACGAAGAACGGTTGCAAACCTGAACCCGCATGGGACTTCTTTGCATTTTTTGGCAAAATATTTAATTTTTTAATTAGTGCAATCTGTGTAATCTGTGGTTCCACCTTTCGTACTTCCTGCCTGGTTGGTTCTGGCGACCCCAGCTTAGGATTTAGGATTTTAAATCGTACTTCGTAAATCTAATATGCTTTTCGCTGCCTTGATGAGGGTATTTTTAGAATACGGCGGTATTTGGTGACCGTTCTCCTGGCTATGTCTACCCCTGAGGCGCCTAATTTATCTGCAACCTCTTCATCGCTCAATGGGTTTGATTTATCTTCTTTTGCAACAATTTCAATAAGTTTCTGCCGGATAGATTCCCATGATTCCATATTACCGTCGGCATTCTGAAAACCTCCCGTGAAGAAAAATTTCATTTCAAAAACGCCCTGCGGGGTTTGAATATATTTATGGGCAATTGCACGGCTCACCGTTGAAACATGGACGCCAACAATATCGGCAACGTCCTGCATCTTCAATGTTCGCAGGCGGTGAACTCCTTCATCTAAAAACCCCTTTTGCATGCTTACAATTTTGCATGCTACTTTATATAATGTACTCCTCCGTTGCTCTATGGCGTCAACCAGCCATTTAGCAGATTCAATCTTCTTCTGTATATACTGGCGCGTTGAACTATCAATATTGCCTTCACTCAAAGATTTTCTATAAAAGGAGCTAATATGCAAATGTGGTATATTCGCATTATCAATCAAAAATACCTCATATTCCCCGTCAATTTGTTCTACCTTCACTTCAGGGACCACATAAGGAATTGTTTCATCGTTAAATACAGAACCTGGTTTTGGGTTTAGTGTACGAATAAATTCTACCTGTTTTTTGATAGTTTCAAGACTATATCCTGTTTTCTTTGCTATGGCAGGATATTTTCTTGATTCGATTTCTAATAAATAATTTTGCAGAAGATCCTTTGTTATGTGGTAATTCGGATCACGATTGTCTAACTGTAACAGTAAACATTCCTGTAAATTTCTCGCTCCGATACCAGGCGGCTCCAATGTCTGTACAATTTCTAACGCCTTTTCGGCGTCCGCCAAAGAAACAGGTTTTTCAAAAGACGAAACTATTTCTTCTAACGGACCGGATAAATATCCGGAGGTATCAACAGAATAAATAATATTCTCACATGCTTCATAAAGATGTTCAGGAACTTCCATAAGCGATAACTGCCCCAGCAGGTAATCATGAAGCGACATTGGTTTGGCGGCAGTATTTTCCAATGCCTCTTGTTTCTGATCACGTTCATCAGAAAGGGCACTCTTCCGGATTGTCGTCTTCGAATAATATTCATTCCAATCTTCCGCCATCTCATTATGCCGGTCAACCTCTGCCTTTTTGGCGTCATCCCATTCAGTTTGAGCAGCATTTTCTCCGGCAATTGAGCCGTCTTCTGAGACAGGGCTATCTTCTTTCGGTTGTTCAACCACCTCCTCAAGAACCGGGTTATCCATCAGCTCTTGCTGTACGCGCTCTGCCAGGGCCAATAACGGAAGCTGGAGTATTTCTATAGACTGAATTATCTGGGGAGACAACTTCATCTTTTGCTGGAGTTGCGGCAATAAAGAAGACTGCATTTTCATTAAAAATCACCTTCCCAAAAATTAACTATAAATATATGGTGTTGTGTTTCAGTAAAAAGCATACGTTAAACTAGTTCCTCATCTCATTCCTATCACTGACCGCATCGGCTACGATAGCAGTATTTGCATATTCAAGATAACTGCCAGTCGGCAACCCGCGGGCAATCCTCGTAACTTTAACGCCAAATGATTGTAATTGTTTATATATATATACGGCGGTTATATCCCCTTCCATATTCAAATTAGTGGCAAGTATCACCTCTTTAACGCCGTCGTCTTTTACTCTTTGCAAAAGTCTGCCAATAGTAAGTAAGTCGGGGTCAATACCCTCAAGGGGGGAAATATGTCCCTGGAGTATATGATAATGGCCGTTATATTTGCCAGTTTTTTCAATAGTTAGTAAATCTGCGAACTGTTCAACAACGCAAATAATTGAACTATCCCTGCGTATATTACTACAAATATGGCACGGGCTATTTTCTGAGACGTTAAAACAAACAGTACATATTTTCATATATTTCTTTACATCGCGAATAGCGTACGCCAGCTTCATAGCATCGTCAACCGGCTGTTTTAAAACATAACAGGCTAACCGTTCTGCGGTCTTCTGCCCAATCCCAGGCATTTTCCCAAACTCACTAATAAGTTTATTCACTGTTTGCGGATAAGTATTCAAAGCACATACCTCTTTATGATCAATGAACGAATCATCCCCCAAACATTCCTGACATGCCGGGAATATTTAGCCCGCCGGTAAATTTCCCCATCTCGGATTGATATAATTCCTGAGATTTTTTCAACGCCTGGGAAACGGCGGAAAGGATAAGATCTTCCAGCATCTGAACATCTTCCGGGTCTACCACTTCCGGGTCAATTTTTATAGAAAGGATTTCCTGCTTCCCATTCATGTGTACCGTAATCATACCGCCACCGGAGGTAGCCTCTATTACACGTTCTTTCAAATCTCTCTGGGCATCCTCCATCTGCTTTTGCATTTTCTGCGCCTGCTTCTGCATCTGTTTCATCATTTCTGTCATATTGCCAAAACCCTTCATTTCACCCCCCTATCGGTTAACTTTAATAACACGACCGTCAAATAATTCTAACGTTTTTTTTACTGCCGGTTCTGAAAACACCGTATCGTTTATTTGCTGTACACCACCACCATTGTCTAAACTTTGGTTCTGTCTGTTCTCTTCCGGCTCTTCTTTTTCAAATAGTACAAGCTTCAGTTCCCTAAAGCCCGGCACTACTTCTTTCGCACAATTTTCTATAAGTTTTTTTTCTTCCGGTTGCTCCAATCTTTCTTTCTGAAAAAGAAATTTTCTGGAAAATGCAACTACCAATACTCCCGCATCGCTGCTTACCAGCCGGCCTTCCTTGAAAAACGCCCAGGTAGATTTCTTCTTTTTCTGAATACTTTTAAGGATATCCCCCCATACCTCGTTTTTTTCCCTCGCGATTCCGGAAGTTATTTTTTCTTCTTTTGTGGGAGGTATCACATCGCCTTCTTCTATTGATTTTTCCGACACTGTCTGCCGGGCAAGCGATTCCGCAGGAAGGAGAATATCATCACTTCTCTTGCCAGTGATATTGTCAACTTGTTCCAGTTTTCCCTCTAATGCCGTTATGCGTCCAACAAGGTCAGACAATACGCCGATAGATTCCATCCGGCACAGTTTTATGACGGCCATTTCCGCAGAAATCCGCTGCAGTAAAGAATCCGTAGAGCGTATCCTCATCACGGAAAGCATTTGGATCATATACATAAGTGTATCGCCTGAAAATGATTTTTCAAAGCTATGAATAAAAGACTCGTCATACTCAGCCCATGCTGCATCCGGACCACAGGAAGAAAATACCAAAAGATCTCTTAACCGCAGAAGCAACTGATCAATAAACTCCGCCGGAGTCTTTCCCTCATTCAAAATATCATCCACAATTCTCAGCGCGCCTGAAGCATCTTTGTTCACAAAACACTCAAACATACTATAAATCTTATCATCATCAATATACCCCAGCACATAATTCACATCCGCCGATGTCACCTTATCATCACAGAAAGAAAATAGTTGATCGAGTACAGACTGTGAATCCCTTAATCCTCCCTTTGCATATTTTGCAATCGCATGGAGGGCAGCGGACTCTATTTGTTTCCCTTCCGTTTTGCATATTTCCAAAAGGTGTTTTTCAATATCATTAACGGAAATATTCTTAAAATCAAATCGCTGGCACCGCGATTGAACTGTTTCAGGAAGACGGTTTGCCGCAGTTGTCGCAAATATAAACTTAACATGAGATGGAGGTTCTTCGAGGGTTTTAAGAAGGGCATTAAATGCTTCGCGGGTAAGCATGTGTACTTCATCAATAATGTAAATTCTATACCGCGCTCTCGATGGGGCAAACCCTACATTTTGGCGTATATTTCTTATTTCATCAATTCCGCGGTTTGAGGCGCCGTCAATTTCCAGAACGTCTATGTCGCTTCCTTCGGAAATGCTCTGGCAGATATCGCATACGTTGCATGGGGTATCAGTAGGTCCATTAACACAATTTAACGCCTTTGACAGTATACGCGCCGTAGAGGTCTTGCCTACGCCCCTCGGACCGGCAAACAGATAAGCATGGGCTACCCTGTCGGTACGTATTGCATTCCCAAGGGTTTTTACTATAGGCGCTTGCCCTACTATGTCGCTAAAGGTTTGAGGTCGGTATCTACGGGCTAATACTACATAAGACATTGAAAAATCACCTGCATTCCTTTTCAACCATACAGTTTTTTAACACACTTCAGTAACTTCTCAATAAGTTGTTGAATCTCTCGGTAAAAACCACCACATAAAAGGTTTTATAAACGGCCGTGCACTTTTTTCGTGCCCCCTTCTGTTAGTTTACCAATGCAGTTAGCTCAGGCCAGACTAACTCACGGCACATGAGGACAAGTGTTTATGGCTGCTTGCTTCCGCATCTGACCAGATTCGCATCGTCTCCCATTGCATGAGATCCAACCTTCATCACCACTTACATTAACAAAGATAACAGTCGTGAGCCCTCAGAAAAGCGATCAATCCTGCTATAGCGGGTTGCAGGTTACAGGGTACCGCTAGCTCCCCATCTAGCACGGCCAATTTTTTAATGATGGCGGAGAGGGCGGGAGTCGAACCCGCGATACCGTTTTAAGCGGTATACGCGCTTTCCAAGCGCGCTCATTCGGCCACTCTGACACCTCTCCGTCTTTAATCTTCCAGTGCTATTCATTTAAAAAACATACGATTATTTCCGTCACCCTTCATCGCCACTTGCAATAAAACGTTACCACATTTTACCTTTTTTGATGGCGGAGAGGGTGGGATTCGAACCCACGTTCCGCAACCGCGGAAAACGGTTTTCGAGACCGTCCCGTTCAACCGCTCCGGCACCTCTCCGGTTTTTACCTATAAAAAATACGAAATACGAAGCACGAAACAAATCCGAATAACAAAGCATAAAATTCAAAACACATTTAAAACATACAACAATGTGAAGCATGAAATCCGAGAGACGAAAGAGGCTTTTGTTTAGAATTTCAAATCATTTTGTCATTAGAATTTGTTTCGGATTTCGTGTTTCGTATTTCACAGTTACCGGATTTCACCAGTAAATATTTTGCCAAAAAAGTGCAAAGAAATTACTGCTAAGGTACTAAACGTTTACTTAGTGCGGCAATTCTCTAAAAAAAATCTCTTTAATATATCCCTGCATTCATCAGCAAGGATATCGGGTATTACTTCCAAACGGTGATTCAACTTAGTATTTTGGACAAGATTCATGACGGACACGCAAGCGCCCGCCTTTTTATCAACAGCCCCATACACAAGCTTATCAATCCTTGACTGCACCAAGGCCCCGGCACACATTGCGCAGGGTTCCAGAGTTACATAGATAGTAGACCCGGTTAGTCGCCAATTTTGCAAATACTCAGCCCCTTGGGTTATCGCTATCATTTCCGCATGGGCTGTCGGGTCTTTAAGCATTTCCCTTTGGTTATGCGCACGGGCAATAATCCGGTTATCATACACAATTACGGCGCCTACCGGAACTTCATTAATATCCGCAGCCTTTTCCGCTTCTTTAATCGCTTGCCGCATAAAATACTCATGATTACTGCTTGCGCTTTCCATACCCATTGCCTTATTTAATACTATCATGTTCTCTGTGTGTTTCGTGATTAAAATCTTTTTGGTTGCGGCTATGCTGCGTTGCGAGATAGGTATAAAATTTCAATCCCGGTATTGTTAAGAAAATAATATATATCCGCACTCTTTAATTATGAATCAATTCCGATGCCGTTCATCATCTATGATAAAACACCTCAGCTTATTTGATATGCATTCTATAGGGGCAAAACACAAACGGGTATAGGAAAGATGATAGATCGTTAAGTAAAAACGCGCCCAGGAGGACTTGAACCTCCAACCTCCGGATTCGTAGTCCGTGACTCTATCCAATTGAGCTATGGGCGCAAAGTCTTAAAGGCTTTAAAAAACTGTACACTTAAAACACCAGGCAACAACAATATCGTTGGCGATATTTACAGCATTTACATCAAAATCGTGAGTGTTTTGAGCTAAAGTGCTGTAAGTTTTATATTCGAATGTTTTGTCATGTTTGTCGTATTTAGTAAATAACGCATGGTTTGGAAATTTTATAAGAAACGTTCGTTTTAGTCAAGAAGCATTTCAACAAGCTTGAAAGTCAAAAGGGAGCTATTTACCGTTGGAAAAACAATAGTGGATAATATAGAATTAAAAAAGATTTTATAATCCTACATTTTTAGAAGTACGATTTACGAAGTACGATTTTTTAAATCTAAAATCTAAAATCGTAAATCCGAAAAGGAGGTTTTGCAGGCAGCGATAACCGTTGAAAATCAGGCAGAACAATGATAATATTCTAACCAGGAGGCTAAAATATGCCAATAACCAAAGAACTCAGCAATATCAGAAAGTTAGAAGCAGTCGGATTCCCGCATGAACAAGCCGAGGTGCTTACGGATATAATAGAGGAATCCCACGTTGACGGACAGCAGAGTTTAAAAGACTTTATCGGCAAAATGCACGAAGACACAAACAGGCAATTCGACGAGATTAATAAAAGATTCGATGACGTTAATAAAAGATTCGACGGCATTAATAAACAATTCGATGAGTTTCGCAAAGAAATGCACACAGAAATGACTACTTTGGAATGGCGCATAAAGGCCTCACACTCCTATCTTTTCATGAAAATATTCGCTATCGTCGCAGGCTGCACGAGCATTGCAGTTGCAGTCGCAAAGATATTATAATCCCCTCCCCCCTCCACATCGGGTCATAAACTATAGAAATCAGACAGCACAACGATAATATTCTATGCAACCCTCGCCATCGCAAAATTTTTGCGGTATACTGTATGAGTCCACAAATAGGGATTTCTAAAATTGTAACACTTTAGTTTTTTGAAAAAGTATGGGCGAAGCATTTGCCCGTTTGGGCATAAACGCATTTATGACAATTTACAGCAAATGCTTCGCCCCTACACTGCGATTATTGGAATTTTTCATAAAACTAAAGTGTTACCTAAAATTAGATTTAACTTTTGTTAACATAAATAATTATAGCATCTCTGGAATCACATTTTGTGAACCCCTTGAGTATAGTTCAGAATAGAGAAAAATTACCCATGCAAATAAATTTAAAGCTATTTTTTAATGAAGAACAAGAAGATTGGGCGAAATTAACACCTGAACAGAGACACATTGAAAGCTCTAAACTTTGGCCGATATATTTAGAACTTAGAGGGAGTTTTGATCCAGAACCCGATTCACAAAGCCCTTTTGACTTTCCAGAATTGCAGCGTTCGATACCTGCTCATGGGAGGCCAGGCGTGCATTTTATACGGCGGATCTGAGTTCAGTCGTGATATAGATTTTTCTATCGGAATTGATACAAAGAACATTTCAGCGACGAGGTCATGCATGCCATTTCCGTTGCAATGCAGAAGGGATAGAAGGCTTGCGCATTGACATGATGGCTAAAATGCGAGGCTGCTCCGATTTTGAGCAATTATGGGAGAGAATGTCCATTGTGAAGTTGCCGGAGATTGGTGAGATGGGTATTCTTTCACTACCGGATTTAATTCAGACTAAAAAGACGCAGCGCGAAAAGAACTGGCCCATGATTCGCCGTCTCATTGAAACCGACGTCACGCAGAGTTATAGAAAAGCCGGGAAAGAAAAGATCGTTTTCTGGCTCATGGAATGCAGGACTCCTGTTTTACTCATGGAAATAGCAAGGAAAAATGCTGCATTATGTAAAAGTCTTATACCTACCCGGTCCCTGCTTAAAGCAGTATTAAACCAAAACGTGGAAGAAATTGAATCTCTCCTCATACAAGAAGAAAGCGCCGAAAGGAAAAAAGATCGGGAATATTGGCTGCCATTAAAAAAGGAATTGGAGCAATGGCGCCTTGGCCGTAAATCATAACTTTAATTCTGTGTTAAAACAATACAGAGGATGCCTGTCTCACGCCGGAATCATATTTGTAAAGTTGCAGGACATTTATGATGCCTGCGACGTATTTTGAAAAACCCCGCCGCTGGAGATTGAAATGCCGGATAAGATCGATCATCCATAGGGGTACCTGCATGGTGTAGCACTTGAGTTCCAGTATGACGTTGCATTCCGGGGCAAAAAGCGTTTCGTCATCCAGCGGAACCAATTTATTCTCGTCCGGAATAATACAATATCCCTCTGCCGGCTGATATCTCAGATCGGTGTCGAACGTTACCCTCGCATATTCATTCACATTGGATACATATGCCTTCCTCCAATATTGAGACAACATTTTAGGCGTTGCATTATAGAAATATGCCGTCTTCAGGAAATGCGTTTTGGACGAATTCGGGTCAAAATCTTTTTCTTCACACAATGAATAATCCTGGTCTTCAAACATCCTGCGCCAGTTTTCATCATAAAGAGGCGCCCTGTATTTATTGATGATATCCCCGGTCTTCTCTTTCACTTCAAGAAAGCAATGATACTTTCCGGAATGGGGATACGAACGAATCCTCAGATGAAGTCTCCTGTTACATTTGTCCAGCCTTTGCATAAGAAATAAATAATCTGGGGTATCAAAATGCAGATTGTTTATGCAATAAAAACCATTATCAGTATTTGAAGAATATTTGTCGGGAGAACAATAAATAGAAGCAAAACGCGAAATGGGTTCTATCATTTCCTTTGGAATGACAAATTTCGACTCGTATCGCTTTCGGATAGTTAGCGCTGTCTCTTCAAACATATATTTATAACTCAATTTGCCCTAAGTCCGGGGAAAGATAATTTCGAATAGGGCGTCTGGTTAATTGCCCTGAAATATCCAGGTATTCAAGGTACTTTGTGTAAATTTCATATTGCTTTTGCTTAATGAGGATGTCCGTTTTAACAATGCTTTCCTGCATATCCAGCAGCATTAGCGGATCGACGCCTTCTGTTTCCATATATTTTTTTAGTGCTGATTCCGTGCCGCCAGTTGTTTTTTCTTCCATAAGCACATCATACTGCCGAAACATGTTGTTCATTTCCCCGGAAAGTAATCGCACATTTTCTCCCAGAGACCTTTTTAGTTCTTCGTGTTCGCCCTTTGCAGATAAAAATTGAAGTTTTCTGCGATTGACATCCATGCGGTTGGAACGAATGAAGGGGAGGTTTATGCCTACTCCAAAAGAAATTGAATCAGACGGACGGCCGCCTTCATCATTGTCATATGCGGCTTCAAAAAAATTGAGGTATCGCTTCCCCTCTGCTTTTTCAAGTTCAAGCATGCCTTGTACGATTTCTTTATCGTAATTGCTGTTTTTTAAATAAATGTTATCGTCGTCAACATGGTGGTCAAATTGCAGAAATGTTTTCCTCACCAGATCGACGCCGGCCAAGGTTTCTCCTTTCAGCGCAATCGAATTTTCTGTCTGCATACACAACCGGATTGATTCCTCAACGGCGCTTATTTTATTTTCCAGCCCGATAATCTCAATCTGTAACTCCACCAAAGTATCTTTCGCTTTAATAAATTCTGTTATCCTGAAATCAGGGGTATTTATCCTGCTGTTTAAAACAATCGCTTTATCTTCATGGACGAGCATTAGTTTCTTTTTCAAGTCCAGGTAATCCAATTCCTTCAACAAGTTTATTACCAGGATGTACCGTTTTTTTAATGCCCTGTGCAGGAGCAAATCATACTGCGTTCTATTTGATTTTACCGTTGCATGGTATACCTTTTCCCCTGCCTTTGTTTCTCCCTGTCCGTTAGGATACAAACGCAGGGAATAACGCTGTCCGGAATGTTCAAAACCCTCATCCGTTCGGGTTCGGAATTCGACCTTGTTAAGGAAAGGCGTATTTGGAGAAGTGGTGTGGAGAAAGGATATCTTTTCTTCCTGATTCTTTAAGAGAAAGTCGTTTTTTGCCGAAGACAGAAAATCCCCTATGGCAATCTCAAGTCCTGCTGAATTGCGGCATAATACCTGTGAAGAAACGAAGAGGGACAAAAAGAACACCGCAAAAAAAAAGAAATGCGAAGGGTGTTCTTTCCTGAGAAAAAGAGCAGTGCGTTGTTTTTCAATATAGCTTTGCTGCCGGTTAAACATAAAAAATACCTGAACAAAACATACCCATCTATAAATCATCGGCTATTTTTAATTCCATAATTTTTGAAGGATGATTGTCTCCATTATCAAAAGTAAGCAGCAGTGTATTGTCGTCCGGATTAAAAGTAACGCCTTCAGGTTTAAGGTGTTCGAAATGCCTCATATGGGTAAGGACGTCTTTCCCTATATCATAGACCCATAAGTCGCCGGCTCTTTTCTTTTTTCCGTTCATTCTGATTTTGCTATATGAAAGTATATATAAATTGTTCCTGTATAAAGAAAGGCCTGATATGCCCACCGGCGTTTTCGTACTGTTGTTTTGCAGCGAAAACTCTTTCCATAATTCGATATTCCCTTCCTCCAACAGTTCTTTATCGAAGACTTCGTGAATATTTCTGATCTTAAAGATAACTGCCTTTCCTTTGTTTAATGGCCATTTTAAACCAAGGTAAAGCGCATCTTCATGGTAAAACATCCCTTCGATATTCATTTTTATAGCATTGTCCCCATAAGCAATACATTGCGCCCATTGTGCATTTTTATCTTTCCCGGCAGCGACATTCAGCAGGTCATATAAATGAACTTTTTTATCCACTACAAAAGAATAGCCGCTCAGCTTTATTCTCAGAAGATGTTTTCTTTTGTCCGGAAGTTTTTTTTTATTACCTCCGTTGCTTTGTGAACACACAACAAAGATATTTCCCTCTTCATCTGTCGTAATGGCTTCCATATCGTCAATTTTGTTTACACCTTCTAAATAAACGGCGTCGTCGATGTTTCCTTTATTATTCATTACATAGAGTATTAATTGATCATTTTGTGTCGTATCGCTGATAACAAGGTATTTTTTTATATCTTTCAGATAGATAATGCCGGAAGCCTCAATATTAACGCCGCCGGTTAAAGACTGGTCTGCCTGTATGGCAACCGGTTCTCCGGGATTATTATTTACAGGGTATTTTTCAGCGACCGTTGCTCCGGCGCTGTTGTTTTCCGAAAAGAGGTAGCTCTTAACAATTTCTGGCGTGTGTTTTCCTGTTTCGTGTTCAACGATTATGATGACCTTTTCTCCTAATAAGAGACGGTTGTCTTCGGGGATTTTCACAAACACCTCTCTGCCATAAAGCGGTTGTGCGGAAAGTATATTTCTTAATCTGTTTGGATATTCAATGTTCCTGTGTCCTACTGCCACTACCTCGCCGGTCAGGTTGTATGAAGGGTTTGTAGCAGAGACGATTTTTGTTTTCTGCCCAACGTAAACACTGGAATACATATTTTCGGGTATATAGCCGGTTATGAACCCCGGTGATACTGTGTGAAGTTTCAAAATGGCGTCATGGGGAGAGACTTGCTCACCCGCCTTGCATAAGACGGTGCTAACCTTTCCTGATATAGGCGCAGAGACCGAGAGTTTGCGTTTTTCTTCCTCTAAAAGCGCCAATTCTTTCCCGAGTCTTTGGATTTGTGTTTCAAAAGGATTTTCGTCCGATTTCAGATTCCCTTCAATGATCTGTTCCCGGCCTTCCGTTTTGATTTGCATCGGGGTCTTAGAAACGGCACTGTTTCGGTAAGCGTAATATTTTTGCAGGCTTTTTAGTTCCGGAACGAGTTTTCTGTTAACGTTATAGTGCTCCTTAAGTTCTTTTAATTTATGGGAAATGTCATTTATGTCTTTGTCTAACCAGGAGCTGGCAAGCAACACAAGCGGATCACCCTTATTTACCTGCTGTCCGGGAAGGACGTATACCTCCTTAACTTCCACCGCCCTGTTTGAATTAATAACAATTTCCCTTGTTTCCGCAGCGCCATAAAAGGTCGTAGTTTCATTCCGGTGATTAAATGAAATTACTACAATTATCGCAACTGCGATAATCCATGAAATATAAAGGGGTTTGATGCTTCTCATTTATACTGTGCCTGAAATGCGGGAAAATGAAAATACCATTCTATCTCCAGATGTTATAGTCGTGCTTAATAATTGAGGTTCTTCTGCGGTATTCGGCTCAAGATGTTATTTGCGGGTTCCGGTTTGTAACCAGAACCCAACGTTTGTTTATAACTCTACCGTTTTTTCCTGCATTAATAAATGCACGCCGTTTATTGTTTCTATTTTTTTAAGGGCAGTGATAAAATCATCATTCCTTTTCCCCCTTTTCAGTTTTATATGATAGGCGTAATCAAGACGATTGCCCTGCGCCATATCGCGGAGTGTAATGAGCGCAAAGATTTTACAATAGTCATGAAGCACCTTTTCAAGCATATTTTTTGAAGAGGGAATGTTTTCAAGGTTAAACCGCAGCATGCCGTCAAAATAACTGGTTTGTCCGAATGGGGAAAAATACAGGATAACGGCAATAACGCAAAAACCAATGGCGCCGCCTGCCGCAATAGTATACCCTTTAACTCCTACAGAAATACCTGCCGCGAGGCTTGCAAACATGAAAATAATATCTCTTGGGTCTCTGAAATTGGTTCTGAACCGAACAATTGCCAATGCGCCAAGCATACCGAGCCCCCTTGCAAGGCTGTCCCCTATCGCCTGCATAACGGTTGCCGCCACTACGGAACTGAGGATGAGCGCCTGAACAAAATTTCTTGAGTAGGAAAGCCCCCGAAAGGTCTTCTCATAAGTAATTGCAATTAAGGTTGAAAGCACAAACGAAAGGAGTACGGCATAAATGACTGATATTGGCGTGGCATTGCCTGAATGTAGTTGTAATTTTAAAATATCTAACATTTTTAATGGTTCTCATTATTTGCGGAAAATAGTTTATCCATTTGGTTTTTTGAAATATATACAGTTACCGTATGCATGTCAATAGAATATGTGAGCAAATATAAGGGTTTTGCATGGTTGCCATTAACGCTGCAATTGATAAAATGCATGGTTTACAGTGAAGCGTTTTATTTTCCATTTGACAAATTTGACTTGCTCAAAGTAGAATCCCGAAAGTCTTTCATGCATCAGACCGCTCTTTTATTTACTATTACTATGTTCGATTACAGGTGATTTCTCATTATTGCAGAAATAAAAAGGGAATCCATGCCGCAAAACAGGATTTGCGGCGAGGAGCGGACCCGCCGCTGTAACCGGGGACGAACGTCACAACGCCACTGGAAAAGCCACTTAAAAGGCTTTCCGGGAAGGAGTGACCAGTAGAACGATCCGGGAGCCAGAAGACCTGCCTGTAATTGCTTCACGAAATCTTCGATGGTAAAGAAGGTGAAGTTTTTGAGTGTAATCATTTTTATGAGAATAGGCGGCAGGCTTATTTTTTCAATAAAATAGAAACCCATATCTTCAACATTGAAGGTATGGGTTTTTTTGTTTTACGGGAGAAAGTTTTGAAAAGTACAAAAATGTTTATGTTGATTATAGCAGTTTTTTTGCTCGTGTTCCTTGTTTCAGATAAGGCTGCATATGCAATGCACATTACAGAAGGAATTCTGCCTTCAGAATGGGCAGTAACATGGTTTGCCGTATCGATTCCTTTTTTAGGTATTGGAATTTACCATGTGAAACGGAAGAAAAGAGAGATGCATAGTTACCTGCCGTTAGTTGGCATGCTGGGGGCGGCAGTATTCGTTTTTTCGTGCTTTCCCGTTCCTGTTGTAGCATTAAACGGAATGGCAACATCACATCCATGCGGCACAGGCATGAGCGCTATTTTGCTGGGACCTTTTGTCAGTGTACTGATAGCGGGCATTGCCTTGCTTATCCAAGCCTTATTTCTGGCGCATGGCGGACTAACAACGCTGGGTGGGAATATATTTTCCATGGGTATTTTAGGCTCTTTCTCCGGATTTTTTGCGTTTAAAATAACCCGGCGCTGCGGCATGCCGTTGTTTTGGTGCGGCTTCTTTGCAGGGGTAATTTCTGATTTATTTACTTATTTGGGCACCTCTATTGAACTGGGATTGCTCGTGATAAATAATGGCGGGTCTTTCTTCAGGGCGACCGCAGAAATATTTGGCGTCTTTATGATGACCTCGCAGGGGGTCTTATGTATTGTGGAAGGCGTGGTTGTGGGGTTTATTCTGGTTTTTATAGAAAAAAGAAGGCCGGATATTTTGGTTCAACTTGGGATGATAAAGAAAAATGCAAAACCTGTTTAAACTTACCGTGTGTATCTTTTTTTTATTTTATTTGGCCGGGATGGTTTCATTTTTATCTGCGGCGCATGCAGATAATTTTGAGATGATTCGTGCAACCGAACATGAAAATCAGGCAAATGCCTCTGAAATGGCCGGAACAGTTCCTCCAGGTGAAGGCGAAGGCGCGTGGACCGGAATTGATGTGAGCATAGTAGGGAAATATGCCAGCCAGTATGGACGTCCACCCCGTGATCCTTACCTTAATACTGACCAGGGGGATTTGCTACTATTTGTATTCACCCTTGCCGGTGTAATAGGGGGCTTTGTTATAGGGTTTAACGTCAGAAAGATATTTTATGAGAAATAATGCAGTATCTTAAGAGGTAATGCCTCAGACCGGCAAAAAGGATTTTAACCACAGAGCAGAGAAAGTTTTTTAGAGAAGGTGTCTCATTATGGGATTTTTTCATCTCACATTTACCGACAGGTATGCCCGGAGGGATAACTGGTTGACCAGGATTGATGTAAGGGTCAAGTTGATCTATATCTTATCAATGCTGGCAATAAATATATGGGCAAAAAATGTTTTTGTGTCCCTCTCTTTTCTTTTCATATCGTTCGTTTTTCTGCTTACACTGAAAATTTCCCCTCTGACAATAATAAAAAAGATGGTATTGCCATTATTATTTGCGGTTATGATGCTCGTGGTCAAGGGGTTGCATGAAGGACAAGAGGAATGGTTTTCTTTTTCCGTTGGGGGATATATCATGTCCTTAAAGAAAGAAGGTCTTCTTGGCGGGCTGCAAACCGGAAGCAAAATACTTGGGGGGATTTCTCTGGTAATTTTATTTGCCTTTACTACAACAATGAGCAGGCTAAATGCAGGACTTAAATGGTTTCGCATGCCGGATACCGTTCTGGAACTTATGTCTTTTATGTATCGGTACATTTTCCAATTATTGGATGAAGTGTCTGCAATCTGGTTTGCGCAAAAGGCGCGTTTAGGGCATGCCTCATGGTTAAAAGCGATAAAATCCCTCGGGATTTTGGGTGGAATGCTTATTATCCGCGCTGTTGAAAGGGCGGAGCGTACTTCTGAGGCGATGTATGCACGAGGCTATAAGGGAGGATGTACATTAACCTGTCATTTAAAGCCCTTGGGTAAAAATGAATATATTTATTTCTCAGGGATGATCCTCTTTCTTCCTTTTCTTCTCTATGCGGGGAATATACGGATATGGTAATACTTCAGGCTAAAAATATCCGGTATAAATATTCGGATGGGACGCTTGCCCTTGGCGGGGTATGTTTGGATATTGAAAAAGGTGCATTTTTGGCAATCCTTGGGCCAAACGGGTCCGGGAAAACCACCTTATTGAAACATTTCAACGGTTTATTGAAAATACAAGAGGGGGAGGTTCTTTTAGACGGAAGGCCGTTACGGAAGCACCCTTCCCGTGAGATAGTTCAACGGGTAGGTATTGTGTTTCAGGATCCTAATGATCAATTGTTTGCTCAGACAGTACAGGAAGACGTGGCATTCGGGCCTATGAATTTAGGGCTTTCAAAGGAAGAAATTGAGCGGAGAGTGGAAGAGGCGTTGACGTTAGTGAATATGCGACACTGTGCAGATAAATTTGTCGGGTATTTAAGCTATGGACAGAAAAAAAGGATTTGCATTGCCGGGGTGCTCGCAATGAGGCCGGAAATTCTTATACTGGATGAACCCACGAGCGGTTTAGATCCAGCCGGAGTAACACAACTTATGAGGCTGCTTCAGAGACTTAACCGTGAATGTGGGATTACCATTATTATGGCAACAAATGTGGTAGATGTTGTGCCTGTTTACATGAGCAGGATGGCCGTTATGTATGAGGGAAATATTGTGTGTGAAGGCACGCCGGAAAACGTTTTCTCGAAAACAGAGGAATTGGAGAAGATGTATCTAGAATTGCCGCAAATAGCGCAACTTATGAGGCTGTTAAGGGATAAAGATTACATTTCAATGGCAAATTTACCCCTTACCATTGGTGAAGCAAGAAAATTTTTGGTACAAAAACTGAATGGGAGTCATACGGCAAAATCAGCCGCATTGAATATTTCAGAAGCCGGGTTTTCAGGCATAGAATCCGGAGTGTAATATGTTTAAGGGTCATGGCGGATATAAAGAGTATACCAATATACATAAAAAAAACGCAGTTCTTGATTTCAGCGCGAACATTAATCCACTCGGATATCCGGAAGGCGTGCACAAAACAGTTTTCGAAAATTTCGACGATATATTGCATTATCCCGATATTGATTGTTCCCGACTAAAAAAATACATTGCACGGAAAATAGCGCATTCTGCGGACGAGATTGTTGTAGGAAATGGCTCTACGGAATTATTTTATCTGGCGCCCCGCGCTTTAAAACCTGCAAAAGGAATTATCCTGCAACCGTCTTTCAGTGAATTTCCAGAGGCTTTAAAATGCAGCGGCGCAGAAGTCGTCCGGTATGCCCTGAATGACGAAGACGATTTTTCTTTCCACTACAATAAAAATTATTTCCAGGATGAAAAGGCGGGCATGCTTTTCCTCTGCAATCCGAATAATCCCACCGGATTATTAATTGAGAAGCGTGCGCTATTGGCAATGATACGACGGCATTCGAATGTAATGTTTGTAGTAGATGAGGCATTCATGGATTTTGTGGATGAGCCGGAGAGATACACGGTGATAAATGAAGCAGGCACACTTGAAAACCTCATTGTAGTGCGGTCTCTTACAAAATTTTACGGATTTCCGGGTTTGAGAATAGGATATCTCGTCGCCCACGCAAACGTAGCGGAAAAGCTTATGGAATATAAGGAACCATGGACGGTCAATACCTTTGCCCAATATGCCGCAATGGTTTCAATGGAAGACAATGCGTTTATTGCCGCAAGTAAAGAATTCATAAGAAACGAACGGGCGTTTTTATACAAAGAGTTGTCAAATATTCGAGGATTGATTCCTTATAAACCCGCAGCGAATTTTATCTTTGTTAAAATCAGCGCAGAAGGGATAAATTCTGTTTTTCTGAGTAAATGGATGCTGGAGCAGGGCATCGCTATTCGTGATTGTTCCAACTTTGACGGACTCAACGACGGGTATTTTCGTATAGCGGTTAGAACTAGGGAAGAAAATACAAAGTTAATCAACGTATTTAAAAAAGTCCTGTCCAGTCGGGTTTGCAACCCAATGTCATTAAGTTAAGCAGTCGGCAAATTGCAGATTGAGGATTGAGGATTGTTTTCGTATTTGTTTGGTTCTGGCTATGCCAGTTTAGGGACGTGATTATTTATGAAAAACAAATCAATAATGATACAGGGCACCGGTTCTCACGTAGGAAAAAGTATTCTTGTATGTGCCTTGTGCCGGATATTAAAACAGGATGGTTTTAGCGTGGCCCCCTTTAAGGCGCAAAACATGGCGCTGAATTCTTTTGTGACAAAAGAGGGCAAAGAAATGGGGCGTGCACAGGTAGCGCAGGCAGAGGCGGCAAAAACAGAGCCTGTGGTTGAAATGAATCCTATTCTTTTGAAACCTACTGGAGATTGTGGTTCCCAGGTTATTGTTATGGGAAAACCCGTTGGGAATATGACGGCAAAAGAATATTATCAAAAAAAGGGAGAGTTGGTTTCGGTTATACAGGATGCCTACACTGCCTTACAACGGCAATTTGATATTATCGTTATAGAAGGGGCGGGAAGCCCGGCGGAAATAAACCTGAAAGACGGCGATATTGTTAACATGGGAATGGCGAAAATGGCTTCTGCCCCGGTATTGCTCGTTACGGATATAGACAGAGGAGGGGCATTTGCCTGGATAGTGGGAACAATGGAACTGCTGAATACCGAGGAGAGGGAAAGGGTGAAAGGCATTGTCTTTAATAAATTCCGGGGGGATAAAAATATATTGAAGCCAGGGCTGGAGATGATCGAAGGACGCATCAAACGTCCCGTCATCGGCGTAGTGCCATATCTACATAATCTGAACATTGACGATGAAGATTCCGTTTCACTCGAAAGCTATAAGAACAATAACAATGGGGCAGAAAATAGGTGTTTGGATATTGTAACAATTAAACTGCCCCGCATATCTAATTTTACGGACTTTAATGCACTGGCGCAGGAAGACGATGTAAATATGAGGCTTGTGGATAATGCGGATGATATTGGCAAGCCGGATATGCTCATTATCCCTGGCACGAAAAATACCATAGGCGATTTGCATTTTTTGAAGGAAAGAGGTATTTTCAACAAAATCATAACCCTTTCAAATAGCGGAACGATGATTGTTGGTATCTGTGGCGGCTATCAAATGATGGGGAAACAGATTAATGATCCCTATCATGTTGAATCACAAGCGGACGGTGTGCAAGGTTTATGTCTGGTTAACAGCATTACTACTTTTGAAACAACAAAACAAACGTTTCAGGTAAAAGCAAAAGTTGGGGCGTACAAGGCATTCGCCGGCATGCAGGAGGACATTCAGGGGTATGAAATCCATATGGGAAGCACACGATTCGAAGATGCGGGCTCCTGTACGCCCTTTGCAAGGATTATTGAACGGGCGGGCAAGCAGGTTGATATCCCGGATGGGTGCGTATCCCATGATGGAAATATTATGGGAACATACATACACGGGATTTTTGATAACGACGGGTTTCGTTCCGGACTCTTATTTTATCTGAAACAAAAAAAAGGCATTCTTGCCACAAGAACCTCTTCCATAAATACCCAAAAGACAAAAGACGATAATTATAATGCGCTGGCAGAGTCAATCAGGGAAAATATAAATATGAATATGTTATATGATATATTGCAGATTCCATAACACAGCAATACCGCAACCAAAGATACCCCCCCACCGCAATAAAAAATCCGAATTTCGAATTTAACAATTAAAGGTGTTTATTTTGGAAAGTTCTGCCTGATTTCCTGTAAAATTTTATCGCCGCCATTGTCCAGCATCCTTTGAGCAAGTTCATTTCCAACCGCAACTGCTTGATTAGCAGGTCCCTTGTGACTGTCCCGTATAGTACGTTCTCCGTCAAGCGTACAGATAACCGCTTCGAGGTATACTTCATCCTTAAGTACTTTGGCATGCGCTCCGATGGGAACCTGACATCCGCCCTGGAGTTTTGCCAATAAAGCACGTTCCGCCTCTACTGCAATCCTGGTGTGCAGATCATCCATTTTCGACAGTATTTTATTCACCCGTTCATCATTTTTGCGTATTTCTATTCCGAGTGCTCCTTGTCCTACGGCGGGTAACATAATTTCAAAAGGAATGATTTCACTGATCTGTCCGGTATAGCCTATTCTTATCAAACCTGCATGGGCAACAATAATACCATCTAAATCGTCAGCCTCGAGTTTCTTAATACGGGTATCAAGGTTGCCCCGAAGATCTACGATTTCAAAGTCGGGCCTTAACGCAAGGAGTTGTGCCTTTCTGCGCAAGCTGCTGGTACCGATACGCGCATTTCCCGGCAGTCTTTCAAGGGTGACGTTTTTCGCACTTATGAGAACGTCGCTGGGATCAACCCGCTTTGGCATTGCCCCGAGGGTTAATTTCTCAGACACCTCTGTAGGAATGTCTTTTGCGCTATGCACAGCAAGATCAATTTTTTCCTTAATCAAGGCAACTTCCAGTTCTTTGGTAAAAACGCCAACGCCTCCCAGACGTGACAACGGCACATCGGTAATCTTATCTCCGCTGGTAGATATTTTTTTTATTTCAAATTCAACACCGGGGTTTAATTTCTTGAGTTCTGAAATAACCCAATTTGTCTGGGTCAATGCAAGCTTACTTCCCCGCGATCCAACGATAATAGGTTTTCCTTTTGGCAATGCAAATACTCTCCATTTAAAAGGTTAAATAGTAATAACATGCACATGTATTTTTAACTTTATTTAGTGTAGCGATAATAGCATAATACACCGTATGAGTCAAACTCCTTTGTTAACGGAGAAATTACTTTTGATAGATTAGAAAATGATAAAGTCCGTTGTCTTTTCATTTTCGATAAAGGAAGATAAAGGAAGATAAAGGAAGGGATTATGAAAACCACCATATTCAAAAGAGTTCTTTATAGTTTGTTATTATGTATCGTTATTCAAAATTTTTCGTTTGCCGATGATCTTCCCTTCAGTGTGCATGTTGCGGACGCACCGGGCGAGGTTTTCGTTGGAGATCAAATCCCCATAACGGTAATTATTACCATTGCTCCGGGGCATTACATTTATAAGGATCAGGTAAAACTGGTAAGCAGCGAACCTTACCTCTATG
This sequence comes from Candidatus Kuenenia sp., assembly GCF_039794105.1. Classification (GTDB taxonomy): domain Bacteria; phylum Planctomycetota; class Brocadiia; order Brocadiales; family Brocadiaceae; genus Kuenenia. Next base: position 199,442 of record NZ_JBDIWA010000003.1, read on the forward strand.
AGGTTTTTTTTACAAAACTTCCTGAAGGAAAAACAAAAACAGATCCCTTTCTGGAGAAAGAAGTAAGCTTCTACGAAGGAGAGGTCGCGATAGCTGCGTATGTACAATTGACGGATAATGTGCCTGTAGGCCCTTATACGGCTCGCCTGAAGGTACACTATCAGGGATGTTCCGATACAATTTGTTTCGCCCCAAAGACGGATGAATTGCTCTTGCCATTAAAAATCAATCTCTCCCCGGACATAACTTTCACGGGGAAAGCTGAAGCGGAAGATGTCTCGCGTGTATTGCAAAAAGAGGATGCAACCTCGGACGTAAGCGATATGCAGAAAACTATCGAGGATAAGGGGCTTATTTTATCATTTATTTTTATTTTTCTGGCAGGAATAGGCTTGAGCTTTACCCCATGTGTATATCCAATGATTCCCATTACCGTGGCGGTAATTGGCGGACAGGCTTCCGGCGAGCGGCAGGGAAGAAGAAATTCCCTGAGGGCATTCCTACTGTCTTTGATTTATGTGCTGGGCATTTCCATTGTATATGCTGCGTTGGGAGTAACGGCAGCATCAACCGGCGCACTGTTCGGCGCCGCATTACAAAGCCCGTGGGTTATTGGTTTTGTTGTGGCGGTATTTGTAGCGCTCGCTATGAGTATGTTTGGATTTTACTACTTGCGCGTACCGTCTTTTATTTCAGACCGGCTTGGCGGTAAAACAGGAAGGGGCGTTGCCGGTGTTTTTGTCATGGGTTTGATTTCAGGAATTATCGCGTCGCCGTGTATAGGCCCTATTCTTGCAAGTTTACTGGTATATATTGCGAGTACTGGAAATATCTTCTTAGGTTTCTGGATGCTGTTTGTCTTTGCGTGGGGATTGGGAGTTCTACTTATTGTGCTGGGAACTTTTTCAGGCGCAGTAAAGGCGCTTCCCAGGTCCGGCGCGTGGATGGAAACCGTTGAGCGGATATTCGGTTTTCTTTTGATAGGAGCGGCTTTTTATTACCTGCGGCTCATTATTCCCGAAGGGGCTTTTATTATTTTACTCGGCATTTTCCTGATTGTTGCCGCGATTTTTTCGGGAGGGTTTGATAAATTAACATTTGACAGCTCTCGTTTTCAGCATGCAAGAAAATCATTTGGCCTGATAGCATTTATCTTCGGAGTATATTTTTTACTTGGATACATGGTAAACAAAGGATTCATTTTGCCGCCGCTATTCACTGATACAAATACCAGAATTGGCAGTGTGAACAACGCGGAAATACATTGGATTACAAATGAAAAAGAGGGTTTGGAAATAGCAAAAAAGGAAGGGAAGACGGCAATAATTGATTTCTGGGCGTCGTGGTGTTCTGCCTGCATGGAATTGGAAAAAATCACTTATGTTGATCCGCGGGTAATAGAGGAGTCGAGGAAATTTGTCAATATTAAGATAGATGCTACAAACGCGGAAGATCCGGAAATAAAAAAACTTTGGAAAAAATACAAGATTGTCGGTTTGCCAACGATAGTGTTCGTTAATAAAGAAGGCGTCGTCCTGAGGGACAAAACAATAACGGGTTTTATCGATGCAAAAAAATATTTGCAAGCGCTAAAAAGCGTGGAATAGCGCTAGTTGGCCAACGGAAAGGTTTTATTTTGGAATTTTTTATAATCTCTGGCAAATAGTATGCTTAATGCCCTCTCAAAATGTAATTTATTTAAAAACATGAACTCCGAAGTAGTATACACGGGACAAACGGAAAAAACCGCGCTGCTTAAACCAAACATTTTAGGCTAATATTAATACTGATATATAAACAGACTACTAAAATGAAACTACCAGGAAATACTCTGATTTCTCGTGAGAAGCTGATACAGTATTTATTAGTTCCGAGAAAACGAAATGATAAATCACAATGGTTAGCCAGGGCAGGATACACTCTTGAAAACTGGTATTTGCTGAAAAATGACTTGCATAATCAGATTTTATCGCTTGATGCCATACCCATTGAAAATACACAATACGGCCAAATGTATAAAATCAAAGGCACATTAACCGGGCCGAATGGAAAAAATTTGACAGTACATACAATTTGGATGACTGAAAATGAAACAGGAAACACAAAATTCATCACGATGTATCCGGACAAATGGAGATATATAAATGACATATAAATTATTTGAAGAAGTTGTTTTATTAAAAGATATCCCTGAAAAAAAGTTGCAGAAAGGCGACGTTGCTACTATTGTTGAGTATCACCCTGTTTCTAAGGGTGAAGATGGATATTCATTAGAAGTATTTAATGCACTTGGAGACACCATAGCTGTGATAACGGTACCTGTGTCAGCAATTGAGCCTTTAGCAGAAAACGAGATTTTTAGTATTCGTACATTGGTGGTAGAAGGAAAAGATTAAGAGACAGGGTTACTCTTTATAATTCGGAACCCTTTAGTTCCTATTAGGGCGGCCACAAGTGTAGCCACTACGCATCCCTGCAATTTTTTTAATCCGTGAAATCTGTGTAATCTGTGGTTCCCCTTACGTATTTCGCACTTCATATTTCATGCTTGTTTGGTTCTGGCTATGCCAGCTTAGTTTTTTGTCTTTCTGCCGATTTTATTTTCTGTGCCGTTTATGATGCGTTTGATATTGGATTTGTGCCGGAAAATGAGAAATAATGAGATAAAGATAGAAAATAATGTTAAAGACAGCCCACTGCCGAAGGGTTCGTTATTTAACAGGATTATGCTGATTATTAATACTACGGTACCGACCATTGATCCTAAAGAAACGTAGCGGGAAATAAAAGTGGTTAATAACCACGCGGCTACTGAAATGAACAGAGGTAAGGGAGCTAACCACAGAAATACACCGCACCCGGTTGCGGCGGCCTTGCCTCCTTTAAAACCTAAAAAGACCGGAAAGGTATGCCCCAATATAACACCTACGCCGCACAATATAGTGAATAGGCTGCGGCTTTGTCCTGACGTCACGTAATCAAAAATTAAAACAGGAAGAAAACCCTTCATCATGTCAAGAATGAAAACCAGTATCCCGTACTTTTTCCCCATTACCCGCCACACGTTGGTTGCACCAGGATTGCCGCTTCCTGCCTGACGAATGTCAATGCCTTTTGCCACCCTGGCTACAATAAACCCAAACGGAATGCTCCCAATAAAATATGAAATAACCGGACTTATTATATTTATCATGAACATGGATGAACCTTCTTTAAAAATGTTTTAATACAACCTCAGAACACGCCACCAAAATTTGTGAAACGTGTGCGGCGAATAATAGCGACGAATGTATGCCTTCCAATCTCTGTCTATCGCCGGGTCGGCCGTCATGTATGCTTTGAAAAATCGTATCCTGTCTGTTTTTGATACAGGGGAAAGCGGCTTTTCCGTTTTTTTACCTTGCAGCCAATAATATTTTTCAAGGGAACGGTCTAAACGCAGCAAATTCTTAATTCTTTTACCGATAGTTAATTGACGACAAACCGTTGATTTGTCCAAATCAATTATGTACGCTTCAAATGTTCCCCCGGAAATCTTCTTTAAGAGCATATTTTTTAAATGTAAGTCCGCATGGTATATTCCCGCGTCATGCATTTTTCTTATCAATTTTGCCAGGATAAAAATAACAGATTTTTTTGACTGGACATCTACTGCTGGTTGTTCATTGAGAAAGTCTATTAAATCAACGGCGTCTGCAATTTCCTTCGATATGAAATTGGCCGAATAAAAAATGCCCCATCTCTTTTTTTTTGTTACGGCAATGGCTTCCGCGGAGGGTATGCCGTTTTTTCGGGCAACTTCATGTACATAGATTTCATTTAATGGCCGGTCGCCATAAAAGAATACATTTCCTAAAAGCCTGCCCAACATACCGCCATGTTTATAGTTTCTGACAATGAGTCTTTCACCGCCGTTTTTTTTAATAGGAATGGCCGGATAGCGGCCTCTTCCCTGCTTTATCCGAAAAGAATCCTGATTGCCTGCTTCTGACACCAATGGAGGGGAAATTATGTCTGCAATAAATTCTTTATAATCTTCTTTTACACATATGATGGTCTTATTGCTTCTCATGATGGAAAAATGCGGGGGTATTTTTGTTGTATGTGGCATACAGTTCATATACTGTCGGGGTAAAGCCTTAGGGAAAAAAGGGGTGATTTAAACCATCGGTTATGATGTACGAATTACGATTTACGAGGTACGATTTAAATCCCAAATCCCAAATCCCAAATCGTAATTCGTAAATCTTATAGAAATATGCATGGGTGTTTTATTATATATCACGAATTCCTTGAATACAAACGCAAAGTTCTATTCCTGCATTGTGATGAACTGTGCCGTATAACGGGTTAAATTGGAGTTGCAAATACACATTTCGGCGGGTACATTAACCCGAAAGATGAACTGTCGCAGAAAAAAGCCGTAAAAAGACGGAGATAGGGTTTTCAAATATGAAAATAAGGAAAAACAGCCTCAATCCGAAAAATATTTTAGTTGTTCGCCTGGGCGCTATGGGTGATATTATTCACGTGATTCCTGCCGTAAAAAATGTAAGAGAAGCATTGCCCGCCAGCAAAATTACATGGCTTGTTGAGGATAAGATTAAGGATTTGGTTGAAATGGTTCCCGAAGTGGATGAAGTGCTTGTCTTCCCCCGGAAGCGATGGCAATCATGGTTATTGCGTCCGGAACGATATTTTCAATTCATTTCAGAAATGTTTGCCTTTTTCAAACAATTAAACATGAAAAGGTATGATGTTGTATTGGACTTTCATGGTAATTTTAAAAGCGGACTTTTGGGATATCTAAGCGCCGCAAAAATACGGGTGGGGTTTTCCAGGGGATATTGTAAAGAATTCAATTATATTTTTACGAATGTGCATGTTACTCCGCGGCAAAAGACCATGCACAGAATTGAAAAATACATGTCGCTCGTTCAGGGATTAGGCATCGAAGCAGATTATAAAAAACCGGTGTTTTCTGTTCCGGAACAAGACAATAATTATATTGACGATTTTATCCTCAAAAACCATTTGGGTCAGAAACACCTGGCGATTATTCATCCGGGAACAAGCCTGTTTGGCAAATACAAGAGATGGCCTACGGAAAAATATGCGCGCTTGTCAGACAAGTTGATAGAGGATTTCGGATATGCAGTGGTTTTTACGTGGAGCGGCCCGGAATATAACATTGCAGAGGATATCCGGTCGCACATGCATTTCCCGGCGACAATTGCATGCAAGACAGCATCGGTGAAGCAGTTGGTTGCGTTATTGCAACGTGCGGACATTTATATTGGAGGGGATACCGGGCCTACCCATCTTGCATCATGCCTTGGGATTCCTACGATAGCGGTTTTCGGGCCAAAGGACCCGGTTGTTTACGCACCCTATGATGAAAATGCGTCGGTGGTGAGAAAAGACATTCATTGCAGTCCTTGCGAAAAACGCAGGTGTGACCATATTACATGCATTCACTCAATAACTCCTGACGATGTATACAGCGAAGTGTGTAAACTACGGAAGAAAAGAGGTTTGACTTTTTAAATATTGCCTGATAATATATCGCTTCGCTTTACTATTAATAGAAGCCGATATTTAGGAGAGATTTTGTTTTGGAAACAGAGGATATTTTCGCTTCAATCGAACCCCTCATGGATGAGGTAGAAGCCAGATTTTATAAAGAATTACAACCGCAGAATAACTCACTTGCAGACCTCGTTGTACATATAAGTAAATATAAAGGGAAAAGGCTGCGTCCCGCCTTAACGCTGCTTTCGGGCAAATGTATAAGCGATACGGCGCCCCAGCATATTGACCTTGCTGTTGTTGTGGAAATGGTGCATACCGCGACATTGGTGCATGATGATATAATCGATGAGGCTGCCATGAGAAGGCATGTCGAAAGTATGAATTCAAAGTGGGGACGTGAAATATCCATTCTGTTTGGGGATTATTTGTTTTCGCGCGGCTTTACCATCCTTTCCGCCCTTGATTCTCAAATAGCGACCCTGCTGCTTTCTCAAACGGTAAATACGATGTGCGAAGGCGAGTTGATTCAGTTGAAAAGGCGCTATGATGTAGGGCTTAGTGAAGAAGATTATATTGATATTATTGAAAAGAAAACCGCTTCATTGTGCGCCACAAGTTGCCGTTTAGGCGCCACCTTCGCCGGGGCAAACCATAAGCTTTCGGAGATGATGTCAAATTACGGTTTAAAAGTTGGCACCGCCTTTCAGATAATAGATGATTGCCTTGATTTTATGGGAGATGAAGATGAGGTTGGCAAGTCGCTGAATACGGATATTAAAAAGGGGAAACTCACCTTACCGCTTATCCGGCTGGTGCATCAACTCCCAGTAAGCAAGAGGGAATCAACAAAGGAGTTGATCTTTAAAGGCCATTTAGATGAAAAAAAGGACGCTATCGTAGAATTGCTTACCGAACATGATGCCGTAGAGTACGCATTTGACAGGGCAAGAAGCATTGTGAAACAGGCGCAGGATGTGATAGCGCCGCTTCCCGATTCTCAATACAAGACAGCGCTTATTGAACTGGCAGATTATATCATTGCCAGGAAAAAATAAAAAAGAAGAAAGGACGGCTTTATGTTTTCCATACCGGGTAGTTGGGAGTGGATTATAATCGGGTTGATTGTTTTTCTCATATTTGGCAAAAGACTGCCAGGCATTATGAAAAATGCCGGAAGAAGTATTGCTGAGTTCAGGAAGGGCTTTAAAAACGTTGAAGAAGAAATAAACGAAGTGAAAGAAATAAAAGGCAATATCGATAATATCACTAAATTTAAGCTTAATTGATGTTTGCCGGCTATTTTATTAACTGCATCTTCCCGCAAATAATCACGAGCATTCCATTAATCCTCAAACACACCCAAGCCTGACGCATTAGTAATAGTTAACTTGTAGTCAGCAGCCCTTTCCAACAAGCTTCAACCTCATCATTTCTGCGAAAAGCCTTACCTCATATTCGATTCCTTTCTGAAGATCGTTTTCAATTGCGTAGTTGATACATTTTTTCATTTCTTTCAACACCCTTGCATCCCGTTCCAGCAATGTTTTTGCAATTTCAATCGTATGTTTCAAAACATCCTTATGAGGCACGATCTGATTAACAAGCCCCCATTCCAGCGCGGTATCCGCCCGTATCAGTTTCCCAAGGAACAACATCTCCTTTGCCCGCGCCACCCCAATCAATCGCGGAAGTCTTTGAGTAGCGCCCAAACCAGGAATAATTCCAAGCTCCGGTTTGGCTTCCGGCAGACTGTAAAAGGATATGTCTGACGCAATACGCAGGTCGCACAACATTGCCAGCTCCAGCCCTGCACCAATGGTAACTCCATTTATTGCAGCAAGAACGGGTTTTTTGCAATTCTCTATCTCAACAAATATTTCATGCGCCTTGCGGAATCTTTCGTAATTTTTTTCTGCGACAAGACCGGAAATCCATGACCCAAACAGCTCGTCACGATCTGCCCCGTCACTAAAAACCCCCCGAATCCTGCTTGCAATGATAATCGCTCCGATTGAGTCGTCCCCTTCATATTGATCCATCTTGTCGTAAATAGCATCCAACAACCATGAACCAATAGAGTTTCTTGGCGGTTTTTTCATATAAATAATGCCGATTGCCTTGCCGTTTTCCGCTTTTATTTCTTCAAATTCAATGTGGTCGTACCCTGAGGTATCGCCACGATTCATCCGAATGTCTTTCATAAATAATAGCCCGATTATTTACCTGTTTGATTTTCTATTGAACATATAAGCTTAACGTGCTTAAAAATTTTGATTTGTTTAAAAACATGTAACACCGCTGGCACACGAAACCTGGGTTTAAAAAGGAGAATATTTTTTCATCATAGTATTCTTCCAAAAAGGCTTATATTTTTAACGCCACCTGAAATCCTTCATGAATAGCCTCTAATGCCGTTCGCACCTTAACGCAGTCGCCTATGCTGTAACTCTCTGAAAACTTACGGGATATTTCATCCTGCAGCTCCGCATTAGGACGATAACCCGCCGCAACAATTATAGTATCCGCCTTTATTAAATGCTCCTGCCCGTCTTTTTCATACACAATGCCACTACCCTCATGGCCGTCAACAATTCTTTTTACTTTTACTCCCGTTTCGGCATGTATCCCGGCATCTTTCAGCTCGTTGAGCATAATCCATCGCGTTGAAACGCCAAACCCGCCCCCAACCTTCCGTTTCATCTCCAATAGTGTGATATTTCTATGTCCGTGAGCTGTACATTCCACTGCCTCATCCGCATTAATCACTTTATGTTTCAGCAAAAAACAGGCAACCTCCGGGTTCATTGCTCCCTGTTTTGCCGCAAAGAGAGCAACCTCGCTACCAACAGTCCCCCCCCCGATAATTACTACATTGCTTCCCAGCGGCGTCTTTCCCTCCAAAACACTACTTGCAAGGCAAACGTTTTTTGAATCAATGCCAGGCAGGTCAGGCATGATGGGCAAACCCCCGGTTGCGAGAATAACGGCGTCGGGGTGCTCTTTTTCAATAAAAACACTATCAACTTCAACGCCCGTATGTATTTTGACATGCAGTTTTTTCAACTGTTTTTCGAGATAGTGTATGATATTTCGCACCTCATTACGTCCCGGAGGAATACAGGCATATTGCAATTGTCCCCCAAGGGTATCTTTTCTTTCATACAAAGAAACATCATGTCCCCGTAATGCCAGAATACGGGCGGCTTCCATGCCTGCAGGCCCGCCTCCTACTATAACTACTTTTTTTATCCTTTCCGATTTTGTTATCGCATATTCAGCCTCATGCCCGGCCATTGCATTGTAAATGCAGGAAACGGCCTTAAAATTGAGCAGCGAATCAAAACACCCCTGATTGCAGGCAATACACGTCCTGATATCATCATAACGTCCCTGTTGATATTTGTTGGGCAACTCCGGGTCTGCAATAAGCGGCCTGCCAACAGACACAGCATCTGCACGGTCATTATCAAGTATTTCTTCCGCCAGAGAGAGATCGTTAATCCTGACGGAAGCAATCACCGGCACATTGACGTGTTCCTTAATTTTTTCAGAGAATAAGACGTATGTCATCCTGGGAATTACCATTGACATGATAGGTATCCTGCTTTCATGCCAGCCGGGAGATACATTAAACGCATCAGCCCCCGCCTTTTCTAATATTCCCGCTATTTCAACAGAATCGTTGATCCTGATCCCGTCTTCCACGAAATCATCCCCGGATAACCTGAAAATAACGGGATAATCCCCCCCTGCCTTTTCCTTTATTGCAATTACCAATTCCTTTGCAAACCTCGTTCTGTTTTCCAGGCTTCCACCGTATTCATCATCACGTTTATTCGTCGCAGGGGAAAAAAACTGATTAATAAGATATCCCATACCGCCATGAAGCTCCACTGCGTCAAACCCCGATTTCTTTGCCCTGACCGTTGCACTCACGTATCCGTCAATAACCTTTTTTATTTCCGGTATTGTCAATGCATGAGGTTCCTGTCTGATATTTCTATGCGCCAATTGCGAGGGGGCAACGGGTTTCATTTTTGTGAAAAATGAAGAGGCGCTCCTTCCCCCGTGAAGCAATTGAGCGGCAACGCACGTTCCATAAGCGTGAACAGCGTCGGTCATTTTTTTGAGTCCGGGAATAAATTCATCTTTATCAAGCCCTATAATGCTCTTCCACACCTTGCCGTTCATTTCGGGATAACAACCGCCCACAACAATAAGGCCAACCCCCCCCTTTGCCCTTTCAATATAAAACTGAATGATGCGGTCATTAATACCGCCGTCAGTAGTAAAACCCAAGTCCATGGCAGACATGAAAAGCCTGTTTTTTACCCGCATCCGTCCAATTTTTATTTCCTGGAATAGTTTATTCATAATAAAATTTATTGTAAAAAATAGTAAAAACCGCGGCAATAAAGATAATTACCGTGGTAATGGAATGAAATGCCCCTTTACGTGTTAAATACAAATAAGAGGGGAAATGGAAACCAAAAGCTATTGGCAGGAGATATATTTTTAATCAAATACGCAATACTCGTTTACCGTTAAAAAAACAGACACATTTGCTCTAATTCTTCACATTCAGGAACGTTACGATTATAAAAATCATTTAACTTTTTGTCAAGGCAATCAAAAAAAAGGTAACACTTTAGTCTTTTGAAACTGGAAATTGTCATTTGTAGTGCGACGAGGTTCGTCGCACTACATAAACTTAGTAGGCTTAGATATCAAGTGAGGAGCAAAGCATTTGCATGTTCCTCTCGTTCCCAAGTAGCGGCAAGGCATGCCTTGCCGCTACTTGGGAACGAGCGTTTTTACTTTTTCAAAAAACCAAAGTGTTAAAAATTGTTACAAAAAAATGCAAAATTTGCATCGGCAAAAAATTAAATAAAATGTGCATCGGGTTACGCGCGAATACTTTGTTTGTGTGTATTTAACCAAAGGCATACGTTTTCCATCATATATCTATAAAGTATGCAAGTATTTGATAAGCTAAATGTTATGCGTTGATTGCAGATATTGCAAAGCGACATCCTTTATTCGTTTCATTTTCTTGGGTATTTTATTTATTAATTATCAAACAATTAACGTTAATAGTTGTAATATAAATAGTTATATTTAATACCAAAAACCCTTTCTTTTACTGGCATACTATTTGTTTTATTGTGTAGATAAGAAGCTCTCGCACATAGGAAATGGGACATTGTTTTGCAGGAATAAGTACTTTAAAAAAAACAATACGAACAATTTTAGAAATACTTCTTGAGAAAAAAATTGTCATGAAAATAATTAAAAACAATGAAATTGACAAATCAAAAATATCAGATGAATTGTTTAACATTGTCAAACTTGTATTCAGGGATAAAATGGACTGGAACTGTCCTGTGGAAGTTTGGCGCATGTGGATTAAAAAAGAAACAAAATCATGGGACAATTTTGTTCAGTGGTTCCTGGACTATGATAAAAACATTGATTTGAAATTGCGGGAGTTTTTGCACATGCATAATGGCCAATTTGAGGCGTTTACGAAAAACTGGGTTGCAGAGGATGAACAAACATCGTTTTATGAATTTTATGCAGAAAAGAAATGGGAAGAGGTTTTATCAAATATACAGAAATTTTTCACAAACACAGCAAAAACGTAAACAACACAAAACCACCCTCAAATCGGTTGAGAGAATTCCTAATGGGTAATCCATGGGGACACTGCCATTCACTTCCTACCATTCACTTCCTACCATTCACTTCGTTTGCTACTTTTTTGTAATACTTTAGTTTTTTGAAAAATTCCAATATTAGCGATGTTTGCCGCATAGTGTAGGGGCGAAGCATTTGCTATAAATTGTTATAAATAAGTTCATACCCAAACGGGCAAATGCTTCGCCCCTACTTTTCCAAAAAACCAAAGTGTTACGATTTGTTTGGCTTATAGCAACTGGAACGAAGGCTGCCGAGGTTAAGCCCGAGAAAAAAGACTTAACTTTTTGGCAAAAGACTGATAGATTGATTATGAGGGCAAGGAAATACAAAAAATCATTGAGTAGAAAAAAATGACATTGCAAAAGCGTGGAAGAAGCATTTTGAAAGCTGAAATTGTAAATATATCCAGTTTTGGTATCTGGCTATATACAGATGGGAAGGAGTATTTTTTGCCTTACGAAAAGTACCCTTGGTTTCAAGATGCAAAAATAAGGGAGATTCAGAATGTACAGCTAATCCACGGCTCGCATTTACATTGGCCGGACCTGGACATCGATCTGGAAACAGACTCTCTGGAAAATCCAGAAAAGTATCCTCTGGTATACAAACCATCAAAGGATGACACCTATAAGATAAATTAGGCCTTCGGCGACTTTTTCGATGATGTAGGGCGAAGTGCCGCTTCGCCCGAACGAAGCAATCGCTTCGTTCTACAACTTTGAAATTCCTGAACGTTTAATGTAGTGCAACGAGGTTCGTCGTACCAAAAAAAGTTGTGCGATAAGGAATAGGGTCTACTCGAATAATGCGACTAAGATACGAGGGAGTGATTCTTGATTTATGCGATAATAGGTGATATACACAGTAATTATGAGGCGCTTACTGCCGTTGCAGATGAAATACGAAAAGAACGTGTCGATGAAATATGCTGCGTAGGCGATATTGTTGGTTATGCCGCAGAACCAATTTTGTGCCTTGAATTAATACAACAAATAAGTTGTAAAACTGTTGCAGGCAATCACGACTGTGCCGTGGCAGGGAAATTCCCCGTAAGTTATTTCAATAAAGCCGCAAGAGAAGCGGCCATATGGACGTCAAACCAACTTTCACAAAGTTATAAAGATTATTTGAAAAATTTACCCCTGCTTGAGAAATGGAACGACATTACCCTTGTGCATGCTTCTTTAAACAAGCCGGAATTCTTTGACTACATAACAACCCTTGCAGACGCTAAATTGAGTTTTGATAAACTACATACATCTGTCTGCTTTTACGGCCATACCCATGTGCCTTCGGCATTATTTCTAAATGAGGGTTCTATCCGGTTGGAGAAAGGGCAGGTCTTTGATTTGAATAATGTAGAAAAGGCACTCATAAACGTGGGGAGTGTTGGACAACCGCGCGATTGGGATTTGAGGGCATCTTACGCTATTTACAACACCGAACAAAAAACCGTACACATCAAGCGGATCAAATACAATATTCTCTCTGCAATGGAAAAAATTTATAAGGCTGGACTGCCTGGAGAAAACGCCTTACGGTTAGGAGGTTAAAGTATATGGATTCCCACAAACATACTGATAATTTTTCAGAAAACGCGCTGGAACGCGATATCTTCGGTAGCATAAAGGATAAAGAAATAGAAAGCGTGAAGTGCGATCGATGGATGGGCGGCCCACGCGGGCCTGAGAAAATAACTTTTAAAGATGGAAGTATCGCAATGTTTAAATGCGATATCCGGCACTACTGGATGGCTGACAACCCGGATACTCCCATCAGGGAAACTATTGTTTATAAAATAGACACCATAGTAGGGCTTGGATTAGTCCCGAAAACGATGGTAATTGACGATACCATTAACAATACACGATATAACGGTTCAATTCAGGAATGGGTAAAAAACGCGAAAGACGGATATCAAATAGATAAAATGACTCTTAAAGAAAAAGAGGATTACGAACGACTACTAATCTTTGATTTTATAATCGGCAACAGCGACAGACACCTGGGAAATATATTATTTACTGATGATGACAAAATGCACGCTATTGATAATAACGCATGTCTTATTATTGATAAAGATGAAGATATTCTGGCATTTCCGGATACGATAATTGATTTTTTTAATAAAAAAACTATTACGGATATTCCCCACGTTGTTGAGTTGATAGAAACATTTTACGAAAATAAAAAAATAATATTGAATTTGATTGGGAAATATGTGCACGACAATACAAAATTGGCGCAATTGATGGTGGAGTCTAGGATTAATTATTTGTTTAATATGCTGAAAAAAAAACAGCCTTTCCCCCTAAAATACTCAGAATGGCGGAAGGGATTGAGCGCGGAAGTTCAAAGCATTTTGCAGCAAGACCAACCTCCGTTCCCCCTTGGTTTATTAAAATGAATGTTGATTAATGATATTACTCAGAAAATCAATAGTGTCCTGCGATCCCTTTGTGTGGTAGATTAAAATATTTGTATCTATTAGGAACTTATTTGCGGACATTACGCTCCCAACTCTCCCTTAATCTTCTTGTTTCAACCCCTACATCGATATTTTTGTATATTCCTGCGGTCTCTTTAACGATTCTCATAACCTCCGTTTCTGAAACACCTTCTTCCGCAATATCGTAAACGAGATGGGCTTTTATCTTTCCGCCGGGCAATTTTTTGTCAACATGCTTTAGCTGCCCGTCCTCTATGATAACCTCAGCAATTTTATGTCCCATTATGTTTTCTCCTTCCATGTGATTTGTAAAATCCTATCAATTCGGTTTATTGAACTTGTAATTGCCAATTGAAATCTATTTCAGATATTCTTATAATTGTATTTTCTACTATTCAAAAAAAAGATCTCAATCTTAAAGAAGACGATGCGCTTAATGTTACAAAAACCCCCGCTATCATATAACACATTCAAGTAACCTTAGAACAAATTTAAAAAAGCAGTTTTATTATGTCAATAAAGTCCAAGTTACTCATATTTGCACTCAGCATTTCGCTCGTACCCATTTCCATAATTACAACGTTATACTATTTCAATGCCAGAAACACAATCGAGAAACAGACACTGGAATGGTTGACGGCAGTTGCTGAATCAAAAAAGGTTCATATATTGTCCTTTCTGGATGCAAAAAAGAGTCAGGTCATTGATTTCAGTTCTGACGGATATATAAGAAACAACCTTAAAATAATTGCGAAAAGAGGGTCTCAAGGCCATGTAGTCAATAGACTAAATAAACACCTTGCCGCGGACAAGAAACCATTGGACGCCCATATAGAAGCGATAGCCATTTTGGACATTAATGGCAAAGTTGTTGCCTCTACAAGCACGAACTGGATCGGAAGGGATATGTCCGGAGAGGAGATATTTACGAATTGCGTGAGTAAAAACTACGGCGAGGCACACATCAATAAGACTTATTATGTTCCTTATCTGAGTGTAAACTGCATATTCATAGCAGCACCTCTTACCAGCAGACAGAGCGGAGAGACAATGGGTGTTATTATCAATGCCTACGATATAGCTACCCTTGATGAGATTGTAACCAAGCGTGCTGGGATGGGAAAGTCAGGAGAGATGTTGTTGGGTATGAAAGACAAAGATAATATCGTATTCCTGACATCCCTGAAGTATGCTTCAGACACACCATTTGGCAGGTCCATTCCCATGAATTCTTTTGAAGCCAAACCTATGAGATTGGCGTTGAGTGAAAAGGGCGGCGCTGTAATAGCGCCTGATTACAGAGGTATAGATGTAGTGGCTGCTTATCAACACATACCTCATGTAGATTGGGGACTGGTAACAAAAATAGACAAAGAAGAGGTCTTTGCCCCCATTGAACGTATGAAAATTTTTACTATTATCCTCGGAAGTACAAACACCCTACTCGTTATTGCAATTTCAATCATTGTTTCAAAAAAGGCACTAAGACCTATCCACATGCTGGTAGAAGGAACAAAGAGGGTCGCAAAGGGGGATCTTGCATTTAGAATCGAAGCCGTAAAGAAAGATGAAATCGGACAACTTGTCACTTCTTTTAATGATATGACATTTCAACTGGAGGAATCAGAGAAAAAGCTAAATGATTATATGCATAATCTTGAGGA
>NZ_JBDIWA010000004.1:0-153687 GCF_039794105.1 Candidatus Kuenenia sp.
ACAAAATTATGATTTAGATGGAAAAATTTTAACCTTTTCCTGATTTGTTTATAGATTGCTTTTGATTTACACACAATTTTCTTTGCGTTTTATTTTCATTGCTGATCACATTCTCGGACAGCCTGTTGATCAGTGATTTCAAAAATTGGTTTAAAATCAAAAGGGGATGTCCTGTTAACCTCTGACTAAATACGCCAGACACTTCTTTAAGCTTGCCCATTTAAAAATCCTCGTCTATCCGGCATTCAGGTGTAAGAAGGCGTGGAAAAGAGTGTTGCTATCCAAACTGAAAACCGAATCATCAATAACAACGATCCCACTTTCTTTAAAGAAAAGGACTTATCTCCTGGCGACTTCAAGAAATATAAAAACGCGATTGCCGTTTTCTCCCCCTCGCGCAGATTTTTTGCTATAGTCCCATTGTGATTGATTTGGTAGCCGGTTTCATTCCATCCGTAAAACAGGTTGTTTTTTTTGAAATCGAGCAAATCCTGGGTCCATGCAAAACCACAGAAAATCCTATGGTTTTTAATTTTGCTAATTCGATCAATGACCATCCCGTGCCTCCCTTTGGATAATCTGGGAGCCTTCGGAGCGCTCCATGTGCATCTCATGCCCATGGTACTGACACGCCAGCAATCCCAGCCTTCGACGAATTTCTTGTAGCCAATCAGTAGATTGACCGGAGAAGTCGAATCCTTCACCGAGGCAGACATGGCTTTCGTAAAGTCACTATTTTCCACCGTTAGTTGGGTGGTGGTAGCCAGACCGTCCCGGGCTGTTTTTTTCAGAGTTATACCAGAGCGGGACGCACTGGCGACCTTGTCTCTTGCTACCTCGACGATTGCATGTACATGATTCGGCATTACGCACCATGCGTGCAAATGATAGCGTTCCCCATCGAAATGTTTCAACGCCCCTGCGACTATTTCAGCGATTTCCGGCTTTTTAAAATGACAATCGCCATGGCCTGTATCCAAAAAAGATTCGATTCGTTCTGAATAGAGGAATTGGAGCCGCTTTTTTCTTCCTCCGTCAACTCGCACCCCAAGGCTTTTGCGTTTTCTTCAATCGAATTTCGTTCAGCAAGCCATTCATTCCGCCTGGAGTTCGGTACAGAATCAGCGAGACGAAATGAAACATGATAAATCGCATTATCACATGTCCAATGCGGTAGATTTTCACCTTCGGATATTTGAAGTGATTGGTTGTCTAATCCGATATTCAGAGAACCAGACCGGGACGGTCTGGCTACCTTTCCACTGCCGCCCGCCCTGCTTAGTTCATGCGCGTAATATATTGCATGGTAGTCCGTAATCATTTTCCCGAATCCTTCTTAAAAGTATGTATGAGAGATGAAGGATAAGGGAGAACTCTGAAAATTGTCTTTATCTTTCCATCGTCCGCATTTCACCTTTTCTTTATCCGTCATTTTTCCGCCTTCATCCTTCATCCATTTGACAGGGTGTTGTCTTACCATAGTAATCCCTTTGCGCCGCACAAAGAGACGCATGCAATGCGTCTCTGCAGTTTGTTGCTACCATACAATTCCTATACGCACACTACTACAAAGCTTGTTTAAATAATAATCTTCTTCCCTTCTCCCAGTTTTGCATTGGTTAATTCTTCAAGGAGTTCGTTTACCCGCGGTACCATCGCCGTGGGGTCAAAGACTACGCCGTCCTGCATCAGCGCGTTTTCGTATAACTGGGTAATTATTTTGCCGACGATCTGCTGATTGTCCGGTATTTCGTTCATCCTTGCCAGGTTTTGAATCATCTTGTTTTTTCTGTTAATTTCCATAATCTTTTTTGGCATCTGATAATTCTTGTCCATCATGTGGATGAGTTTCTGGACGTGAACGCTTGGCGAAGTATCAGGACTTACCAGACAGCATGGGCTTTCGCTCAACCGGTGGGATTCCGTGACGTCTGTTACATTGTCTGCCAGGCAGACCTTCATGGTTTTTAAAAGATGGTTAAATATCACATCGTAGTTTTGCGGTTCTGAAGACGTATCGACAATCCCCTTATCGGCGTCTTTCAATACGTCTAAATTTGCCTGATCTGCGGAACGGATGGGTCTTTTTTCGAATTCCCCGAGGCCGGAAAGGAGGAATTCATCGTTGGGGTCGGTTAAGTACAACACCTCGACGCCTTTCTTCCGGAATATTTCCAGATGAGGGCTTTTCTCGATAGTGTCCCGGCTTACGGCTGTTATATAGTATATTTCTTTTTGTTCGGGTTTCATTCTTTCTGTGTATTCTCTCAGCGAAACAAGCTCTCCTGCATCTTTGCACTGCGAAGAATTAAACCGCATTAATTGCGCAATTGTTTCCCTGTTCTCAAAATCAAAGTGCACCCCTTCCTTTAATATTCTGCCGAATTGCTTCCAGAAGATTTCATACTTTTCCTTATCGTTTTTTGCGATATTCTGCAAAAGACCCAGGACTTGCCTGATAAGTATGTTTTTCATCTTCTGGATAACCCGGTTGTCCTGAAAGGTCTCCCTCGAAATATTCAATGGAATATCGGAAGAGTCCACTACGCCGCGAATAAATCTCAGGTATTCCGGCAAAAGCGCCTTGCAGTCTGCCTGAATGAGGATTTTATTGCAATATAGCTGAATACCGTGTTCCAGTTTTTTTAAAATAACAGATTCATAATTTACCGCCGGGCAATAGAGGATGCTGTAAAACTGAATAGGCGCCTCGGCGGAGGCATGCAAATGGAAAAGGGGCGCTTCTTCAACGTTTGCAATGAACTTGTAAAACTCCTCGTATTGTTCAGCGGTAACATTCTTTTTGGGTTCTTTCCACAGGGCGGTGATCTGATTTGCCCTTTCACCGCAGACCATTATCGGAAAACTTACAAAGTTTGAATATTTCCTGATGATGGAGGAAATCCTTGTTTTGTCAGTGTACTCTTTTTCTTCCTCCTTTAAATGGACTATTATCTCCGTACCGCGCCTTTCCTTTTCAATCTGGTGCAGAAAATATTTCCCGGTACCGTCTGATCTCCATTCATAAGCAGGTTCTCCCTTTTTATAGGACTTTGTTCTGATCCTTACTTCATCGGCAACCATAAAAACAGAGTAGAAACCTACCCCAAACTGTCCGATTACGTTTGAATCTTTTTTTGCCTCCTCGGATAAATTGGTAATAAATTCAAGGGACCCTGATTTCGCAATGGTTCCCACGTTCTTTACCACTTCGTCCTTCGTCATCCCAATGCCAGTATCGATTATGGTAAGGGTTTTGTTTTGTTCGTCCATCTCAATATTGATTTCGAGTGGCAGCTCTTTTCCCTCGTAATCTTCATTGGTAAGCGAATGAAAGCGCTGCTTCGTAAGTGCGTCTGACGCATTGGAAATGAGTTCCCGCAGGAATATTTCTTTGTGCGTGTATAAAGAATGTGAAAGTATGTTAAGTAGTTTTTTTATTTCCGCCTGAAACTCAAAGCCTTCTTCTTTTTTTGACTCTTCTGCCATATACCTCTCCTATAAAGAATAAACCATCTGATCGATTGTTTAATGCGTAATAATGTTGTTTTTTGAAAAATTCCAATAATAGCGATGTTTGCCGCACGGTGTAGGGGCGAAGCATTTGCTGTAAATTGTTATAAATAAGTTCATACCCAAACGGGCAAATGCTTCGCCCCTTCTTTTGATAGTGATAAAAACTAACACATGCTGTTCAGATTGTCAAGCAAACCGTAACTTATTGCACGATTGTATGATATGGTAATTTTCCTACAAAGAAAACATGTGATGAAAAAGTCAAAAATCTAAACGGTCCCCTTTTTTCTTCATATCCCGAATTGATTGTTGAGCTTGTGGGATATTCCCGTTGTAAAAAGTAAATTGTGCTCTAAGGGAAAAAGATTACAATATAAAGCAATGGACTCATTTCTTAAGGCAACGTTACGTTAATTTTTAATAGTTTCTGTTGTCCCTCAAGCATCTTTAGATTGGGGAAAATTCGCGAAAAAAATATTAATAGGGGAGATTTTGTGAAAATTAATGTGGTATTTTTCATTTTATTTGTTGCCCTCATTTACCTTCCGATGCCTATATTTGCAATTAAACCTGCAATTGGACAAAATGCTAAACTGGAAAAGGCAAAAACCTATAAGACAGGGGATACACTGGGTATATTGATTAAAGACATTTCAACCTCTGTTAATTATGGGAAAGAAGTTGGCTTTGGTTCTGATGATTTTTATAAGAATACCGGAAAACACGCCGCAATCGTGAGGGTTTGGCTTGTAAACCAGACGGACAAGACAATAAAAGTAGACCCGGCACATTTTAAGGCAATTACCAATAATGGATTTACCCTGTCGATTGACAATTATACCTGCAAGACCATAGATCCTTTCCAAATTACTGAACTGGAACCAAAAGAAGAAGTGCAAGGGTTGATTGTTTTTGCACTAAACACGTCGGACGCGGCGTATCGCATAAAAAACATTCTTTACGATGACCAGAAAGGAAACAGGATAACAAGGTCCTATGATGATGCGGTTCTTTATGGTTTATATGATCACGCAGAAAAAAGGGGAAGGTAGGGGACTGAAATATTTGAAATAACGGCTAATGGAATTTATCTACATTTTTATATTCTATCTTGTAAAGAGGGTCAATTGGGGGCGAGGAAAGAATATTTTTCAGAATATTGAAAAACAATTATTTCTTGACTTATGAATTTGATGTGATAAATAGTATAAAAAACGGCAAACCAATCGTGAGGTTGGGACGCAAAGCCATGGGTCTTCTTTTTTATAGGAAGAATGTCAGGTTGCCGCCTTAAAAAGGCGTAAAAACAAATTACAGAGCTTTCGTTGAAACTATAAAGTATCTCTTTTCAAAAACAGACGTTAGGTAGATGAATTGGTAATTTCTTTTTTTAAATTGATAATACTTTATTGATTTTGCGTTAGAAATTTAATCTGCTTTTAATAAAACCGAAGACCCAAGGCAAGTACAAAACTTGTCTTGGGTCTTTTTATTTTACCGAAATAAAAACCAAAATAAAAAAAATTGTAACATTTTAGTTTTTTGAAAAACCCCGCCAGTCATTAACCCCATGCGTTTCGTCGTGTGGAGAATGGCGGGCTTTAACCCTGCAAAATATGTGTTCTTTCGATGGCAATATGAACCTTTAAGATTTCATTATGCATCCATTTGGGTGGTCTCATTTGTGGGCATTGAAAATATAAATTATGTGAGAGATTATAATTATATCTTATTGATGATTCCTGTATCCTGTATCTTTTTTATCGAGGAGAAATGAAATGAAAAATAATATCTTTACACTATTTCAAAGAGCAAAAAAGAATGGAATTTTGCTGATACTTTCATTTCTTTTTGCAATTACGGTATTGCATTTGAGCAGTACAGGGAAGACTTCTTATGGAGAAAGCACCCCTGACGACCCTTACCGTGACGCATTTGAGTATGTCGAGGGAGAATTAATTGTAAAATTTAATAAAAATGTCCCGCAACAGGCGATTGAAGCTGTGAACGAATCCCTTGGCGCTAAGGAAATAACTTCATTTAAAGCACTCGGCTTAAGCCACATGAGACTGCCCGAAGGCAGCGACGTTCATGATTTTGCAAAGGTGTACGAAAAAAACACGAATGTGGAATATGCCGAACCGAACTTTATCTATTACGAGGATTACATTCCTACGGATACGAATTTCTCGTCATTATGGGCATTGCACAATACCGGACAAACGGGGGGAACTGCAGATGCGGATATAGATGCCGTTGAGGCATGGGACACCTTTAACGGAGACCCTTCTCCCAATCCGAAGATTGTTGTCGGGGTGGTGGATTCAGGGATCGAATATACCCACGAGGATCTGGCTGACAACATGTGGACAAACCCCGGTGAAATTGCGGGGAATAACATAGACGACGATAATAATGGATATATTGACGATATCCATGGAATAAACACTACCGATAACGACAGGGGCAGTGGCGACCCCATGGATGATGCAAGCGATATACAGGGTGGACACGGAACCGCTGTGGCAGGGGTAATCGGCGCCGTTGAGGGAAATGGAAAGGGGATCGTTGGTGTGAATTTTAATGTGGAACTCATGGCGCTAAAGTTTATACGCAGGGGAGAAGGCCAGTTGGCGACCGCCCTTGAATGTTTAAATTATGCCATTGATATGAAAAAGAATCATAATGTAAATATAAAGGTACTCAATAACAGTTGGGGCGGAGGCCCCTATTCACAGGCACTTTCCAACGCTATCGATGAACTCAGGGACATTGATATCCTCTTTATAGGAGGAGCCGGAAACTTATCGAGGGATACAGATGTCTCTTCTTACTACCCTGCAAGCTATCCGCAGGACAATGTAATCAGCGTTGCGGGCACAGACGCCAAAGATTCGATGGTCAGTTATAGCAGTTTTGGAGCGTCCACAGTTGATGTATTTGCACCTACGGAAAATATAAGGACTACCATATTAAATAACAGCTATACGACCGCAGGCGGCGTTTCGATGTCGGTTGCGTATACCTCCGGGCTTGCATCTTTAATATTTGGGTATTATCCATCGGTAACGTATGCGGATGTAAGGGATATTATGTTTTCCACCGTTGACCTGCCGGCAACGGCGCCATCGGGAAAGACCATAACGGGAGGCAGGATAAACGCGAATAATGCGCTTAACCCAAACTATCCTGCCAATCTCCCCCCTGTCGTTACCGGGATATCACCCATATTCGGAAGTATCGGAGCAACTGTTACGATTACAGGAAGTCATTTCGGCGCTACGGAGGGAAGTGTTACATTCAACGGCATACCTGCCGCGATATCTTCATGGAGTGATACCGTCATTGCCTGCACAGTGCCTGATGGAGCTGGCACGGGGAAGGCAAAGGTAACCACCGGCAGTTTTGTCAGCAATCCCTCAAATCCAGTCTTCACGGTGTCGTGTATGGATTCCCGCGGGGCAATGCCCACTGCGGTGTATCGTCCTGCGGTGGCCGTACATGATGGAAAGATATACGCAATCGGCGGTTTTACGCTAACGCTCTTATCTACCGGGCAGGTGGTGAATGAGGATGCCGATTTTGTGCAAATATATGATACCATTGCCGATACGTTTTCAACAACTACGGACGTCAACGGAAATGATGTTGGTAAGCCCACGTCGGCGTCAAACGCCTGTGCCGCAGCTATTGATGGTAAGATATATGTAGCGGGAGGGTATGTACCTACAACACCTCCGACACGGCTTGATGTATTGGAGGTATATGATATTGCCTCGAATACATGGGATACAACAAAGACACCGCTTCCGAAAGGGTTGTCCGGAGCGTCTGCGGTGGCGCTGAACGGAATGCTGTATGTAATGGGAGGGGCTTCTACCACTACTTCTGGCGGTTTTATTGATGAAAAAGAATTGTACCGCTATGACCCTGTAACCGATTCATGGACGCAGTTATCTCCTATGAACACCAACAGGTCATTTTTTGGCGCTGCGGTTATTAACGGGAAGATATATGTATGTGGAGGGCATGGGGACGCAGGGTTTTTAAGTTCAATGGAGGTGTATGATCCTTCAACGGACACGTGGGCAGCTTTAGCCCCGATGAACTCGGTACGATATGATTTTGGTTGTGTCGCGATAGAGGGGAAACTTGTTGTCTTTGGGGGAAATGATTCGGTAGAGAGCCCGCCCTTTTTTGACAGTGTGGAGATATACGATCCGGCTTTGAATCAGTGGAGTCTCCATGATTGTCCGTTGAGTATTGCACGTCAGGGGGTAAGGGGAGCGGTTGTTGATAACGCGGTCTATGCTTTATGCGGTATGGATGGGCCTCAGTCACTATATAATGTTATCGATGTTATGAATTTTGATATTGTCGAAGATACCATACCGGATCAGTTCACATTTACCGATCAAACAGATGTGGCATTAAGTACGTTAGCAACTTCTAACACCATAATCGTTACGGGGATTAATACCGCTGCTGCTATATCCATAGCAGGAAATAACGGTGAATATTCTGTCAACGGCGGTGCATATGTAACCACATCAGGAACGGTAAATGGCGGTGATACGGTTGCCGTCCGCCAGACAGCGTCGGCAAACTTTGCGACCACAACTGATACTACGCTGACGATTGGAGGCGTCTCCGATACATTCAGTGTAACCACGCTGGCTGCGGAGCCTGTACCGCCCATATCGCCTGCCAATCTTGTAGCAAATGCATTGAATGATAATCAAATAGATCTGAATTGGATTGATAATTCTTCCGATGAAACCGGGTTCAGGATTGAACGGTCGTTGGATCAAACAATCTGGTCAGAAATTGCGTCGGCAGGAACAGACGTAACCAGTTACAATGATAGCGGGCTGAGTGCGAACACTACTTACTATTACCAGGTACGCGCATATAACGATACGGGAAATTCTGGTTATTCAAACATTGCATCAGCAACAACCAGCGATTTACCACCGTCAGTTATCAAGTATTATGCAACAAGTGAAACAGCGGTTTCCGGTCAAGTCTCAGGAGATTATACTGACACATGGGATAATGATGATATGCCTCAGGTTATTACCGAAGTGGAATGCCGGGGGAGATTAAACAAACGTTACAGCTACCTTGAGCATAAATGGCATTTTACTATCAGCGCGGGATTTTCTGTTACATTATACGCCAATGTTTATAAAAGCAATTCGGGTGAAGACAATTTTATCTTCCAGTATTCCACTAATGGTAAGAATTTTAACTATATCGCAGGAGTAAGCAGCACCGATATCAACAACATGGAAATCTGGCAATTACCAGCAACGTTGAATGGTGAAGTATTCATCAGGGTTATTGATTCTGATAGAACGCAAGGGAATAAAAATTTAGACTCTATCTATATTGACCAGATGTATATCCAGGTTGAGTAAGATGCAAGCGATACACTACCAATTGCACTGTGAAATTTGGAGGTAACAGTTGTTTCATCAAGTTAGTTATCGCAAAAAGTATCTATTTTTCTAAAAATTTAATATGGTATCGTAGTAGCAAGGCGCGCCTTGCTACTACATGAACAGTTTGAAATTCCTAAACGTTAAACGACCGAAGCACGGCTCGTGCCCAAACTCCTGTTTGGGAGCGTAATGGCGCCGGAACCCGCCGGGAGTCGTGTAATGTTTGCGCTGAATAATTACAATATTCTTAAAAAAGAAGGCACTTCTGAAGTTCTGAAATTACGGCAAAATCCAATGATAGGGTAATTTCTTGACAAGGAAAACGTGCGGTGATAGACTCCGAAAACTGTTTACGCAGGGAGAAGTTTCAATAATTTTCAGCACTTAAAATTATGAGTGAACGAAATGACATTTCAAGAGATTATTTTAACGTTACAAAAATACTGGGCTGATTATGGGTGCATACTTTGGCAGCCATATGATACGGAAAAGGGGGCGGGAACCTTTAATCCCGCAACGTTCCTTAAGGTACTCGGTCCAGAACCATGGAAATGCGCCTATGTCGAACCTTCCCGTCGCCCAACGGACGGCAGATATGGGGAGAATCCAAACAGATTGCAACACTACTACCAATTCCAGGTAATTGTAAAACCCGCCCCTGACGATTCGCAGGGGATTTATTTAAACAGTTTGCGGGCACTGGGGATAGACCTCGTAAAACATGACGTGCGATTTGTTGAGGACGATTGGGAGTCTCCTACCCTGGGGGCGACAGGTCTCGGGTGGGAAATATGGCTGGACGGCATGGAAATTACACAATTCACCTATTTTCAACAGGTAGGCGGATTTGAACTTGAACCGATTACCCTCGAACTTACCTACGGACTCGAACGCATTGCAATGTTTATTCAGGAAAAGGAATCGGTGTTTGACCTGGAATGGGTGGAAGGATATACCTATGGCGATATCCATAAGCAGGATGAAGAGCAATTCTCCACTTACAACTTCAAGGTTGCGGACACGTCAATGCTTTTTAAACTCTTTGAATTCTACGAAATTGAATGCCAGAGGTTATTAAAAGATGACCTTCCGTTGCCCGCGTATGACTATGTTATGAAGTGTTCTCACACTTTCAATTTGCTGGACGCGCGGGGGGCAATTGGCGTTACGCAAAGAACGGGTTATATTAAAAGGGTAAGAAGTCTGGCAAGAGGCTGCGCGGAGGGGTACATCCGGCTGCGCGAGTCATTGCAGTGGCCTCTTTTAAAGCATGCCTCCGTCGCAATCCGGTAATTGTGAAATCCGAAGCACGAAATCCGAAACAAATTCTAATGACAAAATGATTTGAAATTCTAAAAAAGTGCATCTTTCGCATTTCGTGCTTAGTGCTTCGTATTTTTTATCTCATGCTTGCTTGGTTTTGGCTATACCACTGTTCTTCTCTGCGGGGCAACAATATCGACCAGGAAACATGCGAAAAGCTGTTTATATTGGCTGGTAAGGTAGCCAGACCGTCCCGGTCTGGTTCTCTGAATATCGGATTAGACAACCAATCACTTCAAATATCCGAAGGCGAAAATCTACCACACTGGACATGTGATAATGCGATTTATCATGTTTCATTTCGCCTCGTTGATTCTGTACCGAACTCCAGGCGGAATGAATGGCTTGCTGAACGAAATTCGATTGAAGAAAACGCAAAAGCCTTGGGACGAGAGTTGATGGAGGAAGAAAAAAAGCGGCTCCAATTCCTCTATTCAGAACGAATCGAATTTTTTTCGGATACAGGCCATGGCGATTGTCATTTGAAAAAGCCGGAAATTGCTGAAATAGTCGCAGGGGCATTGAAACATTTCGATGGGGAACGCTATCATTTGCACGCATGGTGCGTGATGCCGAATCATGTACATGTAATCGTCGAGGTAAGCCAGAGACAAGGTAGCCAGTGCGCCCCGCTCTGGTATAACCCCGAAAAAAACAGACCGGGACGGTCTGTCTACCATACTGTTCTTTCAGAGAAAGAATATCGCTTCCAGATCAACTGTGTCTGAGGAGGTGAACATTCCCGATTTTTTGTAATAAAGCTTATTGATTTAGGTAGGGTGGGTCAGGTGAAGCGCATCCATCAATAATATTTTTCTTATGGGTGCGCTAGCGTTTTACTCCTCCTACTCAAAAATGACACGTTACAAAAAATCGGGCAAGGCCCCTTTTAGGTATTCAATTGAGTACTGCCATTGTCGTTTGGTTAATCAGCAGATTTTGTGAATCGAAAAGCTCCCTGGTGCGGGAAAGGAAATCATCTGTGATCGCGGCAGAATATTGGCTGGAGGTTTTGATTTGAACGCTTCCGTTGTTTGGAGTGGCAATTTCAATGAAAAACGGACACACGCCCCTGTGTTTTTTAATAAGGTCTTTTAACTGTATCAGTTTGGTTTCGTCAAAATGAGCCGCTTCAAGGCGCAATCCAAAAGATTTTACCAGGCGCGGGAAAGCGTTTTTCCCGGTGATTATTTCATTTATTTTTACACTCGGCGTTGAGCCTTTATACCCCACATTACCGCAGATAAAAACGACGGCGTCTATTTTTGCCAATGGCTCATATTCCTTCAGTTCTTTGCTAAAAGCGATGCATTTGATCGCGCCTTCCATATCATCAAGTGTGATGTACATCATCGGGTCGCCTTTTTTGGTGGTGCTTTTTTTGATATCGGTGATAATACCGCCAACAATCACATCAGTCCCCTCCGGTAGTTCAGATATTTCCGAGGAAGAATTGGTGGCCAATAGCTTGATTTTTTCTTCATACTCGCTCAGCGGGCTTGAGCTGAAGTAAAATCCGAGGCTTTCCTTTTCCGCCTGGCGGATTTCATTTTCGTTCCATGGCGTAGTGTTGCTTATTGCGGTGTTTCCTGTTTCGATCACATCCATAGCGCTTCCGATATCGAATAATGATCTTTGTCCCCTAAGCTTCCCCTTGTTTACTGCGCTTCCCAGTTCCATTGCCGAGTCAAGAGAGGCAAGCAGTCTTGCCCTGTCGTCAGACAGAGAGTCGAAGCTTCCTGATTTAACAAGGCTCTCAATGACTTGTTTGTTAACCGTGCGCAAATCAACCCTCTTACAGAAATCCAGTATTGAAGAGAATTTTCCGCCTTTTTCCCTTGTAGAAACAATAGATTCAATTGCCTTATCGCCGGCATTCTTGACAGCGCCAAGACCGAAACGTATTTTATTTCCTTCAGAGATGGTGAAATCGCTGAGGCTCTCATTGACGTCCGGTTTGAGTATTTCGATATTCATCCGGCGGCAGTCTTCAATATAATCAATGATTTTTTCTGTATTTTGCTTTTCACAGCTCAATTGGGCAGTCATGTACTGGAGGGGATAATTGGTTTTTAAATAAGCGGTTTGGTAAGTAATTACGGCATATGCCGCTGAATGGGATTTGTTGAAGCCATAGCCAGCGAAAAATTCCATGAGTTCAAATATTTTTATCGCTGTTTTTTTCGGAATGTCGTTTGAAATTGCTCCATTTACAAACTGGTCCTTGAATTTTGCCATAATTTCGGGTTTCTTTTTCCCCATCGCCTTGCGCAAATTATCGGCTTCATTCAGTGTGAATCCTGCCAGGCGATTGGCGATCCTCATCACCTGTTCCTGATATAAAATGACGCCGTATGTTTCTTTCAGTATCGATTCTAAGGTTGGGTGGATATATTCAACCGCCTCTTTCCCGTGTTTTCTGTTGATGAATGAATCAACCATGCCGCTTTGTAATGGTCCAGGGCGATAGAGTGCTACCAAAGGCAGGATATCAGCAAATGCGTCCGGTTTCAGTTTTTTAAGTAATTCCTTAAATCCTTTGCTGGTTTCTACCTGAAAGACCCCTTTTACGTTGCCGCTGGAAAGCATCTGATAGGTTGCCTTGTCGTCTACGGGTATTTTTGCGAGATCAATTATTTCTCCCGTTGTTTCATGGATCAACTGGAGCGCCCTTTTTATTACCGTTAATTTCCGTACACCCAGGAAGTCGGCCTTTAGCAACCCTATTTTATCTACCAGTATTTCATCGTAATATTGAGTGGTGACGGCGTCCCCTTTTTTGGCAAGCGGAACATATTCTGTTAATGGTTCATCGGAAATAACAATGCCTGCCGCATGTACTGAGGCATGGCGGCATAGCCCTTCCAGTTTCTTTGAAATGTCGAACAATTCCCTAAATTGTTTTTCGGCTTGACAGATCGCTTTTAAAGCCGGTTCTTGTTCCAGGGCTTCTTCTAAGGTGATATTGAGGGTATTAGGAATCAGTTTTGCTATTTTGTCAACTTCAGAAAGAGGTATGTCAAGCACCCGCCCAACATCCCGGATGACAGCCTTTGCTTTCATCGTACCGAATGTAATGATCTGTGCAACATTGCTATCTCCGCCATATTTTTCCCTTACGTACCGGATAATTTCTTCACGGCCTTCTGCGCAGAAATCAATATCCAGATCAGGCATTGATATTCTTTCCGCATTCAAAAATCGTTCAAACAATAAATCGTTTTCGATAGGGTCTATGTTGGTGATGTTCAATACATAGGCGACAATACTGCCCGCCCCTGATCCTCTTCCTGTTGCGGGGATATTGAGGGTATTTGCATAATGAATAAAATCCCATACAATTAAAAAATATTCGACAAACCCCGTTTTCTCTATAACTTTAAGTTCATGGTCCAATCGTTCGCTGATGTGAGGGAGTATGGCGCCGTATTTTCTTATCACCCCTTCTTCGCAGAGTTTTCTCAGATATGCCTTGTTGCTTATCCCTTCGGGAGGCGTAAATTTTGGGAGATGCAGCTTCCCGAAATCCATTTTTACATCGCAGCGTTCTGCAATGTGCAGGGTATTTTCGAGGGCGTGAGGTATTTCCATAAACAAGGCGTGCATTTCCTGGTAATTTTTAAAGTAGAATTCGTTCGTATCGAAACGAAGCCTTTGTCTGTCAGATACGCGCTTGCCGGTATTTATGCATAACAATGCGTCATGGGCAACTGCGTCATCGATATTCATATAATGCACGTCGTTGGTTGCGACGAGGGGGATGTTTAGTGTTTTCCCAATTTTGACCGCCTCAGACACCAGTTTTTCCTGCAGTGGGATTTTGTTGTTTTGTATTTCAAGGTAAAAATGGTTTTCACCAAAGAGTTCCCGGTATTCTCTGGCAAGGTTCATGGCGTCGTTATGGCGGTCAAAGGACAAGTGGCGATTGATTTCAGAAGCCATGCATCCGCTAAGGCAGATAATCCCGGTTGAATGGGATTTCAGCAGTTCTTTATCGATTCTCGGTTTGTAGTAAAAGCCTTCCAGATATGCAGATGTGGAAAGTTTTAGTAAATTTCGGTATCCTTCATAATTTTCCGCCAGGAGTGTTATATGGCTAAGTGTTTCCTTCCCATTTTTTGATTCCTTGTCAAGGCGACCGCCTTGCGCAACGTATGCTTCGTAACCTATAATGGGTTTTATTCCAGCGGATTGCGCGGCTTCGTAAAATTCGATTGCGCCGTACATGTTGCCATGGTCTGTAATGGCAAGGGCAGGCATTTTAAAATGCAATGCCTTGCTAACAAGGTCTTTTATTTTGCAGGCGCCATCAAGAAGGCTATATTCACTGTGGACATGGAGATGAACGAAGTTGTTTGTGTCCATAAGTTACACCCGATTGAATTTGATGTGGAACGTTGGAAAAGCCTTATACTTTGAGCAGGAATATTTCATTGTAAACGCAAGATGTTGTACCCTAACTGATATAGTAATCCAATTTATAGCCATACAACTGAAAAGTCAATATGAAATTCGATTATTTTGGCAACATCATATGAAAACGGACGTCCAAATTTTAATGACAAATTTACTTGAAACTTGTTTTATATTTTGCTAGCATAACTCCCACCTCAATTTCCGTTTCGCGGCTAAAGAAGGGTAATCGGGCAGTATTCATTTGCCTTTCTGGCAAATGTATCATTTTATATCTATATAACAGTAGATGGGTTTTAGAATAAATGCAGAATAAGGGGGTTTTCTATGGCTAGTTGTAGTAAATCTAAGGCGATAATGGTTGTGCTTGTAGGGCTTTTCGGTTTATTGTGCGTTGGCTTTGCGGTTTCTGTTACTGAAAAGTACCGGTTGCAGAAGGAACGAGTACACGGTCTTGAGAGACAGCTTCGGGCAGGACGTACGGAGGTATTAAAAGTTCCTGATTTGATGCAAAAATTAGATAAGGTTGAAGCATCTAAGAAAGAAATAGAGGGTACTTTTGCGGAATGTTCAGAAGAAAAAGAAGGGTTGTCCGAAAAGCTTGGCGAGCTAGAGGTTGAGGTGGGGTCTTTTGGTGCAGTGAAGGCCGCGGTTGGAATTCAGATTGCAGGATTGGAAACCATAATAAAGGAGCAGCAACAAAAGGTATCTGTGTCGGAAAAAAACAGCGCGGAGCTTGCGGGACAGATTGCCGCACTTCAGGAAATGCACAGTGCCACCGAAGAGAAGTTTAAGTTGCAGATAGACGATATAAAGCGCGGACAAGAAGAGGTAAAAAACCAGCTTATCTACTATACTGAAGCAAAGAAGATTTCGGATGTAGAGATTGAAGAAAAGAAGAAAGTTATTCAGGAGTTGGAAGCGGAGTTGGCAAGGTTGAAAAGCGGTGAAGAAACATCTTCAGCGCCGGTAGAAACACGCGCGGTAAGCCAAACACAGTGGGATCTAAATCTAACGGAAGAACTTGACAAGACGTTTACATTACTCCGCGAAAGGATATCTTCTCCTACCATGTCGCTCTCTGAAGTCAGCACATTGATTTCCAGAGCAGAACACACCTTAAAAAGGCTGAAGTAACGCTTTAATGTGTGTTTAGAGACAAAATATCAGCGACATTAAAAGGGAAACGGATAATTGATTATCTGTTTCCCTTTTTTATTTAGACTTACTGAAAAAACAAAACTCTCTCTTGAAAATAATTCGGGCTATGACATTACCAGCGTATCTTCCTCTTTTAATTACCGGGGTGAATGGCGTTCCCGGTTACAATGCATTTCGGCATTTTCATTCTCAATATCCGGAGCATGTAGTTGCAATTCGTCCCACCCGATATTGGCCATTGCGCGGGAATGGAATAATTCCGCTTGACATAGAAGATGTACAAGGACTTGCTGCCTTAATGAAGACATGGAAGTTTAATTCTATACTGCATGCGGCTGGGTCATGTGCATTGAAATCCTGCGAGTTGAATCCTGAAATGGCGTACCGGGTGAATGTTCAATCGGCAAAGAACATACTAAAGATAATCGGAGACCGTACCATTCGTCTCCTATTTCTTTCCACCGATTTAGTATTTCCTGGGAAATCATCGGGCTGTTACACGGAAGATGACGCCGTTTCTCCTGTCACGGTATATGGGAAAACCATGGTTATGGCAGAAGAAATTATAGCGCGCGAGTACCCTTCTGCGGCGATTTTCAGGATATCGCTCCCCATGGGAATTAGTGTTAATGGGCATGCAGGGGCAATTGATTGGATATTGTCACGTTTTAAAAAAAATAATCCGGCAACGTTATATTACGATGAAATCCGGTCTCCTTTTTATTGCGAAGATTTTAATAGCATTACAGAAATTGCTTTAGAGAACAAAATATGCGGAATATACCACCTTGGCGCTAACCGTTACCTCAGCCTCTACCAAATCGGACAGATAGTCAATAAGGTGGGAGGCTATTCTCCACGGTTGCTTAAAGGGTGTATGCGCATAGAAGCGGGACCTATGCCTCCCCGGGCAGGGAATGTTGCCATGAGTAATAAAAAACTCCTTGCTGCGTTAGGCTTTGATCCCTTTCGCAAATGGCCATATCATGAAAATCATGTCCCGGACAAACACGACTGGCATTATGATCGTCCCGACCATAATGTTTTTTATCCGGAACTGATTCACAAATATCTCTACCGAATCCCCATTGCATGTTGAATTTAGATCATGAAAACTCTTTGGGTGGTTCATCTGTGGATAAGATTAATGCAGGGGTGAAGCTTTTGCGATAAATTGTCATAAATGCATTCATACCCAAACTGATAATCTTAGGAAAAATGGCGACTACAGGGGCCATATCCAAAGGATCACAGGGACAGCGGTTGCCACGACCAGTACAGACAGCGGAAGCCCCATCCGCCAGTAGTCGCCGAATTTGTACCCTCCAGGCGCCATCACAAGGGTATTCGATTGGTGCCCGATCGGGGTAAGAAACGCACAGGAGGACCCTATGGCTACTGCCATCAGGAATGGATCGGAGGACAACTCCATGCCCTTCGCAAGGTTAACCGCTATCGGTGCTGCCAGAATTGCGGCAGCGGCATTGTTGACCAGATTCGACAGAAGCATCGTGGCCGTTACCAGGATAACAAGAGTCATTGCCGGCGATGCGGAACGGCCTACCGCCAGTAATTTGTAAGCTATTAACTGGGAACCGCCTGTACTTTCCAATGCCTGACCTATGGGCAGCATTGCAGCCAGCAACAGGATAACTGACATATCAATGCTTTTATAGATTTCAGATGGGGAAATTAGTCCGGCAAGCACCATGACGGCTGCGCCTCCAGCCAGTGCCGTAGCCGCCGGAAGGAGCTTGCAGGCGATCAATGCCAGCGTGACGGCAAAGATGCAGATTGCCAGAAGAACGTTACGCGGCTTGCCGATACGTAATCCACGCGATGCAAGCGGCAGGCATCCCAGGTCGTTCAGCGCGGACGGAAGAGATTCTTCGCGTCCCTGTATCAGCAGGATATCTCCGGTGACGAAACGAATCTTACCTAGACGCTCCCTCAGGCGGCGCCCCTGACGTGCAACTGCAAGTACGTTGATGCCATAGCGCTCGCGCAAATCGAGACTCGTCGCCGTTCTTCCGGCGAGCATAGACCCAGGAGTAACCGTGGCTTCAACAAGATTAAGCTCACCCTCACTGGCCTTTCCTTTATCCGCATTCCCGCCGGCTTCCGAGAGCTTAAGTCCGGTAACATCAATCAACGTCTTCAGGCTGTCTGAATCGGCTTCGACCTGCAGTATGTCATTTTCCTTTATGACTTCATACGTTGATGGCATCTGCTGTCTTCGTCCGGTGCGAACCAGGCCTATTACCACAACATCGGCGTCATTCCTGACAGCCGCAATCAGATCGTATAGCGTCCGGCCTGCAAATTTGCAGCCTTCCGGAACAAGAAGCTCGGTCAGGTAACTGCTGATCTCGAACAGATCAGCGGCAGAATCCTGTTCCTTGCGCTGTGGCGTCAGTCGCCAGCCGATGATTGAAATAAAGAAGAGGCCGCATATCGTTATGGCTGCGCCTACCGGAATAAAGTCAAACATGCCAAATGGTAATGCGCCGGATTGTTCGCGATACGCGGCAATGATAATATTTGGAGGAGTACCGATCAATGTGAGCGTACCTCCGAACAACGAACCGAAGGCAAGTGGCATAAGCAGGAATGATGGTGAACGACCTCCCCGGCGCGACATCCATATGGCAACCGGCATGAGTAGCGCCAAAGCGCCTACATTGTTCATAAATCCGGAACAGAGGGAGACAATCCCGGTGAGCGTTGCTACCTGGATCATGGGGTGGTTACCCACGCGCGTCAATTGGCGTGCAAGTGAGTCTACCACGCCGGCATTGAGCAACCCGCGGCTGAGCACCAGGACTGCTGCCACAGTAATGACTGCCGGGTGTCCAAAACCGGCAAACACCTGATCAGGTGGTACGAGTCCTGCAATTGCAACGATCAGAAGGGCAACCAGTGCAACGATATCGTAGCGCCACCGGTTCCATACAAACAAAATCAGCGTTGCCGTGAGAACAATAAACAAAATCAACAGTTTTGTATTCACGCCAAGCATTTTAAATTCCACAAACTGAAAGATTTAAGTTGTCCATCGCTTATCAAAAAAGTCTGTCTTGAAAGAATTATTTGGCGTTCAGGCATTCTACGAAACATGTCCCACATAAACGGCGATACCCAGGCATATACCCAGAACTGCTACGATAGTGTTTATCGCAAGTCCGCATTTTGTCCCATAGCCTGCAGGGTACTCTTCCGGTGTGAGCGTTTTAAGAACAGCAAGGTACTGACGGGAAGAGCAAAAAGCGGCAAACGTTCCCAACGCAATAAAGGCAAGCCCCACCCAAAATACCGTCCCAGTCTTATCGGCAGTCGCTCTTCCATGGGTAATCGCCTGTATCAGGATACTGGCCCGCTCTATGCCAAAACCAGATGCGATCATGACAATGCTGGTTCTAGTCCATGCTAACAATGTCCTTTCTGCCGCAAAAAAAACCCGTGGATCTTTGAGATCGGACATAATCACTCCTTGTCGCTTAACGGCCAATATCGGGCGGATTCACGATTTTTGTATGGCCGAAAACTATTTTTGCCGCTGTTTTGTTGGGTGCGCTTCGCACAGTAATCCAGTTGATCCCGATGGGGGCGGCAAAATAAAACTCCTGCTGCAACGGAATATAAAAAGGTCGTCGTTTCCTATCGTGGTCACGATATAAATTATAGGGTTAAAATTGAAGACTTGGGGCCACAGACGCCCCTAATATCATATTAAGCACGGACAAACGTTATTTTTTGTCCGTGCTGTCCAGAAACCCTCTTAAACAAAAATATCAATGATCGTCACACCCATAAGCCCCATGCTTATAATGCCATTTACGGTAAAAAAGGCCGTGTTGATTTTTGAAAGGTCCTTTGGTTTTACCAGTAAATGTTCATAAAAAAGCAAAACAGCGGCGAGGCATACGCCTATCAAATAAATAATCCCCAGGTCTGAGTATCTGGGAACGATAAACAACAGTAAGACCATAAAAAAATGCAAAATACCGGAGAGTACCAGTGCCCATCGAAGCCCGATTTTTTTTGGCAGTGAATGCAACCCCAATTTTTTATCATGGTCAATATCCTGGCACGCGTAAATAATATCAAAACCTGCCGTCCATAAAACCACGGCAAACGCCAGCATAAAAGGCGTGACGCCGAATCTACCCTGGATTCCTATCCATGCACCGATAGGAGAAAGCGCAAGCGCCAGACCAAGCACAAAATGCGATAGATTGGTAAACCGTTTGGTAAAAGAATAACCAAAAATAATAAGCATTGCCAATGGAGACATGTAAAGGGCAAGACGACTAAGCAGCCCCGCAAATAGAATAAAAAGACCCGTACATACCAGCGTAAATATCCAAACGTTTTTTTTACCAATTTTTTTCTGCAATTCAACACGATACGCCGTTCGGGGATTATGGATATCGTAATCAACATCAACTATGCGGTTAAAAGACATTGCGGCGCTGCGTGCCATCGCCAACGCTCCGACAATCAGAATTAATTGCCTCAAAGTCGGCATCCCGCCGGCAGCAATAAATGCACTCATTATTGCAAAGGGAAAAGAAAAAATAGTATGTGAAAACTTAATTAACTCAAGTATGGAAGAAATCTTTTTGTAAAGAATAGAAAAAATCATAGTATTAGCAAATATTCCCTGTATAAGCTTGTGCCGCTTCTTTTAATCTGCAATCTGTGTAATCGTTCGACTGAGCTCACGACGAAGTCTGTGTAATCTGTGGTTCCCCTTTTGTGTTTCGCGTTTCGTGTTTGTTTGGTTCTGGCTATGCCAGCTTAGGTTTAATGGTACCCCTGCCAACCTTCCCAAAAAATTTACGACATATTAGTGTTTTTCCCTAACCTTGTCCAGTTTTTATATCCAAAAAGGTTTTATTCACAGTTCTTCGTGTGCTTTACGTACTGTACTTCCTGTTTAAAATCTTTTTGGTTGTGGCTTTGATTCTCTACAAAATAAATCATCTGAAAAACTGAGAATCCGGGGAATGCTACTGCCATAGTGACAGCAATAAGAATTTCTACACAGTAAAAATGTCAAAATGACAATAATAAAAAATATTGACGAGTTTAATCTTTTTTTTATAAAATATTACCAACCCTAAAATAACAACATACGTATAAGTACCTTATCTGGTAAACGATATGATAATGTTGCACTATAGTTAATCAAACAAATGAACCTAAAACACGCAACATTTCAGCATGTGAAAACAGCGAACAACCTTATTCAGGGGTTAAGGCATAATATTTGCGCTACCCTCTTGCGGTATATTCTTTAAAAAACATTTTAAGAGTATAATAGGGCCATGGTAGCATTATACCCTCATGGTGCAGGTAGTTTTTCGCTTCTTATTACGGACGATGATAAATCGTGCCGCGATAGTTTACGGGAAATACTGGAACTAAAAGGCTACACCACTTACCTTGCAAGTTGTGGCAGAGAAGCGATAAAAATCGCCAGGTCTGAAGAATTGCATGTATTGATTTTAGACGCACATCTTCCCGACTATAGCGGCCTGGAGACATTTAATATAATCAAGAAGGAAATAAGCATTTCCATTCCCTGTATATTTATCTCAGGGGATATATCAAAAGAGCTGCAGATAAATCTTATTAATGCCAATGCTTATACACTGATACCGAAGCCCATCAATGTTAATATCTTCAGGGATTCCGTAGAACAGGTTATAGAGAAATACTACTGGAAATAATTTTTCAGTAGCACCATTTCACGCATTAAAACAGACAAAAAGCACCATTCTATTTTTTAGGGATAATTTTAGGTAAGAGGAGATCTAAGTTATGAATGTAAAACCTTTGGGAGAAAAAATCTTATTAAAACGCCTTGAAGCGGAAGGAAAGACTGCCGGAGGAATCTTACTGCCGGAAACGGCAAAAGAAAAACCGAAGCAGGGAACAATAATCGTTTTGGGAGACGGCAAACTGCTCGAAAATGGCGAACGGGCACGCTTCCAGGTAAAAAATGGCGATAAGGTGTTGTTTAATTCATATGGCAGCACGGAAGTAAAGATTGATGGCGATGAATATTTATTAATGTCAGAGGATGATAT
Source organism: Candidatus Kuenenia sp. (assembly GCF_039794105.1). Taxonomy (GTDB): domain Bacteria; phylum Planctomycetota; class Brocadiia; order Brocadiales; family Brocadiaceae; genus Kuenenia. Next base: position 21,953 of record NZ_JBDIWA010000004.1, read on the forward strand.
CCTTGCAGTGATTGATTAATTTTAGGGGGGGAAGAAATGGCAGCAAAAAAGATTATTTACGGGCATGAAGCCATGGAATCGGTGAGACAGGGAGTCAGAAAACTGGCGCATGCCGTCAAGGTTACGTTGGGTCCTAAAGGCAGGAATGTTATTATTGAAAAAAGTTTCGGGTCGCCGGTAGTGATCAACGATGGCGTTACCGTTGCAAAAGAAGTAGAGCTGGAAGACCCATACGAAGACATGGGTGCAAAACTTGTAAGAGAAGCTGCTTCAAAAACAAATGACATGGTAGGAGATGGCACTTCTACCGCCACTATCCTGGCGGAAGCTATTTTTGAAGAAGGTTTAAAAAATATTACTGCAGGTGCAAATCCTGTTGACGTTAAACATGGCATTGAAAAATCTGTTGAAGCCCTGTGCAATGAACTCTCCCGGATGAGTATCAAGATTTCAGGAAGGAAAGAGATATCTCAAATAGCGACAATTGCCGCAAATAATGACAGCGAAATTGGCAATCAAATAGCTGATGCCATGGAAAAGGTGGGGAAAGATGGCGTTATAACCGTCGAGGAAGGTAAAAGCCTGGAAACAACGGTAAAGCTTGTCGAGGGCATGCAATTCGACAGGGGATATCTCTCTCCCTACTTTGTCACATCGCCCGACACAATGGAAGTAGTATTTGAAAATCCTTATATCTTAATACACGAAAAGAAGATGTCGAATATAAAAGAACTGGTGCCATTATTAGAAAAGATTGCCAAGTCCGGCAAGCCATTATTGGTAATAGCAGAAGACGTTGAAGGAGAAGCGCTCAGTACGCTCGTAGTAAACAAACTCCGCGGAACCTTTCATTCTGCCGCAGTGAAAGCGCCCGGCTTTGGCGATAGAAGAAAGTCGATGATGGGAGACATTGCGGCCATTACCGGTGCAAAGGCAATTTTTGAAGATTTGGGAATACCGCTCTCCAGTATAGAACTTGCCGATCTCGGCGCTGCAAAAAAAGTGGTTATTGACAAGGAAAATACCACCATTACAGAGGGTGGGGGAGATTCAAAGGAGATACAGAGCAGAATTTCTCAGATAAAGGCAGAAATTGAAACAACAACTTCCGATTACGACAAGGAAAAACTGCAGGAAAGACTGGCAAAACTCTCCGGCGGTATCGCACAAATCAATGTAGGCGCCGCAACGGAAGCAGAAATGAAGGAGAAAAAGTCGAGGGTAGAAGATGCAATGCATGCCACCAGGGCTGCAACGGAAGAAGGTATTTTGCCGGGGGGAGGCGTTGGTTTAATAAGGGCGTCCAGCGTTTTAGACGGACTCTCGGTAAAAGGAGACGAACAGATAGGAGTAAACATCGTTCGCGCTGCTATTGAAACCCCGATCAAACAAATTGCGAGAAATGCCGGACTGGAAGGAGAGGTTATACTGCAAAAGGTAAAGGAAGGCACGGGGAACTTTGGGTACGACGCCTTTCAGGGCAAATTTGCAGACATGATCGAAATAGGCGTTGTTGATGCAACAAAGGTTACAAAAGTTGCCTTAAAAAATGGGGCAAGTATCGCCGCCTTATTGCTTACTACAAATGCGATAATCGGAGAAATACCGGAAGAGAAAGAGGGCGCCGGAGCATCAGCATCAGCTCATAAGCATTAATTGACATAGTTACCATGAGGGAAAAGGCGTTGCGTGCAAACATGCAACGCCTTTTTTTTATTTTAATAAATTGCATTTTCATAACCATTCATTATTATAGACGCTAAAATAACGTCCTATTGATAGCGCATGTAATCCACGTAAGCCCACAACCAAAGATAACCACCCCTCTCTTTTCTCCCCGACAAGGAGGAGGGATAAAGAGGAGGTAAATACTTGCAGGAAAATACGTTTTTACCAGGTAACACGATAGCTACTAAAACTTCGGAGTAACTGCCTGCCGGATAACTTTCGGGAAATGATATCAATGAAGAAAAAATATTCACACTTCTCAAATAACTAATTTGCATGACACCTTTATGACAACAGATAGCCGCTATAAACAATATCAATCTCCTCTTTCTGAAAGATATGCAAGTAAAGAGATGTGCTATATCTTCTCAGACCACTACAAATTCAGCACGTGGAGAAAACTCTGGATAGCGCTCGCCGAAGCACAGCATGAACTGGGATTGCAGACCATCACAGAAGCGCAAATCAGTGAAATGAAACGTTTTCAGGATACCATTAATTTTGAGACGGCAAGAGAATACGAAAAGACCCTGCGACACGACGTAATGTCTCACATTCACGCATACGGTGAACAGTGTCCTGCGGCAAAGCCCATTATCCACCTTGGTGCAACGAGTGCTTATGTACAGGACAACACAGATCTGATCCAGATGAGGGATGCACTAAACCTTCTCCTTGCAAAACTAATCAATATAATAAAAATCCTCTCCGACCGGGCAATAGCCTATAAAGAAATTGCGGCTTTAAGTTTTACCCATTTCCAATCCGCGCAGCCAACAACTCTGGGAAAACGTTTTTGCCTGTGGCTGCAAGATTACCTTTTCGATATCGAAGAGATTGAAACTAGGGTTGAGAAACTGCGTTTTCTTGGCGCAAAGGGAACGACCGGTACGCAAGCAAGTTTTATGTTACTTTTTAATAATGATACCGAAAAGGTCCGGAAACTAGACGATCTTGTAACAAAAAAAATGGGATTCGACCACTTTTACCCGGTGACGGGGCAAACTTACCCGCGCAAAATTGATAGTCAGATAATGTTTTGCCTGGCAGGCATTGCACAATCATCATACAAATTTTCCAATGATATCCGGTTGTTGCAGCATATGAAGGAAGCGGAAGAACCGTTTGAGAAAGACCAGGTTGGGTCTTCCGCAATGGCGTACAAAAGGAATCCCATGCGCTGTGAACGAATAGCGGCTCTTGCGCGTTATGTCCTTTGTAACTGCTTAAACCCGGCATTTACCGCGGCTTCACAATGGTTCGAAAGGACATTGGACGATTCCGCCAATAAGCGAATTTCAATCCCGGAGGCATTTCTTGCAGTTGACGGCATATTGAATATTGTGCTAAACGTTGCCGCAGGATTGAACATCTATCCACAGGTTATTGCCGGCAATCTTCAAAATGAATTGCCTTTTATGGTCACGGAAAATATACTAATGGAAATAGTAAACGCCGGTGGTGACCGCCAGGAGTATCACGAAAGGATTCGAAAGCATGCAATAGCATCCGCAGACAGGATGAAAAAAGAGGGCGCCAAAAACGACCTGCTGGAAAGAATCGCAGAAGACCCGGCCTTTTTCATAATACGAGCGAAGGTGGGGGAGATTTCTGATCCTCACAGGCTTACCGGAAGATCCGTACAGCAAGTGGAAGAGTTTATAACACAGGTAGTTTCACCCATTTTAAAACAAAATAGCCAGCGTATTGATAAAAAATGGATACCAACGCTGCACGTATAAAACAATACTGCTATTACAAAACATGCCTCTTCGGAGAAAACAATCGGCATACTCGCCCACTTTCATGTTGATCACGGACAGAAAGCAGAGCCGGCTGCCGTTAATTAACGCTGTAAAACTAGCGCTAAAAGGTGGCGTTAACACAATACAACTGAGAGAAAAAGACTTGCCAACCAAGGATATTTATTCCTTGGCATGCGAACTAAGGGCGATTACGCATGATCTTAATGCCAGTTTGATTATTAATGACAGGGTAGATATTGTTCTTGCGGCAAATGCGGATGGCGTTCATTTGGGATGGCAGTCCATGCCGGTTAACAGTGTAAGAAATCTCATTGGTTTTGAAAGAATAATTGGCATATCCGCACATAATCTGCAGGAGGCCCTGCAAGCGCGGGACTCCGGTGCGGATTATATAACCTACTGCCCTATTTTCAAGACGCCTTCTAAAGAAGGGGTAGTAGAACCAACAGGCACAGAAGCGATCCGGGAATTAAAAGAAAAAATCAAAATCCCCATAATTGCGCTGGGTGGCATTACTGTAGATAATGCAGAAAGTGTTATGACAAGCGGGGCAGACGGCATTGCCGTTGTATCAAGCGTACTGAAATCGGATAATCCGGAAAATACCGCACAGAGACTGTGCTCCATAATACGGCATTATAGTAAAATGCCGGGCTGAAATTAAAAAATAACCCAAGCTGGCATAGCCATAATCAAACAAGCAAAAAGCACGAAATACGAAACAAATTCTAATGACAACTGGAAATTGTCATTTGTAGTGCGACGAGGTTCGTCGCGCTACATTGTTGGAATTTTTCAAAATACCAAATTGTTACAGCATCTTTCGTATTCCGTGCTTCGTATTGTTGCTTGCCTGTGCGTGATCGCACGCAGACAGGGATGTTTTAGATGTGTTTTGAATTTTATGCTTTGTCATTAGGATTTGTTTCGTATTTCGTATTTAGCATTTCGTATTTTACCATTAAATATTTTGCCAAAAAATACAAAGAAATTACTGATAAGGCACTATATTCCAAAAAGAAGGAGGTGTTAAAAACATTATGCAATTGCTGGAAAAATTACACTTTAATGAAAAGGGGCTTATCCCATCTGTGATAGCCGATGTTGCTGACGGGAAAGTGCTTACGCTATGTTATATGAATAAAGACGCCGTAGTAAAAACGGCTGAAACGGGGAAAATCCACGTGTTTCGCCGTTCTCAAAACCGGTTAATGCTGAAGGGAGAAACATCCGGGCATATTCAGTCCGTTAAAAGAATATACTTCGACTGCGAAGGCAACTCCCTGGTTTTTATGGTGGAACAGCATGTAGCGGCATGCCATGCCGGCTATAAGAGTTGTTATTACAGGGAATATATCCCACAGACAGATAGTATTCAGATTGCGGAAGAAAAGGTATTTGATCCTGAAAATGTTTATAAATAGCCTGTGAATACAATCTGCACGTATTCGTAAAAAAACGAACCCGCCGCAACGTATCCTGTTTTCACAGCGTATTTATAAGGCTTTTAGATGCTTTGGCGTTACCCTGACTTACAGAAAAAACCCTTGAAAACAATAATATCTGATGTTATAGTCTACCATTATTGTTTTTGGCAGTTACATACTTGCTATCCTTATTTTTGCGAAAACTAAACCCGTGGGAGAAAAAATATGTCTAAATACAGGAAATTTGTAAAGTTTTTCCTTTTAGCGGTATTTGTTGGAATGACGGGTTGTGCCGAATTGGACGAACTGAGGGTTTTGAACAGGCGGCAAGCGATTACAATAAGAGACCAATCCGATGAAATTGCCAGATACAGGAATCAACTTGCATCAATGTCAGAAAAAATCAGAGCCAGCGAAGAAGAAATGGAAAAACTCCGAAAACTGGCAGAATCAATTGGCGGCGGTGTTTCTGTCAGGGATACCGTTGAAGGGCCTGTAATCCTTTTCCCTGAAATGATTCTGTTTGACTCCGGAATGGCAACCATCAAGGCGCAAGGAGAGGAAGCGTTGAGAAAAATGGCCAGGTTTTTAGAGGAAAATCCCGCCAGTTCCCTGCGAATAGACGGGCACACCGACAGCGATCCCATTATAAAAACAAAACACTTGTGGGATTCAAACCATCACTTATCCGCTGCCCGCGCGTTAAGTGTCTTTCATTTTTTAACAAAAAAAGGAAACATTCCGGAGCAAAGGATACATATTGCTGGTTTCGGGCCGAACCGTTCTATAGCACCAAACACTACTCCGGCTGGAAAGAAGGAAAACAGGAGAGTTGAATTTTTAATCTTACCAACGGTAGCATCCTTACCTCCAAAAGAAGTCTTGTTTCGTGAGTAACACCGGCAATAATTGAGAACGAAAGAACCTATAATGCGTATTCGCAGAAACCGGGTATTTCTAACTATGTTGAGAATATTTTGCGGATATTTTTAAAGGAAAAGCTGTTTTTGTGGGATTATTTTTTTTCACCATCACTATCGTCGAAACCTTTCCGCTTTTCATTAAAACACCTGGCTGCATTATCTCCAATTCGCAATGCAAGGTATCGAACACATGGTTCTTGCCCTAAAGAATTTTCCATTTCTTTGATTTTTTTGGAACTCTGAGTGCTGAATTTTGGTTTGTTGTTTTTATGTAAATTATTTACATAAAGGGTGGTAAATTTTTACGTACTGCTGCGTTTGAAGGCAAAAAACTGCTGATCATACAATTTTTTTAAACAACCAAAATTGCATTCGTAACATCAAGAATAACATTCGTTAATACATCATACTGTTTTGTTGTTTGGTTTAATTTGTTAAAAAAATTTATTTATAGGCTCTTATAATGATGGAAAGTGGTAAAGGGAAATCAGCTCGTGTTAAAAACGAAACCGTTGGTGAGGAAAAGAAAATAAACGTAAACAAGTCTGAAGAAAAGAAAAGAAAAGATACAAACAAGGTTTGGGATTTTTTCTGCTCTGTCAAACTAGCAGTAATAATTATTCTGGTAATGGCCGTTGCGTGTGTGCTGGGAACATTCATTGTTCAGGGTAGGTCCTTTGAAGAATATACGGCACGGTATGGATATGGACTTGCTACTGTTGTTCGAATAACACAATTAAATAACGTTTTTTATTCACATTGGTTTTCGTTACTTTTGGTATTGCTGTGTGCAAACCTCATCTGTTGTACTATAAGGAGATGGAGGAACACATTTCTTCAAACTGGTTTTGTGCTTACGCACCTCAGCTTGGTCTTAATATTGTTGGGCGGGGTAATAAAGTTTCAAATGGGGGTAAAGGGAGGAGTAAATGTTTATATAGGGAAATCGGTTGATTATTTTTTAACACAAAAAATAGACAGTATGGGCCGGACGGATTATGTGAAAAAACTCCTGCCCTTTACAATTGCGCTCGACAACTTCATCCTCGAAAAAAATGAACCAAAATTTCAACTTGTAACGTATGTTAAAGATAAAGATAAACAAAAGATATTAGAGGTAAAGGTTGGTAAAAGACAGCGGATACCCGGCTCAGATTATAAAGTGGTCATTAATGACTATGTTTCGGATGCAGAGTTACGACAAGAACCTGTTAATGAATCAGACAGACCTGATAATCCGGCGGTCTTTATTAAACTTCTCGGATCGGAAAGGACCGTTGCGGAAGGTTGGCTGCTGGCACACGCAAATAATTATCATGATGAAAAGAAGCAGGACTTGCGGCTGGAATATATCTGGTTGCCTTCTCAGCAGGAATTTGATAACGCGGTAACTACTGTACAAAATGTTGATGCAAAAATAACGGCTTCTGTCCCTGCACTCGGAGTTCTTCAGGATTATTCGCTTGAATTGAATAAGACATTTAAACTGAGCGGGTCTGAGTACTCTCTGCGAATATTGGAATACGTGCTTAATTATGGCGACAAAAGACCTGTTAGCGAACAACCGGCAAACAATCCCGCCGTCCATGTTGAAATAGAAGGGCCGGACGGCGTAGAGAAACGCTGGATATTTGAAAGTTTTCCTGATTGGGATAAGATGCATCCCTTAAAATATGAGAACTTAAAGATTTCCTGTAGCGGCATTGCAAAGGCGCATATGACAAGAAACGTAATCAGGGTTTATCAGGCTCCCGGCGGGAACCAACAACTCGTTCATATAAAGGATAACCAGATAGTAGAAACCATGCCGTGGGAATTGAACAAGCAGTATTCGTTTGCAAATAATGATCACCAGTTGATAATTGCCAGCTATTTCCCTTCTTTCAATATAAAACAAGATGTAGTCAAAAAATCCGACCAGGTGGGCACTCCAGCCATACACGTGAGAATCGACGGACCACGCGGGAAAAAAGAGGAGTGGTTGTTTGCAAACAATAAATACGCTACATGGTATAAAGATAATAATTTTGCAGTTCTTTACGAATCTACCGGGGAATCTATTAAACATTACGTTAGTGATTTGAGGATCGTAAAAAATAACCAGACCATAATAGAAAAATCAATCCGGGTAAACGACCCTCTAAAGTATAACGGTTACGCAATTTATCAATCCAGCTATGATCCTGAAAAGTTAAGTTATTCTGGTTTGCAAATAGTAAAAGACCCCGGTATTCCTGTAGCTTATGCCGGTTTTGCAGCATTGTGTGTTGGCGTTGTATTTATATTTTACGTAAAACCTTTTTTACGTAAAAAACTAAAAAAAGAAAATGAGGTGGCGGAAAATGAGTATAGTTAATCTTACTTTAATCGTATATGTATTAGCGGCAATCGCTTATATTGTAAGAGAAATATGGATGTCTGTTCCTGCTAAATGGACATCACTTGGGCTTCTTATCCTGGCATTTTGCTTTAACTTAACGCTAGTATTAAAACGTTCCATAGAAGCGGGGCATCCGCCGTTTTCCAATCTATACGAATCTCTTATATTTTATGCGTGTTGCACCGCCTTTGTGTATATAATCTTTGAATTTGTTTATGATTTCAGGGTGGTAGGCGCATTAGCCTCTGTTCTTGCGATGCTTATACTGCTTTATGCGACCCTTCAGGACGACACAATAAGGCCAATCATGCCCGCATTAAAAAGCAATTGGATGTTAGTACACGTTATAACCTATATGCTAGGATATGCCGCTTTTGGCATTGCGTTTGTCACCAGCATAATATATCTGGTTGTAAAACCCTTTTCTAAGAAACAAGGCGATATTAAGTCCGGCGGATCCGGCAAGGAAATGTCGGTTAGGAATTTTGATAAGCTGAGTTACAAAATCGTTGCTTTCGGATTTCCCTTTCTTACCTTGGGAATGGTTACCGGCGCAGTATGGGCGAAAAAGGCTTGGGGAGACTACTGGTCGTGGGATCCAAAGGAGACATGGTCTTTGATTACATGGCTTGCGTATTTGGCCTATCTGCATACCCCACTTGTTTTGCCCAAGATGAAAGTAAGCAAATCAAAGATGGCCGTTATCTTATCGTTCTGGTTGTTAGTTTGTTTTGGTATTGTAAACTTCACCTTTGTTGGTTTAAATTATTTACCTTCGGCGGAAGATAGCGCACATGTTTACGGTGCAAAGTAATTCTTTAACTGTTTGATTTTTTTCACCTATGTCAAATGTTAGAGCGCACGTATATATCCGGGGCCATGTTCAGGGAGTGTTTTTCCGTGCCACCACAAAAGAGAAGGCCTCAGAGTTTGGAATACATGGCTGGGTGAAGAATTGTACCGATGGCCGGGTAGCGGCGGTCTTTGAAGGTAAAAAAGAGGCGGTTGATAAAATAATCGATTGGTGCCGGAAAGGCCCCGCGGGCGCTTTTGTTGAAGAAGTGCAAGTTCATAAGGAAGAACCTTCCGGCGCATTTGACGGATTTTCTATAATATTATAGCGTGCTTGATATCATAGCAACAAATACAGGTATCATTGTTTCCGTCAAAGTGCAAGCCAGTTCAGGCAAGGATCGTATAGTGGGAAATCTGGGAGGACGTCTAAAATTAGCGGTCTCTGCAGCACCTGAAAAGGGCAAGGCCAACAAGGCAATCGTTGAATTGTTGGCAGAAACATTTCATATTAATTCGTCTTCTATACACATCATTTCTGGAAAGACTTCCCGGGACAAAAAAATAATGATAGAGGGCGTGACTCCTGAAAGCATAAATACTTTATTGAATTTTAATTCATAGAAAACCCTGCCAACCGTCATGGATTATAAAAAAACACTTAACCTGCCTACTACAAAGTTTTCAATGAAGGCAAATTTGCTTGAAAAAGAACCCCTTATTCAGAAAAAATGGGAAAAGGATCTGCTCTATGAACAAATTCGCGCAGCACGAACAAATAAGAAAAAATATATCCTGCACGACGGCCCCCCCTATCCTACAGGTGAGCTACACATTGGAACAGGGCTTAATAAGATATTAAAAGACTTTATTGTGCGTTTTTTCACAATGCAGGGATACAACGCCCCTTACGTTCCAGGCTGGGATTGCCACGGTCTTCCTATTGAACATCGTGTTATGCAGGAGGTTGGAAGCGAAGCTAAAAATCTCACAAAGACGGAAATACGCAAAAAATGTAAAAAATATGCGGAAAAATTCGTCACTATTCAGAAAAAACAATTCAAAGCGCTAGGTGTACTCGGCGACTGGGAACATCCATATCTTACCTTCACTCCCGCGTACGAAGCAGGCGTCATTGAGGTATTTGCAAAACTCGTTGAAAATGGTTACATATACAGGAGCAGAAAACCTATCCATTGGTGTACGCGTTGTTCTACCGCCCTCGCAGAGGCGGAACTTGAATATCATGACAAAACGAGTCCTTCCGTCTACGTAAATTTTAAGATAAAGGACACGCTTAAAAACTTTTTTCCTGATGACGGGTACGAAGATGTTTCTTTAATGATCTGGACGACAACCCCGTGGACACTACCGGCAAATCTGGCAATAGCACTACACCCTGATTACGATTACACGGCAATCCGTTATTTTCACCCCAAAACAAATAAAAAAGAGGTTTCCTTACTGGCGGATGGGCGTGTCAATGAAGTACTGCAATCATTGGGCATAAATGACTTTAAAAAACTTGGTACAGTAAAGGGGATTGCGCTGGAGGGGGTAAAATATCAACATGCTTTCATGGATAGAACGGGTTCTGTTGTCATGGCAGATTATGTTACTTTATCTGACGGCACGGGTTGTGTTCATATAGCGCCGGGACATGGTCAGGAAGATTTCATAACCGGCAATAAATACCATTTGCCTGTATTGAGTCCCGTTAATGCTGAAGGCGCCTTCACGAGTGAAGCGGGTGAGTTTGCCGGCCAAAACATCATAGAAGGCAATACCTCTATAATTAATAAACTAGATGCAATCGGGGCGTTGCTTCAGAAAACAAATATAACTCACTCATACCCCCATTGCTGGCGTTGCAAAAACCCCGTAATATTCAGGGCAACGGAGCAGTGGTTTGTCAATCTTGACCACAATAATTTACGCAGCACTGTTTTGGCGGAAATTAAAAACGTAAAATGGATACCTTCGTGGGGTGAAAACAGAATGGAAAAAATGGTATCCGATCGGCCCGATTGGTGCATTTCGCGGCAGCGTTCGTGGGGTGTACCGATACCGGCCTTTTTTTGTAAAAATTGCGGACAAGAACACATTGACGCAAAGACTATTTTCTTTGTGCGGGACAAATTTGAAGAGGAAGGAGCGGATGCATGGTTTTTTAAGGACGCATCTCATTTCCTGCCCCAGGATGCTCAATGTAAAAAATGCGGGAGCGCTCATTTTGAAAAAGAAATGGATATCTTTGACGTATGGTTTGAATCCGGCTCAAGCCACAATTCCGTATTAAGAAAACGATCAGGATTAGAATATCCTGCCGACCTTTACCTGGAGGGAACCGACCAACATCGCGGATGGTTTCAGCTTTCATTAATTCCTTCAGTAGGTGCATGGGGAATGGCCCCCTTTAAATCTGTTTTGACACATGGATTTGTCGTTGATGAAATGGGCGAAAAGATGTCAAAATCTATCGGGAATTTTATTTCCGTAGAGGATACTTTAAAGGAATTTGGAGCGGATATCCTGAGATTATGGACATCTTCAATGGATTATCAGCACGATATGGGGGTATCCAGCAATTTAATCAGCAGATGTTCAGATGCGTACCGGCGTATTCGCAATACCTTCAGATATTTACTCAGCAATCTTTACGATTTTAATCCACACGAAAACGCCATCCCTCACGATGCCTTGCTGGAGATTGACCGCTGGGCAATACATAAAACACAGGAATTGATAAAACAGGTTACTGTTCATTACGAAACCTTACAGTTTCACAAGGTATTTCATAGCATCCACAACTTTTGCGCGGTAGAAATGAGTTCGTTTTATCTCGATATTTTAAAAGATCGCCTCTATACCTTTGCAAAAGACTCGAGGGAACGACGTGCGGCACAAACTGCCCTCCACACCATTTTACTTACCCTGGTAAAACTCTCCGCGCCCATCATCGTTCACACGGCTGAAGAAGTCTGGTCAAATATTGAATTTAAGGATGAAGACCTTTGGAGTATTCATTTAACAACATTTCCAAAATGTAATCCTGCATGGACAGATGCTTCATTAAATCAAAATTGGGAAAATCTAATAAATATCCGTACCGATGTGGCGAAAGAACTGGAAAAAATGCGTATGGCAAAAGCCATTGGTAATTCATTAGAGGCATCGGTTTCTCTTTTTACCGAAAATGAAGAACGTTGCAAATTCCTCATAAACTATGAAAATGACCTGCCGGCATTATTCATCGTATCGGAAGTAAAGGTACACAAAGGCATTGGCAAAAATGCGGTAAAAGGAGAATTAACACAAGATATTTGGATTGAATGTAGCGTATCACAACATAAAAAATGTGAAAGATGCTGGAATTACAGGGAAAGCGTTGGAACGGTTGAAGAGTTTCAGACCCTCTGTGGTAGGTGTGCTGATGTTTTGACGGACTTCCGCTGAACAAGGAGCGCCAAAGGATCAAACCCCTTCCATAATAACAGTATTCCTGATGTTCATCCCCCCCCAATTAAATAAAATAAAGTAAAGTAATGTAATGTAATGTAATGTATTTTTCATACAGGCTTTCTTTATAATAAAAGACTGAAAATGACTCGAACCTCACCGCACTCCGCCGACGTTATTACGAATATGCGATTTGTGTATAAGTCAATACGGTTTGCCATTTACACAGTTTTTTTCACCGCAGGCATTCTTTCCTTACCTATACTTGCAGAACGTAAAGGTGGTGCAACCTTTAAGGAAGGCGGTCCGGTTGAGTGGGCTCAATTGGTACTTCTCATATTTTCTGCGGGATTGTTTGGGATAGGTGCATGGCGTGCGCCCGCCTGGCGCGGTTTGTTGTGTTTGTTTGTTTTTCTTGTAAGCCTGGTAGTAGCCAGAGAGCTGGATTCTGTCTTAGACCGGTGCATTCCGGTTTTTGGATGGAAAGTACCTGCAGGGGTTCTCATTCTTTCTGCCGCCCTTTGTGTCTGGCGTTATAGAAAAACTCTGCCCTGCCAGGTGCACGGGTTTATTGAGGGCTATCCCTTCCCGATACTCTGGTTCGGTTTGTTAACAGTCATTGTGTGCGCCCAATCGGTGGGGCACGGAAGGTTGCTGGATGCATTGATGCTTTCCGATTACGTGCGTAATTATAAGCGCATGGTTGAAGAACTAATTGAGCTATGCGGATATTTTTTCATTTGGGTAGGTTCGATGGAGATGGTGATTTATGCCTTAACCGGTTTGCCTCCATTTAAAAAAATACAAAGAGAGATTTAATGAAACATCCATAACCTTTGATTACAAAAGGGGATGAAAATAAATAATACACAGTCATCATGCCGATCTTGTTTGATTTGAAAAAAGAAGTGCTCACGGAATTCCTCTATAGAAAGGAGATGTAAATGGAACTCATTTTTGAATTAATCACGTTTACCGCCGCAATCGTTGCCCTTATATTACTTGCAAAAGTAAGGCATGGCAAGACGGTTACGCCTGCCATTGTATCCTTGGTCGTCTGTCTTGGTTTCGACCTTCTGGAGGAAATATCCTTATTGTATAAAAAGAAACTCACCATCGAAGTGGCCACTCTTGAGACATTTACTGCAATTCTTGTAATTATCGCACTGGTATATGCCTTTCTTCTTAGAAGGGAAGAAAAATTTCCTGGATATGCAATACTGTGTACTGCCTTGACGGCAACCCTCTGTGGTCTTGAACTCATCTTCTTCCTTTTCATAAAAAATTTAGGCATAGGCATTGTGTAATCTTAAAAAGAACCGGAGAATTTTTACGGGCAAGGCAGTATAACGCCCGGAGAGGCATTACTACAGAGCGCCCTCTCCCGGCGAGGGAAGTTTGAAAGCGGAAAGGCAGCTTGCGGCCAAACCATTATTACACGGCTATCCCTGCATCTACAGTCCCCAATTCGGTGTGTATGACCTCCCATTTCTTATAAAAGTCGTTTAACTCTTCGGAAACTGATTTATATTGTTTGTTGATGATAATATGCTTTTCCTTGTCATTATATAGCTCGGTATCTAAAAGGGTTTGGTCAAGTTCTTTTTTTTGCGTTTCAAGGTAGGTGATTCTCTCCTCGATTTTTTGAAGTTCTTTTGTGAGTTTTCTTCTTTTAGCGTTTTGTTCCTTTTTTTGTAAAAATATCTGCTTTTGAGTGGTTATTCCTGAAGATTTTAATTCCGGCGCTTCTTGTCCCACCGTTTTATGTGTTCCTGACCGTAATTCAGCCTCTCTTTTTTCTAAGAAATCCTTAAAACTACCCAGATGAATGAAAAGATTTCCCTCTTTCAATTCATACACCTTTGAAACGAGTCCGTCCAGAAAGTCTCTGTCGTGGGAAACAATTAAAAGACTTCCCGGGTAATTCAGCAACGCCTCTTTGAGTACTTTTTTGGTAGTGATATCAATATGATTTGTGGGTTCATCCAGCACGAGGAAATTCGTTGGTTTTAAAAGGGTTTTTGCAAGGCACAGACGCGATTTTTCTCCGCCGCTTAAAACGTTTACCGTTTTAAACACGTCATCTCCGGAGAAGAGAAATGCCCCCAGAAGGTGTCTTACGTGCGGTATCATAGAAAACGGCGCAATGGATTCGACTTCCTCCAATACCGTATTGTTACCCTGGAGGCTTTCAGCGGTTTCCTGGGCAAAATAGTCGGCGAGCACATTGTGCCCGAAAGTGGCAGTACCGCTTTGGGGAGTATGCAAACGGTTTATAATACGTAATAATGAGGATTTTCCAGAGCCGTTTTGCCCTACGAGCGCAACCTTTTCTCCCCGTTCTATGGAAAGGCAGACTCCCTGAAATACCCATTGATCTGCATATTTGCAGGAAACGTCTTTCACTTCAAGGACGCTTGCACCGCTTTGTTTTGCAGGTGGGAACCTGAAGGTAACCCTGTGAACCGAGTTGTCAGGCAAGGTCTCTTTTTCCATTTTTCCAAGCATTTTGATTCGGCTCTGTACCTGTGACGCCTTTGTGTTTTTTGACCGAAATCGCTCGATAAATCTTTCTACTTCTTTAATTTTCTTCTGTTGATTGACATAGCGTGAGGTTTGCAGCCCACTCCTTTTTTCTTTTTCGGTTTCATAAAAAGAATAATTGCCGTGATATTCAGTGATATTCCCCTTCTCAAGCTCCCAGATACCGGAAACATTCCGGTCTAAAAAAGCCCTGTCATGGGAAATAATAATCAACCCCCCGTTTAATTCCTTAAGGTACTGCTCAAGCCAGAGAATAGAATCTACGTCAAGATGGTTTGTGGGTTCGTCCAGAAGCAGGATATCCGGTTCTTGCAGCAACAACCTGGCTAAGGCAACACGCATCCGCCACCCACCGCTCAGGGCGTCAATATCTTTCCTGAAATCGGTGTCCTTAAAACCGATGCCTTTTAATACCTTTTCAATTTCAGCATTCATTTTGTTTGCGTTCACCACGGACAACTGATGTAGCAGGTGTGTGTGCCGGTCAAGGAGTAGCTGGCGGTCTTCATCGGTAAGGGAAGGGCTGTCAAGGTCTTTATGTACCGCATCTATTTGCCGGTTCAAATGGTGAATATCTTCAAAGGCGGAACCCGCTTCCTCAAAAACAGTTTTTTTGCTGAACGCAAAACATTCCTGGGGCAGGTATCCTGTTTTCACGCCTTTCGCATAAATAATACTCCCGGAAGAGGGTTCGATATATTTGCAGATGAGCTTGAAAAATGTGGATTTGCCCGCGCCATTGGGTCCGATTAATCCAATGCGGTCATTCAATCGAATTTGCAGAGAAAGCTCGTCAAAAATGACGGTAGAGCCAAAATTCAGACAAACATTATGAAAACGAATCATTTTTTATCACCATAGTTCTTAAAAGATACATTTTTACCTTTGCCTCACAGGGCAAACCTAAACAGGCGGTCAGAAGACAGACTTCTTTGCGCTGCCGGAAATTTACCGATATTACAAGAATACGAAATCACAAAGTATGTATCAATGCCGTTTTTAAAAAAAGGTGTTGCCAAAAGGCTTCATAGGTTATGTTGGATGCATTGCCACTATTTATTGAGCTGATACGAGAAATTGTCGTTTTGTAGTGCGATGAAGTTCGTCTACACTAAACTTTTTCAAAAAAAATAAAGTGTTATTTAAAAACTAAAATTTTGTCAGGTTTTACTGTTTTTTAATCAGGTTTTTTATGATATCCTACTTTACGTTTTTGAGTTTAATAATCAATTACTTTGATAAATAATGGAGAGATAAAATATGGTCTTTTGGATTGCGACGCTCATATTCCTTGTATCTTTCGGGTTAATTGTCTCTGAAAAGATCGACAAAACGAAAGTGGCGCTCATTGGCGCAGGCTTGATGATCCTCCTTAAGATTGTCAGCCAACATGAAGCCTTTTATGAGGAACATTATGCTATAGATTATAATGTAATATTTTTGCTAATAAGCATGATGATTATTGTAAATATCCTTAAGAAAACAGGGATATTTCAATTTGTTGCTATTAAATCAGCAAAACTTGCGCGTGGGAAACCGTTCCTGATCCTCATTTTCTTTGCCTGTATAACGGCAGTTGCTTCCGCGTTTCTTGATAATGTTACCAGTGTTTTGCTTCTTATTCCCGTAACGTTGTTCATTGCGGAGGAGTTGGAATTGGACCCCTTTCCTTTTTTGATTACTGAGGTTATGGCATGTAATATTGGCGGTACGGCAACGCTTATTGGAGACCCCCCCAACATTATGATTGCCAGCAAAGTACATTTGACATTTATGGATTTTATTTATCATTTAACGCCCGCTGTATTCTTCATATTCGGGGGATTTCTCCTGACTGTCCGGTTTCTTTTTGCGAAAAAGATGCATGTAAGGGAAGAAGTAAGACAGAAGATACTTGCAATGGACGAATATGCCTTAATTAAAGATGTTGGTTTATTAAAAAAATCACTTGGCGTACTGGGCATGGTTATCCTTGGATTTATTTTTCATGGGGTATTTCATTACGAGCCGGCGACAATAGCGCTGGTCGGCGCTGCTGTGCTGCTGATCATTTCTAAGGAAGACGTACATCATGTGTTTCGGGATTTAGAGTGGTCTACGCTTTTCTTTTTTATGGGGCTGTTTATTATTGTGGGGGGCGTTGTAAAGGTAGGTCTTATTTCAAAGCTTTCCGAAGGATTGATTGCGCTGACGCAGCCAGGTGTGGAAAGCATGTTCACGTTGTCGATTGTCCTGTTGTGGTTTTCCGCGATAGGTTCGGCGATTGTTGATAATATTCCTTTTGTTGCAAGTATGATTCCACTTGTAAAGGACACGGCAGAGGCGGTATTGCCGCAAGGATGGGATATTACACCGGTGCTTCAGCATCCAACCCTTATGCCCGTATGGTGGTCGTTAGCGTTGGGCGCTTGCCTTGGCGGGAACGGTACCCCCATTGGCGCCTCCGCAAATGTTATTACCATAGGTCTTTCTGAAAAAGCAGGATACCCGATAACCTTCAGAAAATTTCTCATCTATTCAATACCAATTACTTTAGAGACATTGGTATTGGCGACTATTTATGTTGTAGTCAGATATTATGTATTCATCTAAACCCTAAGCTGGTATAGCCAGAACCAAACAAGCACGAAATCCGAAACAAATGCTAAATTTTAATTTTCAAATGTTCAAAACCCGGTTTTTTTCATTGGGATTTTGTATTTTAGAATTTGTTTCGTATTTCGTATTTCTTGCTTCGTATTTTTTTTCTCGTGCTTGTTTGGTTCTGGCTATACCAGCTTAGATAGTTTAATGGAAGTGGCTGAACTATTACCTGTGATTCAGATACTGGTATATGGTTCATGATATTACCTAACGGATAAAATTCTAACAATCCCTGCCCCAAGGTGTAGATGTGCCTCCATATTCCTATTCTGACTGTGTACATTGCGGTAAAACCATTGCAAAAAAAGAAGACGCCATTATAAATGCCAACGGCGCTATTTTTTGCTGCTGGGGATGCGAAACCGTTTATTCAATTCTTAAAAAAGAACATTTCTCACTCATCAACAAACCTCACGCTGGCAGTTCCGAATATGATATTCTGGATAATGAGTCTTTTTTAAGAGACTATTCAGTGTTGCAGGATGGCAGGCAAGGCATGAGATTTTTTGTCGAAGGGGTGCAATGCACCTCCTGCCTATGGATCATCGATCAGATTCCCCATTGGATTCCTGAGGTTGAAACTGTTCATTTGAACATGAGCCAAAATACCTTATTTGTGTCGCTAAAGAGTCCGGGGTTTTTCGGAAAAGTGGTATCCACCCTTGCGGCGTTAGGCTATAAAACATATCCGATCAGGAATACCGGCGAAGCAAGGCATTTCCAGAAAAAGGAAAACCACAGGCATTTAATGAGGCTAGGCGTTGCAGGCGCCTGCGCGGGCAGTATTATGCTCTACTCGTTCGCCCTTTATTCCGGGCTGACGGGCCCTATGGCTCAGGTGTTTCAGTATATAAACCTGGCATTTTTTCTTCCTGTGCTCTTTTACTGCGCCAGGCCGTTTTACATAAATTTATGGAGGTCTTTCCGGGCGTGGCGGCCAAGCATCGATTTGCCCATTGTGCTTGCGGTGGCCATAGGCTTTGTTTTAAGCCTGCTTCATCTGATTCAGGGACGTCAGGATTTTTATTTCGATTCGCTTTCCGTATTAATTTTTTTGTTATTGGCAAGCAGATATCTTCTGAGCAGGACACAACAGAAATTTTTAAACAGTTCCTATTTATTATCATTTTTTGAAGCACAAATATGCCGGAGATGGAACGAGGGCCGCCATGCCTATGAAAAGGTGTCTGCCAGCCATTTAAATACCGGCGATAAAATCCTTGTTAATGAAGGAGAACGTATCCCGGCAGATGGGGAAATGATAAATGATTGGGTTAATATAAATCCCTCTGTTTTGACAGGCGAAAGCCTTCCGCAAAAACTTTTCAAAGGGGCAAAAATCTATGCCGGAACAAAGGTGGTTTCCGGATACGCTGAAATTCTTATAGAACATACCACAGGCGGCAGCCGCATCGGAAGGATATTAAAAAAGGTTGAGGAGCAAATCTACAACAAAACACCATTAATTTCACTGACGGACAAGGCCGCCCACTATTTTACGCTCTTCATCCTCTCGTTGGGAATGCTGTTCTTTTTGTTTTACAGCGTTATTGACATTGCCGAAGCGGTAAGGCGAACACTTGCACTCATCATACTTGCATGTCCCTGCGCCTTAGCATTTGCAACGCCGCTGACGCAAAGCCTATCCTTAAAAAAAGCCTCAAAAAAGGGGTATCTGATAAAAAATGCCGAATCACTTGAAAAACTAAGCAGGGTCAAAAACGTTTTTTTTGACAAAACAGGAACCCTTACACAAGGGCAATTTGAGTTCTTAAAATGGAAATCTCTTCAGTCTGGCGAGTCTGTTAATTTTGTGCCCGATACCATAACCCTTAATGCCATATATTCAATCGAAACACATTCTCAGCATCCCATTGCAAGGGCGTTGGTAAAGCAACTGGAAAAAGTCTGTGATGTGAAATTGCCTGTTTGTTCTTTAAAGGAAATTCCAGGGAAGGGTATTTCAGGAACAGTTGAAGATAATCATTATAAATTAATTTCCGCATTACCCGATGACGGCAATGATGATTCCGGCATTATAGCCAGTACCGTTGCTATATACCGGAATGAATTGCTTGTTGCCTATGCCTGTTTAGGGGACAAACTTCGCAAAGATGCAAAAGAAACAATTACTGCATTAAAAAAATCTGGCATAAAACCACATATAGTTTCAGGGGATAACGACTCCACGGTGCGGAATGTTGCAAAAAAACTAGAACTGGCAGACGACTCTATCTATGCTGGAGTTTCACCGGAAGAGAAAAGCACGATCGTCAATACAGTTTCAAATGCTCTTATGGTAGGCGATGGAGTAAACGACGCCCTTGCTATGTCATCCTGCTCCATTGGCATTGCCGTTCAGGGCAGCGTAGAGGCGAGTTTGGTCGCTGCGGACATCTATTCAGCGAAGGAGGGGGTTTCTCCTGTTTTAGACCTGATTTTATTAAGCAAAAACACCCTATCTATTATCAAGAGAAACCTTGTCATTTCCTTTCTTTATAACTTTGCCGGCGGAATAGCCGCTCTTTTCGGCGTTATCTCGCCCCTTGTTGCGGCAATACTTATGCCTGTAAGTTCTCTCGTTATACTGCTTTCTACGGTAGCAGGCACAAAATTTACCAGAAAATTCAATAAATGGCTCCCCACAAACATTCGTTAAAAATGTTCCTTAACTCCTGTCTTGCTGCGGCACTGAATGCGGCTGTTTCCAGCATCCGGCGTGCTCCCGAGAGTAAATGAAGCTGTCTTTTGCTAAACACGACGGGCGTTCCGGGATAATAGCAGGTGTTAAACTCTCCAACAAGTTTTTTATAGACAACGTCCAGTCCTTCCTTTTTTTGGGCGGAAATGTAATATACCGGAGATGCGATTTCCGATTCAATGATCTTTGTGTCTAATTGAGCGGGAAGGTCGGTTTTATTTATCAATGGAATGATGGTGCACGCACGCTGCCTTTCGTATTCCTTTGCCATTTTCCACGATTTCAATGCATCTAATATCTCTCTATCCTCATGATCAAGGGGCTTTGAATTATCAAATATGGCAAGCACCTTGTCCGCGCGTCCAAGCTGTTCCCGCGTCATTTCAATACTCATGGATTCAACTGTATCTTCTGTCTTTCTTATGCCCGCGGTATCGACAATTTCAAAGGGGATATCTTCGATAGAGATATATTCGCTTGCGTAATCACGCGTTGTTCCGGGTTCATGGTGCACAATCATTTGTTCTTCGCCTAGTACGGCGTTCATCAGTGTTGATTTTCCGACATTCGGCTTGCCAAGGATTACAATAGCCTGCGGGGATATTAATGCCATGCCGAACGGGGCGGTATTGAGCAGGGCGTCAATGCTGTGCGTCAGTTCTTTTAAAAAAAGAATGGTTTTTTCGTCTGCATTTGGTCGCTCTGCGGAGGTACATTCCATTTGTTTTGTAATGTCCAGGCATTCGTGAAGCATTCTTGACAATGCGCCGTTGTACTGGTCTAAAAGCACTTTCGCGCATAGTTTTGTGCGTGCCGCAACAAGTTCCGGCAACGCCTCCTTTTGAATAGTATCTATTTGGTTGTTTTCGAGCGCCTGTGCTGCCAGCCCTTCCCATGTTTCTTTTTTTGCCCCATGTGAAACAACCAGCTCATATACCCGCATGAGGATCCGAATACCGCCATGACAATTTATTTCAACCACGTCTTCGCCGGTGAAACTGTTCCCTTGTTTTTCAATATTCAAAATAACCTCGTCGATCCTTTGATTGCCACTGACGATATGACCGTAGTAAAGTTTGCCGTTTTCCGCATTGCAAAGGTCTTTTATGTGTTTCCCTTCAAAGATGTCATTCGCCATATTTAAAGCCTTAGGCCCGGAAACAACTATCTTGCCAATGCCCCCTTCGCCCAGGGGTGTCACAATTGCGGCAATTGTTTCATGAGATAAATGGATATTCATTATTTGTTGACTATATTTTTATTGTTATGCTCTGGCAATGTTTTGGTTGGCTAATTCCTGCCTCACTTCGCCTGCGATGTATGCCGATCCGGTAATACAAAGTAAATCGTCAGTGGAAGCGGCGTGTTGCGCTGCGATTACCGCATCTCTGGCGCTATTGCATATCTCCGCCCTTTTCCCATAGACGGCCTTTATCTTTTTGGCTAATTCTTCAGGCGGCGCGGCACGGGAATTCGTGCTCTTTGTAACGAAGATATCGTTTGCGCAAGGCACAATCTCCCGGAGAATATTGTCAATATCCTTATCCTGTGAAAATCCTAATATGACGACCAGTTTATTGAACGTGAAATGTTCAAATAAGGTTTCCCGCAATGACGCCATTGATTCCACGGTATGTGCAAAATCCAGTACGATCAATGGCGTCTCCCCAAGAACCTCTATCCTCCCCGGACAACGGACGTGGGTAAACGCCTCACGTATGGTTTCGTTGTCGATTGAGATTTTGCCATGCTCACGCAGGACTTCCAATGCCCCCAATGCCATCGCGCAGTTTTTTACCTGATGTATTCCCATGAGGGGAATAAACAGATTCCCGTATGCGCCTTGCCACGTTTTTATATTACACAGCAAACCCCTTGAGTTCTTATTTGTATAGGGCTGTGCGTCGTCTATCCTAATATCTTTGCCCAGTAGATAGAGCGGTGCGCCTTTTTCCATACAGACCTCTTTTATCACAGAAAGGGCCTCCGGTTTTTCTGCAGCAGAGATTACCGGTATGCCTTTTTTAATAATTCCCGCTTTTTCATAGGCTATGCGGGAGATAGTATTTCCAAGAATATTGACATGGTCGAGGCCGATGTTGGTAATAACCGATACGAGCGGTAGTACTACATTGGTAGCATCTAAACGTCCCCCCATTCCCACCTCCAGAACGGCCATCTCCGCCTGTTTTTCTTTGAAATAAAGGAAGCATATCGCCGTAAGCGTTTCAAAAAACGTAGGTGATTCTGCAGGATTAGTATTTCTCAATCGCTGAATATATGGCACGAGGATATTTAATGCAGCGGTAAAATCCTCTTTGGATATGTTCGTATGATTAAACTGAATTCGTTCTTTGAGGTTAGTTAAATGTGGGGAAGTGAAAAGCCCGGTTTTATAACCGGCATATTGAAGGACGGTTGACAACATAATTGCTGTAGACCCTTTTCCTTTTGTTCCTGTTATGTGGAGGGAGGAAAATTCCCTGTGCGGATTACCCACTTGTTCAAGGAGGCGAACCATTCTGTCCAGACTGAAGGTTGAAGTATTATATTGGTAACTGATTAGCTTTTCATAGTCGAGCGACGCATTGAGAAAAGCACACGCCTCTTCGTATGATCGTAAGCATAGGGTATTTTGGGCAATCATCTTAACCGGCGTTCAGGAAATATCGTATAAGGGAACAAATCTATTTTCGAAAACATTACAGGCCGGGGGCGAAGTATTTGCCTGCGTACAGTGTATAACACGTTCACCATAACAAGGTTGATGCAGTGCAGCATTTACCCTTTCTTTCCCTTCCCCTATGCAGGCAAATGCTTCGCCCCTACGTAGTTTTGTAAAAAAAATTGCAGCCATAAAAGTGTATCACTTCATATACAGTGAGTCAACGACACAAAACCCCCTATTTTGTATCTCTATCCGTAAGATTGAAAGTATTTGACCAAATATCCTTATTGTGTTATCATTTAGCCTTTTATAATCCTTTGATTCATTACTTGTTGTTGGAGAATATACGTCACTATGGAAGAAGAATTAACCTATGCGTTAATAACGCCTTACAGTCTTTTAAAGAGCCGCACGGGTGGTATTTTGGGCCGGTTGCTCTCATTATCAAATCTTGAAGTTATCGGGGCGACAATGTTTGCTCCGGGCGATGAGTTTGTTGAGAAATATTGCGAAACCATCGGGGAACAGGAAGGGAAGTCCTCGTGGAAAGAGGTTATGATTAATTATATTAACAGCAGCCTGAGAAAGGGAAACAAGTTTGGCATTACCAACAGGGCGGTGCTGCTGTTCTTTAAAGGACACAATGCCATTAAAAAATTAAAGGACGATGTAATCGGCCCTATTTCAAGTTTCCAGGGACATACTATCCGCGGCAGTTTTGGCGATTACATAGAACGTTCTGACGGTACGGTTGAGTATTTTGAACCTGCAGTTTTGACTGCCGCCGACCATAACTCTAACAAAAAACAAATGAAATTGTTTGCGGATTATTTAACAAACGACGGCGGAATTCTGGAAAATATCGTTACATTTCCCGAAGGGGCGAAGCCGGAAACAACATTGGTAATATTAAAACCTTTTGAGAAGCAAAGCCCGCTACCTGGCAATATCATTGATATGTTTTCGAGAACGGGTTTGTTTATCGTGGGCATAAAGTTGTTGTCGATGAGCATTGCCCAGGCGGAAGAGTTTTACGGTCCGCTGGTGAGCATATTTGAAGAGAAGCTAAAGCCCAAACCCGAGAAAATTGCGGCGCAGCTTAGAGAAGGTCTCAAATCCATTTTCTCTTTTGAAATCCCGGATGTGACGATTAATGAACATGCAACGCAATTAACAGAACAGTTAAAAGGGATAAATGCAAAACACGAATTCAATAAAATTGTGCATTACATGACGGGACTGGACGTGGCAAAGGCAACAGAAGCGGAGAAAAAAAATCCCGGCACCGCCCGCTGCCTTGCCCTTTTGTACCGCGGGCCGAATGCAATCAATGAAATAAGAAATATTTTAGGGCCTACCGATTCGAAAAAAGGCGAGCCGGGCAAGGTGCGCAGAATCTATGGGGAGGATATCATGAAAAATGCCGCCCATGCCTCGGATTCTGTGGAGAATGCGGAACGGGAAAGAAAGATTATCGGGTTGTGGAAGAGCGAAAGTGTGAAGGAACTAAAGACCCTGATAGAAGATTATTTAAGCAATAAATAATCAAAAATGATTATCAAAGAGATAACGGTAGGTCCATTGCAGGTATGTACTTATATTGTGTATGATGATTCTGCTGAAGCGATGATTGTTGACCCGGGCGCCGATCCGGAAAAAATTATTGCATTTATTAATGCATTGAAACTGCTCCCGAAACATGTCGTAATTACCCATGGACATGGAGATCATATTGGGGCAAACGCCTCATTGAAAGAGGCTTTTCCTGAATTGCAGATTTGTGTTCATGAAAAAGACCAGGACATGCTGCCTTACCCTGCGAAAAATCTTTCTATCCTTGCTGCCTTTTATGGCGGCGCAACCGTGCGGTCTCCACATGCAGACCGTACACTGAAAGAGGGTGATACCATCTCTGCCGGTAAATGCATTTTTGAAGTAATTCACACCCCGGGACACACACCAGGCGGGATATGCCTTTATTGTAAAGATCAGGAAAATGGGCAGCCGCCGGTATTATTTTCCGGCGATAGTCTTTTTAAAAACGGAATAGGCCGCACGGATTTTCCGGGTTGCAGCCAGGAAACGCTTATACAATCTATCAAAAATAAATTGCTTGTCCTTGATGAGAAAACAATAATCTATCCTGGACATGGACCCTCTACAACATTGGCAGAAGAGAAACAACATAATCCTTTTCTCCAGTAAGAAAGTAGCAGATGACCGAAAGAAAAGAAAATATAAAAGATTTGTTCATTGAAGAAGAAATGAAGGATTCGTATCTCAGCTATGCCATGAGCGTTATCATGAGCCGGGCCCTTCCTGACGCCAGAGACGGATTAAAACCTTCCCAGAGGCGCATTCTCGTTGCCATGAACGATCTTAACCTCAGCCCGCGCGCAAAATTCAGAAAATGCGCCAAAATTGCCGGAGATACTACAGGAAACTACCATCCCCATGGTGAACAGGTAGTGTATCCCACCCTCGTCCGTATGGCGCAGGATTTTAACTACCGCTATCCTCTTATTCAGGGACAGGGGAATTTTGGTTCAATTGACGGGGACCCACCTGCGGCAATGCGATACACAGAAGCACGCATGACGGACGTGACAATCACGATCATGGAGGATCTTGAAAAGAGAACGGTGGACTATACCTCCAACTACGATGATACCCGCACAGAACCGGTTGTGCTGCCGTCAAAATTTCCCAACCTGCTTTGCAATGGCTGCTCCGGTATTGCCGTTGGCATGGCGACAAGCATCCCGCCGCATAATACAAATGAAATATGTGACGGCATTGCCATGGTTATTGACAATCCCGACGTCACCATAGAAGAATTGATGACGGTAATCACAGGTCCAGATTTTCCTACGGGAGCGCAAATTTGCGGAACAAGCGGGATTAAGGAAGGGTACAAAACCGGCAGGGGAACGATAATCGTACGGGCGAAGGCATATGTTGAAACGTCAAAAACCGGAAGAAAGAGCATTGTCGTAACTGAAATTCCATACCAACTCAACAGAGATAATATTTTGGAACGTATCGCCCTCCTGGTGCGCGAAGAAGTGCTTAAGGGTATTTCTGATGTCAGAAACGAAAGCGATAGACACGGAAGCCGCCTGGTGATCGATCTGAAAAAGGGAGAAGATGAAGAGGTAGTTTTAAACCAATTGTATAAACACACAAAACTGCAGGACACTTTCAGCATTATCATGATTGCGCTTGTGGATAATCGTCCGGAAACACTTAATCTGAAACAAATGCTGGTATGCTACATTGAACATAGAAAAGTTGTTATCGTTAAAAGAACAAAGTTTTTACTGGAAAAAGCACAGAACAGGGCGCATGTGCTTGAAGGTTTAAAAATAGCCTTAAATAATATAGACCGGGTAATCGAACTGATTAAAACCTCGGATACCGTAGATGCGGCGCGAAGAGGGCTTATCTCTTCGTTTTCTCTCTCGGAAATACAGGCGAACGCTATCCTGGATATGAGACTGCAAAGGCTTACAGGGCTTGAGCAGGGGAAAATTGACGCCGAATATGAAAAACTGTGTGCAGATATAAAAGAATACCAGTCGATATTGGCAAATGAAAAGTTAGTGCTGGATATTATAAAAAAAGACGTTGCGGAAATAAAAGAACAATTTGGCGACAAACGCCGGACGGAAATTGTAGGCGCCGTGGGCGATTTAGAGAGAGAAGACCTTATTACGGAAGAAAATGTAACGGTCATTATCAGCCATGAAGGATATATAAAGCGGCTGCCATTAAGCGCCTATCGTAAACAACAGCGTGGCGGGAAGGGAGTTATCGGGGCGGAAATGAAGGAAGGGGATTTTGCCGAACACCTGTTTGTAGCATCAACCCATGACTATATCCTCTTTTTTACGGATCAGGGCAAGGTGTACTGGCTGAAGGTTTATGATGTTCCTCAAATGGGTAAAATTACAAAAGGAAGGGCGCTCATCAACCTGCTGGAATTAAAAGAAGGAGAAAACGTTACCTCCTTCATTCCTGTCCGCAATTTTGACGACAGGCAATTGGTCATGGCAACCAGCCACGGCATTATCAAAAAGACCGTGCTCAAGGCGTATGGCAATCCGAAAAAGGGAGGTATTATCGCAATTAACCTCGATGAGGGAGACACATTAATCGGGGTAAAATTAACCAACGGAAAACAAGACCTCATACTCGGGACTGAACAGGGGAAGGCGGTGCGTTTTTCGGAGGAAGACGTCAGATCGGTTGGACGTGTTTCGCGCGGAGTAAAGGGGATAAAGCTTAAAAATAGTGATAAAGTATGCGGCATGGTTGCTGTCGATGATGAGTCGTCACTTATGACCATCTGTGAAAATGGCTTTGGCAAACGAACAAATTTTGAAGAGTATTCGGCGAAAAACAGAGGAGGCCAGGGGGTTATCAATATTAAAACTACTGAAAGAAACGGGAAAGTGGTGGGGCTGCTTGACGTCAGGGAAACCGATGAATTGATCATGATAACAAAGGGGGGGAAGATCATAAGGACTCCGGTAAATACGATTCGAATCATCGGAAGAAATACCCAGGGCGTCAAACTTTTTGATATTGGTAAATCAGATAAATTAATCTCGGTCGCCCGCGTAATTCCAGAAGAAAATCCAGCCCCGGATGATTTAGAAGCCGAACATGATATCCCGGAACAAGAACAAGAACAAGAACAAGAACAGGAACAGGAACAGGAACAGGAACATGAACATGAACATGAACATGAACAAGAAGAAAAATAAATACTACGTAACATTTTAGTTGTTTGAAAATCGCCTTTAATATCTACCCTGAGTATTCCCAAACTCCTGTTTGGGAATTTCACAGAAATACCCGGGCAGGAATACCGAATATTGAATATCGAATGATGAAGTATTTTGCTTTAATATTCGATATTCCTTGTTCTGCGGTTCGGTATTCTCTTAAAAAAACCGCCAAAGGCTTGAACCCGCTAATGTAGTTTTCCAGCGCCATTATGTTCCCGCGCTGGATCTTTAGGAACGAGCGCAGTCACAAAATAGTAGCGCAGCTTCATGTCGTTCATAACCCTCTCTATCCAGCATAAAGAAAAATGACCCGAACGTACCCTGTCTCTGTCTGTATCATTACTTTTAATGAAGAATCCAGAATTCGTGATTGCCTTGAAAGCGTCAAATGGGCAGACGAAATCATCGTGGTGGATTCTTTCAGCACGGATAAAACGGTAGATATATGCAAAGAATATACGGAACGTGTTTATCGGCGCGCATGGGGCGGGAATATCGATCAGAAGAACCATACGATAGGGCTGGCAACGAAAGACTGGCTGCTTTGCCTTGACGCCGATGAGAGATTGTCGCCTGAACTTACAGAAGAAATACAAAATGTTCTCAATAGCCATGATACGGCAGACGGGTTTTTTTTCCCCAGACGAAGCAGTTACCTGGGACGCTGGATATTTCATGGTGACTGGTATCCTGATTATCAATTACGTCTCTTCAAAAGGGGACGTGGAAGGTGGCAGGGAACAAATCCGCATGGAAGGGTAAGTGTCGAAGGAAAAACACGGTATATGAAACACGACTTGTATCATTTTAACTACCGGAATCTTTCCCACCAATTAAAGACGATGGATAATTACTCGGATGTTTTTTCCGGTATTATGGTAGAACGAAACAAAGACTTTAGTTTGTTTCAGCTCATCTTCAGGCCGCTGTACAAGTTTATTAAAGTATACATATTAAAGAGGGGTTTTTTGGACGGCCTACCCGGCTTCATCCTTGCAATTACAAACGCTTTTTACATATTTGTTAAATACGTAAAACTTTGGGAATGTACGCACGGGAATGGCAGAGAAAAAAAACAAAATGAAAAAACTGTCTAATTCCATTTTATCCCGCATCTATACTTTCCTTGGCAGGACAAACCTACCATATTTCCCATCAAAAATTACCATTGAATCCGGCAATGTGTGCAATTTGCGTTGTTCCTTGTGCCCTACGGGACAGCATGACAGCAGCGCCAAAAAGGGATTTATTCCCCTTGAATTGTACAAAAAAATCCTCGATGAAATCGGCAGATACCTCAGACTGATCCGGTTATATAATTGGGGAGAACCTCTTTTAAATAAAGATCTGCTGCCAATGATCCACTATGCCCGAAAGTATGGGATTGATGTGAAAATAAGCACAAACCTTTCACTAAAGCTGGAGGACAAAGATATCGAGGAACTGTTACACGCGGGACTAAAAGTGTTGTATATTTCCTGTAATGGCGCAAGTAAGGAAACGTACCTCAAATACCATGTTGGCGGAGATTTTGATTTGGTGAAAGAAAATATGACACGCCTTGTTCAAAAGAAAAAGGAAATGCACGGCTGCCGGACGAAACTGGTATGGTTATTTCATGTTTTTAAACAGAACGAACACGAGAGAGAGCAGGCGCAGAAAATGGCAAAAGGGATTGGCATCCAGATTAAAATAAACAAGATGAGGCCTGATATGGGAAAGGAAATCTTTGAAACAGTACAAGATGCGCTGGAAAGAGACGCCGACTGGATACCCGGGAACCGGAAATTTTTAGTTTGTCCAGAGAAAAAGAAAAAACGAATCTCCTGCACACTTCCCTGGACGGAAACCGTTATTAATTGGGACGGCTCAGTACTACCCTGTTGCGCCGTCTACAGCGAGACGTTTGCGTTTGGCAATATTAACAGGGAATCTTTTGTGCAAATATGGAATAACGAAATGTACGTTTCCGCCAGAAAAGAAATTCTGGGCAGGAAAAATAAGAAAAACACTGTCTGCCATATATGTAAAAGCACCGGATATCTGCATAGTTTCTGATTGATTGTAACACTTTAGTCCTTTGAAAAAGTAAAAACGCGTAACACTTTAGTTTTTTGAAAAATCCCAATAATAGCGATGTTTTCCGTATAGTGTAGGGGCGGGGCATTTGTTATAAACGGTTGCTGCTCGTTCCTCACTTGAAATATCTAAGCCCACTAAATTCATGTAGTGCGACGAGGTTCGTCGCACCAAAAAAAGAGTTGTGCGATAAGGAATAGGGTCTACTTAAATTGTGCGACGAACCTCGTCGCACTACAAATGACAATTTCCAGTTTCAAAAGACTAAAGTGTTACGATTGATTGGAAAAGAAACACCTTTTTAAATCTGTTTCTACCGTTGAAAATGAGAGAAATAACCCTGTCAGGGTTAATATATACTCAAGATGCTCATAAAATGTGGATTTTAAAGTGTTAATTGGGTGGCACGGACAAACCTTGTTTGTCCGTGTTGAACTTGTACGACATTGTCTATAAATCACAGATTGTGAGCTTCTTGAGTATACATGCTTGTTAAGACAATGTTACGCATTATTACATTATCGCAGTGGATTCAATAAATATTCCAGTCCGTTCAGCTTGATTTCGTAGACGCATTCAAGCATATTGCCCAATTCACCTTTCGGAAATCCCTGTTGGGCAAACCATACAATATAAGCTTCGGGCAAATCAATCAACAATCGCCCTTTGTATTTGCCAAAAGGCATGCGTGCCTTCACTACCTTTAAAAGGTACTCTTTATCGTGAAACATATTGTTCTTCTTTCCAAAACCAAAACGTTTAGAGAATTCCGGGGACGCCATGCTTGATTTTAGAGGCTTCGTAACAATTTGGTTTTTTGAAAAAGATATTCACCTGTGCCTGTTATATAACAGGAATAAAACATTTTCCTTGTAGTAGCAAGGCATGTATTGCCACTATAAAGCATACCCCTTATAATGATTTGTATTCTTTCAGTAATTTCCTTAATTTGTTAACCGTCACTTCATATGCTTCTTTTCCGGTAAGGTCGACCCCGGCGTCTTTCAGGATTTCAAGCGGTTCTTTGTGTGACCCTGCCCCCAGAAATGCCAGATAGTCTTCGACTGCGCCTTTTTCACCGGAGGTTACGCGTTCAGACAAAGCTATTGCTGCGGACAGGCTGGTAGCATATTTGTAGACATAAAAGGCATTGTAAAAATGAGGAATTCTAGCCCACTCGTAGTTTAATTGTTCATCAATAACCATTCCATTACCCAGATAGGCTTCAAGGTTTTTCCGGTAAATGCCGGTTATGCTTTTCGAGGTAAGCACTTTGCCGGATTCTGCCATCTCGTGAATATCCTTTTCAAAATTTGCGAACATGGTCTGCCTATAGAAGGTTGCCTCTATACGTTTCATGTTATGATACAGATAAAATTTCTTCTCCTCGCGGGTTTCGGCAATCTTTGACATATGATCAAACAGTAGCGCTTCGTTGAATGTCGAGGCTATCTCTGCCAGAAAGATGGGATTCTGATAATAAATGTATGGTTGATTTTCGATGGAATAATCCCGATGCAGGCAGTGGCCGAATTCATGTGCAAATGTTGAAACATCCGAAAACTTTTCCGTGTAATTTAAGAAAATTAATCCCCGGCTCGCATAACTTCCCCATGAGAACGCTCCTGATCTTTTGCCGGGAGATTCAAAAACATCAATTACCCGTGCACTAACGGTAGCGTCGTACTTCCTGAGATATTCAGTCCCAAGCGGTTCAAGTGCAGTACGAACCAAAGTACGCGCCTCTTCATAGGAATATTTTTTATCAACATCTTTAACCAGGGGAACATAATTATCATAGAAGTGTAATGTTTCTATTCCGAGTTCTTCCTGTTTGAGGGCATTGAACTCGCTGATCACAGCAATATTCTCTTTTGCGACTTCAACGAGATTGCTGAATACCTTGTTTGGCACATAATCGGGAAACAGGGACATTTCCAGTATCGACGCATAATTGCGCACCTTCGCCAGCTTAATATTTGCAAGTACATTTGCAGCATAGGTATTTGCCAGTACATCAATATTCTGCCGGAATGGCCTATAGTAATAATCAAACACCTTCTGCCGGAGAACACGGTCGGGAAATTCTAATAGTTGGGCATATTTTGCATGAGAGAGGTGGATTTTTTCCTCCTTGTGTTCAAATTCCTCAAATGAAATATTGTTATCATTAAAGGCCGAAAAAACATCATCAGGTTTTTTTAAAGCAATCTCCAGTTCCGCTAAAACAGTTTCAGTTTCCTCCGAAAGGATGTGCGGTTTGTATCGGGCATAGCTTTTCAAAAAGAAGCGATACCCTGCAAGCTGAGAATTTTCATGAATCATCGTATCGATATCATCGAGCGATAAAGATGACAGCTCTTTTTTTATAAAAACGGTTTCTGCAGAAATCTTTGAAACAAGCAGTTCGACACGTCCCTTCATCTCTTCATACACGGCATTCCTGGTATCTTCAAAAAAGCGTACATGCGCATACACATATAAATTTTCTCTCACGATAGAATGGTTAATGTATAACTGCATGAACTGCCCGAGTTTGCCAGAATCGGCAAGAGCACCTTTAAACTCCAGGAGCGGAGGAAGTCCTTTTTCCACCTTCCGGTAGTCTTTCTCCCAACAATCATCCGATGCATACAAAACAGACAAATCCCATTTGTATTTGTCTTCTATTTGATCCCGCGTTTTATTTTTGTTCATATATTTATTAATGGCCCCCGGACTCCAATATCAAATACCAAAGATGTAAACCCATTCCAACGATTATATGCTGAGATACTGTTCCTCACCCTGTATCCATGCAAAATGTAATTCAAGATTACTCATACTCATGGATGAAATAAGGTTTGGAGCGCCACGCAGGTTAAAAAGGCCTAGAAACTTGTTGTAATCATCAAACCATTCATGCGTCTGACTGAAAGAACGCACCATCATCACGGCATGCGCAGCATTAAAACGCTTCGCTTCAATGATTGCAGAAGCAGTCCTATGCAGAAGCTGGTATCTGATGGTTTTTGGGATAGTTTCATTCAAGCATAACTCGTTTTTCAAAAATTCAAGCCTTTTCCGTTTGCCAGGCGAGTCTTGTTCCATCCATTCATAGAGAGTAGGCCCAAAAGGTTCAGAAACTTTACCCTCAACGCCCATTGATACCAATTCATTTTTAGATTTTGCCAAGACCCAAATATCATTTTGAGACGGTCGCTGGCCTCCGGGCAGTGGTACTTTGTGTTCCGGGAGTATCAGAAGTGGTTCTAAATCATAAAAAGGTGCTCCTGCCTTCGAGAAAACAAATTGTACACTTGCCGGGAAGCCATTAGCTTCTTCCCAACAATAGGCAAGTGCCCTGGCTGAATAACCGGATTTCCACTGTTTGTCTGGTTCAGACAGGAAGTCTTTCCAATCTTCTGGTGATTTTGTAGGAATTAGAATGTTGGACAATTCTTTGCTACCTCAATATTTCTGTCAAATCTTAACCTGATAAGGTTTATTCAAATAAAACGAATAGTAAATATCAAAGCTGTGGGCCCAATCCCGTGTCTGTTCTATTTCCCTATTTCTCTTATTTTGATTTTACCATCTACAAACATCTCTTTTTTGATCTTTGATAGTTTTTTTACCCTTGCTTCCATCTTTAGCGCCATACTCCTGCTTCCAATCTTCTTTTTCATGACCAGCGTTAAAGGGGCTTTTCCCCTTAAATATTTTGCCCCTTTTTTATCATCACTTGAGTGTTCTGCAAATCTTCTTTCCACATCGGTGGTAATGCCAGTATATAATCTTCCATGTTTACATCGTATGACATACAAAAACCAATTATTCATTTTTAAACGCCTCACATAAGCATAATCGGCGCGAAGCATGGAGCGACTGCATGCATGTCATTGTTATGCTCCTTCAGCCCTTACAATGTTTTGTCAGAAAACGATCCAGTTGGTAGGCGAACGACTGAATGTCTTTCCGGCCAAACGAAGAGGGGCCGCCGGTAATCATGCCGCCGTTCCGGAGTTCATTCAGGAGATTGCGCATAGCCAGCCGCTGTTTTATGTTCGCTTCCGTATAAAGCTCACCTCGCGGGTCAATCGCATATCCGCCCTTCTCAACAACGCGGTCTGCAAGCGGTATATCAGCAGTAATAACCAGGTCGCCCTGTTGAACCATTGCAACAATACGATTATCTGCCACATCAAAACCCGTAGATACAGTAATACTCGAAATGTACATAGATTGAGGAATCTTCAGATGCTTGTTCGAGACCAGAATCAAAGGAACGCGAACACGCTCAACTGCCCGGAACAGGATATCCACTATCACGCCGGGAAATGCATCAGCATCGACGAGTATCTGCATTTAACGCCCTTTCAGGGAATAATGCCCGCTGTATAACAGGTAGCGATGTTTCTTTATATTCGGCTTTCACGACACATATGCAATGCAATTAAAATTTATGTAACACTTTAGTATTTTGAAAAATTCCAACAATGTAGCGCGACGAGGTTCGTCGCATTATTTTGAGTAGACCCTATTCTTTATCGTATATAGCCAAAAGTATCTGTTTTTCTAAAATTTAATATACAATCCAGGTATCAATAGATGGGTGGCACAGGCATCTTGCCTGTGCGGAATACAGGCAGGATGCCTGTACCACCCTTGCAATAAATTTTATTATTCATCTTCCGAAAACCTTATTTTTTTGACAATATCGCACTGTTTTTTTGGTGCGACGAACCTCGTCGCACTACAAATGACTATTTCCTGTTTCAAAAGACTAAAGTGTTACAAATTATTACAAATTTATACGCCTATTTGTGCTAAAATAAAAGGAAATTTGCATAAATCAAATTGTTCTGCTAACTTGACAACATATTTTTATTGTGTTATTATTTTTTATAATTTTTAAAATTTTAATAATAGGGACAGAGCGATTTTTAATATAAACAATTTAATCATAACAATACCAGCAATTCTTTATGCGTTGACAATACATGAATTTTTTCATGGTTGGACGGCAAACAGGTGTGGCGACCCAACAGCAAGACTACAAGGCAGATTAACGTTAAACCCGCTTGCCCATATCGATATTATGGGGGCGTTATGTTTTGTTTTTGCAGGTTTTGGATGGGGCAAACCTGTTCCCATAAATCCCAACAATTTTAGAACTCCACGCAGGGATAACATGATTGTTTCATTTGCAGGCCCTGCATCTAATTTCATTTCGGCATTTTTATTTGGCATGGCATTTCAGCTTTTGCGCAATATTCCCCTTCCGTCAAATCTCTCCATGATGATATTTAATTTATTAATCACGGTGATTGTCGTAAACCTGTCATTGGCATTTTTTAATATGATCCCAATTTTTCCTCTTGACGGTTCACATATCCTGGAAGGCTTATTGCCGTATAGACTGTCCGTCCGATATAAAGAAATAGAACGTTACGGACCCTTTATCCTGTTAGGGCTTATTGTAATGGGGAATTTTACCGGTGTGTCTATTATTAGCCTGGTGCTTGGCCCTCCGATAAAATACTTCCTGAGGCTTTTCTCCGGATTATCTTAAAAGGGAGGACGGCATTTTTATTGAAGCGGCAGAGAAAAATGCAGTACTTTTACTTTTTGCAGGATAAGCTTTATGGAAATAACGGATAATTATAAAGTAGATTTGGACATTTATAACGGTCCTGTTGATCTGCTCCTTTATTTGATTAAAAAGGAAGAGGTAAATATTTATGACATTCCTATTTCCAGGATTACAGAACACTATTTGCACTATGTGGATGCATTGCAGACGCTTGACATGAACAATATCGGCGATTTTTTGATAATGGCCGCAACGTTAATGTATATAAAATCGTATATGCTCCTTCCAAAGACCGAAATGAAAGATGAAGATGAAATTGAAGACCCAAGGACTTCTTTGGTAAAACAATTGTTAGAATATAAAAAATACAAGGAAACCTCTATCGTCTTGTCTCATAAAGCGGATCATTGGGGCAGAAAATGGAAACGTTTATATTATGAAAATCCCTTAGAAACAGCGGCAGAAAACGAAGAGAAAATTCCTCTTGAAGGGGTGAGCCTTTGGGATTTGTTGCAAAAATTTTCAGACCTGATGAGTCAAACATTGTTTGATGTTCAGGGCAGGACAATTGTTTACGACGATACCCCGGTAAAGGATTATATGGAGGCCGTTCTATTGCGTGTTCAACAGGGTGCCCCTGTTTCTTTTTTTGCGCTTTTTGAAGGGATAAGAGAAAGACATCGCATCATTGGTTTTTTTTTGGCGCTATTAGAATTGGTAAGGCAGAATAAGGTAAGAATAGAACAGCCATTAAATTACTCCGACGTACAAATATTTTTATACAATTAATTACACACACTTTAACTCGCCACTTTTTCACCTCTTTTTTGTGCAAGCGTATCCCATAACATTGGCATACATAGTTTTAATTTGAATTTAATTCGTTAGTTTGTTAGTATCTCTGCTTCTTTGTTTGTCTCGTAAGGCAGGTATTGCCGCCGAAAAAATAAACACGCGGACATAAATGTGAGTTTTATTTTTGGCTGCGGCTGCTTAAAAAGTATTCAAAAAAATGTTTTTGGCATTGAAATGTCATTTTGGAGATAATAGGTTATGGTTTCTAAGGAATTGTTGGAAATACTCGCATGTCCGCTGTGCAAAACAGATGTTCGGCTGGAGGGAGACAGGATTATCTGTGTACAATGCGGGCGAAGGTATCCTGTAAAAGATGATATACCGGTTATGCTCATAGATGAAGCGGAATTGCCTGAAACGAAAGAGAAGGAAGCTTAATGGATAGAAGAGCGCTGATTGCATTAATCATTTGCGGGGTAATAATGTTATTATACTACCCCATTATATTGCCCTTGCTGTCGCCAAAAACAGAAAAGGTAACACAAGAGGAACTCTCTGCCGAAAAACGTGGCGAAGCAAAAAAAGAAACAAGAACGGTCGCTCCTTCGTTGCTGACTTCTCCGGAAACTTTGCATGAGATGGATATACATAAAGAGGAAGTTGTGGTTGAAAATGAATATATTAAAACAGTGTGGATAAATGAAGGAGCGGCGCTCAAGTCGGTTAAACTAAAGGATTTTAAAAGTCAGGATTCGAAAGATACTTTAGAATTAATAAAAGATGCTGATACGGAATATCGTCCCCTCGCCATAAGCTATATATATCAAAATGCAAATTTCCAAAGACAGAGATACAGGATAATTGATAGAAGCAAGGGTAGGATCTCATTTAGTACAAGTCTGGAAAGCGGGCTTAATCTTATCAAGACCGTTTCCATACCGGATGGTAAATACCATGTGGATATGGAAATTGTATTGGAAAACAATACAGACTCTGAAATTTCTTTAGCATACGATATCATTGCCTCATCCATGATTACGCATGAAGGTGAAATTTCAGCCGACATTGCAGGGCTTGTCGGCATCGATATGGGGAACCATAAAGTTAAATTAGTATCCACTGCACCGAAAGGATTTCCGGCCAAAAATGAGTCCCGCGGCATTGTCTGGGCGGGTTCAACGAATAAGTATTTTGCCACTGTGTTGAAGCCTGTTTCCAGTGAATGGGTAGCATCTGTTCACCTTCAGGCATTTGATATGCAAGGTATGCCGTCAGAGGGAAAATCGGAACAGGGTGACTTTATGGTCAGCTTGCAGACGGGGAGAATACACATAGCTCCGCACACGTCCGTCAGGCATGGATATCTCTATTTTGTAGGCCCGAAGAAAGAAGAGGTTTTGGGGCAATATAGCACCATGGATGCTATCATAAGTTATGGGTGGTTGCATGCCATAAGTAAATTGCTTCTTGGTTTTTTAAATGCTGTTCATAGCGTAATTCCCAATTATGGCATTTCCATCATTGTATTAACGATAATTATCAAGGCGCTTTTGTTTCCGTTAACGAGAAAAAGCCAGGTTTCCATGTTTAGGATGCAACAGTTGCAACCGCTGATTAACCAGCTCAAGGAAAAATATAAAAACAATAAGCAAAAAATAGGTCAGGAACAGGTATTGTTGTTTAAAAAATATGGCGTAAATCCAATGAGCGGCTGCTTGCCAATGATATTGCAATTGCCTGTTTTTTTTGCACTGTTCAGAACGCTGCAGCTCTCTTTTGAAATGAGGCAGGCGCCTTTTGTTTTTTGGATAAATGATCTTTCCATGCCCGACACACTGATGTATTTGCCGTTTACCATTCCTTTTCTCGGTAATACCCTGAATATCCTGCCGATAATAATGACCGGCGCATCTTTTGTTCAGATGAAATTAACGCCGAAATCTCCAGCCACTGACCCACAGGCGCAGGCGCAGCAAAAAATGATGTCGTTTATGCCAATTATGTTTGCGTTCATTTTATATAAAATGCCTTCAGGGCTTACCCTTTATTGGACAACAAGCACTATATTCAGCATCGTTGAAAGCCTCTTCATTAGAAAATCTATTAAAAAGATAAAAATAGTTTAGTGTGAGCCCCCCTTTTTTTGCGCTCCCATAGCTAAATATTCAATAGGCAAAAAATATCCCTAATATAACCGTGACGTCATATGTTTCCTGAAGTACAGGATACCATTCTTACCGTGGCAACGCCGGCAGGCAGATCCTTTCACGCAGTGATCAGGATAAGCGGGTCAGAGGCAATTCCCTCGATCCATGAAATATTTGTTCCTTCCGCTAATATAAAACTAGAAAACGTACAAACATTTATTTCTATAAAAGGATGTATTTGTTTGCCTGCGGAGTCATTAAAAATTCCTGCTGTTTTATATGTGATGAGGCAGCCACATTCCTATACAAAAGAAGATATCGTGGAGATTCACACCTTGGGAGGCAGGCCAATCGGAGAAATGATCCTGCAATATATTTTACAAAAAAAAACTGGATTAAAAGACGGTTTGCGGCTTTCGCGGCCGGGAGAATTTACAAGACGGGCATTTTTGCACGGACGGATAGACCTTGCGCAGGCAGAAGCGATAAAAAATCTCATTCGTTCGCAATCAGATTCAGAACTCGATTTGGCAATTTTGCAATTGTCGGGAAATGCTTCTCAGCGGATTAAAAATATTCAAAACAAAATAACCTCCCTTTGTACGTATATTGAAACTTCCATTGACTTTTCAGACCAGGACATTGAATTAATATCCCGGGCGGAAATGATAAACAAAATGGAAGATATTAGAAATGATATCGTTAATCTTATGAATAAGCCGCCGGCGGATAAAATATCTTCTGAAGAAATCCGCACGGTACTATATGGCAAACCGAATGTGGGAAAATCGAGTTTGATTAACGCGCTGCTGGGGGAGAAAAGAGCTATTGTCAGTGACAGACCAGGGACTACGCGTGATATGGTTACCGGAGTTTTAGAAATGGGAAGCGTGTATTTTAAATTAACTGATGTAGCGGGATTTGATGAAGCAAGAGAACATGTTTTTGTACAAGCAAGAGAAAAGGCTCAAAGTGCCTTGAAAAGTGCACATCTGTTATTGCTTGTTTTTGCCGGTAATGAGAAAATGGATATCCAATCATTGGAAATAAATCATAGTGAGGTTGCCAATAATGTAATTGTGGTGGTCAACAAATGCGATTTAATGCCGGCCTGTTCATCCTTTAAACTGCCGGAGGAAGTAAAAAAATATCCTGTTGTGTATGTTTCTGCATTAAACGGTAAGGGACTGGAGAGATTAAAAACACTGATGCTTGATAAAGTTCTGGACGGGCAGATAGATCGATCAAATACACTTCATTTTTTTAACGTTTATCAAAAAGACGCCTTGCAACGGTCGTACGAACGAATAGAACAAGCAATAGCGTCTTTCAGGGATACTATGAGCGATGAATTTATTGCCATAGACCTGAGAATGGCAGTGGACATTCTTGGTGAAGTAGTAGGTGAAATTACGACAGAGGATATTTTAGATAAAATATTTCAGGAATTTTGTATTGGCAAGTGACATGCACGAGAGGCCTTCATGGGACGAATATTTTTTGAGGATTACAAAAGAAGTTGCGCGGCGGTCAACATGCTTGCGCAGACAGGTAGGTGCTGTTCTTGTGCTGGAAAAACATATTCTTGCCACAGGTTACAATGGAGCGCCAAGCGGGCTTCAGCATTGTCTGGAAATTGGCTGTTTGCGGGAACAATTAAGAGTGCCGCCTGGCGAACGCCACGAATTATGCCGTGGGCTTCATGCTGAAATGAATGCTCTTATACAAGCAGCGCGCTACGGAATAAAAATTTCGGGAGCAACCTTGTATAGCACAACCTGTCCATGTTCTTTGTGTGCTAAAATGCTGGTGAATGCCGGAATAAAGCGTATTGTTACCCTTTCCGATTACCCCGATGCCCTTGCAAAAGAAATACTTCATATGGCAAATGTCCCGGTTGACTTTGCAGGGCTTGAAGAACCTGTTGTGGGCGATGAAAAATGGTAACAAAACACCTTTCAAAAATAAAAAGTTTTTGTCCCCGATAGTATACGTGTTAAGCGCAATAATACAGTAAAAACGTTGAATTGTTTTTGTTTGAAAATCAATAAAGCAGGTTTTTTGATAAATCTCCTTGACATCATATATCTTGTATGATATATACTTCAGACTAACATATATAGCGATACAGGTATTTTGGTTCCTTATCTGTAATTTCTTTACATTGTTTTGTTAAAATATTTAATGGTGAAACCCGAAATACTGAATACGAAACGAATTCTAATGATAAAATGATTTGATATTCTAAGCGAGCGCATCTTTCGTATTTCGTGATTTGTATTGTTGTTTGGATTTGTTTTGTATTTCGTGCTTGTTTGGTTCTGGCTTGTCCAGGTTAGGTTAAGGACACATGCAATGCTTGTTTTGTAAAGCGGATAATGACAAGGTGATTAATTCCCGCACAACAGCGGATGGTCTAAGCATTAAGCGCAGACGGGAGTGTTTGGGCTGTGGTCGTCGGTATACCACATACGAGCGAGTTGAAGAAAATCCATTGCGTGTTGTTAAAAAAGATGGAAGGCGCGAGATGTATGATCGGAAAAAAGTATTTAATGGTTTGCTGAAAGCGTGTGAGAAGCGGCCTGTCTCCACCGATATAATAGAAAATATCGTTGATGAAATAGAGCGTGAAATATATAGCAAATTCGACCGTGAAGTAAATGCAAACTTTATTGGCTCCTTAGTAATGCAAAAATTAAGGATTCTTGATATGGTTGCTTATGTTCGTTTTGCTTCTGTATACAGGGAATTTAAAGATATTTCGGAATTTATAGATGAGCTAAAACCGCTTATGCAGGGAACCAAGAAGAAGATGCGATGAAAGAACAAATACAAGTTTGTAAGAATATACTATTAATCCTGGCAGGAGGTACGGAAATATATGGGTAATATGATAGAGTATGTCGTAAAGCGGGACGGAAGAACAGCCCCTTTTGTTGAAAAAAAGATTGCTGATGCGATTTTCAAGGCGGCGCAGGCTGTTGGGGGTAATGACCGTGCTTTGGCAGAAGAACTGGCTGTTGTGGTTTCCATGTTTTTGGCGAAGAAGCACAATGGAAATCCCCCGGGCATAGAAGATATCCAGGACGTGGTGGAAAAGGTACTTATTGAGACGGGGCATGCGAAAACAGCGAAGGCTTACATTATATATAGAGACAAAAGGGCAAGAATTCGTGATTCGCTGAGAGTAAGAAAGCAATCCCAGAAAAGAGTGGATACTACAGATGTTTCTCTCATGGTCGACACGGAAACAAAGGACGAAACTTTTCCATGGGATAAAAGAAAAGTCGCCGTAGCGCTGGAAAAGGAGGCGGATATCTCCGGAGAGGTTGCTGAAGAAATTGCAAGCGTAGTGGAGCAAAGGGTGTTTTCTTCAGGGTTGAACCGTATTTCAACGTCTTTAATCCGGGAGCTGGTGGATAATGAATTGTTTGAGCGTGGATACAGTAAAAAACTGGAAAAACAGGCCGTGCTTGGTATGCCCAAATATGATCTCGATGAGTTAATACTGTCAAAAAATAAGGAAAACAGCAACATTGCCACGAATAATCCGGAAGCAATAAATCTTGCAATTGCAGAAAACACTTTAAAACAATATGCGCTTCAGGAGGTTTTTTCCAAAGATGTCTCTGAGGCACATCTAAGTGGGATGGTACATCTTCATGACCTCGGATATCCTACTAGAGTATATTGCTCTTCTCATTCTTTGGAGTATTTGAAAAAATATGGATTGTCGCTTGAGAATTTAGATACCGATTCAGCGCCGGCGAAGCACGCGCGTACATTGACAGGCCATTTAAATACTTTCCTGGCTTCCATGCAGGCATATTATGCCGGGGCGTTAGGTGTTGGGTATATTAATATTATGTATGCTCCTTACCTTGAAGGAATGAGCCATCAGGAAATGAAGCAGGAGGCACAACACCTCATATTTAGCTGTTCGCAGAGCGCTTTTTCCAGGGGGGGGCAGACGTTATTTCTTGACTTTAATATACACACAGGCATTCCCGGTTATTTAAAAGATATCCCTGCGATAGGTCCTGGCGGGAAACCGACTGGAAAAACGTATGGAGAATATGCGGAAACGGCAAGAAGGTTTACGCTTGCGATGTTGGATGTTTGGAGGGAAGGGGATTGTTATGGCCATGTTTTTGCGTTTCCTAAATGTGATTTCCACATAAATGAAGAATCGTTTAAAGATCCGAAACAATATGAACTTTTGGAATATGCCTGTCAGATTGCCAGTGAGAATGGCGTACCGTACTTTGTATTTGACAGGGACGAGATAACCCTCTCTGCATGCTGCCGTTTACGTACTACAATTGATGATAATTATATGATCAAACATCCTGAAAGCATGCGTTTTTGCGGCTTTCAAAATATAACGATTAACCTACCCCAGGCTTCCTATAAGGCGGGAAAAGGTAATTGGGATACGCTTTACAAAGAGATTGATAAAGCAATTGAAATTGCGGTAAAGGCGCATCTTCAGAAAAAGAAATTTATCAGCAAACTAATGTCGGGCCCGGAAATGCCTCTTTGGGAAATTGGAAAGAAAGCAAAAGATGGTCGTCCATACGTAGATCTTGAGGCGTCAACGTATATTGTAGGCATTATTGGATTAAATGAATGCTTGC
Source organism: Candidatus Kuenenia sp. (assembly GCF_039794105.1). Lineage (GTDB taxonomy): Bacteria > Planctomycetota > Brocadiia > Brocadiales > Brocadiaceae > Kuenenia. The sequence goes on from NZ_JBDIWA010000004.1 coordinate 65,010, forward strand.
AGTTTATGACGGGAAAAGAATTACACGAAGGTGATGATATGATCCGCCAGGGTTTGCGCGTAGTTTCCCACATGTATACGCGTGTGAAGGAAGCAGGGAAAAAGCATAAGTTGAAGTTTTCTCTGGAAGAATCTCCCGCGGAAAGTGCAAGCAGAAGATTGGCAAAGGTGGATATGCGAAATTTCCCTGAAGCGGCGGACGTTGTAAAGGGAAATGACGAAAGAGACGGCTTGTATTATACCAATAGCATACATCTTCGCCCGGATGCCCCGGTAGATATGATTACCAGAATATACCTTCAGAGTAAATTTCACACGATGATTGAATCTGGCGCAATAATACATGCATTTGTAGGAGAAGAAAGGCCTCCTGCCGCCAGTATTATGAATCTCGTGAAAAAAACATTTAAAAATACACAGGCCGCCCAGGTTACCATATCTCCTGAGTTCACCATTTGCAACGATTGTAAAAAAGTCACAAAAAAACTTACGGATGTTTGCGGCTATTGCGGATCGAGAAATGTCTATGGTATAACAAGAATTGTAGGCTATTTCAGCCGTATAAATAATTGGAACAAATCTAAAATCAGTGAATTGGCGGACAGGCATAAGGGCAATTATCGTGTAGAGGATATTTTTCCAGGCAAGAGTGCTTCTGTAGAATCTTGTGCGGCAAAAAGTTAGAATACGAGCTTTATTTAACATGGCAGCGGTAGTGGTGATATTTTTCAAATTTTTATTTGGATTTTTTGAATGAATATACCAATTAAAGGTTTTATTGAAAATAGTCTCTTGGAGTGGGAAGGAAAGATTGCCTCCATCATTTTTCTGCCAACGTGCAATTTTCTCTGCCATTATTGTCATGCCCCTCATTTGGTGCAAACCCCGAATAAATTAGAATCAATACCTTTGGAGTCCGTAACGAAAAAACTACAGCAAAGTTTTGGGTGGATAGATGGCGTTGTTGTTTCGGGCGGAGAACCCACCATGTATAAGGAATTAGGCAAATTGCTGAAAATATTCAAGGATATTGGTGTTCTGGTGCGCCTAGATACAAACGGAACGAATCCTTATGCATTGAAAGATTTAATCGAAAAAGGCTTTTTGGATTGTATTGCAATGGATGTAAAAGCGCCTCTTCGTAAAAATAAGTATGAAGAAATAGCTGGAACTCCCTGCAATGTAGAGGATATTGTAAATAGTATTCATATTATTATGGAGAGTGGCATTGAGTATGAATTCCGTACTACGGTCTGTCCTTCACAATTGGACCAATATGATATTGAGGATATCGCAATGTCCATCAGGGGTGCGGAACGATATATCCTACAGTCCTTTAGGCCGAATCATTGTCTGAATGCGGATATGTTAAATGAAAAGCCCTATTCTTTTGAAATGCTCAGGGAATTTGCAATGGTGGCAGGCAAATATGTTAATTATTGCTGTGTCCGGGGAGATGAAGGAAAAGTTTTATCTAGAAATTGGTAGGTTCATTATACCGTTGGTCCCAATAATCTATGAGAGGGGGTGATATTTAATGCCGGTAAAGAAGTGTGGTACTTCCGCAAAAACAGGAGCAAAGAAAACAGCTACAAAGAGTGTTGACGCCAAAACGACAAAAGCAAAAACCGCAACAAAAGCAAAGACAACAACAGAAAAAGCGAAGACGACGACAAAAGCAAAAGCCAAACCAGCTGCAAAGAAGTCGAAAAAGTAATAGTCCGTTTAATATTATTTATATTTTAGCAGACACATGTATTCAAAAGTATTTATGTATCTAGGTTATTAGGAACGAGACAGTTTTGCATACGTTTTTTTATTGGTGTGGGACCAATCTATGTGTAATGGGGGAAGGGCGTTTCGATTCCATCGGAACGCCCTTCTTTGTCATTAATTAGCCAACTAAAGTATCATAGTGTTTTATGCCCCCCCTGCCCGTTTTTAACAGTAAATCGTGGGCTACGGAATGAAGGTTTTCAAAATTCCAGAATAGCATCGAGTCTGTAGAGATGCAAATGCCTCGCGTCTCTGCTAGCCAAAAGATTAATTTAACACAAGAAATTTTAATCTTTTTAGCAAATCAATTAATAAACACATCCCTATCCCTCTCGAGAGTGGAATTTTAGATGTCCCCTCATGGAAGGGGATTTAGGGCAGGTAAAAAAGTCTTTACATACACCAGTCCTCTCTTTTTGGAGCGGAACCTTAAAAAATCGTTGCCAAAGATAGCAGAATTTGATGTTAAGGAATTTCAATCTTTTTAGTTAAGCAATTGACAAACTCAACGCGGTTCCTATGGTAGGCCAGGTATCCTTGCCTGGTTTTATGACATGAAATGTAATACGCTTGTCCTGTCAATGAGGAGAATTTTGGATGTCTCTTCCCGGGAGAGGATTGAGTGGTAGGTAAAATAAAAACCGTCGGGGTTTCGTTTTTTTTAACCCAACCTAATTAAAAAAAGTAGCGCAGTGTTATGAAATTAAAGAAGCTGGAACTGTTCGGATTTAAATCGTTTGCTGAAAAAACCGAAGTTGTTTTTGAGGACGGCATAAATGTCATTGTAGGTCCCAATGGATGCGGCAAGAGCAATATAGTGGATGCTGTTAAATGGGTGCTTGGAGAACAAAGCGTTAAATCGTTGAGAGGCAATGAAATGTCGGATGTTATTTTTAATGGTACCGAAAAAAGGCCTTCTCTTGGTTATGCGGAAGTGTCGTTGACCATTTTGAACAATAAGGGACTATTGCCTCTGGAATATACTGAAGTATGTATTACGCGCCGGTTGTATGCTTCCGGAGAATCTGAATATCTTATTAATAAGCAAACCAGCAGATTAAAAGACATACGTGAACTTTTTGTGGATACAGGCTTTGGTTCAAATGCGTATTCTGTGATTGAACAAGGGAATGTTGATGCGTTACTCAGGGCGAATGCTCACGAAAGGCGCGCATTGTTTGAAGAGGCCGCAGGTATTAGCAGATTCAAATTACAGAAAAAAGCGGCTTTGTCTAAATTAGAACACGTGGAACAAAATTTGTTGCGAATAGGCGACATTATTGAGGAGCTGCAAAAGCAGCTTCGTTCCATAAAAGTTCAGGCATCGAAGGCGAGAAGATTCCAGGAGTATAAAGAACAATTAAAAAAACTAAAGGTAGGACTTTCGCTTAAAAATTACAGAGAGCTTGGTGATAATAAGGCATCTGTTTATGAACAAATAAAACAAATAGAAGCACAAAAGCAAAAAGTAACCAATATTATAGATAATCTTAAATTACAAATAAATGAAGTTGAAGATGCCCTGGAACAATTGGAACTGCAATCTGCTGCATTACAGACTAAAAAAATGAATGTTGAAGCGCAAATATCAAAAGACGTGGATAAAATAAAATATAATACCGAACGTATTAAAGAATTAAAAACCCGGCGCGAAAGACTCCTTGAGCAGCAAAAGACATTAGAAAATAAGATAGGCGAAACAAAGAACACTATTTTAAAGTCTGAAGAAATGCTGCATGTATTGGAGCGGGATATAACAACTGTACAAAACGACTATCAGAATAAAGAAATTTCAAGTAAACAAATAAACCTCGAATGCGATATGTTGTATCAGGGTATGGAAGAAAAAAAGGCGGAGGTTATTGCTACACTGCAAAAAGAGTCCGGCGTACAGAATGAAATAGGCAGTTTAACTATGGAAAAAGAAGCATTGATGAGCAGGGAGATGAGGCTTCAAAAAAGGCAGGACGAAATTGCTTCTTCTCTGAATATGTTGAAATCGAGATATGAGACCGTTGCCGATGAAAAAATTGCAATTACAACAGAGTATGATATTTTAGAAAGCAATTTATCCACTTCAAAAGGCCGTATACAAGAAATTATCAATACAATCCGTTCCTTAGAAGACCAAATTAACCTGAAAAAGCAATTGCAAAGCAGTAAAAAATCGCGGCATGAAGTACTGAAGGATTATGAGGTACGTGCAGAGGGTATTGAGTCAGGGGCAAAATGTATTGTTGAAGAATCGCAGAAAACAGATTCTGTTTTGAAGGGTATACAAGGCATGATTGTAGATATGCTGAAGGTGGATTTGCAGTATGCTCTTGCCATTGAAGCTGCATTGGGAGATAAAGTGCAAGGCATTGTTGTGAATACAACACAAAATGCGATAGAGGCGCTTGCCTTTCTACTGGAACATCAAAGGGGAAATGCCATTTTTTTCCCATTAGACCGTATGCATGGGCAATCTTCTATCAATGAGGAAATTTTACAAAAACCGAATGTCATTGGCGCTGCAAGCCGCCTTGTTAATTGCAGGGAAGATATTAGGGGAGTAATAGAGGGATTTCTGGGAAATGCCTTTGTTGTTGAAAATCTTGAAGCCGCAATGAGGCTGAATAGCCAGGGCGTCAATGTTCGTTGTATAACACTGAATGGAGAGTTGTTTGAATTGGACGGGACAATCAGCGGCGGCAGAAAGCAGGGGCAGGTGGGCATTATTTCCCGCAGAAGTGAATTGGAGAAAATTGAAGATGAATTGCTCCGGATACAGGAGGAGCTAGAGAGGCTTGAGGGGGAAAAGCATACGTATGTGGGCGAACTGACCGGGCTTGAAGAGAAAACGGCCCAATTGGCGATAAAGATAGAACAGTCGAATTTACTGAAAATGTCAAAGGAAAATGAACTTTCGCAAAACAAACAAAAGCAGGAAGAACTTCTGGCAGAAGAAAAGATGAACGAAGAGGAATCAGAAGAAATAAACGGAGAAATAGAAAATACCCACGAACGCGAAATTTTATTGCGGGAAAGATTGGAAGCCCTCAATCAACGCCATGAAGCACTAAAACAACAAATCGAAGAGACATCGATGCTTGTTAAGGAAAAGGAAGTTATAAGGAAGGAAATGCAGGAAGAAATTATGTCTTTAAAGGTGATGCTTGCACAGAAAGAAGAGAAAAAAGACAGTCTGGCAGAGACGTTAAACAAACTTTCCGCAGACCTGCAGGAAATGGAAGAACAGGTTCGGGATATAGCCGATGAGCATAAAAATTGTCAGCAGAAAATATTTGATGCAGAAATAGAAATTAAAAATACGGAACAACACATTGAGACGCTTCAATCAGAAAAAATTGTGCTTGATGAAAGAACGGAAAATCTGATTGCAGAAATAGAAAGAAATGATTGTCATGTCGCGGAATTACGTACATCCCTGGAAGGAAACCAGACAGAATATGGGAGTGTAGAACAGCATCTTCAGGAATTGCGATTTAAAGAAAATGAATATCATATCCGTATAACCAATCTTGAGGAACGAATAAGAGAAGAATATAAACTTGAAATTTCCGAACTACATAATAACCAGGAAGAAATTGAGCAGGAACTCAGCAGTTTGAAGGAGAAGCAAGCGCAGTCCGATGTTTCTCCGGAGGAATTTTGGAAGGCGGTTTCTGTTGAAATAGAAGAATTACAAGGAAAAGTGGAGCGTTTGGGCAATGTGAATCTGGAAGCCATTGCGGAACAGGAAGACCTTGAAAGCCGGGAGGGTTTTCTCCTCACCCAGAAGGAGGATCTCGAAAAGTCGCATACGAGTCTGCTGAATCTGATAAAAAAAATTAATCATACGAGCCGTGAATCTTTTGAAAAAACCTTCCATGAAATCCGGGAAAATTTTCAAATGATGTTCCGGAAGCTGTTTGGCGGAGGAAAGGCAGATATAATTTTGGAGGAGAACGTTGATATTCTCGAAGCGGGAATTGAAATAGTTGCGCAGCCGCCCAACAAAGAACTTCGTTCAATTACCCTCCTTTCCGGGGGAGAGAAAGTGATGATCACCGTGGCGCTGCTGTTTTCGGTATTTCAGACAAAACCAAGTCCCTTTTGCATCCTCGACGAGGTGGACGCCGCCCTGGATGAAAGCAACATCAACAGGTTCAGTCTTATTGTTAAAGAGTTTACCAGAGACACGCAGTTTCTCATGATTACGCATAATAAAGTTACTATGAGCATTGCGGATGTGCTTTATGGCATCACGATGCAGGAACCAGGGGTATCAAAAAAGATTGCCGTGAAGTTTGATGAGATTGAGAAAAAAGTTGCGTAATACGCAAAATGGCAAAATGTGTTTGACAACAGATGAAAGAGTGAGTATCATTACCCGCAGTTGATGAAATGAATATATATGCGATGGAGTTCGCTTAATTGCCGCAATTGTGGCTAATAACTCCTGTCAAAGATTCCCTTTGGCAGGAGTTTTTTTATTTTGAAAACCCCTGTCAAACGAATGGTTTTGGCAGGGGTTTTTCTGTTAAGTTTACGTTTAGGAATTTCAACGTTTTTGTAGAGACGCATTGCATGCGTCACCTCGTTTTGTTTATTCAGTTAAAAGTAGCCGAAGACCTAATTAATTCCATTAAGTAGATGGACAGATCCGTTTGTTTTTGTGGAGGATTTGAAGTTTCATGTTAGATGAATTCGTAGAACATAAGAAAGAAATATTGAGTGTAATTGAAAATATAGAGACCTTGTCAAAAGAAGATGCAGTGATTGGAGACGGCCTGCTTGCTATGGTCAGGGAACGGTTGGTAACAAACAGCTTTAATCTGGTGATTTTAGGACAGTTTAAAAGAGGCAAAACGACTCTTATCAACAGCTTAATTGGCAAAGAAGTCCTCCCATCATCGGTAGTGCCATTAACTTCTATTGTGACGATCCTGAGGTTTGGCAAGGAAATCAGGTGTGTGATTTTTATGGAAGATGGCAGTGAAAGGGAAATTAGTGTGGATGAATTGCCTTGTTATGTTACTGAAAAGGAAAATCCCGGAAATGTACGCGGAGTGCGATGCGCTATCATTGAATATCCGTCACCTTTTCTTGAAGCGGGGATGATGCTGGTCGATACCCCGGGAGTGGGGTCAACCTTTCTGCATAACACGGAAACGACGTATGAATTTTTAGACCACCTTGACGCCGCATTGTTCCTGATGAGCGCCGATGTTCCTATCTCACAGGTGGAAAAGGAACTCCTTGATACCATCAAAGACTCCACACAGAAGATATTCTTCGTGTTAAACAAGATTGATAATCTGACTTCGAACGAGGTGGAGGAAATAGCCGCCTTTAATAAACAGGTGCTAGAGGAGATGGGGTTTGCTGTCCATAAAATCTGGCCTATTTCTGCCAGAGAAGCACTGAAGGCAAAAATAATCAACAATGACGTTCAGCTTTTACAGAGCGGTCTTTTGGAACTTGCAGACGCGTTGGGGAGTTTTCTTTCTTCGGAAAAAGGGAAGATTATCCTGAATACGGCAATATCCAAGACACAGCGGTTTATCTCCCGGAAATTATCTCAGATAGCTATCGAGAAGAGAACCCTGGAGGCTTCCGGTGAAGAATTAGAGGATAAGCTAAACACCTTTTATAAACTGGTTACAAACCTGAAACAGGATAGAGAGGATATTGCTTATCTGCTCAAGGGCGAATCTGACAAGTTGTGTTTGAAGGTGGAGGATATGTTAAAGGTTTTAGAAGAAAAAGAGACAGCGAGAATAAAACAATGTCTTGCGGATTTCTATGAGAAAAATACCGAGCTTAGTCCAACAGTTTTTCGTGATGAGATGCAAAAAGTTATCAAAGAAGAGATTGTCAGGGGATTCGATGTGTTTAGAAAGGATTCCGAGCAGGTAATTTCAAATAATATGCAGGAGACCTTTAACCGTTTTACGAAACGTTCCAACGATATTATACGGGAGTTTAAAACGGCTGCCGAGCTACTCTTTGAGGTAGCTATGGACACGACGGAATTTGCCGTGGAACTTACGAAAGACAATAGCTTTTATTATATGGTGCAGGAATATACGGCGCCTACCGAAGAAGAAGTTAAGTCTATTCTGCGTACTTTCCTGCCTAAATCTATGAGCAGGAAGATGGTTTTTCATGAGATGATGGAAAGGGTGTCTTCTGATGTAAGCCGTAATTGCGGCAGAACACGCTCAGACCTTACAACAAGGATTCGCAAGACCATTAACCACTATGCGAAACAATTGAAAGACCTTGGAAGCGACCTTATAGAGCAAATTGAACAAGCTATTCAAAAGGGTCAGGAGAGACGAAAGGCAGGCGATGAGTCTGTACGGATTGAGTTAGAGTTATTGGCAAACAAGGCTAAGAAGCTGGAAGAACACAAAGGAAAACTGACAAATGTTTGGGATGCCATTAATCTGGTTGACGCAAAGCAGGAGCAAATAAATATGGTAATGGTATAAGGTGTGGTTTTGAATAAATAGGCGATGGCGTTCGCCTGATTGCTATGTGATAGCTGATAACTCCTATTGAAGTCTTGCTTCGATAGGAGTTTTTTATTGGGGAAAATCCCTTGTCGGAGCATTGGTCTTGACAAGGGGTTTTTTGTTATGCCGCTATATTTCCAAACTGAAATATAAGCAAAAGAAATAATGCCCTTGTCGAATTTTTATAGGAGGGAGATATGGAAAAAGCAATTGGCATTATTGAGAAAAAAATACGAGATGCATCTTGGGAAGACGTGAAAAATGTGTTTGACACCTTCCGCCTCCTTGCCGCAACCCTAAAACAGGATAAGGAAAATATTTTGTATTTGATCGAGGACAAATTGGGTATGTTGTGCTTAAAGGCAAAGAAAATAGTAAAGGATTTTGAGGAAAAGGAAATACTGAGGACAAAGCAATGTCTCCATGATTTTTTTGGAAAAAATCCGGATACCAATCCCACCGTTTTGAGAAATGAAATGCAGAAAATTATCAGACAGGAAATTGGTAAGGGGTTTGATGTGTTTAGAAATGACTTTGAGAGGGCAATCTTAAAGCATATACAGGAGACAGTTGACTATCTTCTGCGGCACTCCAGTGACATTATCCATGAGTTTAAAACAGCCGTAGAAATTCTCTTTGAGATACCGATGGGCAAATTTGAATATTCTGTGGATATATGCAAGGATAGTAATTTTTATTGCATAGTCCATGAGTATACGACAACTTCCGGTAATAAGTTTCATTCCATTCTGCGCTCCGTTCTTTCACAACCGGCCCGCCGAAAACTGGTTTTGCATGAGATGATAGCAGAAATAGCATCCAACATCAGCAGTAATTGCGACAGGATACTCTGTGATGCCACATCAGGGATTTGTGCAACGATTGAATATTATGCCCGGCAACTGAAAGGCCTTGGGAATGACCCTATTGCGCGAATAGAACAAGCCATACATGAGGGGATAACACAACGAAGCGCAGAAAATGGAGTTAGTAAATTAGTCCATCAGAGACTTTTAACCGCGTAATGACAACGCGTGCCTTGTCACTCACGTGAATTGTTACCGTGAATACCTAATGTGATGGATTCCTATGCTGGTGTAATGAGAAGGATGGCAAGGAAAGTGATAAAGAGGATGCCTCATGCTGAATAAAGATCAAAAAAGAGGACTTACGATAGCCCTTCGTATTATGGAGGAAAATATCCGGTATATTGAACAAGTATTCAATAACGACGACTATAATGGCATCCTTTACGATACGAAGTGCAACATGGACGAAGGAGTCAAAAGAGAAATTTTTAAAAGGACGTTGCTTATAAAAGACAGAATAAAGGCGCTTTCAGAAAGATTTGATCTTGAAAAGGAACCGAGAGACCCGGCAAAGGAGATTTTTGGGAAAATGTCTTCATGCTGGTGTATCCTTGAAGATGCCAAAGCAAGGAAGTTGAAAAGGTATGGAGTCGTTGCAAATGAGCTTGAAGACGTTCTCGACCCACACCTTAATGGAATTATTGATTTGATTTTTGATATGGAACGTCTTTTATTAGAAAAGCCAGGCGGAAAATCAGATAAGGAGTCGATTTTATGATAAACATAAAAGATGGCGATATAAACAATCGGGGGTATGGCACGCCAGTTATTGAGGTCGATGCCTGTGAGCCTTCAGAAACGGCGAAGAAAGCGGCACCGGTAGGTACCGCCAAGGCAAACCTTCTCGCATTAATCCTACTCGTTCTCGGTATACTTGCTTTCATATTGGACGTCTTTTACTAGAAAAGCCCAACAAGAAATCAGATAAGGAGTCGATTTTATGATAGAGACAAAAGATATTGATATAAACAATCGGGAGTATGGCAATCCGGTTACTGCCGTCGATGCCTGTGAGCCGTTTGAAACGGCTAAGAAAGCTGAGCTGGTAGGTAGTGCAAGGACGAATCTTGACGCTTTAGCCCTGCTTGGTCGCAGTATATTTGCAGGGGTTTTTATTGCGCTTGGTACGCAACTATCCGTGTTAGTAACCCATACCGCAACCTCAAGCTATGGTTTAAATCAACTCGTCGGGGGTGCGGCTTTTACTCTGGCGATGGTTTTGATTGTAATCACCGGCGCAGAACTTTTTATGGGAAGCCCTCTTATCGCAATATCTTTTCTATCCCAAAAAATTACCGGCAGGGCATTTACGAGGCATGTAATTATAGCGTTTATTGGCAATCTTATTGGTGCATTAACTATGGTAGTATGGATATATGTCTCTGAGCAATGGACAATGAGTAACTACCTGCTGGGCGCAAAAATTATTCTCATGGCTAACGAGAAAGTAAACACCTCGTTTGGAGTCCTCTTCGCGCGTGGCATGATGGGCAATGCACTGACATGTCTGGGTGTTTGGCTGTGTTACAGCGGTAAAAGCAATATTGATAAAATACTGTCGTTACTGTGGCCTGTTTCCTGTCTAATGGCATGTGGGTTTGAGCACGGTGTTGTCAATATGTGGCTTATCCCTATGGGGATTGTTCTGAAAGACAACCGAATGGTATTGACAGTTGCGGAAAAGGTACATGGCGGGAGATTAGACCTTTCTAATCTTACATTTTTTAAAGGATTTTTGTTCGATAACCTGTGTCCTGTCGTTCTCGGGAACGTAATCTGAGGTATGGTGTTAGTTGCAGGCGCTTACTGGTTTGTATACTTACGCTTTCCTGAGAAAGGAAAGGCGGTGTAAAATTGATGGAAAATGATATGCCGGAATTCAGCCGGGTAGCACACACCGGCGCAGCGTATTCACCTGTACAAACCGCTGCCATTGTTGAAAACAAGGCTGTCACAAGGGCCGGATTGCGTGTTATGCAGACTTTTATATTGAGTATCCTTGCTGGGATATTTGTTGCCATGGGTGCACAGTTTGCTACTTTTGTAACGAGTGATTCTGCCCTCCATTTAGGCATTACCTCTCTTATTATGGGTATAGTGTTTTCACTCGGACTCATACTGGTTGAAACCGCCGGGGCCGAACTCTTTACCGGTAACAATCTCAACGTTATGGGCAATCTTAGCAAACGTATTACAACCCGGGATTTGCTCAGGATATGGATTATTGTGTATGTGGGTAACTTATAGGTGGGATCTTGATGGTCATCTGGATGTATATGGCGCATCAATGGGAATTTTTTCATTTTATGACAGGCGCAAAGGCGTTGCTTATCGCCCACAAAAAGACTACCCTCTCTTTTGAGGCAGCCCTGGCAAGAGGTGTGCTTTGTAATGCCCTGGTATGCCTTAATGTTTGGTTATGTTATAGTGGCAGAAGCATGGCAGATAAGGTGCTTTCAGTGCTGTTTCCTATCGGCGGTTTTGTTGCCAGTGGGTTTGAACATTGTGTTGCGAACATGTATTTTATCCCGATGGGTGTAGTATTGCGAAAAAACCAGGCTGTCGTTGCTGCTGCAGAAGAGATGACGGGAAAGGTTTTAGACCTCTCTCAACTCACGTGGAAGGGATTTTTTATAAACAATCTCTTTCCGGTCACCATTGGAAACTTTGTGGGTGGTGTTGTTTTGGTGGGCGTGGTATTCTGGTTTGTTTATCTGCGGCCTCACAACAGCTATAGTAAGTGATAAAAGTAAGTTGCTATTCCTGCGAAAGCAGCAATCCGGTTTTCTGCTTCATTTCTCTGGATTCTCATTTAATTCAAAGGATGGATGTATCATGACATTTTATTGTCCGGAATGTTGGAAGGAAATAAATGAGGTTGAGGAAACATGCCCTTTCTGTAATGCGGATATATTGAAATATGAAGGCATGAATTATGAGAAAAAATTGATAAATGCGCTAAGGCATACAGAACAGGAAACAGTTTTGCGGGCAGTATATATCATAGGCAGGCTGAAAAGTGAAAAAGCGGTTAAACCTCTTATTACACTCTTTAAAAAAACGGACAGTACATTTTTAAAGATTGCAATACTCAATACTCTCAGGGAAATAGGTATTCCCAATGCTGTCGAGTTTATTGTGAATCGATCTGATTTGGAAGTGGGCATTGTTGGGAGAACGGCAAGGGACTTGGTAGACAGGCACATCCTTAAATCACAGTGAAAAAGTGAATTGAATAATTAAGAGTCAAAATAAATGAAAGTCCTTTATGCGATGAGTTGAAAAAAAATGAGCAGAAACGGGGTATAGGTGGAAAAAGATGTGTTGTTTGGAAGAGAAGAAGAGTGCCAATTTATAACCGGCTTAATGAACGGCAGGAAGAATATCATTATTTACGGGGAGGAAGGGACTGGCAAAAGCGCCATTATTCATGAAATAATGCACCGGAGGAAAGGGAGAAATGTGCTGTATTCCCGAAGCAGTAAGACATTAAAGCAATCATTAATAAACCCAATCCTCTTTCATGGTAAAGGGAACAAAAATATTACTAACATGAACATTTCAATGTTGAGAAAGGTATTCTTTAGCATGCTGGACAGGGAAAAACCCGCATATATCATTTTCGACCATGTAGAATTAGTTACGCCGAGACTCTACTCCTTCTTTGTATATGTGATGGATAAAAAGATTCCTCTCATAATGATAAGTCGTGGAATAAGGAAACAAGATATCGACCATTTACGCATGATTTTATTTGATTTTATAAAGGTGGAAATAACGAATCTTGAAAAACCCGCCACAGATAAACTGGTAGATCATTTTGTTAAAGAATTCAATATTAATGTCAGCCACACGGACGATTTCAGAAAAGACATCTATAAATTTTCAGATGGCAATCCTAAAATCGTCAAAGAACTTTGTTTCATGGCAAAAAACGCAAAATATCATTCTTGCGGCAATTGCAACGTAAGGCTTATTGATTTAGATCGTAGAATAAGCAAGGCAACAAGCGGCCGTACATGAAAGCCTTTCGGACGCTGGATTTATGTGTGGCATGTCAATTGTTTAAACAGAAGATATTATCCCCGCATGTTTGCACGCAAGGGAAAATGGATAAATAATGCTGTGGGGTTTAAAAAGAGAGAGGGGGGACGATATCTTATTTTCATTTTCATGGATGGCTTACTGTAAAATGTGAGAATTTCAGGCTAAACAAAGAAATAAAATCCAAAAAAAGCTTGCGCTTTAGATGAAAAATGATAGGATTCAGCGTGTATTGGAGAATTTTATTCATTTCGTTATCATTAAATATTTTAACATAAAGGGCAAGTTATGTTAAACGCATTGGCGAGGGTAGGGGATAATACAAACGTAGTTGCGAATGCAGCGGCTCTTGTGCCACACTATAATCCCAAAAAAGAAGCCGCCCGGAAGATGGCGCAAGTACAGTCGTCAAGCCAGTCTAACAAATCTAATATTAGCGACAAAGAGGAAAAGGATTTGCCGCACACGGTTAAATCCAAATTTAAAGATGGTGATGCACGCCATGATTTAAAACGTAGCATTGACTTTGTCGCGTAACCTACCCCCAGTTTGCAAGGCATGTTTAAGATTTAGTAATCGCCTTGCATAGCCCCTCCAGCACCTATATTGACATGAAATGTTGTGCGTAATATAATATGCGCAATTTGATTAAAGGCGCAGCAAATATGCAGGATGATTATATCAAAGCTTTTTTAAAGAAAGGGGGCTTTTTATGAAAGGCCTTTTTACGTTTGCAGCAAGTGTTGTTTTTTCTTTATCGATGATGAGTGTTGGCATGAATGTCGCGCATGCATTTCTTAAGGGGCCTGAAGATGGACACACAGGATCTCCTGCAGATAATTTTGCTACCTGTGCGACAGCAGGGTGTCATGATTCTTTTGCATTGAATTCCGGCAGTGCGGTGTTTTCCATTTCTGCGCCAGACACATATACACCTGGAGAAGAAGTAAGTATTACCGTATCATTTAGTGATTCCAGCAGTGCAAAACATGGTTTTCAGCTTTCTGCTTTGGATGCAAAAAATGAGCATGTCGGGCTTTTTAACAATGTTGATAATAAGACGCAAACCGGAGAAGGCGATTATATTTCACACACAGAAAGAGGAACTGATGGTTCAAGCTGGACGGTAGTGTGGATGGCGCCTTCTAGTCCTGCCGATGACCCTGTTACAATTTACGGCGCAGGGAATGAGGCAAATGGCAACGGAACCAATAAGGGTGATTATATTTATACGACAACGGCCTCAATGGTTGCTGAAGATGCAGTGCCAGGTTCGTGTGCGGCAAAAAGTATAGAGGTCCCTAATTCAAAAATAAAGCTGTTGTTTGGGGAAAGTGATGAAGTGACGGTAACGGTGACGGGTGCGAATGGCTGTGCGGCAGAAGGTGTGAAAGTTACTGCATCATTAAGTAAGGCGGGTAATAAACGCGTAGAAATATCTCCTGAAAGTGTGGAAACGAATGAAAATGGGGAGGCGAGGTTCACAATTACTGCCAAGGAGAAGAATGGCAACGCAAAAGTAACATTTAAGGCCGATGGAATAAAAGGCAAAAAAGGCAAGGCAAAACTGGTAGTGAAGGTAAGAAAAAAATAAAAGGCACCTATATCTTTTAGAAATGTTTGGAAAAGGGACATCACGATGAAGGTGTGATGTCCCTTTTTTGTTGAATAAACTGTGCATGTATAAAGGTTCATGGTGTGTGTGTGAAATTTGGTACAGTAATTTCATCTATCCGAAGGAGGGAAGTATTTCAGGATTTTTTCGCAGACCTGAAGGCCGTTAGCGATGCAAGTATTTGTATTTCTGCCTTTTTATGCCCGTCGTACATGCATTGCCCTTGCGGCAGTTTACGAGATGTACATATCACTCCTTTTTTATTTGATATGCAATTAATGAATGATAAACTAATGCGAAAGATTGAATAAATCCTTTTGCCAATTTGAGAAAGTTATACTGTTTTATAAGGAATACATTGCAGTGGGGAAATGAATTAAATGGTTAAACTATACGTAACGGTTTTGTTTTTGGGCATACAATTTTTCACCGTTGCCCGTGGAGATATAATTGTGTTGAAAGATATCGATAAAAAGATTGATTTCAGGATACTGGGAGTCACGGACGAGTATGTGAGTATAGAAATACCAAAAAGAGACATGAAGTCTTTGGATATGCTGTTTTTACAAAGGGATGCTTTCCCGGATGTGATACACCTGAATACAGAGGAAATATCTTTAAAATGTAAGGTGAAAGAAATAAAAAAAGATGAAATAATTGTAATGATTCCTACGCTTGCGATATCTTCTCTGCAGATATCATTTCAGGGGAATGGCGTTGAGGAAACGTTTCCGGCTAAAAAAACGTACAAATTGCATGTGGCGGAAATGGAGAAACACATAGATAACAAAGAAGAGCGGCAGCGCGAATCTCTTGAGTCTCAAATACAAAACCAGGCAAATGATAGAGAAGAAGAATTGGCAGATGAATTAAGGACAGACATCGTTGGTAAATCAAATGCAAAGAAATATTATCGTTTCAAAACAAAAAAAGTTTTTGAGGAGGAAGAAGAAGATACATTCGATAAAAATGAATTTGTTGATTTCGGAACGAGCGTTGACGAAGGGGCAATCCGGATAGGGGATGAAAAAACATCTAGCGCCAGCGGAGTTGAAGAAGGTAAATTGTTGACAGGGGAGGCGGCTGATACTAATGGGGAAGTGGCAGAAGAGGCAACGGCTTTGCAAGATGCTAATCTTGGCAGCGTAGAAGGAAGGATATTAAAAAGCGGAAAACCTATAAAAGATTGCCAGGTGCAACTGCGCAGACTTGAGAAAAGTGGTCTGTTATCAAGGGAGTATCGCCTGGTAGATGGTGCCTTGGAACTTGAAGTAGTAACGAATGATGAGGGTTATTATCATTTTATGAATGTTATGCCTGGCGAATATAAATTATATTGGAAGCCTCCGCTGGAAACAACGTGGGTAAGGCGTTTCAAAATGGAGCCTGATGTTGTAGTGGAGTCCGGGAAAACAATAAAACCGAGAGACATTGAAGTTTTGAAAAGAACGTTAAACTAATAATAAAAAATACAAAAAATTTTTCATCGTTACTCTGAAAGGCTTGCATTCTAAAAGCGAAACGGGCATTTCATTTGTGAAACTCATTTTTTTGCGTCGTGGTAGCCCACCCTTACCCTTTCAGGAAACTAAGAAATGGAAGATTCATTAGTTACACAATTTATTTTATTTTTTTTATATTTTTTTTAAAAAAGGCACGCGTATTGTATATGTGTTTCATCTGTTGCCGGAGTTCTACGAGCCTGAAAAATTTTACAGGTTTGTCTGTAAGTTTCTGGTTGACAATTTAATTTCGTAAAAGTATTATATCCGACCGTTTTGATATGATTCATATTTTGTTGTGCATTTAACAGAATAGTTTCTGTTGTAAATTTAGGATATTTGGAAGTATGGAGGGTGGAGTGATGAAAAGCGTAAACATTGTTATCTTGGTAAGTGGTATTGTGCTAAGTTTGGTGAGCGTTAATCAAACGGTAATGGCAAAGGGGAAAGCGCCTGTCTATAATGTGATTGAGGTGAAAAACGGCGGAACAATTGCAGGCACGGTAAAGTTTGAGGGTGGCGTGCCTGCGGCAAAAATGTTGAAGATTGATAAAGATGAGCAGACATGTGGTCATGGGTTGAAGGCGTCGGAAGATCTGGTGATCAATTCGGGCAATATGGGCATTAAGAATACGGTGGTGTCTTTGGACGGCATTGAAGAAGGAAAGGCATTGGATACGACACCGGTTTCCTTGGACCAGAAAGGCTGCGTGTTTGAACCGCACGTTGTTGCGGTGTGTGCGGGTGCCGAAGTGAATTTGCTGAACAGCGACCCCATTATGCATAATCTGCACTCATGGTCGATTAGAAACCCTGCTTTTAATGAAGGTGTTTCCGGTAATGGCAAAATGGTAAAGAAGTTTGATGTTCCTGAAATAGTGAAAATAACGTGTGATGTTCATAAGTGGATGAGTTCGTACCTTTTGGTGAAGGGGAATCCTTACTTTGCGGTTACGGATGCTGACGGTAAATTCAGGATAGACAATGTTCCTGCCGGTACGTATGAGGTATCGGTATGGCAAGAGAAGCTGGGTAAGAAGAAGGGTGGGGCTGTCGTAACGGCCGGTGGGGAAGTGGTAGTAGATTTTGTGTATCAGAAAAAATAAGTGTGATGATGGGTTTTTATGGTTTGTGTAACTTACTTGTGAAAAGGCGTACCATATAATGAATAATTCTAAGTTATTGTCGATAAAGCAAAAAAGCATTTTTGTACTTTTGTTGGTTATTGCATTCGGTGCGGCTCTTTCTCTTTTCCGGCAAGATGGCTCGTTGCTCTCTGTTGCGCATGCTGAAGATATCGGTGTTGAATTGCCTGCGTTTGAGGGTGAGACGGATTCTGGAGCGCCACAATCTGAAGAGGGCGCCGCGAAAGTCGTGGGAGAAGGCGAGGCGCCAGCCGAAGAAGAGGAGGAGGGCGAGCTGGAGCCTGTTCAGTATCGGTCTTTCTTTGGACTGGATTCTCGTATAATTGTATGGATCGTGTCTGAGCTGCATCTGATGTTTGCAGCATTTGTACTTGGCGTGCCAATTTTTGCGGTGATTGTCGAGATCGTTGGATTTAAAGGCGGCGATATAAAATATGATAAGATGGCGAAGGAGTTTACCAAGTTGCTGTCAGCTGCATTTGCAACGACGGCCTCGTTAGGGGGGTTGTTGGCCTTTTGTTTGTTCGGTTTGTATCCTGAATTTATGAGCCATATGACCAGTGTGTT
Organism: Candidatus Kuenenia sp.; assembly: GCF_039794105.1. Classification (GTDB taxonomy): domain Bacteria; phylum Planctomycetota; class Brocadiia; order Brocadiales; family Brocadiaceae; genus Kuenenia. The sequence continues at coordinate 83,033 of NZ_JBDIWA010000004.1, forward strand.
TGCTCCAACAATGTACGTCTATTCGCTAATGTTTTTTGGCGAGGCGTTCACGTTGTATGGTTACTATTATTCGTGGGATATCCTAAAAGGGACTTCGACGAAGAAGTGGTGCCACATTGCGCTTGGCGTCATGCTTAATCTCTTTGGCACAGGGCTTATGTTTATAACTAATTCATGGGCGACATATATGATGAGCCCATCAGGTGTTAGTATGAAAACTGGCAGGCTGCTGAGTTTGTACGAAGCATTTTATAATGAGCTGTGGATGCCCGTCAATCTTCATCGTTTGATTGCGAATGTATGTTTTGGCGGTTTTGTGGTTGGCGCTTATGCCGCGGTTAAATTCTTAAATTCGAAGACCAAAGAAGAAAGGGCGCATTATGACTGGATGGGCTATGTTGGGAATTTTATAGGTATTGGAGCATTAATTCCATTGCCCTTTGCGGGATATTGGTTGGGGCGTGAGGTATATAGTGCGAGTCCTGTTATGGGGAATATTATGATGGGTGGCGCTTTTTCATGGACATTCATTATCCAGGCGATACTCATCGGCATGTTGTTTATAGGCGCTAATTATTATTTATGGCTTGGGATGGGAAGGATAAAAGGATCAGAAAGATATACGGGGTATATTAAATACCTCAATGTTATTATTTTTATGTGTTTTGCAGTATGGCTTACTCCCCATAATTTACCATTAAGCGGAGAAGAAAGGGCGATGATTGGCGAGCAGTATCACCCTTTCTCAAAATATTTTGGGGTCATGGCTGCCAAGAATGCCGTGGTAAATCTTATTATCTTGTCGACGTTTTTTTCCTTTCTCATATATCGCAGGAGTAATAAGGGTGAGACGGTGCGTTTTTCTGAGCAAGGCAAGGCTGGCATGATAGGTATTTTCTCTGCGCTGGGCTTTTGTTTGCTAATGCTTCTTTCTTATGCGGTTTCGTTAAGTTTTGTCGACCTGGAAGCGCAAACGAAGGTTTATGTAAAACCATTAATTACAGCACTTTATATACAATCTTTTGCGGTTTGCCTTGCAGCCTTTTTAACATTCAGGAATAAAGGCAAGCTTGCGCAATCCATGTTGTTCCTAGTGACGGCAGGCATTGCGGTTCTTTATTTTTGGTATTATGGTTTCCAGGTTATGCAGAAGGCCAATATTGTGCTGCGCTATTTATCGGTGACCCAGGTTTCGATTGTGATGAGTTGTTTAATTATGAATACGGTTATTGATATTTTGGTATTCCGTAAAGCAAAAGTCGTTGGTGACATAGTTTGGGGTAAAATGCCTGTAAGGTCTCAATATGCATTGCTAATGCTATGTATAGTAATTGTCATTTTGATGGGGCTTATGGGGTTTATTCGCTCTGGCTTGCGTATGGATTGGCATGTATACGGGCTTATGCAGGATACATCTCAATGGGCGTATACTCCGACGCTTTCTTATATGGGAAGGATCGTTGGCTTGATCGTGGCGCTATTCCTTGGCTTGGTGGCGTTTGTGTTTTGGCTGGCAAATCTGGGAGATAAAAAAGTAAAAACTGAGGCAGAAGTATAGTGTTGTATAGACTGTTCGTTGATCTATCATTTGGCGGCCTTAGTGATGGACTCATTATGATGAATAATGATTGTGTTGATAAATTTTTAAGATCATGGTGGTAAGAAGAAGGCAAAAGAAGGCTTATGAATAAGACGATGTTAAAAATTGTTGCATTTGGAGTTGCTGTCATAGGGTTTTACATGTACATCACCGTCTATGTTACTGGTTTGTCTGGTACGGGCGGGGGGGGAACTGCAACCGGTGTTTCTGCTGAAGCCGGAGAGCAAATTTTCTGGGGCGATGGACAGTGTAGTACGTGCCACAAAATAGGTTCCAGCGGCAGTGCTACAAGAGGGCCTGATCAGGAAGGATTGGCAGAGAGGGCAGAGGAAAGGGCGAAAGAGCTTGGTTTGTCCGGCGGTTTAGAGTATTTGGTAGAATCGATAATTGACCCGGAAAAATACGTGGTGGAGGGGTTTGATAAGATTATGCCAAGGGTGTATGATCCCCCAATCATGTTGTCGCGTGAGAAAATACTTGCTGTTCTGGCCTATTTGCAATCCCTTGGGGGGGAGCCGGATTTAGATGCCATTATGAAGTTTAAGGATAAAATACCGGAAGCTTCTAAGACAAAGGTGGCGCCTTGGACACCTCCTATGGCAGTTACCGCGGAAGAGGGGGAACAGATATTTTTTGATGAATCGCTTGATGTTACTTGTGGCAAATGTCATATGGTAAGCGGCAAGGGTCAAAAAGTCGGGCCAGAACTCACAGGCATTGGAGCAATTCAGACTCCACAGTATTTTGTTGAGTCTATCCTGGATCCAAGCGCTGTTATCGTAAAGGGTTTTGAGACGGTCTTTGTAATAACGGCAGATGGTATCCCTTACAACGGATTAATAAAAAGCGATACGGAAGAAGAACTTACATTGATAATAGAAGAAAGCGGATCTATGGAAGAGGTGGTTATTCCGAAAGAGGAGATTGAAGATATGAAGAAGCAGGACGTCTCTATTATGCCTGGGAATATAAGTGAGTTGCTAAGTGTACGCCAGTTTTATGCAGTAATCGAATATTTGAGAAGTTTAAAGTAGGTCTTGGTGAAGATGGTTAGGGCGATAGTTAACGTTAGGAGTGTTTATTAATGGGGAATAAGCGAAGTCCATATTTAATGTTTTGGGTTGTTGCGGCGGTCATATTTTTATTTTTCTTCCTGAAATATGTATCTCCGTGGGTTTTTCAGGTGCTAATGGGCAAAGGGCATCCTATGCCTACTCCAAGTACTCTGATGACATGGTACTTGATTATGGGGGTTTTGGCAGGTTTGGTTTACGCTACGACAAGTAATCAGAAATTTGCCGATTTTTTAGGGTTTTTATTGCCGGGTAAAGGGGCCTTCCTTAAGATGTTTTTGCAGAAAATATTTCTTATGGCCTTTCCGCTTGTCGTAGGTTGGTTTGTTTATTCTTATTCTCTGCCTGGAGCCGCCTCACCCGTTGAATTAAGAATTCAGCACCCTACCCTGCCGCAAAAATATGAGAAGCTTGAAAATCCATTTAGAGGAAAAGATGCGGATACTCAAAGGCGATGTGTTGAGGAAGGGAAAGTGCTTTTTCAGGCGTATTGCCGCCCATGCCATGGGTCAAAGGCCGACGGCAACGGGCCGTTTGCGAATTCTTTTCGTCTGAGGCCAATTAATTTCCAGGACCCTGGTACAATTGCAACGGTAGTTGATAACTATCTTTTCTGGAGAATTAAGGAGGGAGGTCCTGGTCTCCCTTCAGAATCCACACCGTGGGACTCTGCTATGCCTGCATGGGAAGGTGATTTGGAAGATGAGCAAATGTGGAAGATTATCATGGGAGAATACGATACGGCAGGCGTGATGCCGCGGCAAAGAGAAAAAGCAGAATAAGGGCACCTTGTCTGACGGTGTCCCATCTTTGTCGGGATTTTAAAATTTGAAATTAATGTTAATTTTAATGAAGAGCTAATGACTACAATGATAAAACTGTTTAAAAGTAAAGTAATTAATTTTAGCTTGATTGCTTTTGGTGTTGTGGCTTTTTGCAAAGTGGAAATGGTTGAGGCGCAAGCATCTCACTTTTTCAGAACATACAAACGAGAGACGCCTCAAAAATTACCGGAAGACCAGAATGCGGTAGCAGAAGGAAAAAAGGTTTACGAAAAAAGATGCTGGTATTGTCACGGTATAACCGGTACCGGTGATGGACCATCTTCCAGAACTATGTTTCCCAGACCGCGGAACTTTACCCGTAATGAGTTTAAGGTAAGGTCCACACCATTTGGTTCTGTGCCGACGGATGAAGATCTTTTCCGTATTATAACGAGCGGTATAGAGGGAACGGCGATGCCGTTCTGGAGTACTATCAGCGAAGCGGAAAGATGGCAGGTAATTTATTATATAAAGACGTTTAATGAACAGTTTAAGAAAGAAACATCTCCTGCGGTGTTGGGTGTCGAAAGCGCAGTTGCTACTCAGGAGAGTATTGAGAAAGGCCGAGAACTATTTAAACAAGTGAAATGTTTTAATTGTCACGGGGAAGAAGGACGGGGCAATGGGCCGCTCACGGTTGCTTTGCAAACGCAGTGGGGCATGTCTTATCGTGCGAGGGATTTGACGCAATCATGGAACTATAAAGGGGGCAGCACGGCTGGTGATATTTATCGGACGATTTCTACCGGATTTAACGAGACTCCGATGGGTTCTTACAAAGAAACGCTTAGTGATGAGGAACGGTGGAGCCTGGCGCACTATGTGGAAAGTCTGTCAAAGAAAATGGCTTCTGATGTTGTTGTAAAGGTAAAGCTTTTGGAAGAAGGTGAATTGCCTGACCATCCTGCAGATGAAGTTTGGGGGTTGGCAGCGCCCCTGGAGATTCCATTAGCAGGGCAGATCATTGCACATCCACGGTTGTGGGAGCCTGCGATCGATTCTATGATGATTCGGGGGCTATACAATGACAGAGAGATTGCTTTTCTCGTAGAATGGGATGATCGTACAAACCTGCAGGAGGATATTTTCAGGGATGCCGTTTCGTTGCAATTTCCCGTAAAAATACCCGAATCGCTAAAAAAACCTTATTTTGGAATGGGTGATTCCGGTGGGGTGGTCAACCTGTGGCAATGGAAGGCCTGTTGGAAAGAAGGTTTTGGTTCAATAGCAGAAACGCCTGTAAATGAACCAGGCGAGATCGTAGAGCTGAATGCTAAGGGATTTAAGAAAATTTCTGTACAGTCGCCGGAAAATCAAGATGTCATGGGGGAAGGATTGCATGATAATGGTCGGTGGAAGGTAGTATTTAAACGGCCTTTAAAGACAGAGGGCGGGAAGAAGGATATACAATTTGAGATAGGTAAGCTGATACCAATTGCCTTTGCAGTGTGGGATGGTTCTAATGGTGATGCGGGCAGTCAAAAATCAGTATCATCATGGTATTATATCTTACTTGAAAAACCAATGCCTAAAACGGTATTTGTCTATGTATTAGTTGCTGTTGTTATGGGAGCGAGTGTAGAGCTTTGGTTCCTTGCTCGATTAAGAAGGTTTCCGCCTAAGTCAGAAGAAGAGGATCAATAATATCAAGGAGCTTTTATGCAGTTAAAATTAATATCAGGATTTTGTGACAGATTAATTGTGCCGGCGGTACTGCTGTGTTTTGCGTTGTTTGCTGGTATTGGTATAGCTTTGGCGCAAGAAAGAAGTATTGAACCAATGTTTTTGGAAATAGATAAAAAATACCAAATACCTGAAGGGTGGTCTATTCTTCCGTTTGAACTTGAGGATCCATATAAAAGAGTAAAAAACGGGCCTATACTCACCAATGTAACGCACAAAGCAAACATTGAATGGATATCCAGATGGGTCGCCAACCCAAAGGAGGTCGTACCGAATGCAAAGATGCCTGATTTGGGTCTTGAGTTTGAGGAGATTAAGGCAGTGATTGTGTATTTGGGGAGTATTGCAGATGATGGGCTTTCAAAGGTTAAATGGGATGAATATTTGTTAAAACGCGAAGACGATATGACAGACGAAGAATATGATAAAATGGACCAAATATTCCAGATGGGAAAAGGGGTTTGGGGCCGTGCGCGTTGTACCATTTGTCATCCGGTTAAAGGTCTTGGCGGAAATGTTGGCGTAGGGCCTGATTTAGGAAGTATTGTTACAAAAGTTAACAGAGATTGGTTGTATGACTGGCTTGCAAATACAAAGATGCATTTTCCTGATACAATGATGGCGCAGTTCAGATTTTCAGATGAAGAAATACGAGGATTGGTTGAGTATGTTATGCGTGACACTCAGTTTATGCCGGAAGAGGAATACGAAGACGAAGACGAGCAGGGTGATGGTGGCACTCCGAAAACTATCGAAGAAACAAAGTTTTTGACTAATGCTGAATACAGTACAATTAAAGGTGACAGCGCCCTTATATCAAAAGGGAAAGAGGTTGTTGAAAGATCGCGTTGTTTCGTTTGTCACGATATCAAAGGCTTGAGTGAATTAATGCCGGTTGTTGAGAGAAATAGGGTAAAACTAGAAGGATTTGAGAAGGTTTTGTATGAAATTAGATGTTTAACCTGCCACACCATTCAGAAAAAAGGGGGTACTTATGCTCCCAATCTTACAGAAGCTGGAACAAAAATGAAAATGGATTGGGAAAATGAATTTCTAAAGGCTCCTGATATTATACGGCCTCTGAGCCAGCAGATGCAAAAATTTAACTTGACGAGAGAAGATGCCACTTTTGCTACTGAGTTTATGGAAAAATATCTTACAAACAAGAAGCTTCCTTCGGGAATTTTTGACAATGAAAAGCCATCTCAGGAGATAGTTGAGGCAGGGAAGAACTTGTTTTACGATAAAGGATGCAATGCCTGTCACGCAGAAGGAACTAAGGGTGGTGGTGTTGTAGGGCCAAATCTGGGCACCGTTGGCGACCGGTTGCAGCCTGCATATATGTTTCATCACTTGAAGAATCCGATATTGGCGAATCCGAGGGCAATAGAACCTAATTATGGTTTATCTGATCAGGAAATCAAGTCGTTGGTCGGATTCTTGATTGATCACGTCAAGGGAAAAGAGGGAAATTAACAATGAATCATTTTTTGTTTTTAAAAGGGAAAAATTTTATCATTCCGGTGTTTGTTTTGTTTTTGACGGGCGGTGTCTGTTTTGCGAAGGAATTGATAACTTATGCAAGGGATACAGAGTTTTTGATCTCGGCAAAAGCTTCATTTGAGTATTATTGTTCGCCGTGTCACGGGAAAAACGGCGATGGTAGGGGTACCTTTTACACGATAGATTTGAACCCTAAACCAAGGAATTTTACGGATGCAGCATACATGGCGACGAGGCCGGAATCGGATTTAATCAAATCAATTACCAGTGGAACGGTTTCCATTGGGAAATCCAATCTTTGTCCGCCATGGGGAAATGTCTTTACCGAGAACAGAATTAAAGAGCTGGCAGGTTTTATTAAGGGGCTTTCTGTTGAAAAAACAATAAAAGTGGCTGCAGCCGAGAAAGAATCTGTTGTTGAGGGAGGAAAGACTGCTGATTTGAAAACTGCGTTTCGATGGTTATTTATTGCGGTAATCACTGTGGCTTTAGCTGGCGGCGCAATCAGCGAGTGGAAGAAGTTGAAAAGCGAATCTGCTTAAATCGCAGAGAATTTTTTTTAATTTGTATTTAAAGAAATAGAGTTATGTATAAAAAGATATTAATACCGATAGATAATTCAATATACTCTGATTATTGTATCGATATAGGCATTGCGATCTCGTTAAAATACGGCTCACTTCTGGTCGGTTGCCATGTTTATGACGCGTCATTGCACCAGAGGCGCTTTCGTGACATGGAAGAAGGATTGCCGGAAAAGTACCAGGATGAAAAAGAGTTGCAAAGACAGCGCGAATTACATACATCACTTATTAACCAGGGTTTGAAGATGATTTCAGAGTCGTACCTTGACGTCTTCAAAAAGAAATGCAGAAGCGCAAATGTTAAACATGAAGACATTTTGCTGGAAGGTAAAAATTATTGTGAAATAATTAAGGAAGCAGGACGCGGTAGTTATGATTTGGTAATCATAGGGGCGCTAGGTCTTGCTTCTGTCAATGAAAATCTTATTGGAAGCGTTTGCGAACGTGTTGTCAGGCGCTTAAAAACAGATGTTCTAGTGGTAAAGAAAAGAGGCTTGGGGGAACGCGTTGTTGTTGCGGTCGATGGAAGTATGCAATCGTTAGAAGGGATTAAGTCGGCAATTTCTTTTTCAAGGTCTTTTCACTTGAAGATCAATGCGATATCGATATACGATCCTCATTATCACCGTGTGGCATTTGCAAGTATAGCAAAAGTACTTTCTGAAGAAGCCGGGAAAATTTTCAGATTTAAAGAACAAGAAACTCTTCATGAGGAAATAATAGATAAAGGACTTGCTAAGATTTATCAAAGCCATCTTGATAACGCATGTTATATCGCAAAGAAAGAGGGCGTAGCAATGTCTTCTGTCTTATTGGACGGAAAGCCTTTTGACCAGGTGTTACGGTACTTGAAAAAAGGACAGCCTTCGCTGCTGGTTGTGGGAAGGACAGGGGTTCACAATACAAATGGCTTAGACATCGGCAGTACAGCCGAAAACTTGCTAAGACTGGCGCCGTGCAATATTATGTTAGCCGGAGGCAACATAACATCAACAATAGACCCCGCGAAGCATTCTGTTGTAGTGACGGAAAAATCTGTTGGCGATATGAAAGATCGTAAACATTCTGGATTCAGTAATCGTGTTATTGAAGAACAGACATTAAAGACTGTTTTGACCGATGAGGAAGAGGGAAAAGATTCTTCCAAGGAATGCGTGCCTTTAATTTGGACAAATGTGGCGCGTGAACAGACCGAACGCATACCTTCTTTTATCAGAGGCATAGTGAGGAAAAGAATAGAGAAATATGCCAATGAGAAGGGCTATAAGGAAATTACGGAAGAAATAGTAAATGAGGTAAAATCTCAATACATGGGTAAAGATTTATCCCATTCACACTGATTTTTTATACCACTGCAGTTAATTTCCTTCCATATCAAAAAGCATTTTCACATGCCACATGCTGCACATTTTAGTCCTGTTCAGGCAACGCGCTACTATCGTTTTTAGATACAGATGCAGTTAACTTAAAATACGCCCTAATATTAAATTGTGAAATCCGAAATGCTAAATACGAAATATGAAAGATACGTTCGTTTGCATTTTTGAATTATAGATTTCAAAATAGAAATGCCTAGCTGCGGGAGCCATTTTCTGACAGAATAAAAAAGGGTAGTTTTGTAATGTTGTATAGTAGCATAGTTAAATGAGTAATAGTTTGTTTTTGTTTGTTGGCAAGCGAACATCTTTAAAAGGGAATGATGTTTGCGCTGTCTCAACCTTGGTCTTAGGAAAACTTTTTTTCGCTCAATGTTTTCTGTTTGTGGAAATTACTAAGAAAGGAATGGGATTTTATGAGTATGACAAAAATGAAATATGTTGTTTTTGGCGTGTTGGCATTAATTATGGTAGGTATGGGGGATGGCATATTTCCTTGCAAGGCTATGGGTTCAGGCGGAAAAGCTGCTGAACATGAAGGGGTTATTGAGCCAACGCAGGAATTGATGAAAGATATTGAAAAACGCCTGACTAATATGCTGTCAGGTATTCTGGAGAATAATTTAAAATATGTAGCAAATGAGGCAGGCGCTGTCGTAGAACAAAGTTACAAAATAAGCGAGGTATTCTTTCCGTTTGACCCCAAAAAAAACGAATGGTTTAAACGCGCGGGTATTGACCCTGAAGATGCCGGGAAAATAACAAAACTGCGGGAGGAATTTGTTTTATTCCAAAGCGGAATCGTCTATAAAGCCTTAAATGTGAGAAAGATGGCAGTGGAAGGGAGTCAGGAGGAAACGTTAAAGGCTTTTGCAGACATGATAGAAAAAACATGTTTTGATTGTCATAAAAAAAACAGAGATTGGCTGTTTGATCAGTCAGGCAGTCATGGTCCAGGCCGATAGATGGGATGTGTCTATAATAAAACATTTCCTTGCTTTGCCTTGTAAGAATGTATTATGCTAACAAAAAAGGGTATGTTCATACTCAATAACACTTTCAAGTTGGCAGTTTTGTTGTTCAGTGTTTCATTAAATATTTCAGGCAAGAAATGTCTTGGAAAAACAAAAGAACCTTAATGAGAAAATGGTGTTCGCTCTTCTATCTTCTTGTGGGTAAAAAAATCGTCTATTTTTCCCTAAAAACCAAAAATGTTGAAGCATAAGGGAATAAAACTTGCTAATTTTGCTCTGCCAAAGTATTTTTTTAGGCAGTGTTTCAGGAAGGAGGTTGGTAAGAAGGAAAGTAAGTATTCATAATTTTAAGGAGATCGATTTTTAATCATGGTTTTCATTTTGTGAAAAGTCTTAATTGTTAGAGAAAAAATTTAAGGGAGGAGAGGGATGAAAAAGTTTTATCGCTTATTGGGGAGTAGTAGTGTAGCCCTCCTGGGATGTTTATTTTTGAGCGTTGCGCTATGTATCGCTGAGGAGGCGGAAGGGGTAAAGGGCATGGCGGAAGAAGAATTTACGCCGGCAAAAGAAGTTCTGAATGTAAAATATATGCAGATTGATATCCCCGCGCACATTACGGTTGATGCTTTGGAGGGTGCGTTTAAAAATGCCGAAGGGGTGCAGGTTCAATTGCAAAAGCAAGATAAGGCGTTTCCCAACGGGGGTGGGTCGGTGAATTCTGCAGAGGTAAAGGCTGTTCACGATGGCATAGCAATTTATTTCCAGGTGACATGGGACGATGCCACCGATAATAAACAGGCTATCGCTACTCAGGAGTTTAGAGATGGGGCAGCCCTTATGTTTCCCTTGGGGAAGGTAGTGATAAGCGTTGATGAACAATTCAGCCCTAGAATGGGCGATAGGCAAAAGCCTGTAAATTTGTGGCATTGGAAGGCTGACTGGGAAGCAGATTTGCACGCTGCCGGTGGTATAGAGGAATGCCCGGCAAGATATCCGAACATGCATGATGATTTCAGCACTAATCCGTATAGCGTAGATTATCATAAAGGCTTGATACAGAGTGCCGCTGAATTAGCTGGCGGTTATTCTGCTCATAATTTGCTTTCTTTGCCTCGGGGTAGAGCCGTTGAAGATTTAAATGCTGAAGGTTTTGGTACATTAACGACACAGGATCATCAGGATGTCGATGGGTACAGTAAATTTGAAAACAAAAAATGGACGGTAGTGTTTTGCAGATCATTAAATACCGGAGACCCTCTGGATGTTCAGTTTGTGCCAGGGGAAAGCACTTACTTCAATATGGCAGTGTGGAATGGTGATAGAGAAGATAGAAACGGGCAAAAAAACATTTCTATACAATGGCACCCGCTGTCGTTGGAAAGAATTGCATGGCAATAAATAAATTTTAAAAATGTTAGATTTGTGTTGTTGATCGAAAGGAGAGTTAGAAAATGACACTTGTACATAACTGGCATTTAGGGAGACGTATGGAATATCCCTATTTTGAATCCAGGCCGAAACATCAATTTGCTGCCGTGTTTAACATTAACAGGTGTATTGCATGTCAAACATGCACTATGGCGTGTAAAAGTACCTGGTCTTTTAATAAAGGGCAGGAGTACATGTGGTGGAATAACGTCGAGACAAAACCTTATGGCGGATTTCCGCAATCATGGGATGTTAAGACGCTTAAGTTAATTGATAGTCCTGACAACATTTGGTATACAGATGATAAAGACAAGGAGACCTCGCAGTATGGTACAGGAGCGCCTTACGGCACCTATGAGGGGGATACCATTTTCGAGGTGGCAAAAAAGAAAAATATTAACCAGTGGGCAGTGGGGTATATTCCTGAAGACAAGGAATGGCGGGCTCCGAACTTTGGAGAAGACACAGCGAAGAGCAGCAATCAACCGGGAGAATATTCGACGTTGCCGGAGCATAGCCGCTGGTTTTTTTATCTTCAGAGGATATGTAATCATTGTACTTACCCCGGATGTCTGGCAGCCTGTCCCCGAAAAGCTATTTACAAGAGAAAAGAAGATGGGATTGTGCTGATAGACCAAAAACGGTGCCGTGGCTACAGGAAGTGTGTGGAACAGTGTCCTTACAAGAAGCCGATGTATAGGGGCTTGACCAGGGTTAGTGAAAAGTGTATCGCCTGTTATCCGAGGATTGAGGGTCGAGATCCATTAACGGGCGGCCGTCCAATGGAAACGAGATGTATGTCCGCCTGTGTTGGACAGATACGCTTACAGGGATTCCTTGACGACAACCCCAAGAATCCGATTACCTGGTTAATAAGGCATCATAAGATCGCACTACCACTGTATCCGCAGTTTGGAACGGAACCTAACGTTTATTATATTCCTCCAAGATGGGCTCCAAGGGCATATTTAAGACAGATGTTTGGGCCAGGCGTGGACGAGGCAATTGAAAAGTTTATGGTGCCTTCAAGGGAATTGCTTGCGGTAATGTCATTGTTCAGGATGACTCAGACAATTGTGTATGAATATAAGATCGAAGAAGGTCCGAAGGTGTTTGAGACGGAAATCCACGGTAAAAAATTTACGATGTACAATGACACTGTAATTGGATTTGGTGAAGATGGCAAAGAAGTAGTACGAACCACTGTGGAAGAACCGGTACACATTAGACCTGATAAACATTATAACTCGATTTAATTTAGAGGTATTTTATGGTTGTGAATAATAGTGACCTGCGGGAAACTGATCAAGTTGCAGAAGTCGGGAATTTGCTGACGAGAAGCGCGTTGTATCAGGTATTGTCAACATGCTATCTGTTTCCTGAAGAAAAAAAACTTTCCATTTTAAAGGGCGAAGATTTTAATGAACTTGTGGAGAGGATAGAAAGATGCTACACGGAAAGTGATAGTTTGACGGCGATGTTGAAGTCTTTAAAAAACGTGCAGGAATTCTATAGTACAACAGATATAGAAAAGTTACAGCGAATATATAATCGTGTGGTTGGGCATACCATATCGAAAGATTGTCCTTTGTATGAGGGTCAATATGGTGCTGCTCATGTGTTTCAGCAGGTGCAGGATTTAGCGGATATACAAGGGTTTTACCGTGCGTTTGGACTGGATATTTCTGAGGAAGAAAAAGAGCGTTGTGACCATATCAGTGTGGAATTAGAGTTTCTGCAATTTCTTCTTTATAAACAGGCATATGCAATAGAAAATCATGGAAAGGAAGAGGCTGAAATTTGCCTGGACGCTCAGAAGAAATTTTTAAAAGAACATGCAGGTAAATGGATGCCCCTTTTTGCCCTTCTTTTCGGGAAAAAATCCATAGACGGCTTTTATTTTGCCATTTCTGAAGTAATGAAGGAGTTTATAAAGTTAGAGATGGACTTGTTGGGAGTTCAGACCGAAACATTCAAAGAGTCAGATCTAAATCAGGATGTTGTAGCAGGGGCTCCTGATGAATGTTTATCATGCGCTTCTTCTGTTGACGAGATGGGAGATAATTAATAATGATGAAGTTTGAGTTTGACCCAGGTTTGATTGAAGAGGTTGTGTTCATGGCGATTAGGGACAAAGAAGAACAAGGGGATACAAAGCTTTCCGAGGAATATCATCTTCAGGTTGATCCTATATATGAGAATTTTTCCCTTGAAGAACGGCCAATACAATTCAGAAAAGTAGAGTGGGATTTTTTTAACAAACTTGGTTTTGTCGTGCTGGTGGAAAAGGCGCTTGATGAATTTGAAGAGTTAGAGGAATTAGTGGCTGGCACAGTAATCGTTAAAGCAAAAAACAAGCATGATGAAGGTTCTGACCTGGTAAGAGATCTGAGTGGAAAAAGTGCAAAAAAAAGGATGAAAGTAAAGCTTTTGGCCGAGCGTTTTCGTGATCATATTTTTCTGGGAAAATTTTTGCGGCACGAAATAATGCACATCCTTGATATGTTAAGCGAGGCGTTTGGTTATAGAAGTGAGTTGCTGGGAGGAAATCCCATGGAACAGTGCATTGTAACGGAGCGATACAGCACTTTTTGGGATATTTATGTAGATAGCCGCATATTGAAGGATGGCAAAGAGACTATTGGTTGTAGAGAAAGCAGATTTGAAGAGTTTTCTGCCCTCTATATGGGGTTCTCTGAAGAGGAAAAAAGGGCGATTTTTGATGTACTTTGGAATGATGAAAACCTCACCCACGGAAGGATATTGGAATTGGCAGATGATGTTAATAAAGTTCTGAGATTATCTGATGACAAAATTCCTGAAAATCTAAGACAGAAGAAAAAAATACTTTTGCCAGGCGCTCTTTGCCCCTTATGCCAGTTTAGGACATACAAATGGGTCGAAAATCTTGAAGAAGACATAGAAACGGTTCAAGATATAAGGCAGGATTTTTCCAACTGGTCACCGGAGGACGGAGCTTGTGACCGATGTGTTGAAATGTATAAATCGAGAAAAGCGATTTCTCATCACAGCATATAACTTTTGTATTACTATAATTATTTTTTAGAAAGGAGTAGGAAATTATGAAGCTAACGAGGAGGGCTTTCCTACAGGTAGCCGGTGCAACCGGAGCGACCCTGACGCTTGCTAAGAATGCAATGGCGTTCAGGTTGCTAAAGCCTGCAGTCGTGGTAGATAATCCTTTAGATACCTATCCCGACCGAAGATGGGAAAGTGTATACAGAGACCAGTATCAGTATGACCGTACATTTACTTATTGTTGTTCTCCGAATGACACACATGCATGCAGGATACGGGCATTTGTGAGAAACAATGTAATGATGAGGGTTGAGCAAAACTATGACCACCAGAATTATACCGATTTGTATGGAAACCAGGCGACAAGGAACTGGAATCCGAGGATGTGTTTAAAGGGGTACACGTTTCATAGGAGGGTTTATGGTCCATACAGGCTTAGATACCCTTTGATTCGAAAAGGGTGGAAGCGATGGGCGGATGACGGTTTTCCGGAACTGACGCCGGAGAACAAGTCGAAGTATATGTTTGACAACAGGGGCAATGATGAATTATTAAGGGCGTCTTGGGATGAAGCCTTTACCTATGCCTCAAAGGGGATTCTCCATATTACAAAAAAATACAGTGGTCCGGAAGGCGCGCAAAAACTTATTGACCAGGGGTATCCAAAGGAGATGGTTGACAGGATGCAGGGCGCCGGCACACGTACATTCAAAGGACGTGGTGGCATGGGGCTCCTTGGGGTAATAGGAAAATATGGAATGTATAGGTTTAATAATTGTCTTGCCATTGTAGATGCACATAACAGGGGTGTTGGTCCTGAGCAGGCATTGGGCGGCAGAAACTGGTCAAACTATACATGGCATGGTGACCAGGCTCCGGGTCATCCGTTTTCTCACGGCCTGCAGACTTCGGATGTTGATATGAATGATGTCCGGTTTTCAAAGTTGTTGATTCAAACGGGAAAGAACTTAATAGAAAACAAGATGCCGGAAGCGCATTGGGTTACAGAGGTAATGGAGAGGGGTGGAAAGATTGTTGTTATTACCCCTGAGTATAGTCCTTCAGCTCAAAAGGCGGATTACTGGATTCCTATTCGGAACAACACGGATACCGCTCTATTCCTGGGTATTACAAAAATACTTATTGATAACAAATGGTATGATGCCGATTATGTAAAGAAGTTTACCGACTTCCCGTTGCTGGTAAGGACTGATACTTTAAAGAGAGTTTCTCCAAAAGATATTATTCCAAATTACAAATTACAGGATATTTCCGATGGTCCGAGCTATCATATTCAAGGTCTGAAGGATGAACAAAGAGAGATTATCGGGGATTTTGTTGTTTGGGATGCAAAATCAAAAGGACCAAAAGCTATAACACGGGACGATGTTGGTGAGACGTTGGTTAAAAAAGGTATAGATCCTGTTTTGGAAGGTTCGTTTAAGTTGAAAACCGTTGATGGAAAAGAAATCGAGGTAATGACGCTGCTCGAAATGTATAAGATACATCTTAGGGATTATGATATTGATTCTGTGGTTGACATGACCAATTCTCCTAAAGAACTGATCGAAAGGCTGGCGAAAGACATTGCCACGATAAAACCTGTTGCAATTCATTACGGGGAAGGGGTAAATCACTACTTCCATGCAACGTTGATGAACAGGTCTTACTATTTACCGGTAATGTTAACTGGCAATGTTGGATACTTTGGGTCTGGTTCGCACACGTGGGCAGGAAATTATAAAGCTGGCAATTTTCAGGCTTCTAAATGGAGTGGTCCTGGGTTTTATGGATGGGTAGCAGAAGATGTGTTTAAACCTAATTTAGACCCTTATGCATCTGCAAAAGACTTAAATATCAAAGGGCGTGCACTGGATGAAGAAGTTGCCTATTGGAATCACAGTGAAAGGCCCTTGATTGTGAATACTCCAAAATATGGACGTAAGGTGTTTACTGGGAAAACGCACATGCCAACGCCAACGAAGATTATGTGGTTTACCAACGTAAATCTTATCAATAATGCGAAGCATGTCTACCAAATGTTGAAGAATGTTAATCCAAACATTGAGCAGATTATGTCAACCGATATTGAGATAACAGGTTCGATAGAATACGCTGACTTTGCGTTTCCGGCAAATTCATGGGTTGAATTCCAGGAATTTGAAATCACCACTTCCTGTTCAAATCCTTTTATTCAAATATGGGGGAAAACGGGCATAACCCCTGTGTATGAATCAAAAGACGATGTGAAAATACTTGCGGGTATGGCGTCGAAATTGGGTGAATTGCTAAGAGATACGAGATTTGAAGACAACTGGAAATTTGCCCTTGAAGGAAGAGCGAGTGTATATATCAACAGATTGCTAGATGGTAGCACGACCATGAAAGGGTACACATGCGAGGATATATTAAATGGAAAGTATGGAGAGCCGGGTGTTGCGTTAATGTTATACCGGACATATCCGAGACAGCCATTCTGGGAACAGGTACACGAAAGCTTGCCGTTTTATACCCCAACGGGAAGGCTACAGGCTTATAATGATGAGCCGGAAATTATTGAATATGGAGAAAACTTTATTGTCCATCGCGAAGGGCCTGAAGCTACGCCATATTTACCAAATGCGATTGTGAGTACGAATCCTTATATTCGGCCAGATGACTATGGCATCCCGGAAAGTGCTGAACACTGGGAGGATAGGACTGTCAGGAATATCAAGAAATCATGGGAAGAGACAAAGAAAACTAAGAATTTCCTGTGGGAAAAAGGGTATCACTTCTACTGCGTGACTCCAAAGTCAAGGCATACGGTGCATTCGCAGTGGGCAGTTACGGATTGGAACTTTATCTGGAACAATAACTTCGGAGATCCGTACAGGATGGATAAAAGAATGCCTGGCGTCGGTGAACATCAAATACATATTCATCCTCAGGCCGCAAAAGATTTAGGCATTGAGGACGGAGATTATGTTTATGTTGATGCAAACCCTGCCGACAGACCATATGAAGGATGGAAACCAAACGATTCTTTCTATAAGGTATCAAGGCTTATGTTGAGGGCGAAGTATAATCCTGCGTACCCGTATAATTGTACAATGATGAAACATTCAGCCTGGATTTCCTCAGACAAAACGGTACAAGCACATGAGACAAGACCGGATGGTAGGGCGTTGTCTCCGAGCGGTTATCAGTCCAGCTTCCGCTACGGTTCACAGCAGAGTATTACAAGGGATTGGTCGATGCCAATGCACCAGTTGGATAGCCTTTTCCATAAGGCTAAAATCGGGATGAAGTTTATTTTCGGTTTCGAAGCTGATAATCATTGTATTAATACCGTGCCTAAGGAAACATTAGTAAAGATCACAAAGGCTGAGAATGGTGGCATGGGAGGAAAAGGCGTTTGGGATCCTGTTAAAACCGGATACACTGCCGGCAATGAGAATGATTTCATGAAGAAGTTTTTGAATGGTGAATTAATAAAAGTTGATGCATAATTTTTTAGATATAAAGTGATAGTGATAACGAGCTAACAAATGTTGACTTAAGTTGATACATTTGTTAGCTCGTGTAATTTTATGTAAATTTTCAAATGGAGGAAGGCGAAGGCTTATGAAAAGGATTTTAATTTATGGTATTCTTGCGATGACATTTGCAGTATCAATGCCAATTGCGTTGAAAACTCTCTATGCAGAAGAAAAAGAAGCTTTAAGTGCCGAGGAGGCGGCTGAGGCCCTGAAGAAATTGGAAGAAGCGCAGCAAAAATTGAAGAGGGTGGTTCAAAATATCCCAAAGATTGAGAACGGTGGTTCTATTACAGGGAAAGTAACATGTAAAAGGGAAAGGACAAATGAGAATGTTGTTGTGTTCCTTGAAACCGTTGGCAATAATGATTTCCCCCCACCGTCTGAACATGCTGTTGTTGATCAGCTTAATCTTACGTATGTGCCAAGGGTGGTGGCTTTGCAAAAGGATACGGTGGTGGATTTCCCCAATAGCGATGCGGTTCGCCATAATGTCTTTTCTCCGCCGACCGCGGCATTACAGTTTAATCTGGGTACATACCCAACTGGTGTTGTAAAAGAGGTGAAATTTGATGTTTTGGGAGAAACACCGCTTCTTTGTAATGTGCATGCGGAAATGGCCGGTTATGTTCTTTCGCTGGCAAATCCCTATTTTGCTATGACTGACAAGGAGGGAAATTATTCCATCAATAATATTCCTCCTGGAAAATATACGGTGAAGACCTGGCATGAAAAACTCAAAGGATTATCACAAGAGGTCACGGTAGAGACGGGAAAAACTGCTACTATTGATTTTGAACTGGCCAGAAGGAGATAATCAACTTTGTAGATCAAAAAAAATCCTGGTGAACAGTGCGGTTTGCCAGGATTTTTTTGTTAATAGAACGCCATAGTGCATGGGCGAAGCATTTGCTATAAATTGTATAAATGCGTTCATATCCAGGCTGGCAAATGCTTCGCCCATGCTTTTTTTTAAAACCAAAGTGTTGGAAAAATTTTAATGCAGCATTTTAATAAATTTCTTCTATCTCTGATTTTGGGGTGCGCAGCATTAGGTTGTTGAGCGCCTCCAATGGTTTTTTCCCAGAGAACAATACGGAATAAATTTCATGGGTAATTGGCATTTCAATACGGTATTTCTTTGAAAGTTCGATAACCGATTTAGTTGTCCACACCCCTTCCGCGATTTGCTTCATATCACGTAATATTTCCTCCAACATCTTTCCTTTGCCGATTTGTTCTCCCACCCATCTGTTTCTTCCATAAGGGCTGATACAGGTAGTTATTAAATCGCCCAGTCCGGAAAGCCCTGAGAAGGTTATTTTTTTTGCACCCATAGCAGTGCCAAGACGGCTTATTTCCGCTAAACCGCGGGTGATGAGCGCCGCTTTTGTAGTGTCTCCCAGACTTAATCCGTCGCATATGCCGGCGGCAATTGCAATCACATTTTTCAAGGCAGCTCCTATTTCTACACCAATTATATCTGTATTTGTATAAACTCTAAACCGGTCAGTTGTAAAAAGTTCCTGTACGGTTTGTGCTAAAGATAAATCATTTGAAGATGCAACAATAGTCGTTGGCAAGCCATGGGCAACCTCTTCTGCATGGCTAGGTCCCAAAAGCAAAGATACCGGCGGGTCTCCTAGTACATCGTGGATAATTTCGCTTGGCCGCATGAGTGTTTCATTTTCGATCCCTTTGGTAATACTGATGATGGGAGTTTTGTCGACAAATACCTCCTTAAATTTAAGCAGCACTGAACGCAAATAAGGAGTGGGAGTCGCGGATAGGATAAATTGTGTATCCATTAATGTGCCGGTAATTTCAGAAGTAATAGCAATATCCGGAGGGATGGTAATGCCTTTTAAATATTTTGTGTTTTCCCTTTTTTCGTTTAAATAATCAGTATAAGACTTGTCATGTCCCCAAAGACTGATTTTATTGCCTTTATTGTATAATAAAATGGCGAGAGCAGTTCCCCAGCCACCATTTCCAATGACAGTAATATTTTTTGCACTAAAGTTTTGAGTCATTTTTATTTGCATATAAAAACAGGCTGGATTTAATCCAGCCTGTTGCATAAGATAGTTTGTAAATAAAAACTAATGGGCACATTAATCTCTATTTTGTTGACTGGCAAGCACCTGATTCGTGCAATGGATAAGCGGCGCATAAATCTTTTACAATGTTTTTAACAGCATTTTTTGCATGGTCATCATGTGGGCGGGATAAAATTTTGTCAATGCATTCTGCAATCTTTACTGAATCCTTTTCGTCCATTCCTCTGGAAGCAATTGTCGGCGTTCCGATACGAATACCGCTCGGTTCATTTGCCCCTCTTTCATCATAAGGAATGGTGTTTCTGTTCAGTACTATATTAGCAGTTTCAAGCAGTATTTGTGCTTCTTTGCCAGTGATGTTCTTGTTGCGTAAATCAACGAGAAATAAGTGATTATCCGTACCGCCGGAAACTATGTCATATCCCTTTTTAACAAATTCATTGGCCATGGCTTGTGCATTTTTAACTGTTTGTTGCTGGCATTTTTTAAATTCGTCAGACATCGCTTCCTTAAAGGCTACTGCCTTTGCAGCGATACTATGCATAAAAGGGCCTCCCTGGATTCCGGGAAACACCGTTGCGTCAATCTGTTTTGCATATTTGGATTTACACAAAATAAGACCACCCCTGGGCCCGCGTAATGTTTTATGGGTTGTTGTGGTAACAAAATCGGCAAAAGGAACCGGAGAAGGATGAACGCCTGCCGCAATCAGGCCAGCGATATGCGCGATATCTGCCATAAAATAAGCGCCGATTTCATCTGCAACAGCCCTGAATTTTTTAAAGTCAATAATTCGCGGATAGGCGCTTGCCCCGGCAATAATGAGTTTTGGTTTAAATTCAAGAGCTATGTTGCGTAACTCATCGTAATCTATGCAGCCAGTTTCTCTCTTTACCCCATAGTGGGATATTTCGTACATCATCCCGGAAAAATTCTTTTTAAAGCCGTGTGTTAAGTGTCCGCCGTGTGAGAGGTCCATGCCCAGTACCCGGTCTCCCGGCTTTAGTACGGCAAAACATACTGCCATATTTGCCTGCGAACCTGCATTTGGCTGTACATTAGCATGCTCAGCGCCAAATATCTGCATTGCCCTTTGCACGGCCAAATGCTCTACGGTATCTACATTCGAACAACCTGCATACCATCGCTTGTTAACATATCCCTCCGCGTATTTGTTGGTCATAAGAGAACCTTGTGCTTCTTGTACGGCAAGGCTGCATATATTTTCTGATGCGATTAAATCAATTGTTTCCTGCTGCCTTTTAGCTTCTTCCTGTATAGCATTCCAGACTTCCGGGTCGTCATGTTTTAACGTTGTCATAATTCCTCATTTTTGTTAATAAATTTGATTTTGCCATTTTCCATTTTAAATAAGCTTCAATAAACCCCTCTATTTCACCATCTAACATTGCCTGTGTATTACCACTTTCCTTGCCCGTTCGTAAATCTTTAACGAGCGAGTACGGTTGTAATACATATGATCGTATCTGGTTTCCCCAGGCGATTTCGCCTTTTTCGTCATAGGCGGCAGATAATTCCCTTTTCTTTTCCTTCTCCTTTATTTGATATATCTTTGCTTTTAACATGTTGATTGCCCGTCTTCGGTTTTGATGCTGTGAGCGTTCACTTTGGCATGCTATTACAATTCCGGTAGGCAAATGAGTAATACGAACCGCAGAAGATGTTTTATTTACATGCTGCCCGCCTGCCCCTGATGAACGGTATGTATCTACCTGTAATTCATTGTCGTTTATTTCTATTTCCTCTTCCTCTTCTATTTCCGGCAATACATCAACAGCGGCAAAAGAAGTATGTCTTCTGGCATTAGAATCAAATGGAGAAATTCTTACTAAACGGTGTACACCAATTTCAGATTTTAAATGCCCATAAACATACTCGCCTTCGATGAGAACGGTAATTCTTTTTAGTCCGGCTTCTTCCCCCGTGAGTGAATCAATGAGAGAGAGTGTGTGACCTTTTTTTTCTGCCCAGCGTGAATACATACGAAAAAGCATAGAAGCCCAATCGCATGATTCCGTTCCTCCTGCCCCGGCGTAAATACTCAGGTAGGCGTTACAATGGTCATGGGCTTCGCCAAGCATTGTATGTAGCTCGAGTTTTTCAAGTTTTTGTGTAAATAATGCAATATCCCCAGCTATCTCCGCGGTTGTTCTTTCATCGCTTTCTTCTTCCATAAGGTCAACCAGAAACTCTATCTCTTCGTAAGTTTTTTGTAATTCCTGCAGAGGCAATACAATTCCTTTGAGAGTTTTTAATTTATTAACAATCTGCTGCGCCTTGTCCTTGTTTTCCCAAAACCCCGGAGAAGATAGTTTGTTTTCAAGTTCGGTTAGCTCTTTTTCTTTGCTTACTACATCAAAGAGAGTCCTTTATGTTAATGAGACGTTCACGGAGGTTAGGAAGATCTTTTCTGATATTTTCGGTCATTTTTTTCCTGTTTCTTTGTTTAAAAAGTTGTAAGATTCCAAAAAGGGCATTTTTGGTGTGAAATCAATAAAAGAGAGAATTAGTAATTTTAAGAGGTACTCTTGAATATAAAAACCATTATTTAAAAATTCCGGGCGAAAATAGAATTGTTTTATTTGTGAGTTTTATGAAGATGTTTTTTACGTGAAATAGTATCGGTAATGTCTAATAAATGTCCAAAATATAAGGATGAATATTACAAAAAACTATTAAATGTGTCAATACGGAATTTGTATTTGACTTGGGACTAATATATACGTACCATTTGTGCGCTTGATATTTTTATAAAATAACATGGGTTGCTTGTTCGTATCTGGAAAGAGATGGAGATATAGTAAAATAAATATTTTCCGGAAAGTATTTAAAGAATATTACAATTTTAAGCCATAGTTGAATGCTTAAATTTCTAAAATCAGTTTGTGATTATGGAGGTAAATTTATCAGGGGTTGTGTGGTGTTTGCCTGGGGATGGCTGAGGTTTGAAAGCATTCGTTACTTTATATCAAGGTTTTCTAAAAGTGGGCAATGTTGTGAATTAACAGAGGGTTTTTGTGCCGTCGTTTGTTTTTATCAATGTATTAATAACAAGAGAGAGTCTGATACAAAATTGTGCGTGTAATTGCGGGAAGTGCAAAGGGTGTTTTGCTTTGTTCTCCTAAAGGGAACAAAACAAGGCCAATACCGGATAATGTGAAAGAATCACTGTTTAACATATTGGCGGAGATCCTCCCGGATAGTCGCGTGCTGGATTTATATGCCGGTACGGGGGCTGTTGGGATAGAGGCGTTAAGCAGGGGTGCAAAATCATGTTTGTTTGTGGAGAATGGCACGTTTGCAATCCAGGCGATAGAAAAAAACATCCGCGCAACAAAACTGCTTAACAAGTCGGTAATCGTAAGATGTGATGTGCTTAAAACCATCCCCTTTCTGGAGCAAAATACCGACGGGATTGATATTGTTTTTGCCTGTCCGCCATATCCCCTTGCCGACAATAGTTCTTATAGAGAAAAATTGCTGATGCTCTTGTCAACCTTATTCGAAAAAGACATTGTTTGTCCGGGAGGCATTGTTGTGTTTCAGCATAGAAAGATAACGCTGGAGATGCCGCCGGGGGCTTTGTTTTTAAAGTTGTACGATACGAGAAGTTATAGAGAAACACAAATATCTTTTTTCGAAAAAAACATTACCGTGGGAAACATGTCATGAAGTTTTGGGAAGATCGGGGGAAAATAAAAATTGCAGCGCCTGCAAAAATCAATCTGTTTCTTGAGATTTTGGGGAAACGTCCAGATGGATATCATGAAATCGAAACCGTTATGCAAAAGGTGTGTTTATGCGATTACCTTTATTTGGAAGACAATGAAGGTCTGGAACTCAGTTGTTCAAATCCAGGACTTGAAACGGGTGAAAATAACCTGATTGTTAAAGCGGTGCGATTATTGCAAAAAGAATCGGGAGTTTCCAGAGGGGTAAAGATATTTTTAGAAAAAAATATACCGGTAGGGGCAGGTCTTGGCGGCGGGAGCAGTGATGCTGCAGCTACTTTAATCGGCATAAATAAGATGTGGCGGCTTGGGTATGATAGTGAAAAATTAATGTTGTTTGCAAGCAGGCTTGGTTCCGATGTCCCTTTTTTTGTAGGCGAGAATACGGCTATTTGCAGAGGAAGGGGGGAAATTATTCAGCCATTCCCATCCCGGGTAATATATCATTATGTAATAGTGTATCCGGGCTTTGAGGTAAGTACTGCTACCATATATAAAAATTTCAAAATTGGCTTGACAAAAAATTTGAAAGATGTTAGTTTCACCTTGCGTTTCTTAGAGTCAGACGATGCTACTCTGCTGGGGAAGTGTTTGCACAATCGGTTAGAAGACGTCGTTTTTAAGCTCTATCCTCAACTTGAAGAAATTAGACAGAAATTGAGAAAATTTGATTTTTGTGGAGTGCTTTTATCAGGAAGCGGTTCTGCAATGTATGGATTATGCAGAAGTGGAAGTGATGCAAATAATATAGGACAAAAATTAAAAACGTTTGGTATTGGTGATGTTTTTGTGGTAACCAGTGATTTCGAAGGCATAACTAAGTGAACAGGAAAGGGGATGGCCGTGAATATAACTGAAGTTAGGGTGAAGCTGACCGAAGCGAAAAAAAACAGATTACAAGCGTTTTGCAGCATTACGATTGATAACGATTTTGTTGTTAGAGATCTGAAGGTTATCGAGGGGCATAAAGGGGCTTTTGTGGCAATGCCAAGCAGAAAGCTTACAGACCGATGCCCGGGTTGTGGCGGGAAAAACCACCTTATGTCTCAATACTGTAACGATTGTGGTACAAGACTAGATGAAAAGCGGGCATCAAAGGGTGCGGGAAGGTTAAAATTACATGCAGATACCGCACATCCGATAAATTCAAAATGCAGAGAAGAAATACAGGAAAAAGTTCTTGCCGCCTATAAAGAGGAAGTGGAAAGGTCTAAACTGCCAGGTTACAAGCCTCCAAAATATGAAGATATGGATGATTTGGATTCCAGCGATTTTGATAGCGAAGATGTATGAGGTCTGCAAAGTAGTAAACCTTACGGCTAGAAATATAAGAGTTCACAACTCAATATTTTCACATCAATTGGCTTCTTGCTGTTCAATTTAAACATACCTCTTTGAACATACCGTAAAGAAATAGAACGCGAAAGTGTGTTTTCTGTAGGTGTTCTTATGTTTGCTTTAAACTTTTGTGTTATCTTCTACAAAAACCAATGATTAAAACAGGCTCTCACATTCTAATAAATGCATTGATAAGGGAAGGGGTAGAATATGTGTTTGGCATTCCAGGCGGCGCTGTTCTTCCTTTGTTTGATGCATTATATGAATCGCAGATTAAATTTATTTTAACGAGACATGAACAGGGCGCAGGTCATGCGGCTGATGGATTTGCGAGGGCAACGGGCAAAGTAGGTGTATGTTTGGCGACCTCCGGCCCTGGCGCTACAAACTTAACAACTGCTATTGCAACGGCATACATGGATTCCGTTCCGATGGTTGCTTTGACGGGACAGGTAAAAACATTTCTTATCGGTAATGACGCCTTCCAGGAAGTTGATATTATTGGAATAACCCGCCCCATAACAAAACACAGCTATTTAGTTAAGGATGTAAAAGATTTAGCAAGAGTAGTAAAAGAAGCATTTTATTTGGCAAATTCAGGCAGACAGGGTCCCGTTTTAATAGATTTGCCCGTTGACGTCACTATGGGTGAGTGTGAAGAAATAATACCTCCCGAAGTAGATTTGCCAGGATATAAACCTACGTATGAAGGTAATATTCGTCAAATAAAAATTGCCGCAGAGGTAATTAATAATGCAAGGCGCCCTGTATTGTATACAGGTGGCGGCATTATTGCTTCAGATAGCGCAAAGGAATTATTGGAACTTGCGGAAAAAGGGAATATTCCCGTCACCACAACCCTTATGGGTCTAGGGGGCTTTCCGGAAAATCATAATTTATCTTTGGGTATGCTGGGAATGCACGGAACTGCATATGCAAATTTTGCAGTTACTGCATGTGATATATTGATTGCAATTGGTGCGAGGTTTGATGACCGTATCACGGGCAAAATTGATGAATTTGCGCCAAACGCAAAAATTATCCACATTGACATAGACCCTTCTTCCATAAGTAAAAATATCAAGGTAGATATACCGGTTGTGGGGTATGCTAAAAATACCTTGAGAGAACTTAATAAACATATCAGTTTTGTCGAGAGAAGGGAATGGTTCGATAAAATCAAGCAATGGAAAGAACAAAATCCATTAACATATAATAACAGCGGGGATCTTATAAAGCCTCAGTATGTGATAGAACAAATATATGAAGCAACGAATGGTGAGGCAATTATAACTACTGAAGTTGGACAGAATCAGATGTGGGCGGCACAGTACTATACATATACTAAGCCGCGAACATTCCTTTCGTCCGGGGGATTGGGTACCATGGGATACGGATTTCCTGCGGCAATTGGAGCGCAATTGGGATGTCCGGATAAAATTGTGGTGGATATTGCGGGGGATGGAAGTATCCAGATGAATATTCAGGAACTGAGCACCGCTGTTCGGTTGAATATTCCGGTAAAGATTGTTATTCTTAATAACGGGTACCTTGGTATGGTACGGCAATGGCAGGAGTTGTTTTACGATAAACGTTACTCCAGTGTGAGTTTAAACGGGAATCCGGATTTTGTAAAGTTGGCGGAATCGTATGGCGCGAAAGGATTTTTGATAGAAAAGAAGGAGGATGTGCGTCCTACTTTGGAAAAAGCGTTTTCCACAAAACAACCCGTCGTCATGGATTTCAGGGTGGACCCGAATGAAAATGTTTTTCCGATGGTCCCTGCAGGCAAACCAATTCATCAAATGATTGGAACAATGGCATAACAGTAAATTGTTATAATAACTAGATATAACTTATCTGTAGCCAGAAATATATTAAATACGAAGCACGCACAGGGTACAAAAAAAATGGAATTAATTTTAAGCGCAACAATTACACTTGGCATATTAGGAATGATCTTTGGCATAGGTTTGGCCATTGCCTCTGATACCTTTGCCGTGAAAGTGGATTCCCGTATCGAAAGGATTAACGAGGTGCTTCCCGGCGCAAATTGCGGGGCATGTGGGCAACCAGGGTGCGGTGGCTTTGCACAGGCGGTAGTGGAAGGGAAAGCGCCTGTTACTGGCTGTACTGTTGGACAGTCTTCTGTGGCGGAACTTGTTGCCAATATTATGGGGGTCGAATTTGAAAGTAAGGAACGGGTTTTTTCCGTTGTAATGTGTCATGCAAAAGGTGTTACGAACAGATTTATCTATAATGGGGTAAAGGATTGTCGTGCGGCAAACATTATTAGCGGCGGTTTTTTTGGCTGTGATTATGGATGTTTGGGCTTAGGTACTTGTGTTGAAGCATGTAAATTTGAAGCTATGTACATGGGAAAGGACGGTTTGCCAAAAGTAATAAGGGAACGTTGCACAGGTTGCGGAAAATGTGCGGAAGTATGCCCAAGGGAAATCATCAGCATATTGCCTGAATCAAAAATGGTGCATGTGAGATGTAAATCCTTAGATAAAGGCGCTGTTGCAAAGAAAATATGCCAGGATTCCTGCATTGCTTGTAAACGCTGCGAGAAGGAATGTCCATATGACGCAATTCATGTACAAAACAATCTTGCAGTAATTGATTACCAAAAGTGTACATCATGCGGCAAATGTGTTGATGTCTGCCCCAATCATACGATAATAAATTATGCAAGAGCGTTAAGTTACGCCTCTACGGTTTCATCTCAATAAATGCACCAGGATCGGTTTTTCATACCCAATGCTTCCATACATTCAGAGATTTGGATTGAAGGAAAAGAAGCACACCACATCTTACACGTCAAAAGAGCAAAACAGGGAAACAGAATTACCCTTTTCGATGGAAAAGGCATGGAATACAAGGCGGTTGTTGTTGAAACGCAACGTGCCGGGTTAAAAGTATTTGTTGAGAGTTCCCAGTCCATTGACAGGGAGCCAAGCGTCTCAATTACCATAGCTGTTTCTATTCCTAAAGGAAAATTTTCCGACATCTTAATCCAAAAATGTTCTGAATTGGGGATACACACTTTGATTCCGCTTCATTGTGAAAGGAGCGTTGTGGCGATAAAAG
Organism: Candidatus Kuenenia sp.; assembly: GCF_039794105.1. GTDB lineage: Bacteria > Planctomycetota > Brocadiia > Brocadiales > Brocadiaceae > Kuenenia. The sequence continues at coordinate 110,878 of NZ_JBDIWA010000004.1, forward strand.
AAACGTCAGCGGAAAAGCGGGAGAGATGGAATAAGATAGTCATTGAATCCTCCAAACAATGCAAACGGAACGTTCTTACTGAAATTACGGCTGGTGTGGCGATAGAAGATTTTTTGAAAACTTTATGCGATTACGACCTTTCACTCATTCCATGTTTAAGGCATCAAGCACTGTCCCTGAAAGCTATTTTGCGCGAAAGGCCTTCTGCAAAAAAGATTGTTTGCCTCATAGGCCCTGAGGGTGGTTTTACTGATAATGAAATTGAACGTGCCGTTGAAAAAGGCTGCATTCCGGTAACTCTGGGAAGTTCTACCCTAAGAATTGAGACTGCCGCAATAGCCGTTTCCTCCATGCTGTTGTATGAATATTGTCTATGACTATGAATATGAATGCAAATCGATTTAATCAAAAGTCTGAAGTCTGATCTCCGAATTCTGACTTCCGACGTCTGATTATGCGGCAGGCAGGTTTCCTTAATACCGCTTGTAGTTGCGTTATAAATATACGGTGTTTTGTGAAAGGGTTTTTGTATGAAGGCGGTAGTGAAAGCAAATCGCTCCAGAGGACTGGAATTGGTAAATATGCCGGAACCAAAGCTTGGCCCAAAGGATGTTTTGATTAAAGTTCAGGTTGCCTCTATATGCGGAACGGATGTTCATATTGATGACTGGACATATTGGGCGCAGCAGCGCTTTACGCCACCCCGTATTATAGGCCATGAGTTTGCCGGTTATGTGCAGGAGATTGGGAAAGAGGTTACGTTTGTTAAAGCAGGAGAGAGGGTTTCTGCGGAAACTCACATTTCATGCGGCTACTGTTACCAATGCAAGAATGGATACAGAGAAGTATGCAGAAAAAGTAAATTATTAGGGATTGATTACGATGGAACGTTTGCCGAATACCTTAGCTTGCCTGAGCATGTGTTGTGGAAAGATGATCCTCGTATTCCTGACGAATGGGCGACAATTCAGGAGCCGTTTGGAAATGCCGTTGATACGGTAATGTCTGAGGACATATCTTCAAAAACGGTGCTTATTTTGGGGGCAGGTCCCATTGGTCTCTTTGCCGTTGGCATAGCAAGGGCGTGCGGGGCTTCTCTCATTATTGTTTCTGACCCAAATGATTATCGGCTGGATATCGGCAAAAAGATGGGTGCGGATATTGTGGCGAATCCGAAAAACACAGATATCCTGAACTGTGTGCTGGAAGCTACGGAGGGAAATGGCGTAGATGTGGTTCTGGAGTTTTCCGGCAATAAACTGGCGCTTGATCAGGGGCTGAAGTCTCTTACTCCCGGTGGAAGAATATCGGTTTTGGGGATATATGAAACCCCTGTTGATATTGATTTGAATAGAGAGGTTATTTTTAAAAAAATACGTATATATGGGATTACCGGCAGAAAGATATTTTCTACGTGGTATAAGACGTCCAGGTTTCTGTCTTCCGGGCTGGTGGATCCTGGACCGGTTATTACACACACGTTTTTACTGGAAGATTACGAAAAGGGCATGCAGTTAATGAGAGATGGTATGTGTGGAAAGGTTATTTTGCAGGTCATGCCGTAATTTCATTCCGTTTGCATGGATTTGAAAGACCCCTGCAACTGTTAAAGAAAGGACTCCGGAGTCATGAGCCGCCTTAATTTTATTCACGAAGAACTGGAAAAACTTGAAGAAGAGGGACTTTTCGTCAACATAAGAACCATTGAAGGCCCTCAGGATGCATGGATCACCGCAGATGGAAAGAAGGTGTTAAATCTCTGCTCAAATAATTATCTCGGGTTTGCGAATAGCCCCCGGTTAAAATCTGCTGCGAAGGGGGCGATAGATGCATATGGCGTAGGGCCTTCTGCGGTAAGAACTATTTCAGGGACCACTGTGTTGCATTGTGAGCTGGAGAGGAAACTTGCTCTTTTTAAGGGCGTAGAGAGTACCATTTCCTTTCAATCAGGATTTTGCGCAAATCTGGCAGTCATTCCCGCTATTGCTGGCAAAAATGACGTCATTTTTTCTGATGAACTGAATCATGCGAGCATTATTGATGGATGCCGCCTCTCCGGGGCAAAAATTATCAGGTATGGACATTGTAACCCTGATGACTTGTGTAGAAAAATTTCGCAGGAAAGTAATGCCGGAAAACGGTTGATAATCACGGACGGCGTGTTCAGCATGGAAGGAGATATCGCCCCCTTGCCGGAAATTGTTAACATTGCGGATGAATTCAATGCCATTACGATGGTTGATGATGCACATGGCGAGGGTGTTTTAGGGGAAGGCGGGAGAGGCATTGTTGATTATTTTAAACTGCAGGGGAAAGTAGATATCGAGGTTGGCACGCTATCAAAGGCATTTGGAGTAGTGGGTGGTTATGTAGCGGGGAGTAAAAAATTGACAGACTATCTGTCCCAAAAGGGGCGCCCCTTTCTTTTTTCAAGCGCTGCAACCTCCCCTGATGTAGCGGCATGTATTGCAGCAGTGGATATCCTTATGGAATCGAAGGTTAGGGTTGAAAAACTATGGTCAAACACCGCATTGTTCCAGAAACAAATGAAAAATACAGGTTTTGACATAGGGAGAACGCAAACGCCAATAACTCCAATAATGGTTGGAGACGCCAAATTGGCAAAAGAGTTTAGCCGGAAATTGTATGAAGAGGGGATTTTTATACAATCAATCGGGTATCCGACCGTTCCTGTTGGTAAGGCTCGTCTGCGTGCAATGCTTTCTGCTGCTCATAGCGAAAACGACCTTTTGTGGGCTGTAGGGTGTTTTGAAAAAATAGGGAAAACATTGGGGATATTGAATTAAAAAACCCTTACACCATTAATGCGATTGATTTTTCAAAGTAAAAAATTTAATATGTCCGTATTGTGTTAACTTTTTTAAAAAGGTAAATTGGTGCCGAATATGAAAAAATATATTAGTTTTGCGATACTCATTTTATGTATTGCAGGTTGCGGAAAAAGTGAAAAGGAAAGGCATGAAGAAGAAATATCTGCAACCGCGATGGATCAATCAGAGGTTTCTTCCAAAGGGGAACATGATTTTATTAAAAATGAAAAAGGCTTTATCGTTCACATGAAAGATATTAAGGTATTGCTGAAACATTTGCAGGCCTCTATTAACAAAGAAGACTGGAAAGCTATTCAGCAAGATACAAAAAAATTGAAAAATTCAAGCCCCGTCGTATATACAGGGGCAAATAAGGATGATTTGCCGACAGAATTTGTAAAGCTGGACGTCCAATTCCATTTAGATACGCTTGAATTAGTGAATGCATGTCAGGAAAAGAACAAGGATAAAGCAATGGCAGCATTTTTCAAAGTGGTGAATGGGTGTGACGAATGCCACGCCAAGTTCAATCCAAAAGAAACCTCCACCTCTTGGTTCCGATAAAGAGTCATTTTTACAATATCAATAGGAATGAAGGGGTTTTTGTGTCATGCAATAGCCCTGAGATTAAATATAGCCAAACAAATTAGGTCTTTTCGAAACATAATGACATCGTAAGCGCATTGAACAAGGGATTGCCGCCTCTTGTATCAATTCATTTTTTAGAAAACTATACGCTTATGGCTATACATCCCTAATGATATTTATTGAAAAAGGTAAATTATGATTAAAAAAATTTTGATTGTAGATGATTCTATTGTTGCCAGATTGGGGGTAAAAAATTGTATATTAAAAGAGGCCTCATATGAGATATACGAAGCATTTGACGGTTTTATGGGTGTTGGGGAGTTTAAAAGGGTTTCGCCTGATTTAACTTTCATGGATATAACAATGCCTGTTATGTCCGGGATTCAGGCGCTTGAAGAGATAAAAAAAATCGATAAAAACGCACTGGTCATTGTGATAACTGCGGATGTTCAGCTAAAGACTATTGAAAAAGTGAAAGGGTTGGGTGCATTAACATTGTTGAGAAAGCCTCCTAAAAAAGAAGATATAATTAATGCCATAGCAAAGGCAAGAGAGATCCAGGAAAGTAAAGAGAAAAAATGAACGATACTTCGGGGAATTTTCTGAGCGAATTACAAATAGATGCGCTCAAAGAGATCATTAATATTGCATTTGGAAATGCGGCGGCGTCACTTTCCGAGGTTATTGAATTGCATGCGACATTAAACGTTCCTGAGATAAAGATAGTGCATTCAAAAGAGCTGCGGGATTTTATTGGCACCGCTTTTGAAAGTGGTGAAGATTTGCATATCGTTGAACAACATTATACATCTGAATTCAAAGGTATTGCATATCTTGCCTTTTCCAGAAATAGCGGTAAATTATTCATTTCATTGCTGGAAGAATATAATGAAATGCCTGCAAACATGTCCATTAATTTGCTGGAAAAGGAAACGTTAACGGAGGTGGGAAATATTATAATCGGCGCTTGTCTCAGCAAAATAGCGGAATTGCTGTCGGATGTCGTTTCCTATCTTCCGCCAAGATATATCGATGGAAAGTATTTATATGAAGACATGCCGGGGAATTTCTTCGATGGAGAAGGATATGCGGTTATCCTTAAAACCATATTTCAATTTGAAAAAGCGGATGTTGATGGCTTTTTGTTTCTTCTTATTAATATGGATTCTATCGATAAGATAAAAGAAGCGGTTGATAAATTTATGAGTAAATATGAATAAAATTCCAGAGCAAATCTGCAATTCGATAAATATGGGGCTGGTTATACTGAATGCTGAATTTAAGGTACATTACTGGAACCAATGGATGGAGATGAACAGCGGAATACCTGCCGGGAATATTACCGGCTCGGTGCTGTTTGACTTTTTCCCAAATTTAAACGACCGGAAATTTTTGCGAAATTGTAAATCGATATTCGCCTTCGGAAATTTCTGCTTTCTTTCCCAAAAACTGCATCATTATATTTTCCCGTTCAGACCCGTAAGCTCCTTTGGCTTACAGTTTGACTACATGCAGCAGAGCTGCTCAATATTTCCTATTCGCAATGGAAATGAAAAGATAGAGCACATATGTATTGCAGTGCGGGACGTTACTGAAATAGTTGCATACGAGCATAAACTTCTGGACGCCACAAGGAGGGACTATCTGACCGGGTCGTTTAACCGCAAATATCTAGAGGATAAACTGAGGGAGGAGTTTGAACGGCACAGGAGATACGGCGCACCTCTTTGCCTAATTATTTTTGATATAGATGATTTTAAACAGGTAAACGACTCCTGCGGGCATTTGTATGGAGATTTTGTCCTTCGCGAGGTGGTTGCGAAAGTTGAGTCCGGATTAAGAACTACCGACATCCTGGCACGCTATGGTGGAGAAGAGTTTTGCTGCATACTCCCGGAAACCGGCTTGAAATCAGCCATTGAGGTGGCGGAACGATTCAGGGAAAACATCGCCTCTGAAGAATACAGGTTCCAGGGATATTCGAGGAAAATAACCATTAGTTTAGGAGTTGCTGCATTGAATAAAAATATTACGAATACCGATATGTTATTCAAAAAGGCAGATGACGCCCTTTACACAGCAAAAAGGGAAGGGAAAAACAGGGTGCTATCCGCTGACCATTAGAGAACCTTTTTAATGGACTTTTACCTAAGCGGACATAGCCAGAACCGAACAAGCAAGCAAGCAAGAAATAAAAAATACGAAATTCGAAGTACGAAATACGAAACAAATCCCCAAAATACAAAATCCCAATGGAAAAAACCATATTTATGTTATCGCTATTGCACACTTACACCGTGAACCAATGTATTGGATAACTAACAAGACGTTGCACCTGATCGCCATTCCGCTCCGCTCCATAGCGGCAGGTGTGTTCAATCGTTAGTGGCAATCAATGAGACAGAGATGATATGACAAAGAAAGCAATTGTTGTTGGTGCGACATCAGGAATCGGGAGGGAATTAGCAAAGATTTTCTCTCAAAATGGCTATATAGTTGGACTTGCAGGCAGAAGGACTCACCTGCTTGATGATCTCAAGAACGAACTTCCCTATAATTCTTTCGCAAAACATATTGATGTCTCTCAAACAGATAAAGCAGTAAACCAACTCAAAGAGCTAATTGCAGAAATGGAAGGGGTGGACATCATCATTATAAACTCTGGAGTAGGATTTATTAACAAGGATTTAGAATGGCCCCCGGAAAAAGAAACCATTGATATTAATGTCTCTGGTTTTGCTGCAATAGCAAATGTTGCTATGCATCATTTTTTATCGAAAGGTTCCGGCCATTTGGTAGGCCTATCGTCTATAGCAGCACTTAGAGGGGACGGCGATGCTCCTGCATACAATGCATCAAAAGCCTTTGTTTCAAACTATATGGAAGGCTTGCGAAAAAAGGTGGCAAAATCAGGGTTATCCATTACGGTTACAGATATTCAGCCAGGGTTTGTGGATACAGCAATGGCAAAAGGAGACGGACTTTTTTGGGTTGCATCTCCCCAGAAAGCAGCACAACAAATATATACCGCTATCAAAAGGAAGAAGAAACATGCTTATATAACTAAACGATGGAGGCTTATTGGATTGGTAATGAAAATCGTTCCGGAAACTATTTATAATAGGCTATAAAATTCATAAAAAAACTTCTAACAAATCAGTGTACGCCGGAATTAAGGGACACTGTATCTAATGCTTAAAAGTATCGAGGTTAGGATATCTCAGTCAGCCGTTTTCCGATATAATATCCTCAGATAATTTAAAGGTGGTAGTAATGGAATTTGGATGGGACCCCGAAAAAGCAAAGAAGAACCATAAAAAACATGGCGTCCATTTTGAAGAAGCATCAACCGTATTTTATGATCCTTTGTCAGCTACTTTTGATGACCCTGACCATTCAATTGGCGAACATAGACTAATCACTGTAGGTTTTTCGGCAGAGGAACGTTTGCTAGTGGTTTCACATACCGAGAGAGGTAAAACTATACACATTATAAGCGCGCGACTTGCAACTGCGCGGGAAAGGACAAGACATGAAAACTAAAACGCAAAAGGTAAGTGACGAATTACGCCCAGAATACGACTTTGACTATTCTAAAGCTGTTCGTGGTAAATACCACAAACGGTTATCCGAGGAAGGATCGAATATTGTTGTTCTCGAACCGGATGTGGCCAAAGCTTTTAGCACTTCAGCAGCAGTGAATGAAGCATTACGGTCGCTCCTTGATTTTACTCGTTCGACGCAACGCCTAACAAATCGTTCCGGTGGACACCTAAAAGAGCACCACTGAGATCTACGTTATTGAATTGAAAAAAAAATAAATTTATGCCTAAAATATACGTATATTGTGGAATAGTCATAATATTTTACAGTAACGAGCATGAACCGGTTCACGTCCATGGTAAATATCAAGGTAAAGAGTCTAAGGCAGAATTAATAATTAAAGAAGGAAAAGTAGAAAGTGTTGTTATTAAATCTGTAAAAGGGCGGCCCCCATTGCCTACAAGTACTTTAAGAGACTTTGAAAAATTTGTTAACGCCTATGCCGACAAAATTGTCCGGAAATGGATTGATTATTTTGTTTTGCATAAACAAATTTCATGTGAAATTATTGAAAGGAAAGTAAAATGATTTTTGATGAACAAGTTATTACAATCATTTCTGCGGAATACCTTGGAGAATATAAAATTAAATTATCATTTAATGATAACACGATTCAAGTAGTAGATTTTTTTCCATTCTTAAATAGCTCTTTAAATCCTTTAATAAGAAAATATTTAGACAAACAGGAATTTAAAAAATTTAAAATTGACAATGGTGATTTAGAGTGGAATGACTATGATCTTTGCTTTCCGATTGCAGATTTGTATGAAAATAATATAAAACCATAACAAGCCACTGAAGCTAGCCCCTTTATTATGTGTGATTCGATTGATTAGTTTTAGATTCACTTGTTAATTTTTTATCTTTCATAATTCCTCTCGTCAATCGGGGTAGCTTAGCTCAACCGTTAGTATTTCGGATTTCATCATTAAATATTTTGCCAAAAAATGCTAAGAAATTACTGATAAGGTGCTCCATGTCTCCACCCAAACATATTTTCCCGCTTTATATCGTCGGGCAAAATGCAATTCTGCAGACTGCCCATCCCCGTCGATTATGCCGGCGGATAAGAAGCCATGCGTAATTCGTAGAAATGGATTAAAACGGAAAACCTTAACCATAGTAAGGAGAAATTGTATGGAAGAAAAGGGAAAAAAGATATTTTACGATGTCCATTGTCATGCACTGAATTTGAGCCATGGAGGGCTTCTTGCCTTTTTGAATCGCTTTTTAAAAGACCGGGCGGTATCCTTCTCCGATCTGCTGGGGAAGGGCAAATTTCTCCAGGTTATCTGCCGTTTATTGGGGATAGATTTCAGTGTGAAACTACTGAAAACACTATTGATTGTCTTAAGCGTCGTTCTCTCCGGAATCGTATTGCTTGCGGTAAGCAAATATGAATATTTCCTTTCAGGTAAGGTAAGCGATATCGTTTTGGTTAGTGCATTTTCGGTCGTTTTAACCGCCCTCGTTTTTGCCCTGTGGGCTTTACGAAAGATAGCTTCAGGGGAAAGCGACCTCATAACAAACACGCTTAAAAAAAATATCAATCTTCTTTCTGTTATTGAGAATGATACGGGGAGTTTATTTCTTTCTATGGAAATGGATATCTTGTCTGCGGATGAAAGATTCAAGGAATTAATAAATGAATATCGTACCTCATCAACCTACAAATATGCGTCATTTATAAAAGATATCGGGGAGAAATGGAAAGAAACCGGGAATGAAATACATATCAAAACAAAAGAGGGAAAAACACTAAAGTACAATAAAATGGTTATTACCCCTCTGATAATAGATTTTGGTTACAAGTGCTTTGACATGCAAGGCATTTATTATAATAAACCGCCCAGAAAACCAGTTGTGGAGCAGGTTGTTGATGTTTTCAACGGGATAAGGGAGTATAGGGAAATGAGTCCTGTTAAATTACTCGATATTTATCCCTTTATGGGAATTAATACGAGGAATTATGACCTGGGAATTGTGAAAGTAGTTCCAAAAGAGGAAAAAGACGCATTTGACCATTTTCTGAAGAGCAGAAAAATCCCTCAAAGGATAAAAGAGCATGTAAGAGATACTTTGAAAAACAACGTTACTTATATTGAGAAGACGGGCAAACTGGTATTTTATAAAGAAAGCGAAACCCTGGGAAATGATTTGCGCACGGTCTCTTCTCATGTCCAAATTGATGAAGGTTTGATTGATAAAATAGATGGCATGTCTGAGGAATCGGTTCGTACCCGCTTAAACGAAAAAAATAATATTCCCAAAATGCTTGAAAAGTATTTTGGGGAATATACGAATGCAAAATATGAAACCTTTGCTAAGAAAAACAGGGAGCATTACTTTTTCGATGAGAAAGATACCAAAAAGAAGGAAAAGACGATATCTGTGAAAGGGATTGACGACCTGCGCAGTTATTTCTTTGCGGGAGTTAAATTATATCCACCCCTGGGGTTTGACCCCTGGCCCGACCACGAGGACAAACCCATCGATACCGCCACGGAATTTGACAAGGTAAATTATCTCTATCAGTTTTGCAGTGAAAGGGGCATTCCGATAACGGTACATTGTTCACCCGGCGGTTTTAAAACTGCTCACCACAGCATTGAATATACCAATCCTGAAAAATGGAAAAACGTACTTTCCACATATGAGAATCTAAAAATCAATTTTGCTCATTGTGGGTTTGATAATAATAAGCCCCATAAATCGTGGTTGGATACTATCATGGAGCTTATGGGCGGGTATAAAGGCGTCTATGCGGATTTTTCTTATATCGGGAATAGCAGAGATTCTTATACCTTTTTAAAGGAACGAATCGTTGGTAAAGGGTTCGAGGATCGCATACTCTTTGGCAGTGATTTTCCGGTTAACCTGTTTGGTGTGGATTCGTATAAGGATTATGCAGAGAATTTCTTTTATCTCTCTCTGGATACGCATTTAAAACACAAATTCAACTCTGCGAATCCTCATAAATTTCTCTGGGCTTAGGGTAAATCAGAAGTCAGAGGTCGGAAGTCGGAAGTCTGATTAAAGTGAGCCTGAGCAATTTCACGGGCAAACAAGTTTGCCAGTCCCCCTCTTAGCGGAGTACATATTTTCCCAGATACTCTTCCAATGCTTCCTGCCAAGGCCTCATCTTGTGTCCGGTTGCCTGTACAAACTTTGTACAATTCAATGAGGAGTTTTGAGGTACCGTGGCTGCGCGTTTAAAATCTTCTGCCTTAATGGATTGGAGAGATACCTGTATATTTGACAATCTAAATATCTCCCTTGCCCACTCATACCATGAACAAATGCCATCATTCGCAATGTGATAAATACCATGAAGATCAAGCGAAAGAACATACCGGAGAGCACGGACAAGGTCTGCGGCATAGGTAGGGCTTCCAAATTGGTCTCTTACGACGGATACGGCATGTTTTTCTAGTCCGATATGCAGTATTTTTGTCACAAAATTGCTTTTATGCTGCCCGTAAAGCCGTGAAATCCGAATAATGGTATAGTTGCCGTTTATTTCCTGCACAGCTTCCTCTCCTGCACGTTTCGATTTGCCGTACACCGAGAGTGGGTGGGGCGGGTCTGTTTCATTATACGGCGTATTCTTAGCGCCATCGAAAACATAATCAGTGCTGATATGGATGACCCGGGCATTCAGATTTTTTCCCGCCAGTGCGACGTTTTTTGCCCCCTCTGCATTCACGGCATATGCCTTGTCGATATTTGTTTCGCAGGCGTCAACGTCGGTAAATGCGGCACAATTAATGATTACGTCCGGCGTGGTTCGGGCAATCGTCTCAAAAGTATTTGAGGCATTGGTAATTTCTATTTGTGAATGACTGGCGCAAATGACGGAGAGGGGTTGTTTTTCTGTTTCAAAAAGAGGCGGCAACCCATTCGCCAGCTCCCACCCCAGCGCACCATTCGAGCCTATAATGAGTATCTTCATGTATGGAGTGTATTTGAGTGCAACTGGTAAACACGCTTGTATTCCCCGTCATCATGTATGAGGGATGCGTGGCTGCCTGTTTCAACGATTTGACCTTGTTTCATTACAATGATTCTATCACAATGCTGGATAGTGGAAAGCCGGTGGGCGACGATGATGGTGGTTTTCCCGGCAATAAGATTATTCAATGCGTCTTGCACCAATTTTTCAGATTCGTAGTCCAGGGAGGATGTTGCTTCGTCCAGCAACAGGATGGAGGCATTTTTCAGAATAGCACGCGCAATGGCAATTCGCTGGCGCTGTCCTCCGGATAATTTCACTCCCATTTCTCCAACTATAGTGTCGTATACTTCCGGGAGGGACATAATAAATTCATGAATATTGGCCGCTTTTGCCGCATGCTGGATTTCTTCCATTGTTGCATCCCGTCTGCCATAAAGAATGTTTTCATACAGGCTCCGGTTAAATAAAAATGTCTGTTGCGTAACCAATGCCATATGCGAAAGAAGCGATTCCCGCTTTATCCGGCGGAGGTCTATACCGTCAATAGTAATAGAACCCTCTGTCGGGTCGTAAAAACGGGAGATCAGATTTACGAGGGTGGATTTCCCTGCCCCGCTTTCTCCTACAATTGCGATTACCTCGCCCTTTTGTATATTCAGACATATATTTTCCAACACACGTTCTTTTTTCCCTTCATAGGAAAAACTCACATTATTGAAGAAAATGCCATCCTCCATTTTTTTCAGCGTCACGGCATCCGGCGAGTCCTTTATATTTGATTCTATGTTAAATAATTCAAACACCCTGTTCGCGCCGGCGAGAGATTCCTGCAAACCCGTGTAACTCTTTGCGATCTTCTTAACAGAGGGGATGACCATAAAGCCAATTGCGGTAATAAATCCGCCAAGTTCCCCTGGGGTAATTTGATGTGACATAACGACATAGCCACCCAATATAACCATTGCGGCAAGCCCTACCGCATAAATAAAATCATTGGTGCTGCTGTTCAATGATTTTGCCTTTACCATTTTTAGCGTTCTGCTAAGGAAGCGTTCTCCGATAAAATGAATTTCGCGACGTTCTTCATCTTCCATCCTGAATGATTTTACAATCCGGATACCTGCAAATATCTCGCGAAACGCATCTGTGAGTTCGGAGAGATGCCGTAAGCTCCCTTTTCCGTGCCTCTTTATCTTTTTTCCGATTAAAATGGCAGGGATGAAAACTACCGGAAAAATAATTAAAGAAAACAAAGATAATTTCCAGCTGAAATAGAATGCAAGGACTAATCCGCAAGTCAATTGCATGGGCAGAAATAACACCTCATCAAAGAGCACCTTGAGACCTGCCTGTGTAACAGCGACGTCGTTTGTCAATCTCGAAAGAAGATCGCCGCTTTTTCTGTTCTCGAAAAAGCTTAACGGCTGAGGCAACAAGTGGTCACAGATCTTGTTCCGGATATCCACAACAACAGCCCATCTGACGAAATTCCTGTAATATTGCTGAAAATAACTGGTAAAAAAGATAACCGGAGCGAGAATGGCTATTACTATGCCAATACTGGTGAAGGAACGCGTCATTCGTTCCCGTAATTTTCCGATAAAAGAAAATTTGTTTAGGGTATTTTTTTTTAATTCTCCCAGCGGAGACCGTGTATTTTTTTCGATGTCGGTTTGGGAGTCTATATCAATGGTTGGCAGTTCTGTGGTTGTAGTTATTTCCCCCGATACCAGTTTGTCTATAACCGGCTTAATCAGCGAGATTTGAATACCATTTGCCGCAGTATAAAGCACCATGCAGCCAATGGCAATCGCCATTTGTTTCCAATAGGGTTTCGCAAAGGAAAGTAGTTTTCCGCATTCGGAAAGGAATGAAGTATTTTTCATTTATTAAAACTTATATGCTACGGGAAAAACGTTAATAAAAGATTCTTATGGCGAGGTTGATAATTACAATTTGTTATGTACTCATGTGATATGAAGAGCGCATAGATAAAAAATGTTATCACATCACAAGATGCTTTTCAATAAAAAGATTATACGCCGAAAAACAAAGAAGATAAATACCTGCTGGCGGAATAAAAGCAGCAAATAGATATTATTCAATTGCAGAATGCCCCCTGATCGTGTTATATTCTTGTAATTTTACAGAGATTTCAAAGACGGTTATCTGTTTCTTTATGATGGTTTAACGCTGCTGGTACGACAGGATTATGAGTAAAAGGTGGTTCATTGCCCCGAATAATATCGAACTTCAAACGGAGATTGCAGGTAATCTTAGAATTTCAAACTTACTTGCACAGATACTCATTAACCGCGGCATTACAGATGTAGGCGCAGCGAAAAGCTTTCTTCAGCCTCAAATATCAACATTATCAGACCCTTCCAACCTTCCCGATATTGAAAAAGCCTCAATCAGAATTAATGAAGCCATACGCAACGGAGAGAAAATAGTCATCTATGGCGATTATGATGTTGACGGCTTAACCGCCACCGCCCTCATGTACCGTTGTTTGAAAATGTTTGATGCAAGGGTAAATTACTATATTCCTGAAAGGCTGGAAGAAGGGTATGGTTTAAATGCGGAGGCCATTACTAAGTTAAAAGCAGAGGGTACGGATCTTATTTTAACGGTTGATTGCGGCATTAGCGCATGCAGGGAGGCGGAGATTGCACGATCATATGGCATTGAACTTATTATTACCGACCATCATCAGCCTTCACAGGAAATCCCGGATGCATTTGCAATAATTAACCCAAAATTAAAGGCAACTGAAAAGACCTTCCGGGATTTTTCCGGGGTTGGCATTGCTTTCATGCTGGCATGGTCGATTGGCCAGCACTATTTTCCTCAAAAAAAGGTATCGACAGAGTTTAAGGATTTTCTTATAAGCGCTATGGGTTTGGTTGCGCTGGGGACTATTGCTGACGTGGTTCCGCTTGTGGGCGAAAACCGTATCCTGACAAAATATGGGCTTGGGGCATTGCAGCAAACAAAAATACCCGGACTGCAGGCGCTACTGGACGTGTCTTCACTCACCAATATCAACCTAGACACTTCCCATGTAGGATACCGCTTAGGTCCACGTATAAACGCACCCGGCCGTGTCAGCGATGCAGGAGTCGTTGTTGAGATGCTAACAACGGCTTGCAAAGAAAAGGCAAAAGAAATTGCACTTTTTCTGGAAGAGGAAAATAACCGGAGAAGGGCAATGCAGCTTGACATACTCTCCACTGCCAGGCAGAAAATCGTAGATGAAATAAACCTCGATGAAACGCTGGCGATTGTATTGGCAGACCAGGAATGGCACCCGGGAATAGTCGGCATTATTGCTTCAAAAATTGCGGAAGAGTTTAATCGTCCTGCGGTAATGATTGCCGTTGCCGATGAGATTGGGCATGGTTCCGCCCGTTCCATACCATCATTTCATATGCTGGAGGCGTTAGAGTGTTGCAAAAATATGTTAATTTCCGTAGGGGGGCACGCCCAGGCGGCGGGATTAAAGATTCATCCTGATAATATCGGAGATTTCCGCACATTGCTGAATAGGATGATGGCGCAAAAACTCCTGAAAGAAGACCTTGTTCCTTTTCTGAATATTGACGCAGCGGTTAATCTCTCCATGTTAAACAGGGGATTATTAATGGAATTGCAACTTTTGTCTCCACATGGCGAAGGAAACCATATCCCCGTGTTTGCCGTAAAAGACCTGCAGATTGCCGGTAAACCGCGTCGCATAGGATCGAATGGACAACACCTCAGCTTTTACGTAAAACAAGGCAATGTATCAATGAAGGCTATCGGATTTGGCATGGGCGATGAAATTGATCGGCTGCTAAAGAATGGCAGCACATGTTCACTGGCGGTTGTTTTGAAGGAAAATAACTGGATGAATAACAGCAATATAGAACTTGAAGTGAAAGATATCAAGTTCGATGGTGAATAAGTAGTAACAGTGTAGATTTTTGAAAAAGTATGTTCTTTGCAAAAAACAAGTCAGTAATTTACGATCATTTGTCTTGACTGAAATAAATAATTTTGCTATGAATTTTAAACGTATATCATGTAAAAAGTTTAATGCAAAAACAGATTGCCATACGCCTTTGTGATTATTTTATGTCGTACGATTTTGGCGGAGAATACATTTTCCTGCCTTTTTTAAACAAAATGAACCAATTATTCTTTGTGGGAAATTATTTGATAGAAAATTTAAGGAGAGGGTAGAGATTCGTGACAGAGCTTATCAGCAGGCTTGAAATAAAAAAAGTTCATCAAATTATTCAAAGAGTAGATATCTTTTGTTCTGCGCTTCTGCTTCAGGCATGGAGACGCATTTATTATATATTCAATAAACAGGAAGTTCGTGTATCAATTAAAGAGCGGGCAGGCAATTGCTTGCGGTGCGGCCGTTGTTGCCAGGCGTCGATCCGGTGCAAAAATCTTTGCTACGACGAAAAAGGGCTTTCCCAGTGTAAGGTATATGATCAAAGACCGCATTTATGTTCCCTGTATCCGTACAATAAAAACGATTTCTTTTTCCACATCAGGGAAACGTGCGGTTACCATTACGATAGATGAAGTGTAAAACGCTTCATCTATGCCGTAAGATTTTTTCTTGCCTTACGATGGAATTAACGCACAGGTATCTGTCTGAATTGTGGCGAGATTTGCGCACTTAAGGGGTATTTTGTGATGAAAAAAACGCCGCTGTATGAATCACACCTTAAATACCATGCAAAGATGGTATCTTTCCATAACTACCTGATGCCTATACAATATGACAGTATTATAAATGAACACCTCCTTGTTCGAAAAAATGCCGGCATTTTCGATATATCCCATATGGGAAAATTTGAGATTTCCGGTGAAGACGCCCTTTCCTTTGTACAGCAGGTGATTACGAATGACGCAGCGCCATTATCAGAAAAACAGGCTCTCTATTCACCTCTGTGCAATGAAAAAGGAGGCATTATTGACGATATTCTGGTTTATAAAATGAACCTGAATAAGTTTCTCTTTATCGTAAACTGTGCAAACACAGAAAAGGACATGGCGTGGTTAACGGAACAGGCAAAACCCTACCGGTCACTGAAATTAAAAAACGTTACTGATGAAATGTCCATTATCGCATTACAAGGTCCGTCTTCCCTGCAAATGCTCAAAAATACCCTGGAGACTGACTTTAAATATCTCAAAAGGTTTTGTTTTGATGATTTTTTAATGGATGATTTATCCATGATTATTTCAAGAACGGGATATACCGGCGAGGATGGCGTGGAAATACTGGTTGATGCAACTTACGCCCTCAGACTCTGGGATCTTTTTTTGAAAAAAAACGAGGCGAAGGGTCTGAGGCCTGTTGGGCTTGGAGCGAGGGATACTCTACGCCTTGAGGCATGTTTCCTGCTTTACGGAAACGATATGGACGAAACGGTAACTCCCCTTGAGACCCTTATTGACTGGACGGTGAAGTTTGACAAAGATTCTTTTATAGGAAAAGAGTCTCTGCTGGAACAGAAGGCGGGGGGCGTCAAACATAAAATAATTGGATTCGAGATGTCGGACCAGGGTATACCGCGTCACGATTATCCTGTTCTGAAAAAGGGAGAGAAGATAGGAAAAGTTACCAGCGGAACATTTAACCCAACGACGAGAAAAGGCATTGGCCTTGCCAGAATCACCGATCAGCATGCAATGGCCGGGGAAGAGATACAAATACAAATCCGGGATAATTATCACGAAGCACGAATTGTAAAAACCCCGTTTTATAAGAGGGAGTTAAAAAAATGAATATACCTGATGAACTTCAGTATACAAAAACACACGAATGGGTAAAAAAAATACAAGGGAATGAAGTATCCATTGGCATTACTGACCATGCCCAGCATCAATTGCAGGACATCGTGTATGTTGAATTGCCGTCAATAGGAAGAGAACTGAAGATGGGCGCTCCCTGTGCAGTCGTTGAGTCAGTAAAAGCTGCATATGACATTTATGCGCCTCTCTCCGGCAAGGTGACAAAAATTAATCAGGAACTCAGGGAAAGTCCGCAATTAATAAATGAAGACCCTTACGGTAAGGGATGGTTTTTACATATTGAAATATCCAATCCGAACGAACTTGCAGATCTTTTAAGTCCGGGCCAATACCGGGCTGCCAATGAATCCGAACAGTAAAATATCACCATAAACCCTTTCCCATAAGGAGAACCTGAGTGGTTGAAAATACCGCTCCTGCAAGACAAAAGCGCCGCCTCGCATTTCTTTTCCGGTTCATTTGGGTTGGGAGTAGCAAGCTGCACGTTATTGACAGGGAACTTCTCAATAAGTGGAGGTTTTTATAATAATTTCTACGCTCCACAGTCCACAGTCCACAATCTGCAATCTGCAATTTGCCGACTGTAGATTGCCGATTGCAGACTGTACCGTATTCCCCTTTAGTAAGGGAGCAAGGGGGGTGTTTACCTTATATACAGGAAGTATCGTGAAAGTTTTACGATAGTGATATGCTTTTTATCCGTTAGAATGGCAAGGAATTTTTAGGGAGGGACGTCATGAATTTTTTACTTGAAATTGCTGCACGTGATTTTGACTTAACCGAAGCAAACAAGGCGGATATTCACAAGTATGCGGAAAAGTTAGATGCCGCCTATGACCGGATTATACGTTGCCGGGTAGTGGTGGAAGCCCTTCGTCACCGTGAACACAAAGGGCTTTTTTATAATGTGAAGGTTGTTGTTACCCTCCCCGGAACGGAACTTGTGATAAAACGCAAACCAAACGAAGACTTTCACCTGGCGGTAAAAGATTCCTTTAACGCAATGCGCCGGAAGCTGGAAGACTTTGTTGTTCAGCGGCGCGGAAAGGTAAAACACCACGAAGAAACGCCCATTGCCCACATCAGCAATTTATTTCCTGAAGAGGGATATGGTTTTATTACTTCTTCCGATGGACGGGAGATTTATTTTCACAAAAATAGCGTCTTAAACCATGATTTCGCCCGTTTGGAAAAGGGAATGGAAGTGCGATTTTCTGAAGAATTAGGAGAAAAAGGCCCGCAGGCGAGTTCTTTGACGGTAATGTAATGACCGATTATGTACATTGTATAGGAAATTCAATGTTTTTAGTTAAGTAATGAACAAATCCATCCATCCTCTCCCCTAGAGTGGAGTTTGACGTAGAGACGCACGGCCGTGCGTCTCTACAGGAGGGGATTGAGGGGTGGGTAAAAATGAATGCCGTTGGGTTTTTGCCTTTTAAAAACACAGCCTAATTTAAAATGCGAAACTATAGTCAAACAAATAAGATTTTCGAAAGATGAACAATAAAATTCGTAACTATTCAGCGTAATCTATTAAACTACCGAAGCATAATGCGTTCCCAGGCTCCTCAGACTGGGTCAGATAGACAATTTTATCCTTTTTCGGGAAGAAATGAGGGACACTTCCCTGATTTAAGATTATGCCTCGGCCGCATTAATAGGGGGGGCGTGTCACTATATTATATCTGAACGGGTAAAAAATCTTCATCAAAAAAACTGGATTCAGGCTGTGGTGGCGCTTTTATGTTTAATTCCATTGGAAAAAAATATAAAAACTACGCGAAAGAATTGGTCTTGCAGAGGTTTTTCCCGGCGAAAAATCCACCACCGTTCCACAAAGGAGATAAGGTGGTATCATTTTCATGAAACGCGTGTGCAGGTTGCTATAAAAAGGGCTGTACTGGATGCAAAAATTTGTAAAAGTGTTGCAACCCATACGTTTAGCCGTAGCTTTGCAACACATCTAATGAAAAAGGCAGAACCTCAGGAATTGAAGTTCTGCCTCTAATTAAGATTGGCTCCTCGGGTAGGATTCGAACCTACAACCTAGTGGTTAACAGCCACCCACTCTACCATTGAGCTACCGAGGAAGATTTTTATTAATTAACATGCAAATATTGAATCAGCCTGGAAATTTCATGCTTCATGTTTTTGCGATGTACAATCATATCAAGAAAACCATGCTCAAGCAAAAACTCCGCCCGTTGAAAATTGCCCGGAAGTGTTCGTTTTATTGTTTCCTGAATAACTCTGGGGCCGGCAAAGCCAATCAGCGCCTTTGGCTCAGCAATCGTAATATCTGCCAATGAAGCAAAACTTGCCATTACGCCACCTAGTGAAGGGTCCGTTAATACCGATATGTATAACCCTCCCGCCTTTTGAAATCTTGCTATAGCGGCGCTGGTTTTTGCCATTTGCATAAGAGAAAAAATACCCTCCTGCATGCGAGCTCCTCCGCCTGAACCAGAAATAATCACCAAAGGGGATTTTTGCTCCATAGCCTTTTCTGTTATGCGGGCAATCTTCTCACCCACCACAGAACCCATACTCCCCATAATGAAGCCGGGATCGGTAATCCCTATCATTATGTCAGTGCCATTCACCTTCCCTTTTCCAACTATGGCGGCCTCTTTCAGCCCGGATTTAAGTTGGTCGGCAGCAACCCTTTCCGGGTATGACATGCGGTCAAAGAAATTCAAAGGATTGGTGGGCTTCATATCAGGCCAATATTCTTCGAAACTGTCTTCATCAAGCAGCAATTTTAATCTGTCCCTGCTAAAAATGCGAAAATGGTAATCACACTCGGGACAAACCAAGAAACTTTCTTCAACGGTTTTTCTATATACCAAATTTTTGCACCAGTCGCAGCTTATCCACAAGCCGTTTGGCATATCTTTCTTTTTTCTAAAGAACACCATTGAATTGCCATGCCCCCATTAAATTAACAAAAGGGATATTCGCTCCATTATTAGTAAATATTGTTTTTGACCACTTAGGCAAAGTTTCCCGTGCAAAATATCCCACATATACTATGGTGAAATACAGAAAACTATCAACAAAACATGAGATAGTTTAAAACCTTTTAACCAAAAAACAAGCTATTTTTATATATTTTCAGTAAACAACTTCTTCGGACAATAAAAAGGAATTTATCAGTTAACAAGATTAACAGCCTCTTTTTCCATGGTTTGTTCGGCAATTTGTTTCAAGGATTTGATTGCACTGCCAGGGTCACTCGTTTTAAAAATAGCAGAAGCGGCTACGATTACATTTGCCCCTTGTTTTACTACCTGGGAAATATTGTCAGGTGTAATTCCCCCATCTACCTGAATATCCATTTTATCCGGCCCTTTATCGCGGAGCCTTGCGATCTTAGACAAGGCAATTGGAATAAATTTCTGGCCAGCAAAACCTGGATTTACCGACATGACGAGTGCCATATCTACCTGATCCAGAAAATTTTCCACCATTTCTACCGGCGTATCCGGATTTAACGATATACCAACTTTCATCCCCGTACTTCGGATCAGAGAAATAATCTCTTTGGGGTTTTCTACCGTCTCAATATGAAATGTAATTATTCCATTGCCTTCCGCCGCCCCGGCAAATGCTTCCACATAACGTTCCGGATGTTCGATCATCAAATGTATATCTAGTGGTACATCTGTTATCTGCTTTATCCCCGCAACAATAAAAGGCCCTATGGTAATATTGGGGACAAAATGGCCGTCCATAACATCAATATGAATGAGATCGATTCCCGCCGCTTCAATGCGTTTGATATCTTCTTCAAAGCGCATGGGATTCGCCGCCAATATTGAAGCGGAGATTTTAATCTTGTTTCTCATTCTTTGTATTTCCTTTGTTTAGAATTTATCAATTAGAGAAGTTACGGAAGATGTCCGTATATTACGTTTTTTTGTCCGTAAGCGATGCTATCCCGGGGAGATCTCCGCCTTCCAATAATTTTAAAAAAGCCCCGCCGCCGGTTGAAATAAATGATACCTCGTGCGTTTTCCCTGCTTTGTGAAACGCCATGTCGGTATCACCACCGCCCACTATGGTGGATGCGTGAGAACTTGTTACGATCTCTACCATGGCGTATGTTCCTCTGCTGAATGCATCAATTTCAAACGCCCCCATAGGGCCGTTCCATAAAATTGTTTTTGCGTCCTGCAATACCTCGGAAAAAAGTTTTGTCGTTGCCGGGCCTATATCAAGGGCAATCCATCTTTCTGGTATTTCCTGAAACGGCACTACCTTTGTTTCCGCCGTTTTGTCAAATTTTTCCGCCACAACGAAATCTACCGGTAAATATAATTTTGTGCCATTTTTCTTTGTATAGGCCATTAGATTATTTACCGTCTCAATCATACTGTCTTCAACCAGCGATTTCCCAACCGGTATTCCCTGTGCTTTAAGAAAGGTAAATGCCATTGCCCCGCCGATGATGATTTTATCCATCTTTTTGGCAAGATTTTCAATGATCTTTATTTTGTCAGAGACCTTAGAGCCTCCCAAAATGGCAATAACAGGGCGCATAGGATCGTTGACGGATTTTTCAAAATAGTCCAACTCTTTCTTGATCAAAAACCCGGCTGCCGCGGGCACATACTGGACTATCCCGACCATCGAGGCATGATTTCTGTGGCAGTTTCCGAATGCATCCTGTACGAACAAATCACACAAACCCGCAAGCTCTTTTGCAAACCCGGCATCGTTTTTTTGCTCGCCGGGATGAAACCTTAAATTTTCCAACAGGAGCACGTCTCCGTAATTCATCGCCTCTACCTGTTTTTTTATCTCTTCGCCAATACAGTCCTCCGCAAGCGTGACCTTGACTTTTTCCGTCAGAAAACGTTGCAGACGCCTTGCTACAGGTTTTAAACTGTATTTCGGATTTGCGCTGCCTCCGGGTCTTCCCAAATGAGACGCAATTATTACCTTTGCTTCCTCATCCAGCAAATAGTTGATGGTTGGCAATGTTGCGCGAATCCTGGTATCATCGGTTATATTTCCATCTTCGTCTAATGGTACATTGTAATCCGTACGTACCATAACCTTCTTTTTTCTAACCGCCAGGTCTTTTATAAATAGTTTTTCCATTTAAATGTAATTATGTTTTAAAAAGAGGTTTATTAGAAATAATGCAGGAGAAAAACCGTTTTGGATTGCAGGAAATTTATTGGAGAAAGCGCTAAATATTCGTTAATTTGCAGAGAATAAGCATTTTTCATTACACAAG
The DNA here is from genome assembly GCF_039794105.1 of Candidatus Kuenenia sp. Classification (GTDB taxonomy): domain Bacteria; phylum Planctomycetota; class Brocadiia; order Brocadiales; family Brocadiaceae; genus Kuenenia. The sequence goes on from NZ_JBDIWA010000004.1 coordinate 132,920, forward strand.
AAAGCAGATGTTTTTTTAAAGACGACTCATTAATTCGATCAGGTCAACCATGCGGTTTGAAAACCCCCATTCATTGTCGTACCAGGAAACCACCTTTGCCATGCGTTTATCAATTACATACGTTAAAGCGGAATCGAATATGCTGGAATGTGTATTTCCGATGATGTCTGAAGATACAATGGGGTCTTCGCAATATTCAAGGATACCTTTTAAGTCGCCTTCTGCGGCTGCTTTCATCGCAGCATTGATTGCATCCTTATCAACCTCTTTTGCAAGCATAACAACTAAATCGGTGACAGAGCCATTGGGCACAGGAACCCGCATGGCCAGGCCATCCAGCTTCCCTTTCAGTGATGGAATCACCTCGCCGATTGCCTTTGCCGCTCCGGTTGTTGTCGGAATAATATTTATTGCCGCAGCCCTTGCCCTTCTGATATCCTTATGCATGAAATCTATTATCCGCTGGTCATTCGTATATGCATGTATTGTCGTCATAAGCCCTTTTTCTATTCCAAAGTTGTCATGCAATACTTTTGCGAGCGGCGCTAAACAATTCGTTGTGCATGAAGCATTGGACACTATTTTATGTTCCGGCCGGAGATCTTTATTGTTTACCCCGACAACGATTGTTGCGTCGGTTTTATCCTTTGCCGGGGCTGAAAGAATCACCTTTTTTGCACCAGCATCCAGGTGTTTTGAGCAGTCCGCCCTTGAGGTAAATATGCCCGTAGATTCAATGACAATGTCTACGTCAAGCGATTTCCATGGCAACCTGGCAGGGTCTTTCTCCATAAGCAATCTGACTTCTTTACCATTTACCATGAGTGCATTTTCTTTTATTTGTATGCTTCCGTCAAATCTGCCGTGTATAGAATCATATTTCAGCAGCATTGCCAGCGATTTTGAATCGGCAAGATCATTAATGGCAACTACATCGATATTATTCCTTTTGGATATTACACGAAATACATTCCTTCCTATCCTTCCAAAACCATTTATTCCTATTCTAACTGACATGTATTATCCTTGTTTTTTTATCCTAAAATATTAAAAATACGTATTTCACTATTTTATAAAAGAGGGCGCTTTTCCCACGGGAAAAGACACGGTATTCTAAGCAGGCAAATATGTTTTGTCAAGTATTTAAAAATCATGGTTTGCCTTTATTTCCCGGGTAGTTTTAAAATGCGGTGCTGGCAAAAAATTAAGGTTCGGGTAAGAATTGTGCCAATGTCTGCATCCAGTTCCAAAGCCCATTTTTCATTTCTTCCGCCTCTACGCCGTCTTTGAATGAATCTTCATTATCTTCGATAAAGCAATAAACCTTTCCTAAAAATTCTTTTAATTCAGCGACTTGTTTTAAAATATCCACCTTTATTTCTCCCTCTTAAGCTGGCATAGCAAGTACCAAACAAACACTAAAACAGTCTGCAATCCTCAATCTGCAATTTGCCGACTGTAGATTGCCGATTGCCGACTTGCAGAAGGGGCAATTAAATATTTTACCAAAAAAATGCAAAAAAATTACTGTTGCAGTACGGTCGTATACCCCCTGATAGTTCACGGAATATACCATACGTTTGTTGCAGAATGCAAACAGTTCTTGTTTTATTATTATCGTGTAATCGTTTATATTCATGCTAATAGTTTTTTACTGAAAGGGGAATGTATGATAAAAATAGTTATTATTTCTTTGTGTTTTTTTGCCGCGATTATTTTATCAACCGGAAAAACGGCTTATAGTTATGGTTACAAAAGGGAAGAAGACCCTTTGATTACGACTTTTAAGGCGATCATTTTTCACGGAAAACAAGATAATTGGCTAATGGTTCAAAACGAAATTGAAAATATTACTGATCGTATAAATGACATTAATACTCTGTTTAATATAGACTTTAAACCCCTGTTTACCGCTACCGTGCGAGAGCAGGATTTCCGCAATTTGTGCAATCAAATGGCAACTCTCGTTTTTTTTGCAATAAAGGAAAAGTTTTATTACAACAAAAAAGAACAACTGAAAATCTTTGTTCGTGCAAAAGTACGGCTTCGATTAGCAGAAGAGTATTATACTGCCTTGTTGGCAGGAAATGTCCTGGCTTACGACGAAAGGCATGCTACTTCACTGCACAAGGAGATTCTGGAAAGATTTTCAGGTTTACGAGACACTATTGGCAGTGCCGGATTCCTCGGCGCCGGCGCCAAAGAACCAAATTTGTACGAGTTTAATACAATGTCCGATGAAATAGAATCGTTGCTTTTAATGGCATTTCCCTACTTTGACACAAACCGGAAATAATTTTGTCCGGCCGATTCATCATGATGATATTTACTGTTTGTCTTGCGCCCCTACACTCATTTCATTCTTTGATATCTTTATTTATCTGTAAATCTTTTATTTTTTGCTGCAGATTTTGACGGTGCATGTCTAATGCCTCTGCCGTATGGCTGATATTGCCGCCGCATTCCTCAAGTTTCTTACTGATAAAATCCCTTTCGAAATTTTCAATAAGGATCTTTTTCGCTTCACGAAACGAGAGATGGTAATGTACATTTTTTGTTGAATCCGGGCTTTTTTCATACCGTAATATGTCTTCAGAGAGGTCTGAAATATCGAGAACGTCGTTGTTTGTAAGAACTATGGCGCTTTCTATGGTGTTCTTTAACTGACGAATGTTTCCCGGCCAACTGTATGCAATAAGTTTTTTCATGGCGTCATTTGAAATAGAAACAACATTTTTATAATGTTTTTTACTGAAATGTTGTATGAACCGGTTTACTAACAATGGTATGTCTTCTTTTCTCTTTCTTAACGGCGGAATTTTTATATTTACGACATTTATTCTATAGTATAAATCTTCTCTGAACCGGTCTTCTTCTATTTCCTCTTCCAGATCGCGATGGGTGGCGCTGATGATTCTTACATCAACCGCCAGTGTTTCCGTGCCGCCCAGACGTTCAAATTTTTGTTCCTGCAGTACCCTCAGGAGTTTTGATTGTGTGCTTAGGCTCATATCCCCTATTTCATCCAGCAGAATAGTGCCATTATTTGCCATCTCAAATTTACCCATGCGCCGTTCTGTTGCGCCGGTAAAGGATCCCCTTTCATGCCCAAAAAGCTCGCTCTCAATAAGCGTTTCCGGCACGGCAGCGCAATTCATCACAATAAACGGACCGTTTTTCCTTTTGCTCCTCCGGTGAATCTCATGCGCTGCAAGTTCTTTGCCACTGCCACTCTCTCCCTGAAGCAGTACCGTAACATCAGCGGTAACTACTTTTTCTATCCGGTCAAAAACCTCCTGCATTATCTTGCTTTGGCCGAGAAGCTCTCCATATCCCTCAAGCATTCCAATCTCCATGCGCAATCGGGTATTTTCTTCCTGAAGAGCTATTTTCTCTAACGCATTCCTGGTGATAATGCGCAGTTCTTCCATTTCGTAAGGCTTTGCGATGTAATCGTACGCGCCCTTTTTCATGGCCTCCACGGCAATCTTTTCTGAACCGTGCGCCGTAACGATAACCACAAGCGGGGGATGTTTCATTTCACGTATCTTTTCAAGCGTTTTTAGTCCGTCGAGCTGAGGCATATTTATATCTAAAAATATAAGGGCTGGCTGCAGCGCGTGTATTTTTTGTAAAGCATCTATGCCGTTTGTTGCCTCAAAGATGGAACCGTGGTCCCTTTGTAAAATCTTTTTCATGCCGTAGCGTGCGGCTTTTTCATCATCGACGATTAAAATAGAATTTGTGCGCATGGTTTCCTTTGTTGTCATAATAATGGCGCCTTATCAGTAATTTCTTTGCACTTTTTGCCAAAATATTTAATTGTTAAATCGGTTAATTGCAGGCTTGTGACGATTTTTTTAATCTGTGCAATCTGTGTAATCTGTGGTTCCTCTTTCGTATTTCACGTTTCTTGCTTGTTTGTCTTCGCCTATGCCAGCTTAGGGTTGCATTTGTTCGAAGGGAACGTCTATCACAAAGGTTGTTCCATTCCCATTGCTTTCAACATGAATGGTGGCGTGCATGTCCTCTAATTTCTTTTTAACAACGGAAAGCCCTAAGCCGGTTCCCGTCTGTTTCGTAGTAAAAAATGGGTCAAATATCTTTTGCAGAGAATCCTGCGGTATGCCGTGTCCGGTATCCGTGACTTTTATCTGAATAAAATGCTTTGTTGGTATGAGGTCTGCATCGATGGAGATTTTTCCGCTGGGGGGGGTTGCCTGGATGGCATTATGGATAAGATTAAAAAATACCTCCTTTAATGCGGCTTTATCAGCATATATAAGGGGAAGCGCTTCTGAAATATTACAAAATATCGCAATATTGTTTTGCCTCGCCTCATGATTCAGCACTACCAGTGTTGAATCAATAACCTCTTTTATTTTTATCTGTTCCTGTATGTTCCCGCCGGGTTTTGCATACAGAAGCAATTGGTTTACTACCTTGTTCAGCCGGTCGATTTCACCAACAATGATATCAAGATCTTTTTGTAAGGGATGCTCTTTTTCTAAATCTTCGCACATTGCCTGGACGATAGCCTTTATGGAACTAAGGGGATTTTTTACTTCATGGGCAACGCTTGTAGAGAGGCGCCCGAGACTGGATAATTTTTCGTTTTCGAGCATTTTTCTCTCAAGAAGAAGTTTTTCTTCGATGATCTTTGATTTTTCAAGCGCGGAACCAATCTCGTTTGCAATAATCATTAATTGATCTAAATTGTCAGAGGCGATAGGCATGCCGCGTTTTGCCCTGCCCATGCATAATATCCCTTTCAACCTTCTGTTTACAAAGACGGGAAATATAAAAATAGCTTCCAATAACCGCATTTCACTAATAACGGCGGCGTCCTTTACTTCATACCGGTTTAATTCTACAAGCTCTCCCGATGAATAAAATTGTATAATATTGTGCAAATTTGAAAGTGAAATAACATCATTTTTCTTATCTCCGATGATTTGAATCCTGTCCTTTTTAATGAGAACGAGGTTTATTGTCTTAACCGATGTTGCTTTTTTAATAGAAAAGATAACATTTTCAAGAAGTGCAGTGATGTTAACAAGAGGATCTGTGCTTATGACATGATTTAATTCGTTCAAAAGATACTCCGTATCCGAGCTTCGAAAAAAGATTACCTTCCTGAAAAGTCTTTGAGACTTTTCTTTAATCGTTGGAAACCAGAAAACAAGGTTTATAACAAAGACCGCCTCCATTGTTTTGGAATGTATTGCATACTTTGTTTCCATAAACTTGCTAAATTGCTTTATTCCGAAATAGTAGAGACAGATGATAACCAGGGTGAGGAAAGAGTAAAAAATACTCCTTCTGAAAACAAATTCCATATAGTTATAGCGATAAACGTAATATGAAAAGACGATGCTGGGAAAAATGGAAGACAGCATGGAGACAAGCACAAGATAGTCGCCGATATAAGCCATTTTCCTGCCTTCGAGGATTACGGTAAATCCAATGAAAACCGCTATGGTTATCAATACCCAGAAAATAGCCATAAGGAATTTCTGTTCCTCTTTTTCTTCTGCATTTTTTGCCAGCCATTTGGAAATGTACGCAGAAATAAGCAATGCTACTATTAGCCAGACGATAAACGGCTTTACAAGCTGGCTATGGGCGACCAAATAGGATTCTTCCAGGTGGATGAATTTTTTAATAACGAATGAAAAGGGGAGAACAGGGGAATATATTGCAAGTAAAACGAGCTTCTGCAAGGGCCTTCTTATCGTAAGACTGTTTTCATATAAAAATGAAATGGCGGTATGAAGCAATAAGCTGGGCATAAACCCAATGCCGGCATACGAAATTGCGTCAGCAATAAAATTTACCGGAAAGAGATTTTTACCGAACAAAATAGAACTAAAGAGATAAACGGTATTCCCTAAATGCCACATTGCGACACTAATAACAAGAAACTGAAAAATAAACTCACTTCTCTTCTTGTGTTTACGCTGCCCGATCAGGACGGATAAAACGATGTGAAGAATCGTTCCCACGATGAAACCGATAACGGAAATAATTTCATAAAGAGGCATAGGTGTGTTTGGGGATTTTATTCCTATAAAAGTGTGACAAAAAAGGTATAATTCTGTAAAAAAGGGCGGCTACGGATTGTGCATGTTATATATATTGCCCTGTAAAAACTTCTTTTTGCAAATCTTTCTTCGTATTACTATCCATCAACTTTTTTTTATGCTCGTTTTTCAAAATGCATAACCGTAAGGCATTGATTAGTAGAGACGCACGGCCGTGCGTCTCTACATCTAATTCCCCTCTTTGGAGGGGATTAAGGGGTTGGGTAAAAATTAATGCCGTTGGGTCTTTGTCTTTTAAAAACCCAGCCTAATTTAAGAATATGTCCAGAATACATCCATCCCCACTGGAGGGACCGGTTTCTTGTTTAAACATATTTGTTATTGGTAAATAGGCAAGAAATTCCCTGCACATATTAATATCGCATTAAAGGGACATGTCAACAGAAAAAGAACGCGTGCTTTTCAATACTTTTTGGGCAGTGAGCAGAAATTATGATACGAAAGAGAAATGACACTATCGCTGATGCGGTAAATAAAATAATTATCAGATCTCCAAACTGGGTTGGTGACGTGGTTATGGCCACTCCCGCGTTTCGGTGTATTCGTGAAAACTTTCCTCGCGCCAAAATAAGCATTCTCTTAAAACCCTACGTGAGGAAATTAATCGATAACGCGCCATGGTTCGATGAAATAGTGGAGATTGATGCGCATAACTCACGGGAAAAGTACAGGGGATATGTTTCTCTCGTTATGCAAATACGAAGGAATCGGTATGACCTGGGGTTTTTATTCCCCAATTCATTCAGTTCCGCGTTACTATTCCGGTTGGCGGGGGTAAAGCGCCGTATTGGTTATAAAAGAGATGCCCGCAGTTTTCTGTTAACCGACGGGGTAAACCGGTTAATGGAAAATGGAAGGTTTTTACCGACATATATGGCAGAGTATTACTTGCGGTTATGCTCTGAAATCGGATGCACTGTACGCTCAAAGAAGCTGGAGCTGTTTGTAACCGAACGGGGGCAGAAATGTACTGCGGAAATGTTTGAGGAATATGGCTTTAACAATGGAAGACCACTTATTCTCTTAAATCCCGGCGCGGCATATGGGTCTTCAAAATGCTGGACGGCAGAAGGATTTGCCAGAACGGCTGATATTATCCAGTCAAATATTAGATGCAATATTGCTGTTGTGTGCGCCCCTCATGAGGTGAAATTAGGCGAAGATATCAAAGAGAGGGCAAAATCAAACATAATAAATTTAGCAGACAGGGCGCTTGACCTGGAAATTTTAAAATCAATTATTCAAAGATGTGATTTGTTAATCTCCGTTGATTCCGGGCCAAGGCACATAGCAGTGGCTTTTAAAAAACCAGTTATTACGCTAATGGGACCAAATGACCCGCGATACACGTGTTCTCCGGAAGAAACAGGAGAGGTAATTCGCGCGGAGGTGGATTGCCTTGCATGCCAATTAAAGGTTTGCCCTAAAGACCACAGATGCATGACCCAAATAAAACCGGAAAGGGTTGCAGGGGTGAGTCTGGAAATGCTTCGCCCCTACTTTTAGAAGAAATGACAATTACGGGTGAAGAGTAGTACCTTTCTTCAGTCGGTAGTCGGCAATCTACAGTCGGCAAATTGCAGATTGAGGATTGAGAATTGAGGATTGCCGACTGTTTTCCAGCTTAGGAAGTTAAAAGATACATTTTCTGTAAATAGCTGCCACATAAAAGAGATATCCAGCCAGTAAAAAAACACCTTCCCACCGGGTAAGTATAAATTTTCTCCGAACCAAGGGAATAAGCAGGAGGCTGAAGACGATCATAACCGGCATATCAAATTGCAAAGAAGAGGTATTAATCTGCAGCGGGCGTATAATGGCAGTGATTCCAAGCACCGCGAGAATATTGTAAATATTGCTTCCCAGCACGTTGCCGACGCAGATATCCGATTCTTTCCGAAAAGCAGCAACGGTTGATATTGCCAATTCCGGAAGAGAGGTGCCTACAGCAACAACGGAAAGACCAACAACGAGTTCGCTTATGCCAAAGCTGCGCGCCAGATAAATAGCAGAAGTCACCAGCAGGTGTGCGCCCCCGATAAGCGTTGTGAGACCGATAAACATGAACAAAATATCGAGAGAAATCGTGTTTTTTTTGCTAACAAAATCTGCAAATTCCTCCTCTATTACCCTTGATTCTTTTTTGGCAATCCTGGAAACATAGCAGGTATAAACGACAATTCCCCCCACCAGCAGACAGCCTTCCCAGCGGCTAAGAATGCCGTTTCTGCACATCAGATACAAAAGGCCGGAGATGCCTATGATGATGGGGATTTCTCTGCGGAGGAGGTTCATTTCCACTTTTAGCGGAAGGATTATTGCGGTTACCCCAAGTACCAGTCCAACATTGGCGATATTGCTCCCAATGACGTTCCCTATTGCGATGTCATTTAAATTTCTTATCCCGGCAATAATTCCTGTAACGAGTTCAGGTGCAGAGGTGCCAAAGGCAATAATAGTAAGGCCGATGATAATAGGTTTAATATTAAGAAAATACGCGAATCGCGACGCCCCTTTGACAAGCCATTCGGCGCCAAAATAAAGAGCGGCAATGCCGGCACAAAATAAGAGAGATTGTAAGAGAATCATAGGTTAATCCGCCTTTTTAAAAAACGCTACTTGGGAACGGGAGTGTAAGTTTTGCAGGGTTAATAGCATTAAAATATGGTTGTTGTATCATCATGGAAACATTTCACCGTTAAATTTCTCCTATTGCTGTGTACCATAAAAATACTCTGTGGAATTTTATCGTCTAAAATCTGTGAAATCTGTGCAATCTGTGGTTTCAATCTCTTTTTATCGAGAAAGCCGAAGCCTCCGATGGCGTCTTATTTTCTGTATAACGGCAAAAGCGTTTCCGGTATGTTATTTAATGTTTGGTATTTCTGGTCTTTTTTTGAGAGGATTGGCGAAGAGGATTGCCACGTTATGTTTATAGTGGGGTCCGACCAGAGGATTCCGTAATCATCGGCGGGCATGTAAATTTCCGTACACTTGTATAATACGTCTGCCGTTTCGCTCATGACCAGAAAACCATGTGCGAATCCTTCGGGGATATACAATTGATGTTTGTTTTCAGCGGATAAATGGACGCCTGTCCATTTTCCAAAAGAGGGGGATCCCCTCCGGATGTCTACCGCAACGTCAAAAATTTCTCCGGAGATAACATAGACAAGTTTTCCCTGCGGATGCAAGAGTTGGTAGTGCAGGCCTCTTAGCGTATTTTTTTTAGAGTGAGAGTGATTATCCTGTACAAAATTGCCCGTGATTCCCCCTTCCGCGTATTTATTTTTGTGAAAGGTTTCCAGAAAAAACCCTCTATCGTCTCTGAAAATCTGCGGCTTGATGAGCATAACCTCCGGCAAGGCTGTCTTTACAAATTCACAGGGCATATTCTTTTATCTCCTCTTCTTCAATGACTGCCATGATATAACGTCCATAATCATTTTTTAACATATCAAGGGCAAGCGCTTTTAATTGCGCCCGGTCAATGTATCCCAACCGGTATGCGAGTTCTTCGATACAGGCGATTTTTATTCCCTGCCGTTCCTGTATTGCCTGGACATAGCTGGACGCCTGTTGGAGTGATTCATGCGTGCCGGTGTCAAGCCATGCGAACCCCCGCCCTAAAAGTTCTACACAAAGATCGCCTCTTTTTAAATAGGTTACATTCACATCCGTTATCTCCAGTTCTCCTCTGGCGGAAGGTTTAAGATCTTCAGCAATCTTAATTACATCGTTGTCGTAAAAGTATATGCCGGGGATAGCGTATTTCGATTTAGGTTTTTTGGGTTTTTCTTCGATACTGATAACTCTTCCGCCCTGGCCGAATTCCACAACGCCGTATCGTTCAGGGTCATTAACGTGATACCCGAAGATTAATCCACCCTTTTTGATTTGAGTGGCGTTTTTTAATATTTCGCGAAGCCCGTGGCCGTAGAAAATATTGTCCCCCAAAATAAGGGCGACAGTGTCTTTACCGATAAAGGATTTCCCGATAATGAAGGCTTGCGCCAAACCTTCCGGGGCGGGTTGCTCTGCATAACAAATCGAAATGTTTAATTGTGAACCGTCGCCGAGCAATTCTTTAAATTGTGGCAGGTCTCTTGGGGTAGAGATGATGAGTATTTCCCTTATTCCCGCCAACAATAGCGCCGACAAGGGATAATAAATCAACGGTTTATCGAAAACGGGTAAAAGCTGTTTGCTTACCACCCTTGTGATGGGATAAAGCCGCGTGCCTGAGCCGCCGGCGAGGATTATGCCTTTCATGGTGTTTAATCTTTGGTAAATAATGAATCTAATGGGCGCATGTTTACGTTATATGTTTATTTTACTAAGGGGGTTTATCAAAAAGCGAAAAGAAGGACGTCGTCCTTCGGGCAAACGTAGTTTCCGAATTGTAACAGGGGATTCAATGATTCATCAAGCATTTTATCTGCGGGCAGGTTATTTAATTTAATGATCAATGTGTTTTTTGTTCCCTCTTTCCTTAGAAGCCAAAAAAACCTATAATAAGAACAATAATTTATTATCGCATGAACATAATACCTTTTAAAAAAAGAGATTGAACATGTCTGACTGGATTCATATTGATAAAGATCCAAAACATATTGCCAGGGAAAAACTGAAGGCGCAGGAGATGCGAAAAACGCAATGGTGGCTAAACAAAATATCGCGGGGAATATGTCATTATTGCCAGAAAACATTCTCCCCCGATAAGCTTACTATGGACCATGTAGTGCCGCTTTCAAGGGGTGGTAGAAGCACAAAGGGGAATATCGTCCCGTGTTGTAAGGAATGTAATAATAAGAAAAAGTACTTAACACCGGCTGAAATTGTATTGAATAAATTGAAACAACAGAATGCCTCACCGCAAGGGGATATGGCATAGCCAGAAACAAACAAGGAAACAGTCTCCAATCCTCAGTCCTCAATCTGCAATTTGCCGACTGTAGATTGCCGATTGCCGACTGCTACAGAGTCCACAATGTACTTTCATGTCTGAATTTTGCAATGTGGCAAAGCCTTCTGTTTATTGAGAATTTTCAAAAAACTACCTTATTACGTATATTGTCAGATGCTGACGCCAAACGTTTACTCCCAACAAAAAAAACCGGAATTGCTCTCCCCTGCCGGTGATATGGAATGTTTTTTTGCCGCCGTTGAAAATGGCGCTGACGCCATTTATGTTGGCTTAAAAGACTTCAGCGCCCGTGCAAGCGCGGGCAATTTTTCCATCGACGACGTCAGCAAGGCCATTGCCTACGCCCGCAAAATGTCCGTCAGGGTCTACGTCGCCATTAATACCCTGATTAAAACCCACGAATTGGAAAAGGTCGTGGAATATCTTATCGCACTTGATGAATTACGGCCAGATGCTTTGATTATTCAGGATTTGGGGCTTCTTTTCCTCATACAATCTCAATTCCCTCAATTTACCCTTCACGCCAGTACGCAAATGACTATTCATAATCTTGCCGGGGTAAAACAGATGGAAAGAATGGGGTTTAAGCGAGTCGTCTTGTCCAGAGAATTGTCGGAGGATGAGATTAAAAATATTGCACTAAATTCCAACATGGAGATTGAGGTATTTGTCCATGGGGCATTGTGTTATTCCTATTCAGGGTTATGTTTATTTAGCAGTGTAATGGGCGGACGGAGCGGGAACCGGGGCCGTTGCGCACAGCCATGCAGGATGTATTATAAATCCCCGCAGGGTGAAGGCGGGTATCTTTTTTCTATGAAAGACCTCCGTACTCTAACCCATGTAAACAGGTTAATGGCGGCAGGGATTCGCTCATTTAAGATTGAAGGCCGCATGAAATCGGCTGAATACGTTGCCGCAACGACGCATGTCTATCGTCAGGCAATTGATGGCACGCTTGAAGATATGGACAACGCCATTCATCTCATGAATACCGTATTTAGCCGGGAAACAACTCACTCATACCTGTTTGAAGAAACGTATCAACAAGGTAAAAAAAATAGCAATAACAAATATGCACCACGCCCGGAAAATGCCCCTCCCTTATCTCCTCCTTCGCAAGGAGGGGAGGTTATAAAATCCCCAAAATTCGTACAGGATATTGAACGATTCTCCAATAATAAACAAGTCAAGGCTTCAGACGTGATCAATCCATTCTATCCTGCAAATATAGGCGCTTATGCGGGTGAGGTAATAAAACAGGGAAAGGGTTGCATTACCGTTCGGGCAGATGCTGAAATCGGTGTAAGGGATTTATTACAGGTATTTGATAATGGTGCAAAGGAACCCGCCTTGTTACCTGTAAGGAATATCAGGGTCAATGGGAAGAGGGTGTTTGGTATAAAGGCAGGTGATATTGCCATGATCGACACAGAACGGCAATATCAACCTGGGGCAGGGGCAAGGCTGTACTTGCTCTCTTCGCAAAAGACCAAAGAATATTTTGCGCCAAAAGTACCGAAAAAATCAGAGGCTTCCAGGACGCCCGTGGATTTGGAAATCAAAATAAAGCCTGACTGCATAGGCATAAAGGGCACGACAAGGTATTTCTCGTTTCCCATGAATTTTTCGGTAAAACTGGAAAAGGGCATTCACAGGACAACGGAAAGGGAACAGGTAAAGGAGTGTTTTTCCCGCCTGGGCGAGACGCCCTTTGAGCTGAAAGATATTCATACGGAAATTTGCGGTGAATTATTTGTTCCGCTCAGCGTGTTAAATGAAATCCGAAGGGAGTATTTCCGCATATTTTGTGAAGAATGGCACAAGGACAGGGATCGCAGGTGTGAAAGCATAAAGAAGTGGGTGAAGGGGGCGTGGCATGAATTTACTCATCCGGTGTGCGGGAATCTCGGCAGGCTACAGAAGGGGTTGCCGGTGATGAATGTGAGGAATAATGTAGCGGCGAAAGATGTTTCTGCCGGAGGAATAAGGCTATCTCTGAAGGTTGATAAACCAGACTATTTGAACTACATACCACTGGAGACGGTTCACAAGATATATATTGTCCTTACAGATGAAACGATCGGGGATCTCCTGACGCAGCAAAGCAACAATCAAACATCCCTTAACAAAAGGGGATTAAGTGCGTTGTTATCCTCTTATGTAGAAAATAATGAAAATATCTCTCCGTCGAAAGGAAGAGACAAGGTTATTTTCTCATTACCCGCCATTATGAGGGATACTGGGATCGGATACATGACTTACGGGTATTGTAAGAAGGCCGTACAGAAGTTGATCTCACAGGGGTTTAGGCAATTCCATATCTCCAATGCCGGAGCAATTGAGTTGTTTGAAGACGCAGAGGCACAATTGTATGCCGATTACCCTTTCTATTGCCTGAATCCGCTTTCTGCAATGAAACTGTGGGAGTGGGGATTCTGCAGATATACGCTCTCTCCGGAAGATGACAAAGAGAATCTGGGAAATCTGTTTTCTCCCCATGCGGAGTTGATTATTTATCAGGATACCCCGCTCTTTACCTCAGAGACCTGCATTTGGGCAAACATGAAAAGGGAGTGTCCGGGAAAGAATCGGTGCGGTTTCAGTCAAATGACACTGGAAAATGAATATGGCGACCGCTTTACGGCCATAAATGAGGATTGCAGGACAGTAGTGATTGGACAAAAACCATTTTCCCTTATTCAGTACATTCCAAAACTTATTGATGGAGGTCAAAGGGACTTCAGGGTTGACTTATGTTATAAGGATTATACGCCTGAAATGGTGCAGGATATATTTTCAAAAATTCAAACCATGGGTAAGGTAAATAATTCCGTGATGGGAAATTTTGAAAGGGGACTGCTGTAGCATTCAGGCTGCCAGGCCGACCCCCGACTTCTTGGCAAAATATTTAAAGGTGAAATACGAAACGCTAAATTTCAATCCTCCCCCCTACCCCCTCCAAAGGGGGAGAATGTCCCTCGCTGGCGGGAGTGCAGGGGGTGGTTGTCCCCCTTTGGAGGGGGGTAAGGGGGGAGGATTTTGGAATTTGTTTCGGATTTCGTACTTCGAGTTTCGTATTTTTTATTTCTCGCTTGTTTGGTCATGGCTATGCCAGTTTAGGAATTTCTATTGCGCTTATGGGGTTTCACCCATGGCTATATGCTTTCTGTCCTTCAGGTCTATGGTATTTCCCCTATCCAGCCAATCCCCTTCTGTCTTAGAATCCTGACGCCGTCGCCCGATGATTTTAAACCGGCCGATTCCATATCAGAGTCAACCATAATTTGAGCAAGCTCGTGAAATGTAACCCTCGGCGCCCAGTTTAATTTTTTTTTTGCCTTCGTTATATCGGCGCATAAAAAGTCTACTTCTGTAGGTCTGAAGTATCTGGGATCGATTTCAACAAGGACGTCGCCGGTTTTCAGGGAGGAGGTTGAGGATAAGGCGGAGGTTAAGGAGTGAACGACGCCTTTTTCTTCGGCGCCTTTTCCCTTCCATTCCAACTCAACCCCGGCAAGTTTGAAGGCAATTTCGACAAATTCTCTTACCGAGTGGCTTTCGCCGGTACCTATCACATAATCATCCGGTCTCTCCTGTTGAAGTATTAACCATTGGCACACTACATATTCCGGGGCAAAACCCCAGTCCCTTCTTGCCGACAAATTACCCAAATACAATCTCTTTTGCTTTCCGGCAACGATGTTTGCCACTGCCCGCGTTATCTTTCTTGTTACAAAAGTCTCGCCTCTTCTGGGTGATTCGTGGTTAAAGAGGATTCCATTACAGGCAAACATATTGTATCCTTCCCTATAGTTAACTGTCATCCAGTAGGCATAGACCTTGGCTGCAGCATAGGGGCTTCTTGGCCTGAAATGTGTTTCCTCATTTTGAGGCGGAAGGGCGTCTCCGAACATCTCGCTACTACTTGCCTGATACACTTTGGTTTTAATGCCGCTTCTCCTTACTGCCTCTAACAACCTTGTTGCGCCCAAGCCACTAATATCCCCCGTAGATTCAGGCATATCAAAGCTAACGCGTACATGGCTTTGCGCTGCCAGGTGATATACTTCATCAGGCTGGATATTATAGATGAGGTTTGTTATTTGTCCCGAATCGGAAAGGTCTCCGTAATGCAAAAAAAGCCGTGCATCTGGGTCATGGGGGTCCCGGTAGAGGTGATCAATCCTGCCTGTGTTAAAAGTACTGGACCTGCGAATAAGTCCGTGAGTTTCATAGCCCCTGGAAAGGAGAAATTCAGCAAGATAGGAGCCGTCTTGCCCGGTAATTCCGGTTATTAAAGCCTTTTTCATAATATTTTCAGATATTTTAAATAGTAAAAATGTAAGATTAAAATTAAAGTTGTGGTTAAGGTTGAGATAATGCCATTTGTATTACCTTGACTTGCAAGAAGCCCTTACTTATAATTTATTTCACTTATGCAACCGCAATGAACAACCTGTACATAAAATACGACTCATTGGTAAAGAGAAACCGTATAAATATTTTTAATGGCATGCCGTTTTTTGCCGCGCACCCCGGATTCTGGTTTTTTTTAATCTGTGTAATCGTTCGACTGAGCTCACGACGAAGTCTGTGTAATCTGTGGTTCCCCTTTCGTATTTCTTGCTTTTTTATTTCCCCTTAACAGACACTCTCATTTAAAAAAAATGGATGAACTAAACGCTCCGAATTCACTGCCTGTTTTTGCAAAAAACACGCCGCAAACAATACTAAAACCAAGGATAGCACAGTATTGGCTGCTGTTCTTTATCTCCGTGCTTTCCTTTTTTTTAAGCTGCCGGTGGCACGGAATCCACTCGACCTTTGGACTTTGTCTGTTATCATTTGGCAGTATTCTTTTTTGTTATGCAGTGCTCACCATTTGCATTTCAAAATATTATGTTGCCCAAAACGGTTTATTCCTCAGACAAGGGCCTTTTTCAATCCGTCTTAAAAAAATAGACTATAACGACATTAACAAAATACTCATACACCAGGGCGCTATTCAAAAACGCCTCCGGGTTGGCACTCTCAAAATTTTCACAAATACCCTTACGTATACGCTGAAAGGCATTAAAAACCCCCATCAAATAAGGGAACTTATTACCCGGGAAAGGGTTTCCTATAATGAAAGGCGTTCTTTGATGAAAAACATCCTTTCGTAAGGTAAGGTTAAAAACGCTCGTTCCCACTCAAGCCGGAGCTTGGTAATAAGCGCGAAATATTTTGGATTTGTTTTGAATTTTATGCTTTGTAATTAGAATTTGTTTCGTCATTTGTCTTTGGTCAATCGTAGGAACACGGAGCACCATGTCCCTACGATTTTTTTTAATCTGTGCAATCTGTGTAATCTGTGGTTCCCGTATTTCTTGCTTTTTTATTTCCCCTTCCCAAACAGCATAACCCTCACCGTTTTTAACAATACGACACTATCCAGCAGAAAGGACATGTTTTTTATGTAGTACAGATCGTATTGTAGTTTTTCTTCTGTTTGTTCAATGGTAGACGCATAGGGATATTTCACCTGCGCCCATCCGCTTAATCCTGGTTTCACGGCAAGCCGCTGGGAATAAAACGGTATGTTTTTTTCGAATTCTTTTATGAATATTTCCCTTTCCGGACGCGGGCCAACCAGACTCATATCACCCTTAATCACATTCAACAATTGCGGAACCTCGTCCAGCCGCCATTTTCTCAGAAGCCTTCCCACCTTTGTAATCCTGTGATCATTGTCCGCAGCATAAACAGCCCCTGTCTGTGATTCTGCATCGGCTACCATCGTCCGGAATTTAATAATGGTAAACCTCCCGGCGTCTTTTCCCATCCGTTCCTGCGTATAAAAAACACTTCCCCGTGAAGTAGTTTTTATCAAAACGGCAGTTATCGCCATCACAGGCATTAATATGATAAATAATAGTAAGGAAATAACGGCCTCTAAAACAGGTTTAATAAATTTTCCGTATAATTTTGGCTTGCTGATAACGACATGCAGCATCCACATGTCATTAATATGTTTAAACGGTATCTTGCCGGTCAGTTGTTCATATATTGTAGGCATATCGATTACGTCCACGCCGTTCCACGAGCAATGGATCAACATTTTAATCAAATCCGCATGTTTTTCATGTGTTATGGCAGAGATAACAGTATCGATATTCTGCTGCCGAATGACCTTGTTTATAACAGACCGGCCTCCCAAAACTGGTACCCCGCATATTTGCGTGTTTAACTTCTCCGGATCATCGTCAATAAACCCCGCCACTTTTATTCCCGCTTTTTTTGCCTTTTTAATCTCACCCAAAATTGTGCTTCCCGCCCAGCCGGCGCCTATAATAAGCGCCCTCCTGTTAAAAAGCGGCTGCTCTATTATATAGCTGTATAGCATTCTCCAGCCCGTTATAAAGACAATAATGAGCGCTCCATTGATGAAGAAAACGCCCCTTCCTATCTTCAATGACCCGTTTATGTAAAATATAAACGTCGTTATAACAAAGGCTACCGCCGTTGCGAAAAGGATAGAGATGACAATGCCGATAGATTTGTAGTCCTTACGGGTATCGTATAGATCCGCAAAGGAGAATATTGTTATAAGAACAATGCCGTAAACCGCAAACGACAGTGGATTTCCTTTTACGTAACTTAGCCCGCCGTTAACGCCCAGGCGAACGATTGCAGATAACACTATTGCAAGGTTTACGATGCAGATATCTCCCAGCACCAGCGCTATTTTTCTCTTGGAAACCGGATAATGAATTTTCATTGTTCTCTCTCTTTATCTCATCCAGCCGAGAAATTTTTCAATATCGCTCAAAAAAATCTTCGGATTGCGCATATAGACCGAGCTTCTTGCCTTTGCCCTTTCAAATATGCGGGCGATATTTTTGTTGTAATCATGAAATGTTTCTTTTACTTCCCTTTCAAGGGCAGTGAATTCTTCCTCATCCATCGTATCGCTTCTTTTTTTCACATCCTTTAAATAATAGTCGCTGGGTATACGCAGAAAATATTCTTCATACGTCATATCCCTTTTCACCAGCCCCCTTTCAACGCCGATATCGAACAATTTTGTGCCGGGAAACGGTTCATATACACCCACCGACGCAAAGCTTGGTTTGATTTCATACAGCAGCTTTACGGTCTCTTTTATATCTTCCTTTGTCTCCGTAGGCACACCCATCATGAAATATGCCGTCCAATGTATCCCCGCCTTCCGGAAAAGTTTTGCGGACGCCTTTACCTGCTCCAATGGCACGCCTTTGTCCATAATCTTCAGGATTCTTTCACTGCCGGACTCAACGCCCACCTTAATACTGTTGCATCCTGCTTTTTTCATCGTTTTAAGGAGGGGAAGGTCTACCAAATCAGCCCTCGTGTTGCAGTCCCATTTTACCTTCAGCCCCACTTTTAATAATGCATCACAAAACTCCGCAACCCTTTTTTTGCTAACCGTAAAAGAGTCGTCTTTGAAGGTAAACTGGTGTGTGCCATATCTTTCGTTAACGTATTTTATTTCTTCAATGATATTTGGTATTGAACGATACCTTACCTTCCTTGTCCAGATTTGTGTGGCGCAATAAGAGCAGTTAAACGGACAGCCCCTGCTCCCCATTATCAGCCCCATGTCCTCAGATGTGTAAGTATCTGCCCCCAACAAAGATTCCCTGTCGGGGAAGGGAAGCGTGTCCAGATTATCAATAAATTTTCCCGAACCGTTGCTTGCTTTCCTGCCTTCCCTGTAATAGGAGAGACCTGCTATTTTCCCAAATCCCCCTTCTTTTTTTTCCAGCAAATGAGCCAGTTCCGAAAAAGCGCCTTCGCCTTCCCCGCTGATAACAAAGTCAACATCTCCGGAAATCGTTAATACTTCCTCCGGTTTTAATGTTGCATGGGGGCCGCCAAAAACCACGTTGCATTTTTTATCGTATTTTTTCACCAATGACGCTACGGTAAAAGCAGACGCCGCTTTGGGGGTCATTACGGTAATTCCTACAAGGTCTGGATGGCAGGTTTTCAGTGTTTCCGATAGTTCTTTTATGATGTGATTTTCTGGGTTTTTCAGCTCTTTTAAATAAGCGGCATACATCTCCGGCAATCTCGTATAGTCCATTCCTTTGGAGTCTTTATTGCAGTCGGCGTCATAAATCGTCACATTGTGCCCTGCTTTTTTCAGGGTGGACGCCAGATAGCTCAAACCCAGGGGGAAATACCGGTTGTAATATTGGAAGAACCGGTAAAACGGGGGGTCTATCAAAAGGATATTCATTTCTGCAGCCCCCTGTCCAGGCTTCTGTACTGTGTCGCTTCAGAAATATGTTCCTCTTTTATTGCATCGCTCTCGTCCAGGTCAGCAATGGTGCGGGCAACTTTTAGTATTTTGCTGTGTCCGCGGGCGGAGATGCCCAGTGCTACCATTGCCTGATGCAGCAGCGATTCTGCCTGCTTGTTCAGCACACAATACTTCTTTAGCTGTTTTGAAGTCATATGTGCATTTACCTTTGTTTTTTGTCCATGAAAACGTTCTCTCTGTATCTCTCTTGCACGAACGGTCTTTTCTCTTAATGATTCGGAGGATTGCCCTTCTGCATCCGACAAAAGCTCCCTGTAACTTACCGCCGGTATCTCCAGATGGATATCAATCCTGTCCATCAGAGGCCCGGATACCTTGGAAGAGTATTTTTGTATCTGGTACGAAGTGCAGCGGCATTCCCTTTTCCTGTCGGTATAGTATCCGCACGGGCAGGGGTTCATTGCGCACACCAGCATAAAACTGGCAGGATATGTTACCGAATTCATTGCCCGTGATATGGTAACATCGCCCGTCTCCAGCGGCTGACGAAGCACTTCCAACGTTTTTCTGTCAAACTCGGGAAGTTCGTCCATGAATAAAACACCGTTATGTGAAAGACTGATTTCGCCCGCCCTTGGGGCAGACCCGCCGCCAATCAATCCTGCAGTGCTGATGGTATGGTGGGGCGCCCTGAACGGTCTTGTTGCAATTAAATATTTCTTTGCATCCAGAAGCCCCAGCACGCTGTATATTTTTGTGGTTTCCAACGCCTCCTCAAGGGTAAGCTGAGGCATGATCGTAGGGATACGTTGCACAAGCATTGTTTTCCCCGCCCCCGGCGGTCCAACCAGCAGTACATTATGATTGCCCGCCACCGCGACGGTTAACGCCCGTTTTGCATGCTCCTGACCCTTTATCTCCGCAAAATCAACATCATATCCCGAATGATTCCCGAACATCTTGTCCGGGTCGATCCGGAATTTTTCAGGGACGATTGCCTTTGAAAGGATTCCTGCCGTTTGCTCAAACGTTTCAACCGGCAGAATGTCGATCCCTTCCACTACCGCTGCCTCAGGCGCATTCCCGGAAGGGAGGATCAGTTTTCTTATTCCCAGTTCACGGCATTTCAATGCCATCGGCAGGCAGCCTTTTACCGGACGCACCTTTCCATCCAATGATAATTCACCCACAATGGCATATTCGTGCAGGTCAGATATTTCTAACTGGCCTGTAGCGGCAAGAATCCCCACCGCAATCGGCAGTTCAAAAACAGGCCCTTCCTTTTTTCTGTCCGCAGGCGCAAGGTTTATTACGACATTCCTGGGGAACCGGTAACCGCTGTTATTCAGCGCAGCCTTCACCCTGTCCCGGCTCTCCTTTACCGCAGTATCCGGCAGCCCCACAATAATCGTAGAAGGCATCTCTCCCTTTACGATACATATCTCTA
>NZ_JBDIWA010000005.1:0-134563 GCF_039794105.1 Candidatus Kuenenia sp.
TTATTACTTCCACCTCATCAGGATTGTCTACCTTTTTGAGCGTTACTCCATCACGGCCTTTTTGCCCGCCTGCCTTCCTTTCACCCTTCGCCTTGCTTTCTCTCTTGCGATTCGGATCTCTTGAGGGCGGCTTGCTGCTGTTGCGGCTGTTCCGGTTCAGACGTCTTGCCAGCAGTGTTATCAACAATACCAACAACTCTATCATTGACCTCACCGCCGGTGACAGCCCTTTCTCTTCAGAAAGTAGCTTCTCTACTTTCCGGAGTGTTGCGTCTACGTCTATATTCTCTATAGTCAATGGATGATACCTGTATAATTAGCCTGAAATTATCTACTGCATCTATTATACCTCAGGTTTTTTCACCCTTTTCTTTCGCTCTATAACACACCACAAAGGCTCGAAATTCTATTACTGAACAGACCTCACGCCTCTCTTTGCAAAAGACTTCCTATGGACACTGCGGTGACCGCATCTGCAACCCTATATGTCGCTAACCATACTTGCTGCCTGCTTTTCTCATATTATCTGTCAAGTAAATTCTAAATTATTTTCGCTGAATAGATACAAAACGAGAAAAAGTCTGAAAGCGGACATGGTTTCATTACTTTTTCCATGCGAAGCCGGAGCTTGGGAACAGTCCACAGTCCACAGTCCACAGCCTACAATCCACAATCTGTAATCTGTAATCTGTAATTTGCCGACTGCCGACTGCCGACTGTAGATTGTAGATTGTAGATTGTTTACCTCAACTTATTGAGAAGTTCCCTATTTTCTCCCATGCCTATAAAAAACGGGTTGACCAGATTTTCCTTATTATATTTCAAAGACATATTGGTTTCTGCATCCATTATTTTCCCATTGCTCTGCTCTACAATTGCTTGTCCTGCCGCCGTATCCCATTCCATTGTTGGGCCAAACCTTGGGTAAATATCCGCCTTGCCTTCAGCCAAAAGGCAGAATTTCAGAGAACTCCCGGCGGAGATGATTTCAATTTTCCGCCCTTCACCATGCAAACTTTCCACAAATTTTGAAAATTGCTCCGAAGGATGTGACCGGCTCCCGATAACCGTCAGATGAACTCCGTCTTCGTCCGGGGAACGATTGTTTTCGATATTCTTTTTATGAGTATGGCGTGATGGCAATCTTTCCGAACTATCAACAAGTTCTTTTAATGATAAAACATTTGCTATGCCTTGATAGTTTTCCCGCCTATATGCCCCTAGTCCTTCGCATGCAAAATAAAGAACATCCGTGACCGGTACATAGATACAACCTAAAACAGGCCTGTTTTTATGGATAAGAGCGATATTTACGGTAAATTCGCCGTTTCTCTTGATAAACTCCTTGGTACCGTCAAGCGGATCAACCAACCAAAAAGATCCCCATGATCTCCTCTCGCTATAGGGTATCTCCTTCCCTTCCTCACTTAATACAGGCAGTGAGGCGACGGCATTGGCATTGCCGGAATTATTGCCGGTAGTCAGGGTTTTCAACTCTTTTGTAATAATTTCGTGCGAATGCTTGTCTGCCAGCGTCAAAGGAGATGTATCGTCTTTGTGTTCAACTGCAAAATCGGTATTGTACACTTCTAAGATTGCGCTGCCCGCTTTACCGGCGGCGGAAAGAGCGGTGAAAAGATGTTGGGAGTATTTTATAGTGTTCATAGTCTTTTATGAAAAGTAAGATTTGTAAGTTGTAAATTATATATAACGACATATGTTCCCAATAGCCGGCCATTCATGGCTTCGCACAGTCCACAATCCTCAATCTGCAATTTGCCGACTGTAGATTGCAGATTGCAGATTGCCAATAGGATGTTTCTTCAATACCATTTACATATCAAAACGGGTTTTGTTTTGCTGCCGACAGTGCCATCGCCCAATTGACCGAAATCATTTCTGCCCCACCCCCATAAACTGCCATCGTTTTTAAGCACAACATTGTGGTATTCTCCGCATGCTATTGCAACAACACCAGTTATCTCGTTTACCAAAACAGGGCGATAGGCAGGCAATGTAACTTCTTTTGCAGTAAGGGTCACTCCGAGGGTGCCAAATTCCCAAACCTTGCCTTCAATGGTAAGTGCAAGGCTGTGATTCCCTTTAGCAGCTATTTCAATGATATCCCGTACTTCAGATAGTTTAACAGGTGTGTTTCTGTTTGTAGTTGTTCCATCGCCCAATTGACTCAAGCCGTTTGAACCCCATGCCCGGATTGTGCCATCGGCTTTCAATGCAAGGCTGAAATCGCCTCCACCCTTCACTGCAATGATGCCGCGAAGATTGCTTACCTGGACAGGGCTGTACCTGTTGGTATCGCTTCCATCACCCAATTGTTCCATGTTGTTTGAGCCCCATGCCCACAGTGACCCGTCAGATTTAATGGCAAGGCTGTGATACCCCCCTGCGCTAATAGCAACAATATTGTTTAGTCCCGGTATCCGGATGGGAATCTGCTGGTTTTTAGTATCGCCAATGCCGAGCTGTCCCTTATCATTAATGCCCCATGTCCACACCGTTCCATCGGATTTTAGCGCCAGATTGTGTTGTCCCCCGCAGGAAATGGCGATAATGCCGCTTAATTCTTTTGTTTTAACAGGAATATTGTTGCTTTTATAGGAACCGTCTCCTAATTGGCCCGCCCAATTTCCTCCCCATGCCCACACTGTTCCATCGGATTTTAAAGCAAGGCTGTGCCACGCTCCTCCATCGATTGCAATAATACTGCTAAGGTGTTTTACCTGCACAGGGGAATGTTTGTTTTTGATGGCGCCGTCACCAAGTTGGCCGTATTCATTTTTTCCCCATGACCAGACAGAGCCGTCTGGTTTTAGCGCAAGGGTATGAAATGCGCCAGCCGCTATTTTGGGCGCAACCTGAACAGCAAAGGAAGTTTTGACCGCAAGTGTTGAAACGAGAAACACAACAACCAGGCACAAAAACAGTTTACATACGGAGAAGATAAAATGGGAAAAAATGTTTCTCATAATCGTATTCCTTTTAAATAAAATTCATTGCAAGGGTGGCACGGACAAACTCTGTTTGTCCGTGCCACCCTTGTTGATCGAAAATATGTGTCTCAATTTTCATAACACTTTAGTTTTTTGAAAAAAATCTGCCGATAGGGATAGGATTTGTAGTGCGACGAACCTCGTCGCACTACATTGTTGGAATTTTTCAAAAAACTAAAGTGTTACCTTTATTTAATCCTCCCAAAATGTTTCAGATAGATCAATGCGCACAAATCGTAAACTAAGTGTATTTGTATGGGGATAAGCAGACTTTGTAAATAGTAACATAAAAATCCGATATATATACTCATTAAAAATGCAATAACAAAATATGCCGGTGAGATAAAGTGGAGCAGCCCAAAAATCACGCTTGCTGCAAAAATGCCAAGCTTATTTTGCAGTACTCCACGAAACAGCAATTCTTCGGAAAATCCTGCTAAAAGAGAAATTATACACATATCAGGGATCGTTAAATGAGAAAACAGGGGTTTTAGGTGATGCAGTATCGTTTGCCTCAGTGAATTTACAAAAGGACTCTTCCCCGATTTTTCCGAAATAAGAAGCACAAACAGAGAGAAAGGAATAGCAGCCCCAATAGTGCCAATGAGAGCATCACGTAAAATATTTTCAGTCAGAGGCAACAATTGAATTCTTAGATATTTTGCAAGAATCAGCGCCAACAGTAATGCAAAACCCTCTGTAATAAAAATAAATAATAATAATTTTGATCTTTTCATTTCATAATCACTCGTGCAAAAGCAGGGGCGAAGCATTTGCCCATTTGGGTATGAATGCATTTATGACAATTTACAGCAAATGCTTCGCCCCTACACTACCTTTGCCCTGTTTCTGTTAATGTCATTCCACCATAATTTACTGTCAGATACAACATTTCTTGCCTGTGATGTTTTTCTAAAAATAGATTCATTTGACTATGCATTGCGTGCAAACACCGTCAATAGTCGGGAGACGACCCCTATACCTAACCAGATAACGCGGGCGAAAAGTATTATATTAAGAAAAGATAGTATGAGAAAATGTTCTTTCATCCATGGATACATATCAGCCAGGACAAATCGTTCGACCCTGTCTTCCATGTCCTCGTTTCTGTTGACAAAGAGTATATTTTCAGAAACCTTTTCCCTTGACACATTTATAACCATTGCGTGGTGAAAACAGCCATATTTACTCTTTTTGAGGTGTGCGCCACCGCCTCCGGTAACCAGATACACGGTATGTCCTTTCTTTATCCTTGCATACCCATGATAATCACCTGTTATTACATAATCTGCCTGCACCCTTTTCACCAATGAGATGAACTCCTCTGCACCTTCAAATTCTCTGGCGTCGATTTGAGAAGATACCGGAGGCGGGATATGTGAAAACACAAATATCTTCCGGTATCGTGATGAAGCGTCTTCTGAAATGAATTTTTCCAGGAACTGCAAACTCTCTTTCGTGGAATAGGGTTTGTCCAGAATACGGAGGAAGATAAAGAGGCTTCCCTGATATTCAAAGGAGAAAATACTAGGCCCATAGACCTCCTCAAACCTCGATATTGGGAAGGTATTCACATCAACGTCGTGATTTCCCATAAGGAAAAATGATGGAAAGGGAAATGCAAATTCGGTGGCAAACTCCGCCTTGAAATAACGATGCTCTCCTTCTGTGCCCCTACGCACAAAATCTCCGAGAAAGACAACAAACGATAAGGGTTCTTCGCGTAGTTCCCTGGCAATCTTCTCAAAGGTGCCAGCACTTTTAGTATCGCCAATAACGGCAAACCGGAATTCTTCTTTCGGTTTTTCCCTTGTCAATTCTTCTCTGACGTGCAAAAAATTTCCGGATAGCGGAAGCAGCTCCTCGTGTCCTTTAAAGTGATACCAGAGCATGGCGTATACTTCAAAACCAAGAAATAATAGCATGAGAAAAATGAATAAAATACTTACCCATGGAGAGAACCACTTTGGAAAGATCGTAGGTATTCTCATTAATTTAACGTTTAGGAATTTCAATGTTGTAGGACGAAGCGATTGCTTCGTTACGAGTGAAATGGCACTTCGCTCTACATGGAAAAGTCGCCGGAGGCCTAATTTATTGATTGAATTTATTGATTTCTGTCATCAAAAGAGCAAGATCGTTTTGAGATGACGCAAAGAATCTTTTTTTGTCTGCTATTTCCTGATCTGTTCTTCCGTATATGCGGAGTTGTGTCCCCAATGTCCTTTTTCCATAAATTCCTCACCATGGTCGCCCGTAATGATAACAATGGTTTTTTCAAGCAGTTGATTTGATTCCAAATAGTGTATTATCCTGCCGAGTTGTGAATCAAGATGATGGCAAGAGTTGATGTAACGGTTTTTGATAAGCGTTATATCATTTTCAAGATCCATCCTGGCATAGTTCATGTCTTTAAGAAAGGGGGTTTTGATGATCGACTCTTCCGGAAACAGGATGACGATTATTGCCAAAAATATAAAATATTATACAGAAGCAGTCACATGAAAATCCTTTTTATTCGCAGATTTCGCAGGCCAGCACAGATAAAAAACAATGTAGGGGCGAAGCATTTGCTATAAATTGTCATAAATGCATTCATACCCAAACGGGCAAATGTTTCGCCCCTACTTTTTCAAAAAACTAAATTGTTACAACAAACCTGATTTTAGAAATTTAGCGGTAGTAACCAGGGTGCATCTTGCAATACGCACCTGCGTAGGCGTTACAAATAGATAGCAATGGGAATGCCATGTGCTTCCGGAAAGACAGGATGAAGATATACTTTATGTGTTTAATGACGTGTTGTTACAACTTTAAAAACCTTTTACTCATACATCGCAGAATAGGTTTATGGATACAAAACCTTGTAATATTTACATTGGATATTGGTAATTTTTACAAGCATACGAGCATACGGGAGTGACTGATTCAAACGTATAGAAATTTCAATATTTTTGTAGAGACGCATTGCATGCGCCTGGAAACTGCTGCGCGTAAAGAGAATGTTGACCCAAAAAAGAGACGCATGCAATGCGTCTCTACATTTTACGTTTAGGTTGTCTTTTAAAATCCAACCTAATTTATATTCGTTTATCATGACCTTGGCGTTGCCGTGGCGTAGAATGCTTTTAACTTGCATTCACCAACATGTTATGATATACAGTTGTGAACATTTTCTTTACGTATTTTGAAGAGTTACCGTTTAATAAAAAGGAAGTATTGCTATCCAGAAAAATGTACTGGATGTTTCTCATCCGTGGTTCTACCTTGTATTTTTTGTTGCGGGATTAGTGGTAGGGAGCTTTCTAAATGTCTGTATCTATCGAATCCCGAAGAATAAATCCTTGATATATCCCCGCTCATTTTGCCCGCACTGCAAGGCATCAATCAATTGGTTTGATAATATTCCTGTTATTAGTTACCTGCTTCTGTTGGGGTGTTGCCGGGCGTGCAAAAACAGGTTATCAATACGCTATCCGCTCGTAGAATTGCTGACAGGTTGTGCTTTTTTACAACTGTATTATATTTTTATTGTATGCCGAAGTGAATCTTTCTGTGTGTTTTTTGTATATCTGGCTCTTTGTTGTGCGCTGATAATATCGGCCTTTGTTGATCTTGAACTACGCATAATTCCCAACGAAATCACCTTCATTGGTATTCCGGTCTTTGCTGTTTTAAGTATTGTTTGTCCCGACCTGCACCACGCACACAATACATTGAGAAGATTTACCTTAATTGACATACACCGGCTAGACTCGTTTATTGCCTCGCTCATCGGCATTTTTACCGGAGGCGGACTCATTTTCCTATGTGGTGTGATGGGAAAATTTCTTTTTAAAAAAGATGCTATGGGTTTTGGTGATGTAAAACTTATGGGCATGATTGGCGCTGTTGCAGGCTGGAAGCTGGCGGTGGCGGTATTTTTTGTTGCGCCGTTTTTCGGGCTCCTGATGGCAATCCCCGTATTTGTATTTAAAAAAAGCCACTTGATCCCTTACGGGCCGTTTTTATCGCTGGCTGCTTTGGTATGCATCTGCTTTCAGGATTATTTTATAGGGCAAATCAATTTATATATATTGGTATTCCGCGTTCTTTTTAATGGTTTTCCCGCTTAAAAAAGCGGTATTTATCCTGTCAAGCACCTATAGTCAAACAAATCTGATTTTTGAAAAGTAGGGGCAAACATCACTATATTATTGGAATTTTCAAAAAACTAAAGTGTTACCAAAAAGAATGTATTTTTATAATGAGAAACTGCTTTGCGGTTTTCTGTATCCCTTAATTTCTAACGGCATTGCTCGTGAAAGGAGAGAAAGAAGATGGTAAAAAAGGTTGGATTAATGCGGGGTATTTGTCTTTTGGGAATGTTCGGAATGTTTGCGGCGGGAACAGGGTGTGGCGAACTTAAGCAATTACGGGTTGAAAATCAGCAGTTGAGCCAGAGCCTTGCTAGTCTGCAGCAGGAAAACTCTAACCTTTCGGTGATGGCAAGCAGGTATGAAAGCGAACTAAACAGGCTTGAAAATTCGAGAAGTGATCTTGAGTCAAAGCTGGCAGGCACAGGGGCAATCACAAAAATAAAGGACGGCTCTGTTTCTATTGTATTGCCAGGCGCAATACTCTTTGACCCGGGACAAACGAAATTACGTGAACAGTCAAAGGCGACTTTGAAAAAAATAGCCGGAATATTGAAAACCGATATTGCAAATGAAATGGTAAGAATAGAAGGACATACGGATAGTGACCCTATTCAAAAACAAAAAGATAAATACTCTTCGAACTGGGAACTGTCAACCGCAAGGGCAAACTCTGTTTTGCATTATTTGGTAGATGAATGCGGCATCTCACCTACAAGGGTATATATTGCCGGGTTTGGACAATTTCAGCCCATTGCGGACAATAAAACAAAGGCAGGCAAGGCGCAAAACCGCCGCGTAGAGTTTGTTATTATTAGCGGGGGTGGCTGAAACGCACTGCATGATTACCGTTGTCGATTATGGAATGGGGAACCTTCGCAGCGTAGAGAAAGGGTTCGAACGGTTTGGTTTTGATGTCAAGGTAAGCGGCAATCCAAACGATATCAAACATACTGACAAGCTAGTGCTGCCGGGGGTAGGTGCCTTCAAGGACGCCATAATCGGATTACAGCAGCGGGGGTTAATAGAACCCATCATTGAATTTGTCCGGCGAGGGAAACCCTTTCTAGGCATATGTCTCGGACTTCAGTTGTTGTTTTCACGAAGTTATGAAGATGGAGAGTACATGGGGCTGGATATCATCCCAGGCAAGGTGATTCGATTTGATTTTTCCGGCAGACAAACGAATGAAAAATTAAAGATTCCCCACATGGGCTGGAATCAGATTGATATTGTCAGGCAGGATAATCCCCTCCTGAAAAACGTTCCTTGTAACTCGTACATGTATTTTGTGCACTCGTACTATGTATGCCCGGAAGATAAAAATGTTGTTGCCACGGAAACGGATTACGGTATGCGATTTACTTCAATGATATGGCACAAAAACATTTTTGCCTCCCAATTTCATCCTGAAAAGAGTCAAAAATACGGACTTGCCATACTTGAAAATTTTGGGAATTTATAGTGTAGGGCGAATCATTTGCCATAAATTGTTATAACTGCGTTCATACCCAAACTGGCAAATGCTTCGCCCCTACCTGGCCTGTACGTGTTTGTTTGAGTTTTTTTAACCTTTAAACATCTTACCTTATCCTATGATTATTTTTCCGGCAATCGATTTAAAAGGCGGGAAATGTGTGCGATTAACCCAGGGGAAAAAAGACGAAGAAACCGTCTTTTCCGATGACCCTGTCGATATGGCGAAATCGTGGGAAGATCAGGGGGCACAGTATCTGCATGTGGTTGACCTTGACGGGGCATTTGATGGGCTTCCGAAAAATCTTTCCATTGTAGAACAAATTGTCAATAACATAAACATTCCCATCGAATTCGGCGGTGGTTTAAGGACCACCGAATCAGTAAAATCTGTGCTTGGCCTCGGTGCGGAAAGGGTAATAATAGGAACAAAGGCCATCGATTCCCCATCATGGGTTGAAGAGCTTTGTTCCCTGTTTCCCGGGCGTGTCGCTGTTGGCATTGACGCGAAAAACGGCAAAGTTGCCGTGCAGGGATGGACGTCTCTCAGTGAAAAAACTGCCATAGATTTCGCGATAGCGGTGGAAAAGTATTCACCGTGCGCTATTATTTATACTGATATTTCAAGGGACGGGATGCTTCAGGGACCAAACATTGAAAGCCTGAAGGAACTTTTATCATCTATAAAAACCCCGGTAATTGCTTCCGGGGGAATATCCTCGCTCAAAGATATTGAAAACCTCTGTCAATTGCCAATAGAAGGTATGATAGTGGGAAAGGCGCTCTACACGGGACACATCAAATTCTCAGAGGCGAAGCAATTGTGCGATTCGATTTGCCTGAAGAAATAATACGCCACTGAACTTCGATTCATCCTGCAAGCCGGTTGAGGCACGAAACCCAACAGTTCGGTAAATACCGCAAACAGTTTGCTAAAATAATATAAAACAAAAATGCAAGACCTTTTGACAATTAAAGAAGCCAGTGAATGGGCGACAAACTACCTGAAAAAAAATGTAACGACTTCAAATATTTCTTACTTAATACAATACGGAAGGATTAAAAAGATTGGAGACAATGGAACGGTACAGGTTTCCAGACAGGACTTAATAAATTACTACAAATATTTCAATGGCAAACGAGAAATTTCCTGGAAAGACCGGCTAGGTGACGACTTAAATTGGGCTTTATCATTTGACCAATACAAAGAGGCAGAAACAACCAAACATGTTCACCGGCTTCATCCTTACAAGGGCAAATTCATTCCTCAACTTGTAGAGTATTTTCTTGACGACCACACCGACAATTTCAAAACAGAGATATATTTTAAAAAAGGTGATATTATTCTGGACCCTTTTTCCGGTAGCGGCACGACAATGGTTCAATGTTGCGAACTTGGAATGCATGCAATCGGTATTGATGTTTTCAGCATTCAATGCTCTTATTGCAAATTGTAAAGTAACCAAATACAACTTGATTAATGTCCAAACAGAAATTAACCGCATCACAAAAGCATTAAAAGAATTCCTTTTCAATTCACAGACTTTGGAGTTTGAAGAAAAACTGTTACAAGCACTTTACGAATTCAACAACAAATATTTCCCTATTCCTGAATATAAATACCGTTTACGACAAGGCGAGATTGACGAAGCACAATATGGAGCAGAAAAAGAAAAAGAGTTTTTGCCTGTTTACAATAAACTTCTTAAACAATACGAGCTGAAACTCCGCCAGGAAAAATCCGACACGTTTCTTGGCAAATGGTATTCTCAACATATCCGGGAAGAAATTGAATTCGTATTCAATGAAATTAAGAAAATCAAAAACATTGACACCAAAAAAATTATCAGTGTAATTCTAAGCCGGACAATTCGAAGTTGCAGAGCAACTACCCATGCGGACCTTGCGACTCTTGTCGAACCAGTGACAGCTACTTATTATTGTGCGAAACACGGCAAAATATGTAAACCACTTTTCTCCATCTTAAAATGGTGGGAAACATATACTAAGGATACTGTTAAACGCATTGCACAGTTTGACAAATTAAGAACACAAACTTTCCAGGTTTGCCTGACCGGAGATAGCAAGACTATAAACATAATTGAAGAGTTACAAAAGAAAAATACTGCTTTTGCAGAATTAGCCAGGAAGCAAAAAATCAAAGGTATCTTTTCTTCACCTCCTTATGTAGGGCTGATTGATTACCATGAGCAAAGAATCCTGGCCAAAAATAGATTACACCGTACAGATGTCCTATGCCCGGAAAATAGGCTTGGGAAGCATGGATTATGAGCTGGTAAATTGTGAATAGGAAATGTTCCTACATATCCAAATTACAAAAAATGGTCAATAGATTTTAAACGACGAACTTTTTACGTTGGACTTCATTTCTGTTCAACTCGCAACCTTGACTCTCTTTAAAGAATTAAGAAAAGAAACACGGGTAGGAAACTTTTCAATGAAAACATATAAAGTAGCTTTAACAAGAACATATTTGGTTTCTATAAAAGCAGAAAATGAAGAACAAGCGAAAAGGCTTTCAGAATTTTATCTTGGAGATTGCCCTGATCGTTCTAACATTAAAGATCGGTTAAAAAAGAAATTTATAATTGAAGATATTGAAATGATATATAATGAGGCGGAAGAAGTTTTAGATGTAGAGGACTAGATAGAAGATCAATAGTATAATAAAAATTATTATAAAATAAAACTATATGGCTCGATGTTATATGGGAATAAATGATTTCATTAATAAGATAATATATGGTGATATAAGAGAGAAATTGCTGCAAATACCCTCTAACAGTGTTGATCTGATAGTTACTTCTCCTCCTTATGCAGATAAAAGGAAGATTATTTACAATACTATTCCAGCAGAAAAATATGTTGAGTGGTTTATGCCTATAACAGATGAATTGAAAAGAATACTAAATGATAACGGTTCATTTATCTTAAATATTAAAGAAAAAGCTGAAAACGGTGAAAGACATACCTATGTATTAGAATTAATCTTAGAAATGAAAAAACAAGGTTGGCTCTGGGTGGAAGAATACATTTGGCATAAAAAAAATTGTTATCCTGGAAAATGGCCAAATAGATTTAGAGATGCTTGGGAGCGCTGTCTTCACTTTACGAAGCAAAAAAAATTTAAAATGTTTCAAGAATCAGTAATGATACCTATTGGTGATTGGGTAGAAGAAAGGCTAAAAAATTTGAGCGAAAGAGATAAAATGAGGTTTGAGTCAAGATCAAAAAGTGGTTTTGGTAAAAACATTTCAAATTGGTTAAATCGTGACAAAGTTTATCCCACTAATGTATTACATCTGGCTACAGAATGCTCAAATAAAAATCACAGCGCAACTTTCCCAGTAGCATTACCTTGTTGGTTTATAAAGTTGTTTACAGAAGAAGGAGATGTTGTTTTAGACCCATTTATCGGCTCAGGGACTACAGCAATTGCCTGTCTCCAGCTAAACAGGAAATACATAGGGATTGAAATTAAAGAAGAGTATTATAAATTAGCCATAGAACGAATTAAAAATACGCAATATGAACTATGATGAAAAAGATTTAATCGTATATTTGTGTAAGAAGATATCTGGTATTGGAGATAAAACTGCATCCGCCATATCTGTTTATTTAGAAAAGCTATCTAATCTATTCGAAAACATAGAAAAGCTAAATGATCTACGAAAAGTCAGCGGAAAGAATTTATTAGATCCAAAACAAATTAAAGAATTATCAATCATTTTAACCGAATATTTTCCCCAAAAGATGTTAGATATAAGATATGCATGGATTTCAGTTTTAATAAGGGATTTTGTTAAAAATAGTATTAGAGAAATTAAAGAAACTACATTGGATACTCTTTTAATAAATCCATTCTTAATAAAAGCATTCGGATTTGATGACCATTGTGAGGTTGTAACTTTTTATTTTTATCAGAAAGTCACAAGATCTATTGTTACTTCATGGGGTTTTATTGTAGAAGGAGTTTTATTATGCAGTGGTGCAGAAAAATCAGATTTAGAAGGTTTTGACATTATGATAACTCGAGAAGAAAAAGAATACCACTTCCAGGTTAAAAGTAGTCCAAATACTATGAGTATTGAGCAAGTACGGCAATTAAATGCTCATATTCAAAAAATCAAGGATATATCGAAACAGGTTCCAATGTTAGGAATGACTTATGGAAAACGTGAGCAAATTAATACACAGATACAATCTACATTAATAGGTTATCCTAAATCAGCAATAATTGGTAAAGAGTTCTGGGATTTCATAGCAAAGGAAGAAGGATATTGCAAGAAAATCTTGAACTGGATAAACGAAGTTATGAAATTACAACCAACAAATTTTTCTGAAACTTTAGAAGAAAAAAAATTATCCTTAATAAAAGACTGGGAAAATAGTTGGGGAAAAGGAAAAATATCTATAGACAATGTCTTAAAAAATTATTTATAAGAAATAACGATGTCATACCTTCTTTACAAATGTCGGTATGATGGACCATCCAAACGACTTTTTTATTGGAGAAGAATACTGGAACTTATTGGGAGGCAACAAGACTTTTCATGAATTACTTGACGTATTTGATAAAGTGGGTAAAGAATTTAAAGCAAAACTTCAGGAAAAGTTCAAACAAGTTGCAAAAGATAAATTAGATTCCTACTAATTTCATCTGCTTGTTCCAAAGCTACTGTTTAGGAACAAGAAACAATTCCTTTCGCCCTTTCAGGGCTAATAACGGTATTCTCCATTTTCAGGGGGCTTCACCCCCTGCTATACGCTTTCGCCCCTTTGGGGCTATGTTCGGTAATATTCTCCATCAGCTACGCTGAATAGTTACACAGTTCAACCTTCCCAGCAAGGCAAATCATTTATTTGTAAAAACGGCCTTCCCATCCTGCATATCTACCATGATTTCCGAGCCGTCGGGGAATTTACCCCCCAAAATTTCCATAGAAAGCGGGTTTTCGATGAGCTGCTGGATGGTGCGCTTTAAAGGCCGTGCGCCAAAATGCGGGTCATACCCTTCTTCGATCAATGTCTCTTTTACCCGGTCTGTGACGGTCAGTTTAAGGTTGTTTCTGGCGAGGCGCTTTCGAAGGTCGTTCAATTGTATGTCGGCAATCTGTTTGATTCGTTCTTTGGAGAGACTGTGAAAGACTATTGTTTCATCGATGCGGTTTAGGAATTCAGGGCGAAAGGTCTCTTTCAGCGCCTGCTTTACCTCTCTTTTCAGTGCTTCTTCATTTTCAGGGCCGGTTAAATCCTGTATCCACTGGCTTGCGATGTTTGAGGTCATTACAATGATGGTATTCTTAAAATCAACGGTTCTGCCGTGTCCGTCAGTGAGCCGTCCATCATCAAAAACCTGAAGCAAGACGTTAAATACATCCCGGTGTGCCTTTTCAATTTCATCGAATAACACCACGGCATAGGGTCTTCTTCTTATCGCCTCAGTTAGTCTTCCGCCTTCTTCGTATCCCACATAACCCGGTGGAGCGCCTATAAGCCGTGCAACTGAGTGTTGTTCCATGAATTCAGACATGTCGATACGAACCATTGCCTCTTCGTTATCAAACAAAAAGGCTGCCAACGCCTTGCAAAGCTCCGTTTTCCCAACGCCGGTAGGGCCAAGAAACAGGAAGGTGCCAATAGGCCGGTTCGGATCCTGAAGTCCGGCGCGTGCACGCCGGATGCCGTTCGACATGGCGGAAATTGCCTCTTCCTGGCCAACTACCCTCTCTTTCAGCCTTTCTTCCATCTTTAATAGTTTTTCCTTTTCACTTTCCAGCATACGTGTTACGGGAATTCCAGTCCATTTGGCGACTACCATGGCAATATCATCCTCCCCCACCTCCTCGCTCAGGAGGGATTTGGATTTTTGCAGTTCCTGCAATTCAAGGTGCTTTTCCTTTAATTTTTTTTCGCATTCAATAATACGTCCATAGCGTATCTCAGCAACCTTTTCTAAATTCCCTTCCCTTTGGGCTGCTTGCTCCTCAATGCGCGCCTGGTCTATCTTTGCGTTAATGTCCTGTATTTCCCTGATAACCTTTTTTTCGTTTTCCCAGTGTGCCCGGAAAGCCCTGGATTCTTCTTTCAGGTCGGATAATTGTCTTTCAATTTTCTCCATGCGTTGTTTAGAAGCTTCGTCTTTTTCTTTTTTTAAAGCTTCTTTTTCTATTTCCAATTGCAGGATCTTGCGCTCGATCTCATCTAGCTCAACCGGCATGCTGTCGATTTCTATCCTCAATTTTGACGCTGCTTCATCGATAAGATCTATTGCCTTGTCCGGTAGAAATCTGTCCGATATATACCGGCTGGAAAGAGTCGCTGCGGCAATAATAGCTGAATCTGTTATGCGCACTCCGTGATGCACTTCGTATCGTTCTTTTAGTCCGCGCAGGATTGCAATAGTGTCTTCAACGGTAGGTTCTCCCACATATACTTGCTGGAACCGCCGTTCCAGGGCGGCGTCTTTTTCAATGTGTTTTCTGTATTCATCAAGAGTGGTGGCACCCACGCAACGCAGTTCTCCGCGCGCCAATGCCGGTTTGAGGAGGTTGGAAGCGTCCATTGCCCCTTCTGCGTCTCCTGCCCCAACCACGGTATGCAATTCATCAATAAAAAGTATTATCTGCCCTTCCTTCTCGCTTATCTCTTTAAGCACTGCTTTAAGGCGGTCTTCAAACTCTCCTCGGTATTTCGCGCCGGCGATAAGCGCTCCCATATCGAGCGACATTACCCGTTTGTTTTTTAAGCTTTCGGGGATATCTCCGTTTACAATGCGCTGGGCAAGCCCTTCGACGATGGCGGTTTTTCCCACGCCTGGCTCGCCGATGAGAACGGGATTATTTTTTGTCCTTCGTGACAACACCTGTATTACCCTGCGAATTTCGTCATCACGGCCAATAACGGGGTCAAGCTTTCCTCTTTGTGCCAGAGCAACCAGATCTTTGCTGTATCGTTCAAGGGCACGGTATTTGTCCTCCGGAGTCTGGTCGGTGACTCTCTGGCTGCCCCGGATTTCTTTTAAAGTTTTGAGAATATTTTCCCGGTCAATGCCTGCCTCGTTTAATATTTTGCCAGCGGAGGTATTTTTTTGCCGTACCAGCGCCAGCAGCATATGTTCGGTGCTTAGGTACTCGTCCTTCAGCTTGCCGGCTTCTTCCCACGCGAAGTTTATCATATCGCGCAGTTCCGCGCTCACGTATGCCTGCCCCGGCGCTCCTGAACCGCTTATTTGCGGAAGCTTGTTAACGGCCTCCATTGTTTTATCAAGAACAATATTTGCATCCACGCCTAATTTTTGCAGGAGAGGAACCACGATGCCCTGCTCCTGCGTCAATAAAACCTCCAATACGTGCGCAGAAAGGATTTGCTGCTGCCTCTTTGATTCGGCTAATTCCTGGGCTTCCTGTATGGCTTCCTGCGCTTTTATGGTAAACTTATCAAGTCTCATAGTCTTACTTTCAAAAAATTAATTATTACAGAATGTTATTAAATACGAATTCGTATGGTACAACCCTTCCACCCTAACCCATCCAAGTCAGAATTAAACAAGCACGAGATAAAAAATACGAAATACGAAGCACGAAATACGAAACAAATTCCAAAATACAAAATCCCAATGAAAAAAACCGGGTTTTGAACATTTGAAAATTGAAATTTAGAATTTGTTTCGTATTTCGTACTTCGTATTTCGTGCTTCCAAAAAGGGTTGGGGATGGTGGACAATGCTTTTACAACACGTCGGACATGGTGTACATACCGGGGTTTTTTTTTGCAATAATCTTTGCCGTATAAACTGCGCCCCGCGCAAACGTATCTCTTGTGTGTGCCTTATGGGTAATCTCTAATCGTTCTCCAAGCCCGCCAAAAACTACCGTATGGTCGCCAATGACGTCTCCGCTCCTGACTGCGTGTATGCCTATTTGGTTTGAAGGGCGTTCACCGATGATCCCCTGGCGGCCATAGATAATGTTTTTTTCCTTATCCAGTCCGGTTGCATCGCATATTTTTTCTGCCAGTCTCAGCGCTGTACCGCTAGGGGAATCTTTTTTATGTCTGTGGTGTGTTTCAATAATTTCAATGTCAAAATCCTTGCCCAGTATTTTTGCCATTTGGGCGGCAACAGAAAACATTACGTTTACCCCCAGGCTCATGTTTGGTGAAATCAGGCAGGGGATTTTTTTTGATATTTCCAGCAATTTTTCATGATGCAGGGGGGTTAGTCCGGTAGTGCCTGTTACAAACGCAACGTTTTTTTTCGCGCAGCATTCCGCAATATTGACGGCAGATTCAGGCGATGAAAAATCTATCAGCACATCTGCGGGATTTTCCATTGCAGTTGAAATTTTCAGCCCTGATTCTCCAATACCGGCCACCAGCCCGATGTCTTTGCCAATGGACACATGCCCCGGGTGTTCCAGCGCCGCAGTTAAATCAGATTCTTTATCTTCGAGGATAAGGGCACAAATCCTTGTTCCCATTCTGCCGCATGCGCCATTTACCGCAATCTTAATCAATGTTTGTTCCTTTTATATTTTTTGCTGGCGGTCTTGAGGATGTTTCTTTCCCGCCATGTTAAATTATGCAACCCTTCACGATTCACCTTGTCAAGGATTTCATCCACCTTTTCACGCAACTCCATGTCTTTTTTCAGTTCTTTTTCCTGTTGACGTATTTGGCATCGTTTTAAATAATCAACAGCACGGCTTGAGTACCGTACGAACAAAAACCCGTACACAAGCCCCCCCAGATGGGCAAAATGCGCAATATTGCCTCCCCTTGGCGCAATACAATTAAATACCGTGATGGATGCAAATATCATTACCAGATACTTCGCCCTGATAGGAAAGAAATAAAAAATAACCATGCTATTGGGGAAATACATCGCGAAGGCGACTTCTATCGCGAAAATTGCACCGGACGCCCCGAGGATAGGAACTTTTGGCGTAAAGATACAACAGCATATCCCCGCGAAGATTCCCGCGGTAAAGTAAAGTGTCAGGAATTTCTTTGGGCCAAGAACCTTTTCAACCTCGCTGCCAAACATCCAGAGCACCAGCATATTAAAGATCAAGTGCCAGGGGTCTGTTGTACTATGCAAAAACATATACGAAAAAAACTGCCAGAACCACAAATTCCCTATAGCATCCGGCGGATAGAGCCAGAACATTTTTGTGAATTTATCTGAAGCGGGATAATGCCACGGCAGGGCTGGAGCCTCTGATAATGAGTTAACCGGAAGGGGGGGCAACTGGGGGCTTATCGTGGAAAATAGTAATTGGAACATGAACACCCCGACATTGGCGACGATTAGCATCATAACCAGGCGGGTCCATTTGCTGCCAATATTTAATCCGAAAGGATTTCTCCCGTAATACATTATGCCCGATCTCTCATAAAACGTTAAACGAAGTTAATTAAATTATAGTAAGCCCTATCCTGAAAAAAGTCAAGAATTGATGACAATACCAAAGACGCCTATCTGTTAAGATTTATTATACGCAAAAAGTTTTTGGTAAATACATATGCCGCCGATAAGAAGTATGCCATTCGCACCCCATAAAACAGGCACAACGGGCAATAATGTATCATCTGCAAGCACTGAACCTGTTACCATCAGGGGGTAATAAATAAACAAGATAATCATAAAACTTACTCCAAACCCTATTATAAGGTGAGAACTCCGTAGCTTAATGCCCAATGGAATGCCAATAACAATAAAACTTAAACAGGAAAGCGCCTGTGAGATTCTTTTGTGTATGGAAATATCGTTTTTGCGTCTTAATTTCTTTTTTAACGCCACCGTCAGGTCACTTTCAAAGCTGGTAATTTTTCTCAACAAAACAGATATGTCCTTTTCTGTCTCTTCAAGCGATTTTGAGAGTGTGGCTATGTTATGTGTTTCACTATTTTGTATCTCACGTGTTTCAATCATTCTTTGTGATATAAGGTTAATCCGCTGTTTTTCCCTTTCTATTGTTTCTTTTATTTCCAGCAATTTTACATCGATATCATCAGCGATGTAATACCCTGCTTTATTTTCCCTTTTTAACTGCATCAGATTTTCGGTTGCGACAAGTATATAATTATTTGCCAGCTTACTCTCGTTTGCCAGTCCATCAATCTTTGATTTCTGCCGTTCCAGATTTTGTTTTGATTTTTTTAATTCGGATTCAAGGTGTTTTTGTTTTTTATTTAATTGCTGCAACTGATTTTGGTGTTCAGCCAGTTTTCTTGATGCTTCAGCCCGTGCCTCTTCAAAATTGGCGGGAATTTCCTTACTGTTTGCCAGTTCCCGGTCAATTTCATTGTTGTATTTAAAGAGCTGGAATATCGTCATATGCTTGGTGGAAAAGTCTGTCTTGCCTTTTCCCATGGGAATTTCAAATGTGGTTTCCGCAAACACGCCTAAACGCGGAACATCTTCAGCTTTTTTGTAGTTTGGTTTGATAAATTCCCCCTTGCGTAGCGTAAGGAAAATTGTGTGTTTTTCGTTATTCACCTCGATACTGCCTTCTTCCGCAAGGATGATATCCGTAACATAATCATCCGCATACTGAATAACGGTGATGTCTTTGTTGACATTGTCTACAACATTTCCAATGTATATTTGATACGGCTCCATGAGTACCTTTTTTTGGAAGGTTGCTAATCTGCCGGCGAGGATATTGTTTATCGCCCTTTCTTGTAATAATTTTATCTGGTAAAGGGATCTTGGCAAAATTTCCGCCGATAGCACCAGCGTAAAAAAGCTGAAAATAATGCCTATTACCAAAACCGGAGTAATTATCTTCCGTAAATGGACGCCGCTTGCTTGTATGGCGATAATTTCTCTGTCGGCGCTCAATCTTCCATACGTTAAGGTTGTAGCGGTAAGCAATGCCGAAGGAATGGAATAAGGCGCCACCTGGATAAACATATGAGGGATGAGCGCTTTTAGGGCTATAATATCAAGCCCTTTGTGTAATATCTGAATTACAAACCCTAAGAACATTAGGATTTCAAAGCACAAAAAAGAAGGCCAGAATGTTTGAAACCATTCTCGTATAACGTAGCGTTGTAATATATTATTAGCAAACATTTTCTGCATTTCTATTCTTGTGCCGGATCTAAATGTATTGTTTTTTTAATTTTATCAGCAATCTCAATGCTTTCAATCGATTTTAATTGTTTTATAGTTTCGCTACATCGTTCCGGTTAATCTGCGGTCAGACCTAAGGCCACTGCTCTCTAAGATAGGAGTATAGGTTTATTCCGTCGATATGAAAATAAAATTACGGTAAATGTCTTGACGTGTATTTTTATTTTTCGTGAAAATTTATTTGAAAAACCTTCTGGAGTGCTGTTGCTGAAAAGAAATAATAACATTCTCTTGCCACTATATCCGGGAGAAGGGGTAAAATTGAGGGTTTTCAGAGAGGGGGAGGAGGATGTTTTGCAGATTTGATGCAATTCCGGCAATGGGCAATTTATTTCATGCCTCTTTATGCCCAGCCATTGTTCTTGTTTTTTCCTGCAGGTGAATGAGTTTGTTAATAACCGGTTCAGAAGAATTTTGAAATTTAGCAATGGGATTAACGATTGCAAGCCCTTTATAGTAGGTGACGAGCCCTTCCGCAACCTCGGTCAAAATCTTATTAAACGAATTCCGTTTCTTTGCCCTCGCGAGTTTTACCTCAGGCCCTTTATCCCCGGTAATAGGTATCCTCTCATAATTTCCAAAGTCCATACGCAACACATTAATCATACCCCCTTGCCCTGACAATTGGTTTACGATTTCGGCGGAAGGCAGCGAGGCAATGTATGCTAATGGATAGGTGTAGTCTTTATATTTTCCCTTTTCAACATAAGAATCGCTCCGGATGCCAAGACTTTTAAAATAAGCCTGTACCTTTGCAAAACACGACTCATTTACCAGGAGTTCGTCTACCTGTTGTATGTGTTTATCCAGGGATTTTGGCCTTCCCAGTACAATGGCGCTTGCTATAATCTCATTCTGCTGATACGTTCTTATATCAATCTGGATGTTGTTATCATTAATAAACTGCCAGAGGAACAAACTACAGGTTTTAGCGCCATAAAAGGCGGAACGGGTAAATTTAATGTTAACGGAAGATATCTCCATATCCGCAAAAAGGATTTCCAGGGGAAGAATTATTTTGGAGACCGTCATTGCGCCAGGAACAATATTTCCCTTCCTGTGGATGAGATTTTTATCATTTGTGACGTCAACAAAAAGTTCACCGTCTTTTTTCGCAATTTGGTATTCATGTTTGATTAAAAACTTTCCCCATACCAGCATTTGGGGACCGTTCGCATTGTCTTTCTTTAATTCCAGATTAGGATGAGGGGTCCTGGCTTTTGCATCCCTAAAGATTATTGTATCCGACAAAAAACCTTCAGTGCGGTTTAATGGAATTTTGAGGATAGGAGCGCCTGTTCTGTTCATCTGTTTGTCCAGCAATTCTTCTTATTCTGTAACCGTTGTTTGCCTGTCAAACCCACATTAACACGAATAATAATGGATAGTTAAAGACGCAAGATTTTACTTTTGAAAATGGAAATTTTCTGTTGCTGCGGGGAAAATATCTGTTAATTCAAGTATGATTCATTTCGCAAAATCTCAACTTATTGGATTCTATTCTGTCATGTTTTCACTGTCAAGCATATAAAAATTAATTTTCCATTATAATACCGTAGCAGTCGGCAATAGGCAATCTACAGTCGGCAAATTGCAGATTGAGGACTGGAGACTGGAGACTGGAGACTGGAGACTGAGGACTGAGGACTGAGGACTGAGGACTGCCGATTTTAATTTGGGGTCAGTTTAAATACTTAATCTCTCCATTGCTTTTCCCATGGACCCCTTTGCGAATAACCAGATTTTTTCCCTGGTTGATTCCGGAGGCATAGGCGTCATGGCAGCTTGTTGAATATCGGTGAGAAGTACGCGAGCGCCTTGGGTTTCTTCTGAAGAAAAATTCCTTAAGTTTGGGATCTCCCTTCCAAACAAGTTTATTTGAATGGCTGGTAACGGCCTGGTTTTCCAGTTTATTGTAAAAACCTTCCAGGAGACCGTAGATGAAGGTTCTCCTGTGTTTGTTACCGTCGATTTTTTTTTGTCCTTTATACTCTATCCACAATAATTCGGAGATGTTTTGAAGGTAATTATACACATACTCAGCCATCTCCACATTTTCCGGCAGACCATAAATTTCCAGCGCCCTGCCGTTTTTATTTTCATGCTGTTCATACCCGAATTTCCAGATGGCTTCTACGAAAAAATATTTGCAGAGTATGGAGCAGATTAATGATTTGAT
The DNA here is from genome assembly GCF_039794105.1 of Candidatus Kuenenia sp. Taxonomy (GTDB): domain Bacteria; phylum Planctomycetota; class Brocadiia; order Brocadiales; family Brocadiaceae; genus Kuenenia. The sequence continues at coordinate 21,964 of NZ_JBDIWA010000005.1, forward strand.
AGCGTCCCTATTCCCTATATTCCCGATTTGTTTGTAAACGTAATGCCGCCCGGCATGCGCATCCAATAATGACAGGTTATGTTTTAACAGTAGTTCGTGTGCCTTTGCCATTGCCAACTGCGCCTCGTGCTCATTTTTGCTCTGGGCTAATGCCAAAAGCTTGTGTACCTTGTCAAGTATGGTGTGGTTACCTGATTGTGCCGAAAAGCTGTTTTTCTTTCTTTCCATCCATGTATGAATATCGCCGGTGGCAGAGGAATCAATACCGTTTTCCCGGCAAATGCTCTTAAATATTTCACCATGGGGTAAATCATCCCGTATCCCCAGAATTTCCTCCACATACTGGTGTGCCATTTCGTGATAAAGCACCTCCTGAACATATTCCCACGGATAGGACTGGATCAGGAAAATGCTGACAGAGAGTCGCCGCCAATGCCCCCCCCTCCAATTCCCCAGTATTCTGTCCGCACCCGAAAGTTCAAAGTGAGGTGGACGCATGGAATTCTTGAAATAATGGTAATTCGCAGTTTTCCAGTCCTCTTTTAACTGCATTATCCATGCCATTTTTAAAGCGTTGTCAATCGTTTCCCTATTTTTATCCATTTTCATTTGCGAAGTTTATTCATTATATAATTTGTACGAAAAGAGGAAAAAATCTTATCAGATATATTTGTATAAATAAAGCATTTTTGCCGAAACGGGACAACGTCACGCGCACGGTAGGCATTTGGTTAAGCAATGAGCCGTACAGAGAGGATGGCACTTGATACGGGTTCTAAGCCCACTAAATTCCTCTCTCTCATGTAGTGCGACGAGGTTCGTCGCACGCCAGGCGGGTGTTTGCAACCTGATGAGTTTATGCAGAAAAAGGGGCCATGTGCTGCGGTAAAATTCCAACGCCCAAATAACAACACCCCCTACTCGAAAATAAGACTACAAAAAATAGCTTAAGTACATGTACCGCAATATGATATGGCTATAAAACCATTTTCATCGTTTCTGGGTGTTGCTAATGCAACATGATGACTGTTTGGAATTTATTTGCCAGTTGTTTTGCCAATAGAAGGCTGAATTGAAAGTATAAAACGTTTGGTTCAGGTTACAAACCTGAACCCGCGCCGGATTTTACTTTAATATTCGATATTCCTTGTTCTGCGGTTCGGTATTCTCTTTAAAAAACCTGCAAATTTATACATGAAACTTGCACATAATTCTGGTATCTTCCTCTGTAGTCGCTAGCAATAACGGCTTAAGCAGGATTTTTGCCATTGCCGTCCAATTTTCAGCAAGATTCCGGTAATCATTCTTTGAGATTAAGGAGAAAATAATGAAAAAAACACATGTTACGCTCGTTCTTCTTTTTTTATGCCTCGGTATATCACTGTTTGCGAAAAATTCTTCCGCAAAAAGCAAAGAACAACCCTACGAACTTTCAGTTCAAATACTGCAAAATGCTGATAATATTGCTGAAGTTACCATTGATATTACTGTGATTAAAGACGGTTATTCAGCCCCTACGACCGCAAAACAGATTAAGCTGAAATCGTCATCATTGGAAAAAATATTTAAAAATGTTGAATTGACGCCCAAAACGGACGGTTCCGGAAGCTCCGTTGTGCTGCAATATGAAAACACTAAAAACGCAGAATCAATCAAGGTGACGGTAAAAATTAAAGAGAAAAAGGGAAATATAAAGCTTAATGCAACGGGCGAGGTGCTTTTATTGCCGGATGTAACTGTAAGCGATATAGCGTTGAGTAACTCTATAACGGAAAAACAGGAAACAACTATCAACGCAAAAATCAGCGAATTAAATGGCGATACCGAGGCGGCGGCGGATGTTTCTCTTTTGGTAGGAGATACGGTCATTAGCAATTCTCCGGTTACGTTGCAACCTGGAGAAACAAGGGACGTCTCTTTCACTACCACTTTTGATACTGCCGGAACGTACAATGTAACCGTCCGTATCGACAACGTTCAGCCGGAAGACTATGACCAGACAAACAACTCTTCATCCACTACTGTCATGGTTTCAACGATGCCTCCGGATTTAAACGTAAGCGAACTTAATGTGAAATGCTTTATAACGGAAAAACAGGAAGCGAATATCACCGCAAAAATCAGCGAATTAAATGGCGGCGCTGGGGCATCGGCGGACGTTTTTCTTTTGATTGAAGACACAATTGTTGGCAGTGCTACGGTTACGGTAAAAGCCGGAGAAACAACGGACGTCTCTTTCACGACCACCTTTGACGCCGCCGGAACGTACAATGCAACCGTTCGTATCGACAATGTTCAGCCGCAAGACTATGACCAGACAAACAATTCGCAGGCTACTACCGTCAGTGTTTCTGCCTCTCCTGTTGAATCTCTGGCGCTGAGCGAGAATTTAAACTATGTATTTGATATCAACGCATTGCCTGTCATCACCATTACCATTAGCACGGACGAGTGGAATAATCAACTGCTATACTATGATTCGAATCCCAAACATGAAGAGTATTCAACGGCGGATTTTGAATTCGAAAAAAATGGCGAGATTGAAAATATGGAAGGTATTGGCTTCAGGATCAGGGGAGGCACATACAGTAGAATACGCCTTGAAGGGGAAGCAGGGGAACTTCACGACCCGGAATCACCTGATTGGCACAGGGCGCACTTGAAGATTGATTTTAACGAATATGACAAGGATGCTCGTTTCAAGGGTCTACGGGGATTGAATTTAAGGAGCTTTAGCGGTGATGATTCATACGTAAGGGAGGTTTACTGCTATGACTTGTTTAAAAAATTCGGGGTATGGACTGCACCGCTTTCGAGTTACGCCAGGGTGTATATAAAGGTAAAAGAAGACGATGCGCCTGCATACTATGGCGTATATTGCATGGTAGAAAACATAGATAAAGAGTTTATACAGGAGCGGTTTGGCAAAGACAATGACGAGGGGTATCTGTGGAAGTGCCGGAACCCGGGAGATTTGAACTATGCCAACCTGAATACTGATAAAATAGGGGTAGAAGATATTTCGCTAAATGAAGAGGAAAGTTACAGGCCTTACTACGATCTCAAAACCAACAAGTCCGATCTGGAAACAGCAAAGGAACAATTAATTCAGTTTATCGAAGACCTGAATTCAAAAGAGGGTGATGAATTTGTTGATTGGATACAATCGGAGATGGATGTAGACCATTTTCTCCGGTTTCTTGCAGTTAATGTGCTGATAGGTTCATGGGATGATCATTGGTTAAATGCCAACAATTACTATTTATACTTTGATGAATCGGAAAAACTCTATTTTATTCCCTATGATTACGACCGTACCCTGGGGATTTCTTATTTACTGGAGAATACGGGAACGCAGGATGTGATGAAATGGGGCACTATGAATAACAGCAGACCACTCGTGTATAAAATACTTTCTGTTCAGCAGTTCAGAGATCAATACAAAGCGTATCTCCAGGAACTCATAGACGAGAACAACGATTATTTTGATTACGACCACAGTGTGTGCAGGATTAATGAATGGCAGGAAATGATTGCCGCTTATATTGAAAACGATACCTATGAAATGATGGAAATAATAGATCAGCCGCCCGATTGGTCGAATGCAACCTTTTATCGCTTGTTGAGCGGGGACGATAGCGGCGCAGAGCCTGAGGCAAACTGGTTCATGACCAGAAGTTCGTTTGCCATGGAACAAATTACTGCGGATGCAGACTGGACGCCCGGAGTAGCGCCAATAACCGCTGAACTTTATTTAATGGGTTCTATGAATGACTGGGAGGCTGGAGCAGAATATAAATTTACGAATACCGATGGACTCTATACACTGGAGGTCGGCCTTTCTTCAGGTGACTACACATTTCGCATTGCCGATGCTTCAACGAATGAACACACAAACTTCGGGGCGTCGTATTATAGAAAAAGTCTTACTAACGGCAAAAAGCATTACCTTTACAGCGAATATTCAGATCCTATCCTTGCCGATATAGAATGGTCTCCCGAAGAAGCAGGGATGTATCGTTTTGAATTCGATGCTACGGATAGCGAGAATCCAACATTACTGGTTACCCTTGTGGAATAATGCCATTCAGTTTTTGTGGCTTGATTGGGCATCGACTCGAAAAGATTTGAAAGGTAGCCTGATTTATTTAATGATAGCAATCAAAAAGACAACGCACATGTTTAATAAGCCGCCAAACCATATATTCTTTTTGTTTATTTTATTCTTAATTCTACAGCAATGTTCTGTTTGCATAAACCATACAGATTGTTACGCTGAAACGGATTCTCGCAATAATGAAAAAGGTCTGGATACGTACGTCCAATTAACGGTTGATATTTCACGCGACAGGCAACAGATCAGCGATTATATATACGGAGTCAACGTTGCCAACTGGTGTCAGGGATATTATTTTGATTTATGCGCGCCGAAACTTAAAGAGGCAAATGTTTCCGTAGTCAGGTTGGGCGCCACGAATATGGAACGTTACAATTACAGCCTTAACCGGATGTACAACGTATTCTCCTTTGAAAATCAGTATCTTTCCATGAGCTGGGAGAGTTTTGTTAAATGGTGCCGGGACGATGTTGATGCCGAACCATTCCTTCTTGTGCCTGTGTTTGGTTATGTGGCGGGCGATGGGAATACTATCGATGACGAGGATTTTTACCGCATACAGACTACGGATGACGTCAAATCATGGATATTTCAGGCAGGCGATGATATAAAATTCTGGGAAATCGGAAACGAACCATGGATTGCATGGAGACGATATGACTATCCTGACATTTACGAAGACAGCGCCCATGGGGATTTGGTACTTAATTCCGACACTGCCTTTGACAACTACTTCCCGCGCTTGCTCTCCGTTGCAGACGCAATAAAAGAGGCAAACCCCAATGCTTCAACATTTGGCCCCACTCCCGCAAACTGGTGGTTATATTGGAATAACGACTATTCCCTCTATTGTCCGGTTACCGAAATCAATGGGGTATCTCAGCCTGACGATGAGGGGTGGCAGATAATGATGGATGAAGAAAATGAGTGGAACAGGGAAGTATTTCCTGACCGGGGTAATGATCCGGAAATCGTTGGATGGGAAACGGATGAAAACCGTGTTTTGTGTCAGTATCTTATTCGTGCTGCGGAACATGAGGCGGAAACCGGCATGAGGACGATTGATTTTTTAGATGTCCACAGATATATACAGGCTCTAACTGAATACGATGCCGTGCAGGAGACAAGATCCCTGTGGCAGGAGGGTTTTTATACACAAGATGCTGAAATAGTTAGTTCTTTTGACATTGAACCAAAAATACTAAAACGTTTTCAAAATATGATTGCCAATTATTATCCTGGCACGGAAATATCCTTTTCCGAGTATGATTATTTTTACTGGAGTGGCTACCCGGAAAATCCTCAAATTGCGGCTATTGGCCAGATGGATTACCTTGGGTCTTTTGCCAAAATGGGGGTAAAGCTTGCCTGCAATTGGTATGTAGGAGAGCCGAATCAGGCTGGGAGCAGTTACGGCAGGGAAGCCGATTCCGCAAAACAGGCAATGTTCAGTGAAAAGGGAGAACCAAACCCGAAATACTGGGCATTCCGCCTTATGAGTACATATTTCAGAGGAGACGTTGCTTATGCCGAATCAAGCGACTGGGAAGCGTTTTCAGTCCATGCCTGTGCGCAATCCGATGGCGATGTTGTTGTGGTGGCAGCGTACAAAGGTGAGTATGACGAATCGGGCGATTTAGTGCATGATCAGTCTGCAAAGACTGCCAGGTTGCAAATAAGCGGTTTTAGCGGAACACTCTATTTGAAGCAGATTTTGCGTTTCGGCATGAACGACCCCTACATTGTAGAAATGGAAACAGGAGGGGTTGCCGTGAGCGGTGGCGCATTGACGTATGAATTCCAGCCGTTGGCAATATACGCCTTCATCTTTTCTGAAAAAGACACACAAACAGAACCCGCCACATACCTTCATGTAAACCCTGTGCAAATGAATTTTGGACATTACGAAACCGGTATTTTGGAAAGCGATGGAGAAACAGCATATACTATGCCGGTTTATATAACAAACGCGCGGCAGGGAGTCACAACGTGGTCTGTTTCAGAAAACGCCTCGTGGTTGGATATTGCCGGTGAAACATCCGGAGAAGCAAAGGTAACCGATGTGGTATATGTAACCATTGACCGTTCTGATTTGTCAGAAGGCGTTTATGAAACTGCAATAGAAGTAAACACACCGGAAGGCATAGTTGAGATACCGGTAACCGTGGAAGTAGTATCCCGGGAAGCAGAAGGAGTAAGAAGGATTTGTGACTTTGAAACGGGCTCATTGGCGCATGCATGGAACGAATCTGAGCCGTATTCCATAGGCTGGTGGGATGCGCATGGCATTCCGGAAGACAGGAACAGCCCGTATATTTACCGTTTTTCCCTGGATTACGAAGAGAAGCCTTCCATGGGCGGTATTGCCTCTATGAAGATAGAGTTTGACCGTTCAAACGGAGATACCAAAGATGGCAGGAAATATATGTCATTTGGCACGTATGGACATAAAACCGTAATCTATGGAGAAGATGGGCAACCTTCAGAAACATACGATGCAACTGCAAATTGGGAAGGATATAAGAATCTACAGTTTGATATTAAAATAGAGACTACGGATAATGCTACGACAGAGCTTTTGGTGGTGATTACCGATGAACAGGGCAATAAGGGGAAACCGGATGTGGGAATAAAAAAATATAACAAATTTCCGAAGTTAGAGGATGGGGATTGGCAGACGTTTTCAATACCGCTTGACGGAAAATTCTATGATTGGCGTTATCCGGAAGGGCAGGATGGCTCAACAACACAACTCGATTTCAGCCGCATATCAATGATTGAGTTTATTCCATGGAACGGTAGTGCAGATGCTTCAGGTGTTATATATCTTGACAATATTCTATTGACTTCAAATGCTGAAAACAAAGGGAAATTGTCGGGCACTGTGGTGAACAAAAAAAACAATAAACCCGTTAAATCGGCAAAAATAACTTTGAATGGAATCACGACAAATATCAAGTGGAAGACATCGTCGGACGATAATGGGTTTTTTGAAATTGAAGGCTTGGATAGCGGTACATACAAAATAAAAACGGAAAAAAGGGGGTATAAAAAAGTTAAGACCAAAATAGAGATACAAGGCGAGACGGAGGTTACAATTGAAATGAAGAGGGCAAATTAATACCTTATCAGTAATTTCTTTGCTCTTTTTGGCAAGATATTTAATTATTAAATTCGAAATACGAAACACGAAATCCGAAACAAATTCTAATGACAAAATGATTTGAAATTCTAAACAAATGCATCTTTCGTATCTCGCATTCCGTGTCTTCATATTGTTGTATGCTTTGGATTTGTTTTGAGTTTTATTCTTTGTTATTCGGATTTGTTTCGCATTTCGTACTTCGAATTTCGTATTTTTTATTTCTGGCTTGTTGCTGGTATAGCCAGCTTAGGTTTACAAGGTGCGATTCAAATCCCAAATCGTAATTCGTAAAAAGAGAAACCACAGATTTCACAGATTACACAGATTAAAAAAATCGTAAATCGTAATTCGCCCATCCCCTCCTGTTTCACATGCGTATGGGGATTATTGTTGCAAACGATTCAATTGACTTTCTGAATGGGGTGTTTCGCACATATTTCCACTTCTCATCATTTGGTTCCGGCGCCTGTTTGGTAATGTTGCGGATAAAAGGAAGCCCCCTGAGACCCTCATTCAGCGCAAAGGCATGCGTCCGGGAATTTGCTTCGCCCATAGGGACTACATCGGTGACAAAATCAACGAATACCTGCATATCGTCAAAGATTTCAGTCGTCACTGTCCGTCCGGTCTTAAAATTGCCAATGGTGGCGTCCGGAATAGTTTCCAATAAATTTATACCTGCAAACAATGCATTTTCGCTGACATGTATTGCGCTCCTTGGCACGCCTACGACAATGTCTTTGAAAACAGCATCAACAAATACCTTTTTGAAAAAGTGTTTTGTTGCGTCGAGCGCATTTGTCGGGGCGCTTTCCCCTTCCGGTGTGTATTTGCCAAGGGTAAATCCGCTGGCAATATCTTTAAAGAAATTTATTATTGTTCCGAAAAAACCGACCTTTTCCCCCTCCTGAATGGAACCATTGCTATCAACATAGTTAAATGGCGCGCCGGCGCCTACGTCTTTAAAAATGTTAATAATATTTTCGCCGGCATCTTTCAGGTCTTTTCCTACTCTTTTGCTAAATTGAGATTGATTTAAGTCATAATCTATTGTATTTGTTTCTTTATTAAGCGCAAAAGAGTCCCCCCCGGGTTTTGACAGCAATTGATCTTCTTTATACATTTTTAACTGTTCTATAAACGATGGTGAGGTTTTCCCTTTTCTTATGTTTTCAGAGGCTGTTTGAATGGCAAAAGTATTACGCTCTAACTGCGATAATGCCGGTTTGCCGGTTTCTATAGTTTGGGCGGCGGAATGTGACGTCGTTTGGGATGCCTGGCTCTTTAATTCATGTTGAATAATATCACGGAACAATGAATTGTCCGTACCTTTGGCAGCATCTGTGGTGAAACCAGAATTGACCTGGGTACTGATCATCGAAATTTCTGTACTCTGTATCATAATCAACCTTCTTTAAAGAATGTTTTCGTACGAGGCATAAGAATTTTTCGCAAATATAGTGCCTTCAAAATAATAGAGGCGAAGCATTTGCCTGTGTAGAAGATAAGGACTTAAAATGCTGTACACCCGACAACTCCGTTTTGTTGAACGAGTTATAACTGTATGCAGGCAAATGCTTCGCCCAAATGGATAAGTGATTTTATTTTGATGTGAATATATATTAAAGAAAACGGTGTGGAAAAATTTTCCCCCTATTGTGTGCTGATATTGTTCAGAAAGGAATGTTTTTATAATGACGGTATTGATAGAGATGAGTACCATGTGTTTCAAAGAAGCAGAGGTATTTAAAAAGGTTACAAATTGTAAGGAAATGGTTGAATCACAAGGGTTTGAATTTGGCATTCAACTTCATAATACCATTTCAAGGGAGTTGTATAACAAAATTAAGGGATATGATGTGAAGTATACCGTTCATGCCCCATTATTTTCTCAACATTTCATAAATCTGGCAGGAGATAATTTTGAGCGTATTGTTGAGGATTTTGAAAACACGGCAAATATTCTTGAAGAGTTGAACAGCACTATTGCCGTGCTGCATGGATTTTTCATGACCACAAAACCAATTAAAAATGACCCTGCCAACTATGGGAAAGTATTGCGCGATACAATAGACAGTAAATACCTTTTGCACAATACCCGCGTAATGAATCCGGAATATTTAGCTACGGAAGAGTTTCAGGGCTACCAAAAAAGGGTGAAAATAAATATGGAGAGGCTAAGAAGCCATTTCCCGGCCTACATCCTGTGCATGGAGAATGATTTTCCCGGACTTGGGAATGGAAATCAAACACCGGAGCATTTAAAATACCTTGATTGCCCAATCTGGCTGGACGTCGGCCACCTATGGGCATCAGCAATTTTAAATAAATTTGATTTTTACGAGGGCCTTAACGAGATATGTACGCAATGTAGTGTTATGGGGGTACATTTAAATACAAATCAAACGCCACTCGATTGGAATTTCAAAGCGCCAATGGGAGATACCCATTCGCATTTTTCTACTGACTATGATATGGATATGAAAAAAATCATTTCTCTTCTTAAAAAAAATCACATTACGCATTTTACCATCGAAATTATTGGTGGAAATGAAAAGGACGTAGCATTTTTCATTGAGACATATCGAAATGCGTGATAGTGTGTATGGTCGAAAGCATTTGCCCCGGCGAAACCGGCAACCTGCAGATTGTGGATTGTAGATTGTAGATTGTCGCCCCCCTAACTCAATCAATAAACTTGACAAAACAAAATTTATTAGTATCATGCGGGAGTTTATTTTTTTATGCATGAGAAACCGTATCTATAATTCAATTTGGGAATGGTAAAGATAAAATGTACAGGATATTAGTTGCGTCGAGCATTGCTTTTTTCACATTTTTGGTAATTATGGGGCCATTGACATATCGGACGCTTATTCCCGCATTGGAATACGAGGCGAAGAACCATTTGATCTCGGTACGGGAAATAAAAAAGATGCAGATTCAAAACTTCTTTTATGAAAGATATGGAGATGTGCATATCCTTTCCAAAAACCCCATCGTAGAGCAAAGTTTACCCCGCTTCTCCAACGCCTTTAAATCTGCCGGTTTAGATTCTACCCCATACAAACAGGTCGATACCTATTACGGACCTCTTTTAGAACATTACCAAAGACAGTACGGTTATCAAAACATTCTTCTTGTTGATAAAGACGGAAATGTTGTTTTCGGGGTAAAGCGCGACGAATACCTCGGCACAAATTTAAAAACAGGCGTTTTTAGTTCATTTACCATTGGAGAGGTGTATAGGGAAGGTTTGAATAATATTAAATTTTCTGATTTGACATGGAGTGAGGATTCAAAAGATTTCATCTTTCTGGGGGCTGCCCCTGTGTATGATGTTTCTAATAATCTTTTAGGTTTGGTGGTAGTTGAAATACCTTTTTCAAAGATTGATTATATTTTATTGCAAAGGGATGGATTAGGGGAAACCGGGGAAATTTATGTGGTTGGCGATGACAACTTCATGCGGTCTAAGTCAAGGTTTTTGAAACAAAACACTATTTTAAAACTGGAAATTGACACACAGGCAACGAAAGAAGCGTTTGCAGGGCATACGGATATAAAAATAATAAAGGATTACCGTAATATGCCCGTACTCAGCGCCTATACCCCCCTTGAAAACCTCAGGGATATAAACTGGATACTTTTGGTGGAAATGGATAAAAAAGAGGCGTTTTATGCCGTGCTTGCCTTGAAAACAAATCTTATCATCATTGGTACGGTCATAGCCGTTATCACGATTGTTTATCTTTATTTTTACTTTCGGAAAAGACATTTGCAAAGTGGTCATTCAACGTATTAAAAGGAAATATACCTATTGGATATTCACGGCATTTTACCACCTCGTTGTAGACCATTTTCTCTTTAATCGCCGCCAGTTTTTTTTGTCTGTTCCCGAACTCATTCGTTATTTGTTTAAACATCGACGCATTCAATTCTTTGATTTGATGGAATAACTGACTTCGTTTCTCCTTGTCGCTTCCCCTCATCCTCTCTATCAATGCACGTTTTTCCTCCACCATTTTTAAAAACACGGGATGTTGCCTTGTTTTTCCCGAAGCGTGCCGTTCGGGATTGGTGCGCATATCATTCAGCTCTTTTTGTAAAGCAGGGAATGTTTTCGCATCAATATCCTGTGTTTTGACCGGGAGAAATAATGTGGTTGTCGTCGTAATATATTTTGGCGGGTCTATGTGAAAGAAATCTTTCATGATGCCATTTGTTATCACATCGTATCTTGACCCGCCGGTTCCATGGATGAATACATCAGACACAAATAATCGCGAAAACATCGTCAGGGTAATCGCCCTTGGCCGCAACTTAATAGTGTGGGAAGGCTGCGACTCCAACGATCTGAGTCTGGAAATGATTTTCTGCGGATCTTCATCACTCTTTAATGCCCATTCCATTTGATTGCCATTTGTTATTATTATGGAACCGGCGTCATATCGTGCATAACATTTATTACGTGCGCCGCCTTTTTCCCATACCCAAAAAGGCAGTTCCACTAAGGTATCATGTATCTCCAGGTCGGGAACCGGATTTGCTTTAGAGGAAATGGCATGAGTGTTTCGATAATCATTTAATTTTTCGTTATGAATTTCTGCAAATTGTTTTGCATTGTACAAAATGTGCAGGAAAAAAGAGTAGAACCCTTTCGTGTTACACATCAGCGAGACAGGGATTTCAAGATTTTTAATGCCACATGCGTTTTCCATGCCCTTTCTTGCCGAAGTAAACAATCTCGTCATGTCCCTGCAGCCTTGCAGATACGCATGCCGCATTTGATGAATAAAACAATCAAACATGATTTGCATATTTTTAACGGTATTTTTTACGTCGTCGTGATTGTTTTTCCGGAGCAATGCATCAACTTTATCTTTAAAGTGTTCTATAACCTCTATCTTTTCAAACGAAATTTCTTCGTACGCCTGAGTTTCTTTCCCCTCAACAAATGATACTTTCTGAATAGATGCTGATTCTTTGGAGAGACACGGTACATACATAAAACCAGCCGTACATGAATCACTATCGACGATAAGATTTATGCTTATACCTTTTAATCTCTCTGCCAGATGATATGCGAGATGGTTTTTTATCCATATCCCGGGATGATAGAAAATGGGTTCATGTCCGGTAAATATTATTGGTATACTTTCAGGACAGTGACAATGTGAAATTTTTGATTCAACAGGCAAAAAACTTTCGTATAATTGTTCAGCGGCATTTTTTCCGCTATTATTTACCGTGTGGCTAGTTGTTTCGCGGAATTCGTGCGGCAGGAACGAAAGGATTTTTTTTGTGTATTGTGTTGCGGTGTTTAATAATTCCAGGCGGGTTTCATTCCGTAATGTCTGAAAAGGAATATCAATTAATTTAAAGGCGTAATGCTGTATTTCCCGCATATTGTCTCGCGTCAATTCCGGGGCGTCTCCGATAGGCGGATAAAAAACGGTCGTTTCGTTTTCCGGTATTTTATAAGGAATATTTTCTGTTGCCATTTTCAAATGATTCTGTTTTAGTATTTTAAACCAACGTTGACATGGTTTTATTTTGCACTGAATAAAGCCATGTTTTTAAAAACAGGCCGTATAAAAATATGTATGATTAGGAAAAGAAATGCTCGAAAATAACATTGAAAAAGTTTTAATCCTTGATTTTGGCTCTCAGTATGCGCAGCTTATTGCCAGACGCGTAAGAGAAAACCATGTGTACAGCGAAATAGTATCACACCTTATTACTGCAGAACAAATAAAAAAGATAAAACCAAAAGGCATTATACTCAGCGGCGGGCCTGCCAGTGTCTATTCAAAAAACGCACCCGGATGTGATGAGGAAATAATGAAACTGGGAGTGCCTGTTTTGGGCATTTGCTATGGCATGCAATTGGGATGTATGATGCTTGGCTCAAAAGTCAGCCCTACCGCTGCAAGAGAATATGGGCGTACGATATGCGCCATCAGCGGTGAAAACAGATTTTTTAAAACCCTTCCACAAGAGATCACTGTATGGATGAGTCATGGCGATATCGTTACTGAATTACCGGTGGAATTTGAGTCGCTTGCACACACAGAAAATTGTCCTTATGCGGCAGTAAAGCATAGGGATAGAGATTTCTATGGAGTGCAATTTCACCCGGAAGTGACGCATACACCAAATGGCAGCCGGATCATAAGGAATTTTATCTATGAAATATGCCATTGTTCAGGGAACTGGAAGATGGATTCCTTCATCGAAAAATCGGTGAATGACATCAACAAACAAGTGGGAAACGGGCGTGTCGTTTGTGGCTTGTCCGGGGGGGTTGATTCCGCGGTAACCGCCGCGCTCATTCACAAGGCAATCGGCAATCGTCTTTCTTGTATTTTTGTTGATAACGGACTGTTAAGAAATTTTGAGGCGGAGGAGGTAGTTAAGACATTTAAAGAAAATTTTTCAACAGACCTCCATGTGGTTCGGGCGCAGGACAGATTTCTGGGGAAACTAAAGGGCGTATCAGACCCGGAAAAAAAGCGTAAAATTATTGGTCATGAATTTATAGAAGTCTTTAAAAATGAGGCGCAAAAGATAAGCAGTGTACGATTTCTTGCCCAGGGGACATTGTATCCTGATGTTATAGAAAGCATACCTGCGCATGGCGGTCCTACAGTCACTATAAAAAGCCATCACAACGTCGGCGGATTGCCTGAAGAATTAGGGTTTGAACTGGTTGAGCCATTACGATTTTTGTTTAAGGATGAAGTAAGGAAAATAGGTGAAGAACTGGGGCTTCCGAAAGAATTGGTCGGGCGCCATCCATTCCCCGGGCCTGGTTTGGCTATCCGGATTATAGGAGAAATTACCGGACAGCGTTTAGAAGTCTTGCGTAAGGCAGATAAAATAGTCATTGAGGAGATATGCAAAGCGGGCTTATACAATAAAATTGCGCAATGTTTTGCGGTGCTCCTGCCGTTAAGTACCGTTGGGGTTATGGGTGATGAGAGGAGTTATGAAAATGTGATTGCTGTTCGTGCGGTAGAAACAACAGATTTTATGACCGCAGACTGGTACCGCATTCCCAATGAAACGCTGGGAAGTATTTCCCATCGGATTATAAATGAGGTGAAGGGCGTTAACCGTGTGGTATATGATATAAGCACAAAGCCTCCGAGCACCATTGAATGGGAATAGTAGGAGTGACAGATTGTGGTTAAACGGCATAATAGAAAATCCACAGTCCACAGTCCACAGTCGGCAATCCACAATCCACAATTTGCCGATTGCCGATTGCAGAAGGTCTTGGTTTTGAACATTTCAATTTTGAGTTTCGGTATTGTTTCGAATTTCTATATTCGAATTTCGTATTTAGACGCTTCGACATATCGACAAAATTTTGTCTATGTTGAGGCGCTAAGCGCCTAAAGCGTTACCATTAAAAAAGGCGCTGTCTCCAAAGAGACAGCGCCTTGTATTTTTCCGTAAATCTAATTCTTAAAACCACGTGATGTAATAGGTCTGGAATTAGTGTCCGGCAGGCACCTTCAATGTGCTTGTAGATTCCATCTCAAGGTGGTAGCCAATCTCGCCGTGCTGAGTGATATCCAGCCCGGTGTCTTCCTGGGTTTCTGCAGTCCTTAATCCTATCGTATACTTGAGAAATAATCCGATAATCATTGTCACTGAAAATGCGTATGACCATGAAATCAGGAAGCCAATACACTGCAAGCCCAATTGTTTGAAACCTTCCATACCCCATCCAATGAATAAGCCGTCAACTCCATCAGGCCCCATTACCATTTTGGTGCAATAGAGACCTGTGGCAAATGCGCCTATTGTGCCTCCAATCCCATGTACGCCAACTACGTCCAAAGCGTCGTCATATCCAAAAAGCGCTTTTAGCTTCATGCTGGCAAAGTAACATCCAACACCCGCCATAATTCCAATCTGTATAGCGCCTAAAGGTCCTACAAAACCAGACGCCGGGGTTATGGCGACAAGGCCGGCAACTGCGCCGGAAGCCGCCCCTATAAGCGTAGGTTTTTTCCTATGAATCCATTCGCATACCATCCAGACGAAAGCTGCAGTGGCTGCAGACGAGTTTGTTATTACCCATGCAAATGCAGCCCTTCCGTCAGAAGCCAGTTCGCTGCCAGCATTAAAACCGAACCATCCGAACCAGAGCAGGCCAGTGCCGAGAAGCACCATCGGGACATTGCATGGTGGCCTTATGTTTTGTTTCTTGCGTTTTCCGAGTAATATCACGAGGGCAAGGGCTGCCGCACCTGAATTTATGTGTACCACCGTTCCGCCGGCAAAATCCAGCACTGCCCAGGCTTGGAGGAAACCGCCGCCCCATACCCAATGGCATACCGGGTCATATACGGCAGTTGCCCACAGAGGGATAAATATTAAAAATGCGCTGAATTTCATGCGCCCTTCAACGGCACCCATGATAAGCCCCACGGTAATAATCGCAAATGTCGCCTGGAATGCCAAAAAAGTGTATTCCGGAATGGTGCCGGAGAGTGTATCGGGCGTTATACCGCGCAAGCCTGCCTTTGCTAAACTGCCGATAAAGTTGCCGCAATCCTCTCCAAATGAGAGAGAGTATCCCCAGAATACCCATTGAACGCTGATTACCGCCATACTCATAAAAACCATCATCAACATATTTATGATATTTTTGGAGGAACACATGCCGCCATAAAAGAAGGCAAGGCCCGGAGACATCAGAAGTACTAATGATGCTGACACAAGAATCCATGCATTATTGCCCGTATCCAGCACATCTTCGCCTGCCCATGCGGAGGATGATGCGGCCATCATCAACACAAGGCTTAACATTGTCAGTAAACTAAATTTTTTCATTTTTGAAACCTCCTATTCGTCAGTTTAAAAATCCTTATCTTTACATTCGCAGGAATAATGCTAAATTGCCTTTTCCCCCGTATCTCCGGTCCTTATGCGTATTACATCTTTTATATCATAGATAAAAATTTTACCATCACCGATGCTGCCGGTTTGTGCCGCATCAACGATTGTTTTGGTAATTTTATCCACATTTTCATCTGCGGTGATGATCTCTATCTTGATTTTAGGCAGCAAATCCACAGAATACTGTTTGTCGCGGTATACTTCGGTTATTCCCTTCTGTGTGCCGTGTCCTTTTACCTCCGAGACGGTCATACCGGCGACCCCAATGGCCTTTAGGGCGTCTTTTACGGCTGTTAATTTCTGGTCCCTGATAATTGCTTCAATTTTTTTCATTACTACCACCTCCCATTAACGAAAACAATAAAGAGAAAAAATATTCGTAAAACATGACAAAAAACGAAACCTCCTTTCATTGAAATAATGTGAATTAGTCTGGAACAATATTCGTTTCAAACAATAAACAAAAAAAACCGCAGAGCTATTATGGAACTACAGCAAAGCGGTTTTTTGCAAACGTCATGGTGACGAACAATAAATAATTGTATTTTTTAAAAGGAAAAAAATTGTTCAAAAGGAAAGTCATTTGCTTTATCGTATTCCCCGAAATAAACATCTTTTTTTGTAAGTTTTTTTACAACACTAGCTGGTATAGCCGGAACCAAACAAGCAAGAAATAAAAAATACGAAATTCGAAGTACGAAATACGAAACAAATCCAAAACATACAACAATTACGAAACACGAAATGCGAGATCGGATTTCATAATTAAATATTTTTCAAAAAATGCAAAGAAACAACTTTTAGGGTACTAAACGTCGTGGGAAAAAGCGCAGTGTCTGTTCTTATCACAAGTACATCTTTGTAACCTTAACCAAACCGCAGTTATTAAGGGTAAAATATTTATATATAATGAAGTTTTAGAAACGCATGTTACATTATCTGTTTTTGGAGTCAAGAAAAATTTTGAAAATATTTGTTTCGCTACTCATTTACAAACGAGGATAACGATTTGTGAAAAGAGTATGAACAACGGCAATAGTATGCTATTGAGTGATTAAAAAACGAAAAGGTTTGTTTGTTATTTTTCTTCTGAGATAACAAAAAACGTACTATATTTCAGGGTAAGGTTCTGTATAGAGTGTCTACGGAACAAGTAAAAAGGGATAAGGCACAAATGTGCTTTTGTTTCAATATGTTTTTTTACGTGCAAAAATTATTGATAACACCCGGAGCCATGTTCGTAGAGATCCAGGCCTTTTTGCTCTGCGCTGATGGGGTCTCTTAATCCTATAACACGTTTCAGGAAAGAGAGAAAAAGAAAGCCCATTCCCAGGCACCATACAATTAAGGTGATGCTGGCGATAAACTGGGAGAGCAATTGCCAGCCGGAACCTGTAATCAAACCTCTTACTTCGCCGTATGTCCCGTCTGCAAATACACCTACTGCAAGTAAGCCCCATATCCCGTTTACTCCATGAACCGATATGGCGCCCACAGGGTCGTCAATCTTTAATTTATTTTCAATGAAATCCAGGCTGAAACATGTCAGTGCGCTGCCAATGACCCCAATTACAATAGCTGCCCAATGGGGAACATAGGCGCCGGATGCTGTAATTGCAACACAGCCCGCAAGGGCACCGTTGCATGCCATGCTTACGCCAAACGTTTTTGTCATAAAATAGGAAATATAGAGCAGGGTTAGAGCGCCGGCGGCGGCGGCCAAAAAGGTGTTAGTTGCTATTATGGATACGCGCAATTCTGTAACGGCAAGCGTACTGCCGGCATTAAATCCAAACCAGCCGAAAATTAAGATAAGTGTCCCTATTACTATATACAGAAGGTTATGTCCGCGGATAACATTCGGGCTGCCATCCGGATTGTACTTGCCATATCTTGGACCAACGCGCCAGGCCGCGACAAAAGCAATCAGGCCCCCTACTCCGTGTACAACTCCTGAACCTGCAAAATCTCTTGCGCCTACCCCAAATGGCAGCGTTTCCAGCCAGCCATAGCCCCACATCCAGTGTCCATAAACAGGATACAATATGCCGCACAGGAAAATACTATTAAGCACATGGGCATGAAACTTACATCTTTCCGCGATAGCGCCGGTTACTATCGTAGAAGCAGTAGATGCAAACATAACCTGAAATAACCAGAGCGCAGAAATATGAACGTCGTATGAGTCGCCTATCAGCAAAAATCCGCTATAACCGATAAATTTGTTTCCGTTGGTAAGCCCGGGAGCAAGTTGAGAACCTCCAAACATTAAAGCAAAGCCAAAAAGCCAGAAAATTATTGTTCCGGCGCAAAAATCCATAAAACTCATAGCGCCGTAATTCAGGGTATTTTTCTTTTGTACAAATCCAGCCCCAAGGAAGACGAAACCAACCTGCATATTAAAAACCAAAAAAGCGCTCATTAATATCCAGGCAAAATTTACCGAAAATTTTAATCCCTGTATGCTGTCAGAGTATGTTTCTTTTCCGCTGGGGTCTCCTGCAAACGTATCATTTGCCAGGCATGTTACTATGACGATTAAAGTGATAAAAAGAAGGCGCCTTTTCAATACACCACTCCCGATAAATTTTTTATAAATACTATAATGTCAGGGGAAAAAATTTTTGTGACCGCAGGGGAGAAGCATTTGCCTGCGTACAGTATACCCTGACAGGGTTCGGAACCCTGTCAGGGTTATGCACTGCGAAGTGTGTCTGCATACAGTATAACTCGTTCAATAGGACAGAGTTGGCGCGTGTGCAGCTTTTTAGTTCTTATCTTCTGCGCAGACAAATGCTTCGCCCCTACTACAGAAAAATAGCTGGCGCTATCAAAACTATTCATGATAGCGCCAACTTTGAATTTAGCGCGGTATTGAGTTCTCGTTAAATGGCAGTCGCGTCTTTCTCTTTTGTACGAATTCTATAAACGTTTTCGACATTTATGACAAATATCTTTCCGTCTCCGATGCTTCCCGTTTGTGATTCCGTGGTGATAGTATCGACAATCTTTTGTACATCCTCGTCTTTTACCACAATTTCCAGTTTTATTTTTGACAGCAAATCAACACGATACCGCCTGCCGCGCCATACTTCGCTGATTCCTTTTTGACTGCCGTGGCCTTTTACTTCCGTAACAGTCATTCCAGGATAGCCCATTTCTGTCAAGGCGTCCCGTACAATATTGAACTTCTCCGGCCTGATTATTGCTTCTATTTTTTTCATGAAAATCCTCCATTCATAGTAAATACTCTATATGTGTTTATTTGACCACAAACAGGTCTTATTTTTTAGATTTCGACGAGTGTTTTTCTTGTTTTGCCTTTCCGTATACCCATCTGCCAAGTTTTTCGGAATAAATCTTCTCGCGTGAACGGTCCTTGCTGATTGCTTCTTCAAGCAGAGAGAGTTGTTCTTTTTCCGCCTGGACATCGATGAGGTGTTCCCCTACGGCGCCAAAGTATCCTTCTTCCACAGGATAGCATGAAGTACCGTGATATGCAATATCCAGCCCTTCTTCTTCTTCCAAGGCGGAAGACCTTAAACCAATTGTCCCTTTCAATCCAAAGAAAACTGCTCCGCCAAAGGCAAATGCATACGCAAAAGCTACGATGGTTCCGATAAATTGGGCAAGCAATTGATCGCCTGTGCCAAGGATTAAACCATTTACACCATAGGTTCCATCGGCAAACAGCCCTACGGCAAGCATACCCCACATGCCGTTTGCACCATGCACTGCCACCGCTCCAAGAGGGTCGTCAATCTTAAATTTGACTTCAACCAGGGATACGGTGCCTCTCATGATAAGACCCGCGAGGACTCCGATAACAACCGCTGCCCATGGCGCTACATAAGCACAAGGCGCGGTAATCGCAACCAACCCAGCCAAAGCTCCGTTACAAACAAACGATATGTCAGCAAAGCCTTGTCTCTTCCATGTAAAGAACAACATAATTGCTGCGCCCGCAGCAGCGGCAAGGAAGGTATTAGTCGCAATTATTGATATACGTAAATCAGTACCTGCCACGGTGCTTCCGGCATTGAAGCCAAACCAGCCAAAGGCGAGAATAAAACAACCAATGACGACGTATGTCATATTGTGTCCGGGAATGGCATTTGGTGAGCCATCAGGATTATATTTGCCTTTTCTCGGACCAACCGCCCATGCGCCCATGAGAGCCATAATGCCCCCTACAGTATGGACAACGGCGCAACCCGCAAAATCTACTACCCCGGCGCCAATTGGAAGGGTGCTCAGCCATCCGCCTCCCCACACCCAATGACCATAAAGCGGATAGATAATGCCGCACATCAAACAACTGTAGATAACATAAGGCACAAATTTCATTCTTTCTGCAACGGCGCCTGCAATAATTGTTACTGTTTTTGTTGCAAATACCATTTGGAAGAGCCAGAACATGACCGTTTGTACGTCATATGCATCCCCTAGAAGCATGAAGCCGTCCCAGCCAATTCCAGGCCAGCCCCTATCAAGGCCTGAATACGCCTGAGACCCGCCAAACATCACAGCAAAACCGAAAAAGTAAAAAACGCATGCCCCCAACGTGGAATCAATGAAACAATGCGCAAGGTAGTTGAGCATATTCTTTTGTCGTAAAAAGCCCCCCAAAAAGGCAAAACCTGCCTGCATGCTAAATACCAGGAATGCGGCAATCAACGTCCATACGACATTGATTGAAATCTTTAATCCTTCAATACTATCAGAATACGTATCGGAACCGTTTGGGTCTCCTGCCGCTTCAACAACCCCCGAGCCAAACGCAAACAGACCCATTATTAGTAAAAGCCAAACACCGATCATAAATTTGTTATACATTTTCATAAGTTAAGTCCCTCTCCTTTTTATCACCCCACTAAAATTACAAATTTGTCTACAATATAAAATGTTATACCGGCATATTATATTTTCAATAGTACCCCCTTTCTAAAATAAAACTTCCGAAAAGCGGAGAAGTATAACAAATGCAACCTGAGAATTCCGCATAATTTTAATGCGTTGAATGGATAACTGGCGATAGAATTCTCTTCTCTATCTATAAAATATACGTGATGATAAAAGCCATTCAACTTGAATTGGCTTATTGGAGCAATTATTATTCCATCCGTTTGCGGTATATTCTTTTAAAGGCAGTTTCCTATGATGTTAAAATCCGTAACTATCTTAAAATAAAATAGATAAAGCTATGCTGCAGTATAAATAATACTTCCTCTATGGTTTATAGGCAAAATAGTTTATAAATAATTAATATATCAGTATTTATAAATATATTGCATAAGTATTTAATAATTTGGCAATTATGAATAAATCACGCTTTAAATTCGAAATGTAGCGATGGTTTATTTCAACCACAGCATTCATGGGTGGGTATCATTTTTTCATTTGTTCGTATAAAGAATTTAATATAGATTCATTTTTTGTTTATAAAGATAGTTGTTTTAAATTTTGCGTATAATGCAAAACATATGAATACCTTACAGGCAGGGGATGTGTTTTAATTTTACCCCTCTTTTTCTTATGAAAATATAAAAATCAACGCTTTGAAGTCATAAATTGAATATTTGGCATTTTTTATGCGAACTAATGGTCGAAAAACAACATTGTACAGGATCATTGCCGTCAACCAATTGATATATGTATAAAGTCCGCCCTGGGCTGGCATAGGCCAAACAAGCACGAAGAACGAAGCGCGAAATACGAAACAAATTCTAATGACAAAATGAGTTGAAATTCTAAACTAGCGCATCTTTCGTATTTCGTGCTTCGTATTTTTTATCTCGTGCTTGTTTGGTTCTGGCTATACCGTCTTAGGGTATATGTTTTCTTAGATAACAATAACACGTATGTATATAATTAATAATTATTGTTTTCAAACGTTTAAGTGCGAATCAAATTTACATAAGTCTAACTATGCTGTTTTGGTTAATGCTGCCGGTAAGGGGATAAAATACGCCCCTTATGCTGATTTTTCCGGAGAATATAATGTTCTCAAAGAGCTTAATCATAAACAAATTCCTAAAGTGTATGATGTTGGACATGGTGATTTATACAAGGATGAGAGGTTTTTGATAAAACAGAACTTTATCGTATTGCAACATATTGATGGTGAAGATATTCTGGAATATTTCAGGGAAAAGGATGTGGAAAAGGTAAAGGTCATAAATGAAGTGGTAAAGATGTTTCTTACGGTTTGCGACCCCTTAATATATCTGCATACGATGAAGTACATTCATTGTGATATAAAACCAGGGCATCTGATTTGTAACAGGGAAACAGGTTTGGGGCATATTATTGACTTTGAACTGGCTATTAAACAGGGAGAGGTTTTGCGGGGAATCAGCAGGGAGTATGCCTCGCCTGAACAGTTTCGCATTCTTGATTATTTGAGGAGCCAAAAAGGAGATCCTGGCGAAGACGGCCTTCCTTCTTCTATGCAGTTGGATGGCAGAACAGATTTGTATTCCATAGGTCTCTTATTCTATGAAACGTTAACGAAAAAAAAATGGCAAAAAGGGATGGATTTGCCGCACAAAATTAATAAAAATATCTCTCAAAAACTGGAAGAAATTATCATGGGGCTTTTGGAAGAAGATGTTTCGAACAGGATTTCTTCCGCAGAGAAACTGGAAAAGATGTTGCGCAGTATCTAATAAATGCCTTTTACTTATTATGGAAAGCAAACACTTGAAAAACATTATAATATCAGATATTCATGGAAATGTTGATTCTCTGATTGCATTTATTAAAGAGATTGCGAAAAAGGAAGGTACCATTGACAGACTGCTTATCGCAGGCGATATAGTAGGGTATGGCGCCTCTCCAAATGAATGCTGCGACATTGTACGCTACATAAAGTATGGAAAGAGAAAAGTACCGCTTGAAAGAATGTATAAAATCCTTGAACAAATCAATCCGGAAACTTCTCCCGACAGGGATTTTATGGACGCCATTCAATTAATGGAAAAGAAATGCGTTGTCATTGGAGGAAACCACGATAAACAAGTAGTCGGGGAACCATCCCTTACCTCTGAAATGAATCCCGTAGCACAAGCCGCAGCGGATTGGACAAGGGGGATATTGACGAAGGAGAATTATACCTTTTTAAAACGTTTATCGCTGAGAAAAAAATTTAAGAAGGAGGGGTTTGAAATAGTACACAGTACCCCTTCGTATCCTATGGGTTATGAATATGCCAAAAATGCAAGCGTTTTAAAATACACCACCTTGTGGTCAAAGATAACATTTGGCGGGCATACACACCGGCCAGCGGCATACATTTACACGAAAGAGAAGAGATTGGTAAATGCCTCCGTTCTCATTCCTACCGACAATTATGATATGAGATTAATGGTGATTGAAAAAGAATGCTCCGACAAGACAGAATCTTTTACGGTGGATCAAAACAATGACTGGAAATATTATGTTAACGTTGGTTCACTGGGTCAGCCTAGGGATGGAAATCCCGACGGGTGTTATGTTGTTTTTGATTCCACTTTAAACCAGATAAGCTTCAGGCGTGTGAGATATAATGCTGAAGCTGCATCAAGAAGAATAACCGAAGCAAAATTGCCGAATGAACTGGCACAGAGGGTATTAAAAGGTGTTTAGGCGCTTAGCGTCTAATATCGACAAAATTTCGTCGATATGTAGAAGCCTCTAAATTCTAAATTCGAATATCGAAATTCGAAACAATACCGAAACTCAAAATTCAAATGTTCAAAACAAATCGACTCTTATGGTTTTGGTCATTTCAATTTTTATTTTTTGGGATTTGTTTCGAGTTTCGAGTTTCGAATTTCACCATTTTTTTATCGGGAGTATATAAAATGTATTCTATTAACAAATATACGTTTAAAGAGTTTAAGATTACCCCCGGGCACCGTGCTAATTATGCAATCCTTTGTAATCCGGAGCTAAAAGAAAATCAGTGGGGCATAAAATATCATCCCTCCAATGACTATTCGAGAGAATATAAAATCCTTGCTCTCTTTTCACATCCGCAAATTCCGGTTCGATATAAAGTGGGAAGGGATACCATGTATAAGGATGACAAGTTTGTTTTAGCACAACATTATCTTATTATGACCCACTTTGAAGGTGAGGGCGTACTTGAATATTATAAAAAAAGGGATATGACCGACCGGAAAGAAATCGAAGGGGTAATTCAGCATTTTGCAGGCGTGACTTTGCCTTTGATGCACATGCATGCCAAAGGATACCTTCACTCCGATATCAAACCCGGTCATCTTATACTAAATCCAACTACGGGTGTAATGGCGCTTATTGACCTTGAATGCACTATTAAAACGGGAGAGACGCTTCTTGGTATGAGCAGGGAATATGCCTCCCCGGAGCAGAAAGAAATGATACAACTCTTGAGAAAAAATGAGGGGGAAAAGGATGTGTTGAAAAAGATTAAGATTGCGGCCACATCCGATTTGTATTCTGTTGGATTGATTCTCTATGAAGCCCTGACAAATAAGTTGTGGCAAGAGAATCCGGTCCCTCCCCGGGAGTTAAATTCATCAATACCCGAGAAACTACACAATGTTATTTTGGGATTATTGGAGGAAAACCCGTTAAATCGTATACATTCTGCAGAATTATTAAAAAATGAATTGGAGGCGGTAGTGTAGTTGTTTTTCCGTATAGGTAAAAAGTGCTTAAAGCGGGTTCAGGTATTTCGTCAATGTTGTTTATCCTGTTTTTTCGGCAGGAAAACAATTAATCAGTTTGATAAATAGAGGGACACTCCCCGTATTTCAAAAATTACTATGGGAAGTGTCCCTCTGTTTTTCCTCTATTTTCCAGGAACGCTTAACATACATCCCTTTGCTTTAATGCTCCCCGCAACACTTTCTGCATTTTGTGCGTTCATGCTTCCGGTTGCAACACCGCCCAATGCCATTATTTTCAGCAGTGACCAGGTCACAATACCAATGATGGCCAAAACCGGCCTTGTTCTTAACCTATTCGGCGTGGCATTGATAACAGCGCTTATCTATTTCTTAGCCGTTCCTGTTTTTGGTATGGCGCTTTCAGAGTCGCCGGTATGGGTAATAAAGAAGTAAGGAAAATTTAAACCATTCTCTACCGATAAAAAAAATTGCTAAAACGAGAAGGCCTTTCTGCAACAAAAATTCTGCTTGCGCGTTTTCCTCTTTGATGGTTGAATGGGCAAAATGTTGTAATTTCAATATTATAAAGATAGAAAGGTCATTTGTATGGATATACAACAGTGCCGTGGAAGAATATTAATAGGAAAGCCAGGACTGGATGGTCATGATCGTGGAGCAAAAATTATTGCCCGCAGTCTTCGTGACGATGGATTTGAAGTCATTTACACGGGTATTCGCCGGACGCCTGAAGAAATCGCATTAACGGCAATACAGGAAGATGTGGATGCTGTTGGTCTTTCCGTCCTTTCCGGCGCGCATAACGAACTTTTTACCGAAGTGCTGAAAGCCCTTCATCAGGCAAAAGGATCTGATATCCCTGTAATAGGAGGAGGTATCATTCCTAAGGAAGATATTCAATATTTAAAAGATGCGGGAATGTGCGAAATATTTACCGCAGGTACACCGGTTCAAACAATATTGAACGCTTTCAGAGACGCTACTGAAAAATATCGTCAGAAAAAACACAAAACAATTTAATAATGTATGAGTGTAAATTTTTAAGAGCAAATAAGTTTTGATAGACAGCACAATCATGTCTCGTGCAATGCATAATACGTACAAGAGGATGCGATTGAAAGTATGAATGATAATGATATTGATGAAATTGTGAAGGGAATTTATCTAAAGGAACCGCGTGCGATTGGCCGCGCTATTTCAATAATCGAAGATGGCGATCAAAGGGCTGACGCACTTTTGAAGCAAATAAATGCAAGAAGCATTCAGGAATCGAGGATATTGGGCATTACAGGACCTATTGGCACAGGAAAGTCAACAATAATTAACCAATTGATTGCCTATTATCGCAAACAGGGATGCAGAGTAGGAATTGTGGCGATAGACCCGTCGTCTCCGGTATCCGGAGGCGCATTTCTTGGAGATCGCATCAGAATGATGAGGCACGCTATGGATAAAGATGTGGTGGTACGTTCAATGGCAACAAGGGGGAAACAGGGAGGGTTATGCGCTGCTGCTACTGCGGCTGTAAGGATAATGATCTGTTCCGGATGCAACCCTGTCATCATAGAAACTTCAGGAGTTGGGCAAACAGAGATCGATGTTGTCAGACTTGCGGATATTACAGTGCTGGTATTAGCCCCTGGTGCTGGCGATGAAATACAGGCGATGAAGGCCGGTATTATAGAAATAGCGGATATCGTGGTTGTAAATAAAGCAGAGTGTCCGGGCGCAGACTCCCTGATTATGGAACTGGAGAACGTGCTCCATCAGAGAAGTTGTCCTGTTTGTCGTGTTATTGCCAAGGAGGCGTACGGAATAGAAAATCTTGCTGCTTCAATTGAGATGATCGACAATGAACGGCGCAAAAGCGGACAATTTACAAATAAACGGAAACAAACAAGAGAAACGGAAATAATCGATTGTGCCATTGAGATGATGCGTGATGAGCTCAGGAGTCGCCTTAAAGAATGCCCTGAAAATTATACAGGAGATCCACGCACAATTGCCCGTAAGTTAATTGACGACATTTGTATATCCGGATCATATATGCCAAAAAGAAACCATTCGGAGGTGTTTTCATGAATGAGCATCCTGCATTTGTTGAATGGACGGAAACGGTACTCAAAAAAACACTGGAACGATTTCAGGAAAGACAGAAGGAGTTTAAAACAGATTCCGGTCTTCATGCAGAACGTTTAGCGTTGCCAGAGGAACTTGATGAAAAATATCTGTCAAAAATAGGTTTTCCAGGACAATATCCGTTTACACGAGGAGTTCAACCCACGATGTACCGGGGACGTCTCTGGACGATGAGGCAGTATGCCGGATTTTCCTCCGCTGAAGAGTCCAACAAGAGATACCGCTATTTGCTGGAACAGGGAACAACCGGACTTTCCGTGGCATTCGACCTGCCGACACAGATCGGCTATGATTCCGATCATAAAATAAGCCATGGCGAGGTAGGGAGAGTAGGTGCTGCCATAAATACATTTGCTGATATGGAAGCACTTTTTAACGGCATTCCACTGGATAAGGTTTCCACTTCTATGACAATCAATTCTTCCGCAGCAATACTTCTTGCCATGTACGTTGTGGTGGCGGAGAAACAGGGGATAAAGCCTGCTCAATTGTCTGGAACTGTGCAAAACGATATACTGAAAGAGTACATTGCCCGTGGAACATATATCTTCCCACCGCAACCAAGTATACGTTTAATGACGGATATAATAGAATGGTGCAGCAGGGAAATGCCGAAATTTAATACGGTTTCCGTTTCCGGTTATCATATAAGAGAAGCAGGTTCTACGGCAGTACAGGAAATTGCTTTTACCTTCGCGAATGCCTGCGCTTATGCGCAGGCGGCAATTTCTGCAGGACTGGATGTTGACGTATTTGCCCCACGCATGACTTTTTTCTTTAATGCATCATCTGATTTTCTGGAAGAGATAGCAAAATTTAGAGCAGCCAGGAGACTTTGGGCAAAGTTGATGAAGAAACGATTCAAGGCAAAAGATACTGCTTCCCTGAAACTTCGGTTTCATACTCAAACTGCCGGTTATACCCTGACAGCACAGCAGGCTGACAACAATATTGCAAGGGTAACATTGCAAGCCCTTGCTGCGGTGTTTGGGGGTACACAGTCTTTGCACACAAATTCCCGTGATGAGGCCCTTACTCTTCCAGCGGAAGGCTCTGTTCGAACAGCCTTGCGTACTCAACAGATCATAGCATACGAATCAGGGGTGTGTAATACCGTTGATCCACTCGCCGGTTCATACTACATTGAAAATCTGACAGACAGATTGGAGCATGAAATTTTAGCGCTGATCGGCAGGATTGATGCCGCCGGAGGCATGGTTGCAGCAATAGAGTCGGGCTTTGTTCAGCGTCAGATTGAAGATTCCTCATACGCATACCAGCGGCAAATAGAAAACGGTGAACGAATTATTGTGGGACTAAATAAATTTCAGGAGACTGAAGAAACGCCTCCTTCCGTTTTTAAAATCAATAAATTTACCGAAGAAAACCAGATTATGAAATTGTCAAAAATACGCGCCAAACGGGATAATCAAAAGGTCATGAAGTCATTGTCACGCCTTGATGAAGCTGCCAGGGGAAAAGAGAACGTAATGCCTTACGTTATTGAAGCAGTTCGCTGTTATACAACACTGGGGGAAATCTGCGACGTCCTGCGTAACGTATTTGGCATTTACGAGGGGAAAAAAGGGTTCTAAAAGTATATGATACAAAAAATTGATCATCTGGGAATTGCAGTACGGTCACTTGACGAGGCCGTTCAATATTATGAACAAGTCCTTGGATTAAAGTGCAGCGGCAAAGAAGAAGTACCTTCTCAAAAAGTAAAGATTGCTTTTTTTCAGGTAGGTGCCGTTCGCCTTGAACTTCTTGCGCCAACTTCTTCAGACAGCACTGTGGCGCAATTTCTAGAAAAACATGGAGAGGGTGTACACCATGTGGCCTTTTCGACGGACAACATTAATGAACAATTATCAAAGGCAAAAGACGCTGGTTGCCGCCTGATTCATGAGATTCCCATACAAGGAGCGGGAGGCAGGCAGGCGGCCTTTCTCCATCCGAAATCTACCCACGGAGTACTTACGGAATTTTGTTCGGTTGAAATTGAACAGAAAGACAATGTTTAGTCATTCATAAAATAGAAAACTATTTGCAAATAAATAACAGTTGCTCATGACTATTTCACAAAAACTTATTGAAGATCTGGAAAACCGAAAAAATCAGATTCTCACTTATGGAGCAGATAAATCAAGTACGAGGCATGAACAGGGGATGATGACGGCACGGGAACGCCTTATTAATCTTTTCGACCCAAATACTTTCCAGGAAACAGGAATGCACGCACAACATGCCTGCCACGATTTCGGCATGGAAAAAAAATTTTTGCCCTGCGACGGAGCAATAACAGGAATTGGGCACATTGCCGGAAAACCCGTTGCCGCTTTTAGCCAGGACTTTATGGTAAGCGGCGGCTCATTGGGAAGGATTCATGCCAGGAAAATATGTGATTTAATGGACTATGCCATAAAAACAGGAATACCGGTAATAGGTTTTAATGATTCGGGGGGGGCGAGAATTCAGGAAGGTGTGGACTCACTATCGGGATATGGACAAGTTTTTTCCAAAAATGTAATGCTGTCAGGAGTGGTGCCACAGATTGCCGTTATTGCAGGCTCATGTGCCGGAGGAGCGTCATATTCTCCCGCACTAATGGATTTTATCATTATGACCAGACATAATTCCTACATGTTTATTTGCGGCCCGGATGTTATCCGGTCGGCCACCGGAAAAGATATAATGATGGACGAAATAGGGAGCACTACAGTTCACGCTTCAATAAGCGGCAATATTCACTTTGTCGCGGAAGATGATGAACATGCTATCGGACTTGTTCGCCAGTTACTTTCATATTTTCCATCCAATAATATTATGGATCCGCCTCATCGGCCAACACAAAACATTTCGCTCGATAAGGATGAGGGAATGAATAAACTCGTTCCCGCGGATAATAAGGAACCGATGAATGTATTGGAGGTTATTAAGAGGCTTGTAGACAACGGTTCATTTCTGGAAGTACAGAAAGAGTGGGCAAAAAATATTGTTATCGGATTTGCAAGGATCGAAGGGATTGTTGTGGGGTTGGTCGCTAATCAATCCATAGAAAAGGCAGGAACCCTTGATATTGACGCATCGGATAAGGCAAGCCGGTTTATCCGTTTCTGTGATATGTTTAACATACCGCTGGTAACGTTAGTGGATGTGCCTGGTTTTTTACCAGGGGTGGCTCAGGAACAAGGGGGCATTATCCGGCATGGGGCAAAAATGCTGTATGCTTACGCTGAAGCTACCGTTCCAAAGATTACCGTAATTCTCCGTAAGGCATATGGTGGAGCATATCTCGCCATGTGCAGCAGTGATATGGGGGCAGATGTCGTATTTGCCTGGCCGACAGCGGAGATCGCTGTAATGGGCGCCGAAGGGGCAGTCAAAATTCTCTACCGGCATGAACTGAAAAACGCCGAAGATCCAAAAGCCACGGAGGCAAAACTGATTTCAGAGTATCATCAGCGGTTTGCCTCTCCCTATCAGGCGGCAGCCAATGCATTGATTTCCGATGTCATAGAACCCTCGTGCACACGGTATAAAGTGGCGATTGCATTACACAATACCCTTTCAAAACGCGCAACACTCCCCCCGAAGAAACATGGAAATATGCCATTGTGACGACAGTGTATTTTAAAATACAGATACCTTGTATCAGTTTAGTATTTTGAAAACTGCAACTGTTTTGCCTTGCTTGTTCCCAAACTCCTGTTTGGGAACATAATTTTAAAGAGAAACGCAGTTTCTCGTCTATTTACGCTCCCAAACAGAAGTTTGGGAACGAGTTGTGATTCGGTCGTTTAATAGATTACGCTGAATAGGTACAAAATATTACGATATCTTTTAATAAAATAAGAAAACACATATGGAACATTGGTCTTTTTGGAAAACTTTTTATTTTCAAGTAACAGGGTTGTTTTTTGTGATGGCAAGTCTGGGTGGAATTGCCCTGTTAATATACGTACTTGGGTATTTTGTGAGAAAGGCAGAAAACCGGAAATCTACAGCAGGCGTTAAAGCGATATTCGGAGAAAAATCACTAGAAGAACCGGAGATTTTCCCACATGGAATAGAGCAAAACAGGCTTTGTGCAATCATTGCCGCAGCGGTTGATGAGGTAATAAAAGAACCGCATAAAATTGTTTCCATCCGGCGTGTCGATGATGGTCTGGTTTCCGGAGAGCTTTATCTCCAGACATGGTCTGCAGAGGGCAGACGCCAGCACTTTGCATCTCATAAAGTTCGCTGATTTGTTTTGCGTGTTGCGTAAGGAATATTCTGAGGTTTGAGTGATAACGGGTATATTTTGAGGGCGTTTTATGAAAAAACTAAGAATAACTGTTGAGGGAAAAGTATACGAGGTACTTGTAGAAATCCTTGGCGAAGAGGCCCCTTCAATTGCACATCCGGAAAAACAAACACCTTCACAGAGTCTGATTATTACTCAAGAACCGCTTCTAACAGATAAGAGACACGGTGATCTTACGAGTCCGATACCAGGGAAAGTAGGCACTATTTTTGTACAAAAAGGACAATACGTGAAAGAGGGAGAACGATTAATGGTTTTAGAGGCAATGAAAATGAATAATTACGTCTACGCTCCTCATGATGGTAATATAGATGCAATTTATGTAAAAAGCGGAGAGACAGTCGAAGAAGATCAATTATTATTAAATATTTCGTAAATGGGAGCAATCCTATAATGTTTTGCATGATTAAATTATTGCATTTATTGCCGATTCAACAGATATCATTACAAATGATTGTAATGTGGATAATTGCATGCATATTACTGTATCTTGCTGTTTACAGAGGCTTTGAACCATTACTGCTTGTTCCGATTGCCTTCGGGGTGCTTATAGCAAATCTTCCTACGCATGGCATGGTAAATCTTCCTATAGATGGCAAACCTGGAGGATTGTTTTATTATATTTCAAAGGGGATTACCTGGGAAATATTTCCTCCCCTGGTTTTTTTAGGAGTGGGCGCCCTGTCAGATTTTGGCCCATTAATAGCAAATCCCCGTACGCTCTTACTCGGCGCTGCCGCCCAGTTGGGGATGTGTGTGACATTTATTGCTGCTGTCTTATTGGGTTTTTCCCCTCATCAGGCGGCGTCAATTAGCATTATCGGTGGCGCTGATGGCCCTGTTGCCATTTTTACAAGTAATAAACTTGCCCCTGAACTCCTTGCTCCGATAGCCATAAGCGCTTATCTTTATATTTCACTCGTGCCCCTGATCCAGCCGCCTATTATGCGGGCATTAACGTCAAGACAGGAAAGAAGAATACGAATGAAATCGCTTCGGAAAGTATCAAAACCAGAGAAATTGCTTTTTTGTTTGATTGTTATGATTGCCGGTGTACTTATTGTTCCCGAGGCTTCATCATTGATTTTCATGTTAATGCTCGGAAATTTCCTCCGTGAGTGTGGCGTGACTGATCGGTTATCACATGCAGCACAAAATGAGATTATTAATATCGTTACTATTTTCCTGGGAGTTTGTGTGGGTATTACCATGAAGGGAGAACGATTTCTTACTGCTGAAACACTAAAGATTGTTTTTATCGGTGTAACTGCCTTTGGAATTTCAACAGCAGGAGGTATTCTTATGGCGAAATTAATGAACAGAATCAACCCGAAAAATCCCATTAATCCTTTGATTGGCGCAGCCGGAGTATCAGCCGTTCCTATGTCGGCAAGAGTGGCTCAAATGGAAGGACAGAGGGAGGACAAAGATAATTACCTGCTTATGCATGCTATGGGGCCAAACGTTGCAGGTGTTATTGGCACCGCAGTTGTTGCGGGTTACTTTATTGCGAGGTTAGCGAGGTAAGCATTTTTATTGTCTATACAACGCGAAAGATTAGACAATTGTCTAAAAAATACTTTTTTCGTGAATTTTAGAGAGACTATTTCATTTTAGAAGGCAACTTGATCGCCTCGCCGGCTACCATGAAAGCGTCTCTCCCTCGATGATGAATCGTCCGCGGGTCCTTGTTTGCAGGATCGACCCACGCCTTGAGCACCTCAAGGATGAAGAGGTTATATTTGGCTACCATCTTCCCATCGACAACCTTGCATTCAAGATTCGCATAGCACTCATCGATGATCGGTGCACTGATGCACGAGGCGGACGCCTGTGTTAGCCCAAAGGTCCTGAACTTATCGGTCTTTCGTCCGGAGGTATTCCCGCAACCCACCACCTTCTCCGCCAACTCCACCGTCGGGATATTGATCACACATTCCCTGGTCGCCTTAACGATGTCAAACGTGTAGTTTCGATTGCTAATCACGCAACCCAGGATTGGCGGCTCGAAATCTATCATCATGTGCCAAGACATAGTCATGATATTCGCCCGCCCCTTGCGAGTGGTTGTTACCAGAACCACTGGTCCCGGCTCGATCAGTCCATAAACTTTGGATAGAGGGAACAACTTTTTTGTCATTTTGCCACTCCTGTTTCAGCGGTTTTCAACGATCACCATCGTTTCTCCGTCTGAATGTCAATGCAAAAGCTTTGATAAGGTAATGAATTTTTAATTTTTAGTCCAAAGAGATTTTTTTGTTTGAATGACCTGAAGTAATTCCAAACAAGCAATGGAAATCCTGTTTGAAAGACACTTCGATTTTGAAACGTAATCCATAGCGGTTTCTGTTTTTATGCTATGTTCCGTCTTTGCCCCGCTATGATAACATCATTAATTTTTTATTGACATATAACACTGTTTTTTAAATAATATGTTAATTGTTTAATAATTATTTTTTATTAGGACTATTTTTTTATTAGGATTTACTATTTGTCATGCAAACGGTAGAAAAACTTACGGACACATTAAAGAATAACAGGCTTAAAATTACACCGCAAAGGTTGATGATTTTCAAAGTATTGGAGAATAACACCTCCCATCCCTCTGCCGAGGAGATCTTCAAAAAAGTCAAGAAGGTATATCCGTCCGTATCCTTTACCACAATTTACAAAACCTTGGAAACGCTAAGGGATCTTGGTGAAATAAAGGAACTCACCATTGATAAAGACCGCAAGCATTATGATCCTGATATTAGTGTTCACCACCATTTTATTTGTTCTGAGTGCAGGGAAATATATGACATTCACGGAGATTTTACCGCCAATATAAGACTTGACGATTCTTTAAGAAAAGATTTCTCTGTTTCAGGCTTTCAGATATCTTTCTTCGGCGTTTGCAGTAAATGCAGCAGTAGCGACCGTTTTTAAAGCAATTCATCTCTCCGGTAACCTCCCTGAATTTTTTGTTTGCCCATTTCGCACGGTTGAACAACATTCTCTCCGTTCCATTTTATGCATCTACCGCCAGGATTGCCTTTCTCTTTCCCCTCTGAATGTTTCGCAGGCGCGTATAAATTCACAAAAGAGTGCTTTTTTGTGTGAGGAACTATCGCACAGACGCTCCGGATGCCATTGTACTCCCAACAAAAACGGATGGTCTCTGCTTTCAATGGCCTCAATGATTCCGTCAGGTGCACGGGCAGAAACAATGAGACCGCTGCCCGGTTTTTTTATTGCCTGATGATGTGCGCTGTTCACCTCAATGTGTTCTTCCCCCACAACCTTATGGAGCAAGGTATTTTTTTCGATGGTAACAGTATGTGTCTGTTTTTTACCGGTTTGCCTATGATTACAACATTTGGTGTTCTGGCTGGGAATATCCTGAATAAGGGCGCCGCCGAAAACAACATTTATCAACTGAACGCCATAACATATAGCAAAAACGGGGATCTTTAATTGAAGGGAATGATGTAAAAGGGCAATATCTGAAACTTCTTTGTCAGGATGGATGCATATCGTGTTTTTATGCCTTGTTTCACCGTACAATTCAGGGGAAATATCATCCCCGCCGGTAAGAAGGAGTCCGTGCATTTTTTCTAAAAGAGAAACAACCTCCTCTTTTTCTCTCGGCACAGGCAATAAAACAGGTATGCCGCCTCCCATGATTATCGCATCGCAATACTCTCTGTATACAAAAGAATGAGGCCGGGTTTTTTCCCAGCGATAATCACAGTTTACCGCAATGATTGGCTTCATAACCTTAAGCAACTATCGTAAAGGTTTTGACGAAACAGCAAGGCTCGTTTTTATAGTAATGGGATTAAGGAGAGGGGCATTATTGGCAGGAAACATACGTTGGATGGTACAGCGGGAATATTCCTGAAGTGGTTGGCGTATTAATAATGATGACCGAAATATGTTAAACGAAATAAATTTTCTTTTTTCGCGTACGTTTGTCTCTTATTCATTTTTTACAATATATACCGGCTAAGATCCTCGTCTTTGACAATTGCCTGCAATTTATCATTTACATACTTATCGTCAATAACCACTTCCTTGCCCCCCTCCATATCAGGTGCATCAAAGGAGGCGTCCTCCAGCAGTTTTTCCAAAACAGTATGCAGCCTCCTTGCCCCAATGTTCTGTGTACGTTTATTTACCTGCACGGCAATTTCCGTAATAGCCTCAATGGCTTCTTTTTTAAAATGAACCTTTATCCCTTCTGTCTCAAGAAGTGATTTATATTGTTTGAGTAGCGCATTTTTTGGCTCTGTTAAAATACGTAAAAACTCTTCTTTCCCCAAATCTTCCAGTTCAACACGAATAGGGAATCTACCCTGCAGCTCAGGAATTAAATCCGAAGGTTTTGAGACATGAAACGCTCCTGCCGCGACAAAAAGGATACGGTCGGTTTTGACAATTCCGTATCGGGTATTCACAGTGGTGCCCTCTACAATCGGCAAGAGGTCCCTTTGCACCCCTTCGCGGGACACATCAGGGCCCCTACTTGTTTCGCGCCCCGCAATTTTATCAATTTCATCCAGGAAAATAATCCCAAACTGTTCTGTCCTGCGAATTGCCTCCTGTATCGCCTTTTCCTTATCAATAAGTTTTTCCGCTTCTTCCTGTATTAAAATCCTCTTCGCCTCGGCAACCGGCGCCTTTCTGACCTGTGCCCTCGGCGGGATCATTTTTTCCATCATGTTCTGAAAATCTATCCCCATATCTTCCACACCGGCGACAAATCCCTGCAACACATATGACTTTTCATGCACGGTAAGCTCCACCGTGCGGTTAGCAAGAGCGCCATCCCGCAATTTTTTTCTGAGCTTTTCCCTTGTTTTTATCCGCTGGTCTTCTTTTGCTTCCTCTTTTTCCTTATCCATTTTCTCAGAACTCTTTGGAGTCGGCGGCAATAGCAGGTCAAGGAGACGTTCTTCCGCCAGCTCTTCTGCTTTGCTCTGAACATCTTTCACCATCTCTGCCTTTACCATATTAACGCCAATTTCGGTAATATCGCGTATCATAGATTCAACATCACGTCCGTGATATCCAACCTCAGTGTACTTGGATGCTTCGATTTTAAGAAATGGCGCCTTTACCATCGATGCCATGCGGCGTGCTATTTCAGTCTTTCCCACGCCGGTAGGCCCTATCATTATTATGTTTTTTGGTAAAATTTCTTCACGTAATTCCTCAGAAAGCTGATGCCTGCGCCAGCGATTTCGTATCGCAATCGCCACGGCGCGCTTGGCGCTTTTCTGCCCAATAACATATTTATCAAGCTCCTCAACAATCTTTCGAGGCGTCAATTCCTCCACTTCTATACTTCCTCCACTTTGATATTTTTGTTGGTATA
Organism: Candidatus Kuenenia sp.; assembly: GCF_039794105.1. Taxonomy (GTDB): domain Bacteria; phylum Planctomycetota; class Brocadiia; order Brocadiales; family Brocadiaceae; genus Kuenenia. The sequence goes on from NZ_JBDIWA010000005.1 coordinate 58,603, forward strand.
GACACAAATATCCGCCGCAATATTCAACGATTCCTCAACAATTTCTTTCACAGACAACGGAGTGTGTTTTGCCAAAGCGCGGGCAGCAGCAACCGCATACGAGCCTCCGGATCCAATACCAATGATACCGTCATCCGGTTCAATCACATCGCCGCTTCCAGAGATAAGAAAAGAATGTTGCTTATCTATCACCACAAGGAGAGACTCCAGCCTTCTTAATACCTTATCTGTTCTCCACTCCCTTGCCAGTTCGTGTGCGCTCCGCAATACGTTGCCCTGGTACTGTTCCAGCTTTGCATCAAAACGCTCCATAAGCGCGAAAGAATCCGCCGACGAACCGGCAAACCCGACCAGTACCTTATCATGATACAGCCTTCGAATCTTTTTCGCATCATGCTTCACCACCGTGGCTTGCATAGTAACCTGCCCATCGCCGCCTATGGCAACATGTCCGCCCTTTCTCACTGATAAAATTGTTGTAGACGAAATAAACGGTTTCAAAATAAATTCCTCAATGTTTTACCCTAAAATAATTTAAGTTCAAATGGTATCAACAAAACTAAGAGTTATCAAGGGTTTTCTCTTATGCGGCACTTTCCCCTTTGCCGGCATTTTGAATACAAAAAAGTGCTTGTATAATTTTTGAAAAGACTTTCGTACTGAATTTGTTATATAATGAGTTAGTTATTTTAAGGCTTTTATCTTTTATAAAGGAGGAGAGAATTATGCTTGCAAAAGATATTATGAATAAAATAGTTGTTGCGGCAAAAAGAAGCACCCTTGGCAGGGATCTAACAATAAAACTTCTATCGGGCATGTATAGCGGATTGCCCGTCGTGGACGAAAAAGGAAGGGTAATTGGTGTTGTAAGCGAATTCGATCTTCTCAAAGTAATTCGGGCAGGAAAAAAACTGGAACAGGTAACGGCTGAAGAAATTATGACAAAACCCCCTGTATGCGTAAAAGAAGATTCCTCCATAGAGGAAATTATCGACCTTATGACAAAACACAATATTATCAGGATACCCGTAATAAGAAACGATATGCTTGTCGGGATTATTTCACGGTGCGATATTCTTAGCAGTATGGTAGAACCTGAGTTTGTAACCGTTTGCTACGAATAAGATTGTTCACAAGACCCCCGGCTCAGCAATTTGCAACCCAAAATGTAGAGACGCACGGCCGTGCGTCTCTACTTACCAAAAAAAGTTTTTACAGGTAATATCACAGGAAGGCAGAATGGCTGAACAGACTATTAAATTTGACATTTCCGGCATGCATTGCGTTAATTGTGCCGCTACTATTGAGCGAAGGCTGCGTGAAGTAAAAGGCATTACATCGGTACGCGTAAATTTCTCCACGGCATCCGGCCTGGTCAGCTATGATACACATGCTATAAACAAAAGTAGTATCGTAAGATGCATAAAAAGCATTGGTTATACCGCAAAAGAAAGGATGCGAATGGACCAATCATCAAAAGAGTCCGTTCAGATAGCATGGCTGATTTTTAGTATTGCAGCTTCCATTGTCATGATGGTAATCATGTATGTTCCTTTTCCCGGATTGGATAATAAACACCTTTCTTTCCTGCAGATGGGAATCGCAACAATCACGATTCTTGGTCCCGGCAGGAGCTTTTTTATCAGCGCCTACAAATCCATTAAAAATCTTTTTGCCAACATGGATGTGCTCGTCTCTATGGGCGTTTTGTCTGCCTTTCTCTACAGCACTTTTGCCGTTTTCGGCATTTTTGGCGCTTCAGGCCACGCATTTTTTGAAACATCCGTAATGCTGATTGCCTTCATCCGCATCGGAAAGTATCTGGAAGAACGCGCAAAAGGCAGGGCAGGCAAGGCGCTGCAAAAACTCATAACACTACAGGCAGACAAAGCACATTTGCTGTCCCCTGAAGGAAAGGAAACGGAAGTAAACGCCTCCATCCTTAAGGTGGGAGATATGGTTATTGTACGACCCGGTGAAATTATCCCGGTGGACGGTGAAATAACAGAGGGAACGGCAACAATTGACGAATCCATGGTAACAGGCGAATCAATGCCGGTTGCAAAGAAAAAAGGCGACAGCGTTATCGGGGCAACAATTAACAAAACGGGAGTACTCATTATAAAAACCTTACGGGTGGGCGAGGAAACCGTTTTATCTCAGATTATTACTATGGTAGAAGACGCCCAGATGGACAAGGCGCCCATACAGCGGTTTGCGGATAAAGTGTCCAATGTCTTTGTTCCAATCGTTGTCGCTATTTCCATAATAACGTTTTTCTGCTGGTATCTCATATTTTACGACGCCACTTCTCACCCTCCCTTTGTATGGGCTTTAAAAACGGCCGTAGCAGTCCTGGTAATAGCGTGTCCCTGCGCCCTTGGGCTTGCCACGCCCACTGCCATTATGGTGGGGAGCGGCATTGGACTCAACAATTCAATACTCATAAAAAGAGCCAGCGCCCTTGAACAGATTGCGCGCATAGACACTGTCGTATTTGACAAAACAGGCACTATTACCGAAGGAAGGTTTGGGGTGGCAAGCATCTTCCCGTCGGGAAAAATAAATGACAATGAACTGCTCACTCTCACCGCCGCAGGCTGCGCCTTTTCGAATCATCCCCTTTCCCTTTCCGTTGTTGACGAAGCAAAGGCAAGAAATTTTACATGGGATACGGTTCAGGACTTCGAAGAACGCGCCGGCAGCGGGATACTTTGCAAATACAGGGATAAAGCACTGTTGATAGGCAATGAGTCGCTTATGACATCAAACAATATCAATATTGAAGACTTACGAAACAAAGCAGGGGAGTTGGAATATAGGGGAGAATCCATTCTCTACGTCTCTTATGATAATGTCTGCAGGGGTATGCTGGGGCTTGCGGATACAATAAAACAAAACGCAAAGGACGTGGTTGCGTCATTACAAAAAATGAATATCCGTGCCGTAATGATTACAGGAGATAGCGAGCCAGCGGCAAACGCAGTCTCTTCCGCAGTAAACATAAAAGAATACCATTCGAAAGTTTTGCCGGGAGAAAAAATGACCATTGTAAAAAACTATCAGGAACAGGGAATGAAGGTGGGAATGGTAGGCGACGGCATAAATGATGCGCCGGCCCTGGCGCAGGCGGATGTAGGCATTGCCATTGGCGCGGGAACAGACGTTGCAAAGGAGGCAGGCGACATAATACTTATGAAAAATGATATTATGGACATTGTGCGGGCTATCCGGTTAGGGAAAAAAACACTGGCAAAGATACGGCAAAATTTGTTCTGGGCATTTTTTTATAATTCCATTGGAATCCCGGTTGCCGCCGGCGTCCTGTATCCTTTCTTTGGCATCAGCCTTAAACCTGAATATGCCGGACTTGCAATGGCGCTTTCTTCCGTATCCGTCGTAACAAACTCCCTGCTCTTAAAACGAATGTCCTTCCGCTGACGTGTATGATAAATCTTCGAGGCCGCTTATTTTCGGAATATCTGCCAATGCTGACTGTTTTATAGAGGCATAAGATCCCTTCCTGCTATTTTTGCCCCTAATTTCCACGATACCGAAGTCTGCCTTCTTTCCTTCTTTGTCAATTCCGTATACGCAGAAATCACATCTTCGCCCGATTGAATGCAGGTGCATATCGCTTCCGCAGCAAGAAGCCCCGACGACAATGCACATGAAATCCCTTCTCCAAAGGCATTCAAAAACCCCGCGGCTTCCCCCACCAGAAGGATATTGCCCTTCCCCAGATAAAAATTCCCCGAAGCGCACATAGTATTTCCCAGGCAGCTTGTCTTTCGCACCAATTTTTTCAATGCCAGCCCATGTTCTCTCTCCAGCATTTCGCGAAATGCATTCAGACAAGGAAAGATTTTAGCCCCCTTTCTTACGGATGTGCCAAATACCTGCAAATCATCCTTTACGCTGAACCATGCATACACTTCGCCGTATTTTTGGTCAAGGAATCCATGATAAAAATGTGGGTCTAAACGGGACTGCCCTTCATAATAATTTTGATATGCAATAAACCATTTCACATTATGCTCAAATTCGGGCGAAAGCATTGCCCTGATACGAGAAACACTTCCCTCGGCGCTTATTAAATACCTGCATTTTGTCTGGCGTATTTTATCTTCTCTGGCATCATAATAATGAACAACAACCGCATTCCCCACCGTTTCAAACCCTTTAAACACAGCACAATCCATCACTTCCGCTCCGGAATTGCTGATAAGCCAGTAATCGTATTCCGAACGCCATACATTCGGCGCCCCCTCACTATCCTTTGAAAACGGCCAGTCTGAATAATTCGCATCATCACTCCAGAACCTTACCCCTTTTAACAGCTTTGGCTGTACATAAACGGCATCGGGTATCCTGCCAAAATAGTGTTCGGTGATCTCCTGGGATTTTTTAAAGATAATGCCTGAACATATCTTATATCTGGGAAGTTTCTTTTTATCCAATACCAGTACCCGGAGTCCCTCGCCGGTCAGCCTTTTTGCAGCGGCAGCGCCCGAAGGGCCTGAACCTACCACTACGGCATCATATATCTCATCCATCTTATACTCGCTTTCTACAAATAAGTTTTCCAGAGACGATAGTTAACTTTTTCTATAAAAAAACGTATTTGCCGGAACAGACTTTCAAGGGTAAAATGAAAACAGTTGTTTATCAATTATATATTACATTATTATACTGGAGGGAACAAAAATGAAAAAGACGTTCCTTGTATATCGATTAGCGCTTATACCATTTATTTTATTTACATTCTGTATCGTTATTAACAGTAAGGAGGCACATGCCATGCAGTCAATAAAAGGAAAAAAGGTTGTAATGATTATCGCAAAAAATAATTTCAGGGATGAAGAATTGCTGGAACCAAAGGCAATTCTGGAAAAAAATGGCGCGGCGGTAACAATCGCTTCTTCTTCATTAAAAGAATCAACGGGGATGTTAGGGGCAAAAGTATCTCCGGATATCCTTTTTACGGAGATTGCTGTTGGCGATTATGACGCGGTAATATTTGTGGGTGGGACAGGGTCAAGCGAATACTGGGACAACCCCACGGCGCACACGATTGCGAAAGAGGCAAGCAAGGCAAACAAAATAGTGGGAGCAATTTGCATAGCGCCGGTTACGCTTGCAAAAGCCGGATTGCTTAAAGGGAAAAAAGCCACAACATATTCCTCCACCGTAAATGATATCAAATCCGAAGGGGCAAATTACACCGGCGAGGGCGTTGAAAAAGACGGGAATATAATAACGGCAGACGGCCCTGTATCGGCAAAGAAGTTCGGCGAGGCCATTGTCAAGGCGCTTCAGAAATAAAAAATATATCCATTTAGGCGATTAGCGCCTCAGCATCGACAAAATTTTGTCGATATATCAAAGCGTCTAAATACGAAAGTCGAATGTCGAAATTCGAAACAATACCGAAACTCAAAATTCAAATGTTCAAAACCAAGACCATGAGACGTGTCCGTTTGCTGTGACCGTAAAACCTGCCTGTTTCGCATTTCGTGCTTAGTATTTCGGAATTCCTTTTCGCAGCACTGTCTGCGAAAAGGTCTAGTACCTTATCAGTAATTTCTTTGCACTTTCCGGCAAATAAAGTAGGCCTTTGGCGGCTTTCTCAATGTAGAGCGACGAGGCTCGTCGTTCTACAAAGGCAACCCTTAAAAAATCACAATCTGTAAACCCGTAATGTATAATGTAGAGACGCATTGCATGCATCTCTTTGTTGTGTCAGTAAGTTTTCTTGTAATCAAGTGCGGGATTGGCTGAAAAAATTGGAATTCTACAATTTGCAAACCGCTCAGACCATTTTCCAAAATCCAGATAAGATTCAAAGCCTTGAATCTATTGAAGAAGGCTTTGGAAAAGGATTATTTGTAGTAATTTCAGCGGAAGCAACGAAATGAAAATATGTATGTGAAGGGCAGGGAGGAATATGTGGCTTTTTGTCTCCTTTAACAAACAGGTTGATTATATTAGCCAAAAGTTTTAGATTGTCGCAGAATATAAGGGATTCAAGACAGATAATGGCTTTTTCAGATAAGGAGAAACAAATAGGAAATGTGTCCTGTTTCTACAATGAAAGACATGTACGAAATTGTAAAGGAGAGCGATAAAATCGTAACATTCCAGACAAATTTCTGCTAAAACATTCTCAAAAGAATTGTGATTATGAACAATACATTATATAGAGGGATGCAAAACGATGAGCAGTAGCCGAAAGAAACATTGGGAAAATGTTTATGAACAAAAGAAACCGTCTGAAGTCAGTTGGTACCAAGTTAACCCTGCGGTGTCACTGGATTTTATCACTTTGGCAAAACCAAACAATGCTGCAAAAATTATTGATGTGGGCGGCGGTGCATCTGTCCTTGTGGATGAATTGCTGGACAAGGGATATAGGGATTTGACCATTCTTGATATTTCATCAAGAGCGATTCGTTATGCACAGGAGAGGCTGGGCAAGCGGGCTGAAAACGTATGCTGGATTGAGGCCGATGTGACAGAGTATATTGCACCCTATCCGTTTGACCTCTGGCATGACAGGGCGGTGTTTCATTTCCTGACCGATCCATTGGACAGAAAGAAATATGTTGAGGTATTACAAAATTCTTTGAAAAGGGGAGGGCATTTGATTATCGCCGCTTTTGCAATTGACGGCCCAACAAGATGTAGCGGCCTTGATATTGAACAATATGACGCGGAAAAATTACAAAATGAATTAGGAAGCGAATTCCTTCTGATGGAGGAAAAACAGGAAATTCATGTTACTCCCGCCAGCAAAGAGCAGAAATTTGGTTTTTTCCGGTTTATGAGAAAATAATTAAATGGTATAGGAAGCAGAGAGGTGCATTCCTGTGCTGTATTATCAGCGATATCTATTATTTAAGGTCAGTAACTATTTACATTTAACCTATGCTCCTGGGAGTACATTGTTCAATAAAAGGCAGTTTGCATAACGCCTTCAATGAAGCCGAGTCTTTGGGAATAGATACCTTTCAAATCTTTACGAAAAACCAACGCCAATGGAAAGAAAAAATCGTCGGTCCGGCGGAAAAAACGATTTTCAGAGAAACATTGCGGCAATCAAACATAAAAACTATTTTTTCACACGCATCCTATCTTATTAATCTTGCCACCAGCGATAGCAGAATTCACGCACTTACCCACAATTCCCTCCTGGGAGAGATTCAACGGTGTGATGACCTTTGCATCGCAGCTATTATTATACATCCCGGTTTCACAAAAAATACCAGCAAACAAACCGGCATGAAAAACGTAATCAAAATGATAAAATCAGTACTCCAAAAAACAAACAACTCTCCCGTAAAAATCCTGATGGAAAACACTGCCGGCCAGGGGTCAAGCATTGGTTATCATTTCAAGCAGTTACAGCAATTAATTGAGGGAATCAGTTCTGAAAGAATAGGCGTCTGTTTTGATACATGCCACGCTTTCGCAGCGGGCTATGATATAAGGACGAAGATCGGATTTGAAACAACGATGGAGGAATTGGACGCCACGGTAGGCCTCAACGCCCTTTATGCCATTCATTTAAATGATTCAAAAGGTGCTTTGGGTAGTAAAATTGACCGGCACGAACATATCGGGCAAGGCGCTATAGGACTGGAACCCTTCAGACAGATTATGAATATAATGAAACACATACCGAAAATACTGGAAACACCAAAAGAGGGCGGCATGGATGTGAAAAATTTAAATGTTTTAAAAGGATTGGTTGTAAATCGTTGATCCCGAAAAATCAAAGGGGATGTTCACTGGTAAGAGAGAGTTTTTTTTGCTTCATCACTTACCCCCCTCAAGACATCTATTCGCAACTAAAACCTTACGCAAATATCGCTAGAATTCATAATATATTATTGTTAAACTGGATATCTTTAATAGCTACAGGCGAATGTAAATCTGGCTTTTCACAAATCCTTAGTAGTGCCATGCAATCTTCCCCAACAAGTAGTGAATACATCGTATTAAAAACTTCCCTATTAATTATGAAGAAGTAACGAGCGTTATCCAGTGGAAAAAAACAGCGAAAAAAAACGAAAGGGAATAGTTCACATAAATCATAAATACTGCAAATGCTGCGGTGTCTGCGTAAATCTTTGTCCGGTTAAAAATCTGGAAATCAAAAACCAAATATTAATGGAATTGAATAAATGTATTGCCTGCAGAACCTGCCAGCGTTATTGCCCGGATATAGCCATTGAGATAGAGGAAATAAATGTCAAAACAATTATTGCAGGGAAACCAGGCGATTGTGTTGGGAGCTGAAGTTGCAGGCCTGACATTTTTTGCCGGCTACCCCATTACCCCGGCATCGGAAATACTACACAACCTGGTGAGCAGGAAAAAAATAAAAGTACTGCAGATGGAAGATGAAATTTCCTCGTTAAGCGCCGTTATCGGCGCGTCACTCGCCGGCCTTAAATCAATGACTGCCACGTCCGGCCCGGGATTCTCTTTAATGCAGGAAAACATCGGTCTCGCACACATGATGGAAGTGCCGCTGGTGATTGTTAATGTACAAAGAGTAGGCCCCAGCACCGGCATGCCTACCTTGCCCGCTCAGGGAGATATTATGCAATGTATATATGGCAGCCACGGCGATTATTTTCCTATAGTATTTTATCCCAATTCCGTGGCGGAGCTTTATACTCATACGATAACGGCATTTAATGCCGCCGAAGAATCGTTAAGCCCTGTTATACTGCTAAGCGACGGCTACATAAGCCACCTCTATGAGACAATTGCCCCCCCTGGTAACTTTGTGATCAAAAATCGGGAACGGCTTCCGCTTGGCAGCGGGAATCGTCATTTCACCGGTCTATCACATGATGATTCTCAGCCAAAAACCTCGGATGTGGACAATTACCGAAGACTTATTGCACGTCTGCGTGAAAAACAATTACGCATTGCGGGACAATATAACTATTACGAATACATTGAATGCCCGAAGAAAACCGATACATTACTTATCTCTTATGGGGCTTTATCAAGGGTTGCGTATTATTTCAAAAATGATTTTTCATTATTCCGGCCAATACTGATGTTTCCGGTTTTTGACGACCTTAAGCGCATCGCATCCCAATATGAAAAAATTATCGTCATGGAAATGAATACAGGCCAATATGCCCGTGAAATTGAACGTTTATTACACCGTGAAGTAACTTTGATCCCTATCCTCGGCGGACGCATAAGCCTGGAAGAAATAAAGAGTGTATTATCGGAAGTGATTAAGAAATGCTAAAAAACAAGGATGTCGTTTTATCATGAAAAAAAATGCTATAAAAGACGTTCAGTTCAAACGTTATCTGAAACTCGAACTGCTGCCAACGCCATGGTGCGGGGGGTGCGGAAATGGTATTGTGCTGAAAACCATATGCCAGGCCTTTTATGAACTCAACTACCCTTTGCAAGGCACGGTAGTCGTTTCGGGGATTGGCTGCGCAGGGAGAAGTGCGGGATTTTTTAATCTTGATTCCGTACATACCACCCATGGCAGGGCAATTCCCGTAGCAGAAGGTATTAAATATGCGAACGAAAAGCTTAATGTGGTAGTAGTGAGCGGGGACGGCGACCTGATGGGTATTGGCGGCAACCATCTTTTGCATGCCATCCGGAGAAACACAAACATTACTGTTATTTGTTATGCAAATGAAATCTATGGCATGACCGGCGGCCAGGTTTCTCCCATCACCCCAAGGGGTTGCGAGACGTTAACCACGCCGGGAGGGAATCCTGATAATCCCATGGATATACAATATTTATTTAAAGGCAACAAAAGTTTCTTTGCACGCACCACGGCATATCACCTCAACCACATGAGAAAATGCATCGTGGCGGCCTTGCAATTTAACGGCTTTTCTTTTGTCGAAGCAAGAACCATGTGTATCGTCAATTACGGACGCCGGTTAGGGTACAAAAACTCCAGTGCAATGTTGAACCACTATAAGGAATTTTATAAAATTAATGATAATGCCGAAGAACTGGCGTCAAATGAAATTGGCATATTGCAATACCGCAATCGGCCTGATGCATAATTAGTTGTCAACAAAAAATACTTCATCAAAAGTGGAATTTATTACCACACTTTTCTCAGCGTCTTTAGGCTTTTCAAATAGTCTTCGTACTCCAGGTTTGCCTCGATTTTGTACTCTTTTAATATATCCATCATCTTTGCTATTGAGACGCCTGCAATATGCGCAGCTTTTTCGAGAGATGCCTCTGATTTTTTATATTTTTCTATGGCAAGCATAACCCGCCCGAGGTCTACCAGCTCTCTTATTTTTTTTGAGACATCTTCATTTTCCTCTTTTGCCAGTGAGGAAAGAAATTTGTAATCAGTATCACCTATGCGGATACTCAAGGTCTTTGTTGCCATTTTATGTACCTCCTTCAGATTGCCCCTAAGGGGGATACATTGTTTTTTATGTCTCCTTGGATTTTTCAAATAACTAAAGTGTTACAAAAAAAGGTAAAATAGGGTTACCCACGAGAAGGCTTCTTCACAAGTTAACAGAAAATTTGTATGATGTAAAGATGTGAAAAACATTGTAATAATATCCTTACTACGCATATGAAGATAACAACCGCAGCAGGTATCTGGTTTATAAACATCCGTGCCCTTTCTCCCTGCTGCGGGTTATGCAAAACGTTAAAATCTGATTTATTATGAATGCAACTGCAGTTTCAACCAAAATGCCGGGAAGCTGGAAATGGCAGGTAATTCCTGTTGTATTTCTGGTTATATGGTCATGTATTATTTTTGTTAACACGTTACGGAATAATTTTGTTTATGATGATTCTGTTACGATTGTCAATAACCATTTAATTAAGAATTGGGATAATTTCAGGACGTTGTTTTCATTTCAGTATTTCATGCTTTCCGGAGAGATAAGCTATCGTCCTGTGGTTACGTTTACCTATTTTCTTGACTACTCTCTTTGGGGCGAAAACCCCTCGGGGTATCACTTCACTAATCTCCTCTTTCACATTGCAAATGTAACAGTATTCTACTTTTTTATTAAAAAAATAACGCGGATACATTCATTGGCGTTTATTTCAGCATTATTGTTTGCCACCCATCCTGTCATAACAGAAACAGTTAATTCTATCAGCTATCGTGAAGATATTCTTGCCGCCTTCTTTTATCTAATGACGTTTATCCTGTTCTTAAAAATTGACGATGGCTTGATGAAGAAAGGCGCATTTTATCTGTGTTATTCCGGTTCTTTGGTTTTCTATGCACTGTCGTTATTTTCAAAGGAGATGGCAGTAACTCTGCCGGTTATGCTTGTTATTTATACATTCTTTTTTCCATCAAAAAATAATCCTTTTAAAGAATGTATTAAAAAAATGAAAGGCGTCTATATTGGATATTTTTTAGTCACGGGCTTCTATTTAATTATTCAGTTTTGGGTATTTAAGGATGTGTCTATTAATCTGAGCGAGTCAGGGCGAAGTATCTTTGTAATGTTTAAAGTGCTTGCCTCGTATATAAAACTTTTGTTCCTTCCTTGTGACCTTAATGCTGATTATGTGATCCCGCCTATATTAGCAGATGTGGTATCGTTTTTACTATCCGTTGTTTTAATAATTGCGCTGATTATTATTTTATTGCGTATAGGGAAAGGAAATAAACTCTTCTGTTTTTTTGCAATGTGGTTTTTTGTCACCCTTTCGCCGGTGTCAAATGTAATCCCGTTAAGCAATATCATGGCAGAGCGCTACTTGTATATTCCCCTCATGGGATTTTCCGGCGCCGCATGTGTACTGCTCCGGAAGGGTGTTTCAGGGAATATTTTCGTAAAGATGTGCCTTGGCGTGGTTTTAATCGTTTTTGCCTTTATAAGTATTTCCCGGAATGTCGTATGGCATGATGAATTTTCCCTGTGGCATGATACCCTGGCAAGAGAACCTGACAGTGCACGCGCACACCACAACCTTGGGGTGGTATATAATTCAAAAGGCATGTATGAAAAGGCGGAGTACGAATATAAAAAGACCCTCGAAATAAAACCGAATGACGCCGGAGCGTATTATAATCTGGGGAATTTATACGAACGAAAGGGACTGATTGACGATGCTATCGCAGCATATGAAAAGACAATACAATCAAACCCGTACCATGCAGATGCATACAATAATTTGGGGAATTTTTATAAAAAAAAGAAACAGTATACTGCGGCAGTGAAAATGTACGAAAAAGCGATCCGGTGCAACCCATTCGATTTCCGTTATCACAGTAATTTAGGGCTTATCTATCTTGAAACAAAAAATTACCGGGAGTCGGTTGACGCCTTTCTGAAAGCATTAAAAATCGCCCCCGATAAAGCTTCAACGCACAATTCACTGGGAAATGTTCTTAAAGAAATGGGAGATCTTGACGGCGCAGAAGAGGCATATAAAACAGCGCTTCAATTAAACCCTGTTGATGCAAATGTCCACAATAGTTTGGGAATGTTATACACAAACACGAAACAATTTGATAAGGCAATGAAAGAGTTTGATATGGCAATCCGGCTCGACCCGAAAATGGCAAGCGCATATAACAATCTGGGAATTGCCTATGCAAATAAAGGCGACGGGGAAAAAGCGGCAGAAGCATTAAACACCGCGGTAATCCTTGGATTTGATGGTGCGGATGTGCATAATAATCTGGCAGGTGTGTATTTGACAATGGGAATGACGGATAATGCTATCAGGGAGCTTGATGCTGCCCTGGAATATGACCAAACGGATTGCAATGCGCATTGCAATCTTGGCATTGCCTATCTATCCAAAAAAAATGTTGATAAGGCTATTTCTGAGTTTGAAGAGGCTATTAAAATCAATGCGAATGATGCGGATTTTCACCATTACCTTGGCAATGCCTTTTTGGAAAAAGGAAGATATGGAGAGGCAGTTGACGCATTTGCACAATCAATAGAAATTAATCCTGAAAATTCCTCAGTGCATAAAACACTCGGCGTTGTGTATGCGAATTATTTCAACAACACACAGAAAGCATTGTTTCACTTAAAAGAAACACTGCGTTTAAATCCAAATCAGCCAATGGCTGGCGAAATAGAAGAGGCTATCATTACATTAAGCGCCGGTAGCGATGGCATGGCGTCAAAGCCATGATAGACGAATAAGTAGTTCTTCTTATATCTGTTTAAAATTTCATAACTCTTGATCTGGTGGAATTTGATTTGATACCAGGTTAAATACAAGACGCAAATTTGTGCCTGGCAGGATGCGCGTATCGCTTGTCCAGTTTCCATGTTCCAGTGCAGGGAGTAAAAAACAGGTGTCATGCCATTTCCCATCTAGCAATGGCAATGCCTTTTCTTAAATTGTAGCCTATCTTACCGAAATTAATCGGCTTAGGTACTTTTTGGCAAAAAAAGCACTTCAGAAGTTCTGAGAGTTGAGACGCGATAGGTGGGCGCTTACCATTTGGACAAAGACAGAGCGTTTTTTTAGAAATATCCTTTTCAAGCGCACAGATTTTCTCTACAATATCGCGCAGCACCACATTTTTGTTTGGGAAAAGGGGCTGACGCGCGCGTGTTATTTGCCCCAAAAATTGATTCTCACGCCCGGTGATTTTATGGTTCGGGAAAATCTTACAAAAGCCCTGTCCGTGCAATTTTGCATTTGGCACAGTCTATACATTACATTCAGGCACTTTTTGGCGAAGAAACACTTCGGGAGTTTTGAATTGCCGTTATTAATGTATAATGCTTAGTTATTTCGGGAATTCTTAAAAAACTAAAACGGTTGTAAAATATCGTTTTTTTTTGCAATGTAAGAGGTTTTAATGCGGCGTTAACATTGCACTGACTGCAATGAAAATGTCCTTGACAAGATATTCTACCGCTGTATAATGTTGAAAATTTTTATGCCTTGAAATTTCGCATGAAAATCCTTTAAAAAGTTGTTTTGATGAAGTATTTGGGAAGGGGGTGGTTGGGCTAAAGACTATTTAATGTTCCTGCTTTTACCTGTGATTCTCGCTTGTGTCACCTAGGTAATAACCGTAGTTTTAAAAGTGTTTAAAGTAAAGAAAGGAGAAGATGTAATGTTTGAAATTTTTAAGAAACCATTGTCCAGGATTGTAGGTGCGACGTTTGCCTTTGCAGGCGCGACCTTGCTAACTTGCGCTATGGAGAATGGTGTTGCAATGGCTGAAGGGCCAACTTTTCAGGACGTAGCATCACAGGTATTCGGCCAGCCAGTTGGTCCGGACAATGATGGAACCTTGTACATATTTGGGTTGACTGCTAAATATACTGAACCTGAATATGTTGATGGACGTGGACCATACAAGTCTTTTTTGAAGATGTTACCGTCAATTCGCTGGTATGATCCGGAACATTATTGGACATCTGGAAGCCAGACAGAAGGGGTGTTCAAGAACGAAGAATGCGTATTGTGCCATACAGTACAAACTCCGACGATTGTTAACGATTGGAAGCAAAGCTCACATGGTAGTAAGGACATGAGGAGAGGGATTGGCATAAAGAAGGATGGAAAGCCAGTTGAAGATTTGGTTGGTTGCGCTGATTGTCATGGCAGTGACCACCAGAAACTTGAAATGCCAACCTATAAGCTCTGTAACGACTGTCATCCAAAAGAAACAGCGGAACATAGGGCCGGTGGTTTGGGATCTCATACTCATGCATATACAGTTAACGTGTTAGAATTTTCATGGCACGTAGGAAAACCTGCAGAAGAGGTTACTGGCTGTGCGCATTGTCATGCTATTGCGGAAAACAGGTGTTCCGGTTGCCACACAAGGCACAAATTTGACCCGGCTGAGGCCAGAAAACCAACCGCTTGCAGGGTTTGTCATATGGGTATAGACCATGATGAATGGGCTATGTACAATACCTCTATCCATGGAGCATTGTACGAAGCAGAATCAGCCAGAATGGACTGGGGCAAGAAGTTAAAGAAGGGCAACTACAGGGTGCCAACCTGTGCTTATTGCCATATGCAAAACGGCGATCACAATCCGCAGAGGTTTGGAACGATCTATAGCGATATGGGTATGTTCCAGGTAGACCGCGGGGCGCCGAAACATAAGGCGAAAAGAGACTCTTGGATTAAGTTGTGCCAGGACTGTCATTCGCCAAGGTTCGCAGCGGATAAACTCAAAGAAATGGACGCAGGTGTTAATTTGAGTTTTACAAAGTGGAGAGAAGCAGCTGCGGTTATCGTGGGTTGTTATCTTGATGGTGTAGTTGACCCAATGCCTGAAGGATCAGCTCCTGATTGGTACGGCCATTATACTTTCAGCTTGTTACCAGGCGGAGATCCAAGGTTCTACGCGACTTCTAACTTAGAGCGTTTAGGGCTGGAAATGATTTGTTACCTGACCGGTAACGTTTATAAGGCATATGCACATATGTCTATGTACAATCAAACGTACGGAAATGGTAGCGCTTTTGAGCAGGACAGAAAATTGGTTGAAATTAAAACCGAAGCCGCTAAGCTGAGAAGGTTTGCAGCTATTGAGAAAAAGATCGGTTTAGAACACAAGTCTGCTGATTTCTGGAAACATGGTGAATATCTTGATTTACTCCCAGGCTGGAAGAGAAAACCTGGCGACGTAGATGTTGAATGGTTCAAGAGAACTGATATTCCTCATCGTGCTAATGCAGATGCTGGTGTAGAGATACATCACTAAGTTTCATGTACCTGATTTAATTTTCAGGATATATAAGATGTAGAGCAATGAGGGTAGCAGAGGTCAATTTGCTACCCTCATTGTGTTTATTCGGTACTTTGTAACAACTTTAGTTTTTTGAAAAGGTAGGGGCGAAGCATTTGCTGTAAATTGTCATAAATGCGTTCATACCCAAATGGGCAAATGCTTCGCCCCTATACTATGCGGCAAACACCGCCATTATTGAAGTTTTTCAAAAAACTAAAGTGTTACGGTACTTTAATGTGCGTTTTATATTTACAAATAATGAGTTAGGTTTTTAGTGAAATTCAAGATAAACTACAGATTGTGCAGAGATAGATACATAATCTGTGTAATCCGTAGTTTCAATCCTTTTTTGCCTGTCTGAAACTTCTTATCTCAAGGCGATTTAGTATCAAGAGAAAAATACGTGTTTTAAAATAATATAAGGAGGTTTAAATCATGAGCATAACTACTTCAAAAACAAGAACTACTGAGTATGGAAAACTACCGGTGGCAGATGATGCTTCCGCCAAAATGGGGCATTTTGGCCGCTTTGGCGGAAAGTTTGTGCCGGAAACGATCATGCCCTCTCTAGACCAGTTGGAACAGGCCTATAATGAAGCGAAAAACGATCCGGCATTCAATACTGAACTGGAATACTATTTGAGAGAATATGTGGGGCGTCCTTCAACCCTTTATTATGCGGAAAGGCTGACAAAAAAACTTGGCGGCGCTAAAATATATTTCAAAAGGGAGGATTTAAATCATACCGGAGCGCATAAAATTAATAATACGATTGGGCAAATATTGCTTGCTTTGAGGATGGGAAAAAAGCGTATTATTGCTGAAACGGGCGCAGGACAGCATGGCGTCGCCACGGCTACTGCCGCTGCAATGTTTGGTGTTCAATGTGATGTATATATGGGCGAAGAAGACATGAGACGTCAGTCGTTGAATGTTTTTAGAATGAAGCTGCTCGGAGCAAAGGTTATTCCTGTCGTCAGTGGTTCGAAAACATTAAAAGATGCTACAAACGAGGCTTTGAGGGACTGGATGGGGTCGGTAAAACACACTCATTACATTATTGGTTCTGTTGTTGGTCCTCATCCTTACCCAACAATGGTAAGAGATTTCCAGTTAGTAATAGGACGGGAAGCAAAAAAGCAGATATTAGAAAAGGAAAACCGGCTGCCGGATTATCTTATTGCCTGTGTTGGTGGCGGCAGTAATTCAATAGGATTGTTTCACCCATTCATTGACGACAAAGAGGTAAAAATGATTGGCGTAGAAGCGGGAGGCACTGGTTCTGGAGTAGGCCAGCATGCATCGACTCTGACAAGCGGGAAAGTGGGCGTGTTGCATGGAAGTGTAAGCTATGTTCTTCAGGACGACGATGGGCAAACATTGCCTGTGCACTCAATTTCTGCCGGTTTGGACTATCCCGGCGTTGGTCCCGAGCACAGCTATTTGAAAGACATTGGAAGGGCTGATTATGTTTCGATAACTGACGAAGAAGCGGTAAGCGCCTTTCAGGAATGTGCCCGATTGGAAGGGATCATTCCCGCCCTTGAGGCCGCACATGCTATTGCGTATACAATGAAACTTGCGCCTGTCTTGAGTAAGGACAAATTGATTATTGTTTGTTTATCCGGTACTGGAGATAAGGATTCCTTTGAAGTGGCAAAAAAACTTGGATACGTCATCTAGTGAAATACCACACATGAAATAATCGTAAGTAAATATGGTATTTAATTCTAAGTAAAACACAGTCTCTATTTGATTTTTAGAGCAGAGAAATCGTTATAGTTTTGTTGAGATAATTCCAATGAACAGGATTGATAAAAAATTTGAAGAATTAAAAAGAAAAAAGGAGCCTGCTTTTATTCCTTTTATTACGGCTGGAGACCCTGACATCGAAACAACAGAGGACTTGATTCTTGCTTTTGAGAAAAAAGGGGCAGATATTATTGAGCTTGGTGTACCATTTTCCGACCCTATTGCAGATGGACCTGTTATTCAGGCATCATATCACAGGGCATTGGAAAAAGGGGTAAATGTTGCGCAAATATTCGATATGATTTCGAGGCTTCGCAGTAAAACTCAAATACCTGTAGTAGGAATGATTTCTTACAGTATTGTGTACAAATTTGGAAGTAAAGCTTTTGTTGAAATGGCTTTAAAGGCAGGGTTTGACGGATTGACTATTCCAGACCTTCCCATTGAAGAAAATGAAGAAATATTTGAAATTGCATCTAAAAACGATTTAAAAATTGTTTGCTTTGTGGCCCCAACGACAACGAATCAACGAATGAACCTTATTACTCAAAGAACGCAGGGGTTTTTGTATTATATTTCGGTGGTGGGGATTACAGGAGCAAGGGATATGTTGCCCGACGATATTATACAAAATATTAACAAACTTAAACAGCTTACTAATATTCCTATTGTAGTAGGTTTTGGGGTATCCACAGCCAAACAAGCAAGTATGGTCGGAAAGATCGCAGAAGGCGTAATTGTTGGCAGTGCTATTGTAAGAGAAATTGAAAAATATGAACACGTACCTCATGAGAAGCTGATAGAAAATGTTGGTAATTTTGTTGAGGAGTTAGTTATTGGGACAAAGAATTTGCCGAAAACTCCTTTAATAAGCATTGGTTAGTTGTTTGTTTAATTTTTCATATTATTTAAAAGAAAGAAAAACAGGATATATTTTGGATCAGAACAAAGAAAAAGGGTACACTCAATATCAAAAGAAGGTTATTAAGGGATATTATGAAAATAAAGACCTGAGGCTAATACAAAACCTGGGAGAGTTGGTTTCTGATATGTACCTGATAACGGACGAAAAAAAGAAGGATTCCGGCTGGAAGAAAATTAAGAAAATACTTGCCGATTTGAAGGTGCACCCTAACGAAGTGGAATATTTGACTAAAGAGAGAAATCTTGCGGTAATTTCAAAAAAATTAGAAGAAATATTCTAATGGCAAGCAGGAGGCCGGCGTATAGCATAATATGGGCAATTTATGATTTATTAAAATCAACCATAATGTCGGTTATAAGTGTCTGTGCAGACACTTATAATTGCTACGTTTTTAAGTTCTGCCACTAAAACCAGTATGTCTGGTTTTCCACACTACAGCTTCAGATTGGAATTAAACAGTGACCCTCTCTTAAAGGTTGCATAATTTAAATGTGAGGCGCATATACATCATACTTCCCAAGACTCATATGCATCTAAAGTTTTGGAGCATGTCCCTTATGAATGAGCAATTTAACGATACTCGAGATGCTCATAAAATGTAAATCCAGAACCCATGAAGTGCCTTTTTTAATAACACTTTAGTTTTTTGAAAAATTCCAACAATCTCGATGTTTTGCCGCATATTGTAAGGGTGAATCATCTGCTGTAAATTGTCATAAAAGCGTTCATACCCAAACTGGCAAATGCTTCGCCCCTATTTTTTCAAAAAACTAAAGTGTTACAATTCGATTTGTTTACTGAATTTAAAGCTGAAATCCGTGGTTCCCGTCTGATTGAGTATAGATAGTGAATAATATTAAACAACTGGCATTAGAGGTTCTTCAAAACAATCGTGTGGCAGTATTTACTGTTGCTTATAATGCAGAGCAACATATCGAAGATGTACTGAATCGTATACCGAAATGGGTTGCAGAGAAATTAGCGGAAATCTATATTATTGATGATCGGTCCACCGATGATACATATAGCAAAGCGCGGAATATTCAGTGGCCAAAAGAACTTGCCCCTCTACGAATTTTTCAAACACCTTATAATCAGGGATATGGCGGCAATCAAAAACTTGGTTACAATTATGCCATCCAAAGAGGTTTTGATATTGTTGTACTTCTCCACGGTGATGGCCAGTATGCCCCCGAAAGCCTGCCCCATATACTAGCCGCTTATACCGAAAAAACAGACGCAGTTTTCGGCAGCCGATTTTTGCAGAGAGGCGGCGCCTTGAAGGGCCGTATGCCGTTGTATAAATGGATAGGTAATCGGATTCTCACCAAAATACAAAATACCTTGCTTAAGAGCCAGATGTCTGAAATGCATTCCGGCTACCGCTCTTACCGGGTATCAGCGCTTCGTAAGATTCCTTTTAATTATAATAGCCAGGGATTTGATTTCGATGCGGATATTATTGTGCAATTTCATGCCGCCGGTTTTAAAATAAAGGAAATTCCCATTCCAACGCATTATGGAGATGAAGTTTGTCGCGTAAATGGCGTAGCCTATGCATGGAATTGTATCAAGACTCTTATCAAATACCGTCTGATGAATTACGAGATTTTTTATGACCCTAAGTTTGATGTAAGGGCGGAGATGCAGTATCACTATACCAGTAAATCCGCAAAAAGTTCCTTGCACTACTATGTTCGGAATCTTCCAATTGAAAAGGGTAAAACGTTATTAGATATTGGCGGAGGCGCCATTGGAGCCGTTTCAATGGCACATGCGGAACGGGGGGTTGGCGTAACGGTTCTCGACCAATGCAATGCTGTCCAAAGTGATGTTCTTAAACATTATGTTGTGAACCTTGACGAACCATGGGGTGTGCAATTTCCGGCAGAAAAATATGATTTTGCATTTTCTTTGGACGTTCTTGAGCATTTGAATTGTCCTGAAAAAGGCGCTAAAGAAATTTTCAATTTACTTAAAAGCGGGGGTAAACTATATGCAAGCACAGGTAATGTTGCATTTTTTATTCTTCGGTTGATGCTCTGTTATGGTAGTTTTAATTATGGAAGGAGAGGTATACTTGACTTAACCCATAAACGACTCATGACGGTCAATTCCTTCCGCCGTTTGCTTGAAAACTCCGGATTCAAAGTTGAAAAGATCATGGGATTTGGAGTTCCTTTGCTGGATATGAACGGCAGTTCAAAACACATGGCCTTGCTTGATATGATTTCATTCCGTCTGGCAAGAATCTGGCCGAGACTTTTTGCCTTTCAAATTCTGGCGATTTGCCACCGCCCCGATTCAATTGAAGACTTAATGGAACAGACATTCCAAAATAATTGAAGTGAAATATTTAGTTTCCATTAGTATTCAAAATACATTGCATGTCGTTTACCGCGTGCTATTTCCTCATTAAAGAATTGAGGAGCAACGCAACTAATATAACCGTGTAGTCTGGAGGGTAAAATATTCAACCGATATATACCCTTTTCCAATCTGCACACATTGCCTTCCAGTGGTTTGCCATTAACAGAAACCCTCCGATAGAAATTTCCTATTTCATTTGATTCCGCAATGCTGTATTTTCCCCTTAGGATATTAAATCGTTCAAATATCTTTTGGCGGGGCATCGGGTAGGGATAAAAACGAATATTTTCAGTTGTTCCATTAAAAACATGTCCCTTTTCTGCTTCCAGTACTTTAAATGCCTCAAAATTCTTCACGAAGGATTCCACATCCTTTGGCGGCATATAAGATATTTTTTTCAAGATACCGTTTACATAAAAAGACAAAGTATTGCCTGAAATTGTCCAAACAACATGATACCAACTGTTGAGCAATGTTATTTCCGCGCATTCGATGTAAGAATTTGTTTCAGGCAGATGAACCTGAAACCCCATGCCTTGCATTTGTTCAAATTCCGCATCCCAATGGAGCATAGACCACTCACCCCGTTTCAATATGGGAGCATTATAAGGATTTTCATTTACTTTTACCATTAACTCAACGGTGAGTTCCGAAGGGAATGCTAGTTCGCGGTATTCAGCATAAATTTTTTCCGTTTGGCAGCGATCGGGTATTTCTAAAATTGGAGTAGCTAATTTGTTTGCATCGGCATTGTCCTGTGATGCTGCAACGTAAATATCCATATTATCAAAGAAGTAGTATTCTCCCGGATTTATTACTTCAAATTCACAATTACTTGTTTCTTTAGGATTGGTTTCAAGTTTTAAGCCATATACATAAAGATCTCCATCCAGGTGAAGATAATGATTTTTCAGGTACTCCCGTACGTGTTTAGGCAGATTGTTTTGCCGTGCATCGTATATCATAAAACGAGCGCCGGAATTGCGATAGTCTGAAACAATCTGTTCGGAAAAGTATCCTTTATAGATTTCCAGTTGTGCCAGGCCATTTTGGAAAAAATAGGTTGCCGGTTCTAAAAACAAAGCCCCACCCGCATTATCAATAAAACGGTCGTTGTCTGATGATACTTTCTCGAGTTTGTCGAGTAATTTCAATTGATGCGTATTATTGGATTTTCCATGAGTAAAAATTACCTGGTTATATATTACAAACAACATGCCCAGGCAAAAGATACTGTTTACAGCTATTTTTTTATTCAAAGACAATTTTTGAAACAGACAATACATTCCCCGCAAGCTGCAAATGCCTAAAATGAAACAGGGGAAAACAAAGTTATAGGGATATTGGGCCTTTATCAGAAAAACAGAAATAATAGTGGAGAAACAAACAACAGGCCAGAGCAGGTCTCGCTGATCTATCAAAAAATATACCGCTAAAAAGACAAGCACAAGCGTGGAAATCTTTGTCTGGTTTAAATAATTGTGAAGATAGGCTGAGAAATGTATTGCAGGGTATACTTGTTCGTGTTTTATGGCGTCAAAGAAGGTTAATTGAATCATTTTTGGCAACAGTCCAAAACACGCGCATAGAATGAGCATAATTCCAACAACTGAAACAAACCCTATAATAAGTGTTTTTGGATACGGCAAATGACAAGGCGAGTGTTCCTTACGGAGATATCTGACATTCATGTCATTGATAAAAAGGATTATTAACGCAATGCCTCCATAGTAAACAAATTTCTGAGACATAAAGATCGCTATTCCAAACAGAATACCCGATAAGGCGGCGAGCGACCTTAATTTCAATTGCCTGTTTGCGTCAATACAAAGGATTGAGATGGTTAAAAAAACTGCGCCGAAACAGTCAGCCCTGTAGTCTATGGATGAAAGAAGGCCAAATCCAACACTAATCGGCACAATAGTCCCCAGCAAAGCATAAGAATATCTTTTAGTTACATGGTAAAAGTAGAAAAACAGTGAAACAGAAAGCAACACCAAATAAGAAAATGATATTTTTCGTAAAAGAAGCGCCTTTTCCTGAAAATTGCCGTTATTAAGCTTTAGTATAAGGGCGTGTAAAAAATGACTAAATGGGGGATGATGTTCATAAAAATCGACATATGGTAATCTCCCCTGTGAAACAAGATGAGTCATGCAGCCATATTGATATTCATCAATGGTAAAATAACGTGTTTGGCCAAACCAATAAACATAGCCGATAACCAGGAAAGAGCTTATTGATAACAGGATAATCAATATCAATTGAAACTGCTTTTCACTTTGACAACTTAACCTATTCATTTAACCTTCCCATTTTAGCCGCCGTCACATCTTGAATAGTGAATTAGCTTTTCTAAATATTTTTTTTATTTATAGTTCTTTGCGCAACTAGACCTTTATATTACTTGCTTGTTTGCTGACAGAAGAATAACCATGATTAAATAATTTTTCAATTTCATTATTTCTGACAAATTCAAAATTAGAAATTCGGATTCCTCCATTAAATATTTTGCCAAAAAGTGCAAAGAAATACCTTTTAGGGTTTACTATACGTGAACTATTGCCGCATTTCCTTATAGGCATTAATCAAGCCGTTTGTAGATGAATCATGGGTGGCTATCGGTTTGTTATCCGTTAATTCCGGTAATATCTTTTTTGCGAGTTGTTTACCAAGTTCCACTCCCCATTGATCAAAACTGAAGATGTTCCAGATAACACCTTGTACAAATATTTTGTGCTCATACATGGCAATTAAACTGCCCAACACTTTTGGGGTTAGTTCTTTGAAGAGTATGGAATTGGTGGGCCTGTTTCCTTCAAATACCTTATGAGGGGCTAACATTTGTATTTCATTATCACCTTTACCTTCCTTCTTCAACTCTTCGATGACTTCATCTCTTGTTTTCCCTTTTAAAAGCGCCTCCGTCTGCGCGAAAAAGTTTGATAAAAGAATGCTATGGTGTTCTCCAATAGGATTATGGCTGATTGCAGGGGCAAGAAAATCGGCAGGGATTAATTTTGTGCCCTGATGGATTAATTGATAAAAGGCATGCTGTCCGTTTGTCCCCGGCTCTCCCCAAATAACGGGACCTGTCTGATAATTGACCTTATTGCCGCTCCGGTCTGTAGATTTCCCGTTACTTTCCATATTGCCCTGCTGGAAGTATGCGGGGAACCGGTGCATGTATTGGTCGTAGGGCAGAATAGCCTCTGTTTGTGCGCCAAAAAAATTGTTGTACCATATCCCGATAAGGGCAAGTATCACTGGAATATTTTTTTCAAACGGGGTGGTTTTGAAATGGTTGTCCATTTCAAAGGCGCCGTGCAGCAATTCACTAAAATTTTCATAACCGATAAAACAGGCTATAGACAAACCAATTGCCGACCAGAGCGAATAACGGCCCCCAACCCAGTCCCGGAATACAAACATGTTGTCCCTGTGAATGCCAAACGCCTCCACCTTTTCCGTATTTGTTGAGATAGCGACAAAATGCCTTGCAACATGTGCGTGATCTTTTGCGCATTGTAAAAACCACTCCCTTGCGGAGAATGCATTCGTCATTGTCTCCTGCGTTGTAAACGTTTTTGAGGCAATCATGAACAGGGCGGTTTCAGGATTCAGCGTTTTTAGTGTTTCCACAATATGCGTGCCGTCGATGTTTGAAACGAAATGAACCGATAGGCCGTTTTTGGCATATGGACGCAAACATTCAGTGACCATAACCGGCCCTAAATCAGAACCGCCGATGCCAATATTTACTATGTCAGTAATCTTCCTGCCGGAAAATCCTTTCCACTCTCCGGAAATGACATTGCGCGAAAATGCTTCCATCTTCTTTAGGACCGCATTTACCTGCGGCATTACGTTCTTGCCGTCAACATAGATGGGAGTATTTTCCCTGTTTCGTAAGGCGGTATGCAGGACGGCGCGATTTTCCGTTTCATTTATTGCATCGCCGGAAAACATTTTTCCGATAGCGTCTTCGAGTCCGGTTTCTCTTGCAAGGGCGATAAGGCGTCTTAAGGTTTCGTCCGTTATGATATTTTTGGAATAGTCAACAAGTATGTCGTTAAATCTAATGGAAAATTTTTTAAATCTGTCAGGGTCTTCAGCAAAAAACGTTTTCATGTGAATATGCTGAATATCATTGAAATGTTCAGCGAGGCTGTTCCAGCTTTTTGTTTCTGTAGGGTTGATTTTGTTTAACATAATTACACTTCCTTAAAGCTCCAATAGGGGTATTCTAATTGATAAGTGGCAATTTTGCCCGGATTGTTTTCACGGCTGGCGACCAGCCATAAAAAGCTCTTTTTATCCTGAGAAGATGCGGGATCCACAGGGTCCCAGTCTGGAATTAAGATCATGGCATTGTCTGCGCTGTATTCAATATCTCCTGATTCCTTGAATGAACCAAGATCGGGCTTTTTACCATAATGTCCCTCGTTTCCGCGGGAGAGTTCGGAAATCACAAAGAAGGCGGTATTTTGTTCGTCTCTGATGGCTTCTATGTGGCGCAGCCAGGAATCAATGCCGGAACGTCTGTCGGAAAGGTCACGGAAAGGCAGTTTGTGAAGGCTGTCTATGATTACTACGGAATGGTCGGTCCTGGTTTCGTGTTGAATAAAGTCTATATGGCGTCGCATGATATCGGGGTTTAGTTTGCGGTCGTTTACCACCCGGAAGTATTTTAACATATCCGCAAATTCAGAGCGGGCTTTTTGCAGCTTGTTTGCTACATCATCACGCGCGTAATTCAATCGGATATCTTCTTCGGAAAGCCTGCTGAGGCGGCACAGTGTCCTGTGAAAAATTTTCTGACGACCGTTTTCGAAATCATAGTAAATCACCGGTATTTTCCGTTTTGCCATTTCAGTTGAAACTTGCATATAGAAACATGATTTACCCGCTTTGGGTTGTCCTCCCATGATGTTGATTCCCCGTATGCCGTTCAGCGAAGCGTCGAGTTTTTCCAAACCGGATGCTAAGCCAATTAAGGATTTGCCGGCGTTCTTTTCAAGGGACTCGAAAAATATGTGATGTTCTTTTTCCGGAGATGTAAAGGGGGAGAAAGATTTTGAGGATTGAATCATAAGCGAGACAGTTTCTTTAAAACCGTCCCTTTTTTCTCTGGCTAATTCGCAAAGATTGTAACCCCGTTTTGCCTGAGAACCCCACTTCAGAATCCTTACCTTGAAGCCTAATCTTGTAGCGAGTTCATGCGCCGAAAGGTATGCCTCCGGTGTGTTGTTTACCACAATAAAAATATAGTTTATGTAAGCAAACTGTTCCGGACTCAGATGCTCTAAATCCGCCGCAGCCGGTACTGCAATGCCTGGATAACCAAGTTCTTTCAGGGCAAGAAGGTTGGTTTCGCCTTCTGTTATGAACAATGCGCCGTTTTCACATCTTTCAATCTCTGATGTATTAAATATTTTGGGTATGCTGGTAAAAAACTCCTTATTCCCATACCAGAAAGCGTCTTCTGATTTTGACGGATGCATACAGTGTGCGATATAGCAATTCCCGTTTTCAAGAAAGTAGGGATAAACAAAATACCGGCCATTGTATCCCACCTTCATTTCATTGACGACCTCTTTTGATATTTCAAATTCCTGAAAGTGTTTATATTCGTTTTCTCCCATGAGGTAGGAGTATTTAATAATCTCGGAATTTATGTTTTTTGCAGGATAATTAATGTTTCTTACATATTGTTCCCTGTCGGGGTCGTAGCCAGGAACTTTTGCAAGATCAATTTCAAGGCATTTTCCGAAATAAAGCGGAAAGCCTTCCTGCCGGCATTTGCCTTTGCACTGAAAATATCCAAAAAAGTAACTCTCGGAGTCCAGATTCACAAAGAAATCCCCAGCGTGTTGTTGTTTGTCATCGGATTGACAAATTGGACATGCAGCCTTTAGCATATTGCCTTCTGATTCCGCCCCGGGCAGGTATTCGAGATAAAACTTTTTTGTTAATTCAATTGGTTCCATGATATGTCATAAGATTTATGAATATTTTTGTGTGGGTGATATTAAATCAGAAAGGTTAAAGATAGCAAGTTTTTTAATTCTTCCGGCTTCACCAAATGCTATAACATACGCACACAAATGATCCTTCCCTTGTCTCTTCATTCTGTATTTTAGTTCCTCTTATTTGTTTATTTAAATAGTGACGTAACTAATTATAAACACAAATAAATGCTGTTGACAATTTTGCATTTGATAAATATTATTAAACAAAAATCGTTGTAGTTAACATTGAATTATGTTGTTATGAATTACTTAATGGCTACGTTTTCATTACACACGAAAAAGGAGAATATATGAAGATTACCAGATTTGCTACCATGTGTTGTTTGTGGATATTTGCCGCTATTACCTTTGTATTCCCTGTACTGGTTTCTGCGGAGGAACCGCCCCGGAATATCGGCTATGGCAGAGGCGGAAGAATGCAGGGGGGCGCTGTATCTTCACGGTCAAAAGAACCCATCAAACCGATCCCGATTAATTTTGACGATAACAGGGCAAAGACGGATTTAGGGAAAAAGTTGTTCTTTGAGCCAAGGTTGTCTAAATCCGGATGGATTACGTGCAATTCCTGCCACAATCTTTCTACGGGCGGTGCGGATAATCTGCCGACTTCTATCGGACATAAATGGATGCTTGGTCCTATAAATTCACCAACCGTCCTGAACTCAAAATTTAATCTGGCGCAATTCTGGGATGGACGCGCCAAGGATTTGAAGGAGCAGGCAAAAGGCCCTATCGCCAATCCTATGGAAATGGCTTCGAACCATCAGCTTGCGGTAGATGTATTGCAATCGATCCCGGAATATGTGAAGTGGTTTAAGGACGTCTATGGAGAGGGAAAGATTACGATAGATAACGTTGCGGATGCCATTGCAGCATTTGAAGAAACGCTGACTACTCCAAACTCACGGTTCGATTCATGGCTGAACGGCTATGACGAAAAAATCACCGCAGACGAAAAGGCTGGGTACGACCTTTTTAAGGACAAAGGATGCATAGGCTGCCATAACGGTTTCGGGGTGGGAGGAAACTCTTTTAAGAAATTTGGCACTGCAAAACCCTATGACAAAGACACCCAGACGCTCGGACGCTACAACGTGACAAAGGATGAGAATGATAAATACGTTTTCAAGGTGCCGCTGCTCAGAAATATTGAGCTCACAGCGCCCTATTTTCATGATGCAAGCACGTGGAGTTTGAGTGAGGCGGTGAATGTGATGGCGGAATATCAGTTAGGCATAAAACTTACTGAAAATGAAACAAGCAAGATTGTTGCGTTTCTTAAAACATTGACCGGAGATCAGCCCGAACTTATTTATCCCATTCTGCCACCTTCAAGTGCAAACACACCGCAACCAAACCGGAATTGAGGGCATTGGCGGAAGAAATAAGAATCTCCTCCATCTGCACATAATGCGTCTTGTCTCGTAATTTTGAGGTGTATGGATATCAGTCTATATCCTGCAACTTTAACAGCAAATTCTTCAGGGAAATTACCACCGTATTCTTATCAATGGGGAATTTTCATCATTGCCGCCATGCAGGGACAAAAACGCCGAAGGGTCACTCAGCTTCAACAAATCTTCAGGGGCTTCAATGTCCAGGTAGAGTGCTGTCCGGTTTTCAGCTCTTGTTTGTGCAAGCGTTGTTTTGCCCACCTGCCGCGGTCCAAAAAGGGCAACGGCAGGTGTATGCCGCATTGTTTGCTCAAGTTTGCCGATAATCCATCTTTTCAACATATATAGCAATTTCGGAAAATGATTCCGAAATTGCAAGGAAATATTTGAATAGTTTGTCCGCATTATTCAAAAAAACGTAACACTTTAGTTTTTTGAAAAATTCCAACAATAACATTATTTTGCCGCACGTATTACCTATAAGCTCCGTCAGGAGTGGCCTGTCTTCCTGTCAATCATATACAGGCCGCTCCTAGGAGCTATTTACCTGTTGAATTTTATTGCGTTACAAACAGACCGCCCCTAAGGGGGCTATATTGTTTTTAATGTCCCCTTGTATTTTTCAAATAACTAAGGTATTAAGAATTATTTTATTAAAAACAACCCCCTTTTTCCTCCTTTATTAAGGGGGATTTTTGCGGCCGTTTGCTTAGCTTAATGACATTGCCTGGCAACTCAGGCAAGGGATACAGCCCCCCATTATCAGCAGTCCCATATTGGTTATAATTACCGGCTGAGCAATGTGCTTGCATGTATTGGTAGAGGACAACTATGCGTTTTGGAAGACAGGGTGAATGCACGCAGAACCAATTTTGATTTTTATAAAAAAGCATTGGACGGGCTTCCGGGTATTCAGTTCATGCCTGAGGTTGAATTTGGCAGAAGTAACCGGTGGTTAACGTACCTGACCATTGAGCCGTCGAAAAGTGGTTTCTCAAGGGAAGTCGTTAGATTAGCATTAGAAGCAGAAAATATTGAATCCCGGCCGGTTTGGAAGCCGCTCCGTCTTCAACCGGTTTTTCAAGACTGTCCTTATTACGGTTCCGGTGTAGCAGAAGAATTATTTGATAAAGGAATTTGCTTGCCATCCGGTTCGAGTTTAACCAGAGAAGATATGCAACGGGTAGTTAACGTGTTTTCGGCGGGAATAT
The DNA here is from genome assembly GCF_039794105.1 of Candidatus Kuenenia sp. Taxonomy (GTDB): domain Bacteria; phylum Planctomycetota; class Brocadiia; order Brocadiales; family Brocadiaceae; genus Kuenenia. The sequence goes on from NZ_JBDIWA010000005.1 coordinate 88,020, forward strand.
GAGAAGAAAAAGGGGGGATAGTATTTAGTTGTCAGTACATAAAAGGCATACACATACAATATTTAATACTTGCAAATATTTTCCGACTTAATTATTATCCGTGTTATTTGACATTCCTTTAAAAGACCTGTTTCGTTAAATCAGCTATAAATTAGGTTAGGTTTTAAAAGATATAAAGACCCAACGTCATTCATTTTTACCCACCCCTTAATCCCCTCCCAAGAGGGGAATTAGACAATTCCCCTCTTGGGAGGGGATTAAGGGGTGGGATTGTTTGTTAACTAAAAAATATTGAAATTCCTATACTTGTACATAGCGCTGCAAAGCTGTGACCAAAATGTAGAGGCTTTAACCACGAAGAACCTAGCGCGGCACTAAGAAAAACTTACAAAAAAAAGAAGTTTTTACAGGGTAATCTATAAGGAGATATTTTGGGCGTAAAATATTTGAGATTTATACTATTATTGGTCTTTTTTTCTGTTGCATATCGATATCCTTGTGGGATGTCTGAGGAAATAGATGTTAATAATTATGAAATGAAGGGGCTTTCTGCCGCATCAAAATTTAATATTATGGAAGAGCTTTCGTTGTTATATAACGATATTCATATTGGGCCTGTCGGTATAAAGCCCTCGTATCAAGTAAATGAAATATATGATGACAATGTATATGATGCGGCAGAGGAAGAGGTTTCTGATCTTTACACTTTACATCGGTCATCATTATTGATTGCAGCTCCTTTTTCAGACCACTTGCTTTCGCACTTCAAATATGATGCAGAGATTTATGATTACGAGGATGAGCAGGAAAGGGACCGCGTGAATCAATCGTGGGAAGGCTCGCTTGGATTTTATTTCGCAAATGATTTTGCGTTTATTTTCAGTGACCGGTTTAGAAAACATGTGATTCCTCCCGGTGTTCAAAGAAGGTACTTCGGTGATATTGCTGAACTGGACATCCCCTTTGAAGATCAGGGGCCTAATGTTTTCGTTGATAGAAGAAACGTTAATATGAATGTTGCTTCATTTGAATTGGATTTCCCTGATTTCTTTCCTAACGTTGATTTTCTGATGCGTTATGATAACCAGGATGTGAGTTATCAAAGAGACGAATTTAAGAGTGACGACTTTAATCTTGATACTATAGGCGCAATCATAGAATATAATTATCCTTTCTTGCCTGTTAAGGTGTCCTCAGGGTTTGTTTACTCCATTCAACGATATGATGCCTCTCAGACCTCTAAGCACAACGATAATTATACAAACGATATACCCTTAAACATCTCGTGGACTATTAATCAGAAAAATGAAATATATTTAAATACAAACTATAGAACTTCAAAATATAAAAAGCAGAGTAACATTGAAAATTTTGAAGGATGGGAAATTGTGCTGGGAGACCGCTATCTCATTAATCCTGTTTCATCAATCGAAATTTATGGAGAGAGGAGTTTGAAAGAACAACGGCAATCAAATAATAATTCTTACTTTTATACAAAAGTCGGTATAAAATATATTAACCAACATGACCGTATTGATGGATACCTTGATGTGTACTATTCAAACATGAGATTTGCAGAATCGATTGGTGCGTCGGGTGAGATTGAAGATGTTGACAGTTTTCATGTGCAATTAAATATCAAGTATCGCCCTCAAAAATGGTGGTTTGCAGAGTTTGATTATTCATATGCGAACAGAGAGAATACTTTTAGTTCCGGAGTTTTATTGAAAAATGCGGTATCTCTTGGGTTAGGATTGACCTTTTAGTTTTTCTGAAGTGAGATTTTGTAAAAATACATCCAACAGTATCATCTATCATCCCCGATGCTTAATTGAGACATCTAACATACATACCTTTTATCCATTCCACAAAAGTAGCGGTCACAGAAAACAGCCGCCTCTGCCACCAAAACCCTTTTCACCAAGAATCTCCCTATTTATGCGCAAATATTGCGCCCTAATACAATATAAAAAAAGAGTATTCGCCTATCATGTTTCTCCTCTCCTTGCTAATAGAATCCCTCAAATCATAATGCTTTCAAGCTGTGTTTGATTTTCTGCAAATTTTGCAAAGAAAAACAAATATACAATGGTTTATCATTTCGTTGTTTGCCAGGTTTACCATAATCTGAAAAGAATATTATTCCTAACGTATTTTTAGGTAATTAATTACAATAAATCTGAAATTATTGCACCATATTGGTATATCAATTGATCATTCATAAGGTGTTTTTCCGGGAGCCTATGCTATTCCTTTATTTGTCTGTGTCCGCAAGGCCTGGGGAGGCCGGTTTTAATCGTGGGCGATTGAACAGAAACGTTTTGCATACTTCTTGTACCTGACCTGTTACCCGTCAACAATGTGCAGGTCCTTGCTAAAAACACATGGAGGTTAATAAACAGCTTTTTTGTGAGCTAATCCTAATAACATTATTTGTAAGGAAACAATACATGTTTAAAACCGCCGTAGCATTATTTTCATTAATAGTGTGCATAATAATGAATAATAGTTTTATTTCATCTTCCTTTGCCGCGAGTCCTCCGGCGCCAGCTTTTGGCACAGCAACGGTCGATGGCGATGCAAGCGAATGGAACCTGGCAGAAGATGGAACCGGCGATTTTTTTGCCAATATGTGTGTGGGGGGGGGCAACCCTGAGAAGAAAAATCCTTCTATAGATGCGAAGCTTTATCTTCGTTACGATTGTGAAAATGAGATACTTTATGCATTGGTATTAGGGGAAACCGGACCCGTTTTAGCGTTGCCGGAAGACAATTTTATAAAGTTGGGGAATTCTACCAAACTCGTTGACAGTAACGATAACAACGACGGCACACTGCCGGATTTTGCATGGATAGGGCTAAGTAATGGGGAGGCCGATGGATGGGAAGCCGCTGTATCTCTTTCAGAAGGTGCATATAACAATTTAAATGTACATGTGCAGGTTTTTGCCGACGGCGAAGCCCAAACTGCTGCTGTGGATGGACGCGCCATAGAGCTGGTGATTGATTGCGGAGGTACCACTGCGGTAGAACTCATTTACTTCACTGCTAATGCATTTAACGGAGAAGTTTTGTTGGAGTGGAAAACTGCTACTGAAATAGACAACGCAGGATTCAACATTTACCGCAAAAAACGAATAGGAGACCCGTATACCATGATTAATGAGGAATTAATCGATACAGGTGGCGACGCTGTTTCCGGCGCAACCTACAGCTTTTTGGACTTTCCTGACCGCAGTGGCAGATACTTTTACACATTGGAAGATATTGATACAAATGGCAAGAGCACTATGCATGGTACAATTAAGGTGTGGGTAAAGGTATCGGAATAAAACGCAGAAAATATAGTATGAGAAGTAGTATTTTTTTCTCTGAGCCGGGGTATCCATCTGAGAAATACAGAAGTTTAGATACCATTAGATACCGAACATCAGACATATTTTTGAAAGGAGACTGCAAATGAATGTACAAAATGTACCCGTGTTGGTGTATGAGCCGCCAAAGATTGAAACTTATACAGATGAAGAACTGCTTGAGAAATTAGGCGCCGCCCATACTGGTTATGTAAATGGTGGCAATATTCTTGGCTAGCACAGTAGGTGGATATGGTATCCTGGCAACCGCCCATACCGGTTACGTAAATGGTTACAATGTTTTTTGAAAAGTACTTTTTTGTAACACTTTGCTTTTTCAAAACTCTAAAGTGTTACCTTTTTTTAATGTACAAATACCCCATGGAATTATTGCAAAAACCGTATCTTCTTAACAAAGTAACGCTCTATTTCTTTGATTTGGCGGTAACAATCAAATCTGATTCCATTGAATTTATTGACCTTTTTACAAAGATGTATAACCGGTTTCAGAAGAATGAATTTCCCTCTCTTTCTGCATCACATATAGAATTTTCTTTAATTACCCATCCTGACAACATTTTTGGCAAGCCGGTATTGATGTGCAATGATGAAATCTGGCCGCTCAATGACCCTAAATTATTAGACGGATTTGCTTATGAATGCATACTCATGTCCATTATTACAAGAATAAAAAGCCATTTTTTAATCCATGCCGGCGTAGTTTCCTTCAATAACCACGGCGTGCTTATCGTGGCAGATGGTGGGTATGGCAAGACTACCTTAGTACTAACACTTCTGAAGAGAGGGTTTAAGTTTCTTTCTGATGAAATGGCTGCCCTGGGAAGACACGACCATTTGGTGTACCCCTTTCCCCGAAGTCTGAGGGTTCGAAAGGATACGTTATCATTGGTTGGCTTTCAAGATGATACTACCGGCGGAGAGGAATGGCTGGATAAACTGCTTTTGGATATCGATCAAATATCGCCTGGTAGTTCAGGCACGAAAGTGCCCATTGAGTATATTATTTTTTTACAGAATGAGAAGGGGTTAACGAAAAACAACGAACAGGACTTAACCATTCTCGTTGATCAAATGAATGATGAAGTGTTGCGCATCATAGAAAACATTGCCGGGGTACGGAATATGTACGTTGATATCAATGGTAGTTTTCCCGTACTCAGACTGTATGCGGACAAGGCAAATAAAATTCTTTCTAAAATAGAGACAATATGCGCCATGCATAAAATACTTGTGCTAGACGTCCTCAAGGGCACAGAAGGACTTGCTTCGTTCAACGGTAATGCGAGACTTATTCCCATACCCGTTAGCCAGGCCGTTCTTGCACTTCTGGGGAATTACCAGGGTAGTTATAAATCAAAAATATTGCAGGACGAATTTAAAGGCAGTTCGGTTAGATTATTCATGGAATTATCAAACATTATAGCACAAGCGCGGTGCTACTGCTTAACTGCCGGTCCCTTGCAAGAGATGGCAGATAGAGTATGCGCCGAAGTGTGCGCATAGGTCGCGGAGGGGGAAGATGATAAAAAGAGAGATTGCAAAGATATTTTTCGTACGCCACTACCTCGCTCATTCTTTACGGTGTGTGCTCATTGTGCCTATCGTCGCCATGCTCTCCTTCCTGATGCTGTGGCATACAGGATTGTGCAACGCTGCCGTTAGATTATTGACGTCAGACAGCCGGTCAATTGAACTGGAATTTACGATAGGCGGCTTTCATACCGAAACATTACAACATGAGGGTAAAACATATCAGCGGATTTATATACAAAACACCATACAAAGCGCCAGGCCTGGAGAACCCCAATTGCCCCAGTGCGGAACAATGGTCGGTTTGCCTGCTATTCATGGCGTCTCTCTTGATATTTTAGAGGCACAATATGAAACCTTGCAGGGATACAATATATATCCTGCCCCTAAATCCGGGATAGAAGGGGGAAACCCGGATACATTCCCCTCCGGCAGGATAATGCAGACGTTCTTTGAAAACCAGCATATATATACCACTAACGCCTTCTTTCCGGACACACCGGTAAAAATGGGCAATACAGGATATCTGCGTGATCAACCGGTTGCACAAGTACATTTCACGCCTGTTCAGTTCAATCCCGTGACTGGCGAGGTGCGCATTTACCGAAAGATTGTCGCCCGTGTTTCATGGAAAGAGGTTTCCCTTTCTCCTGAAAAAAAACCTTCAATGGCAAGTCCTTTTTTTGAAAATCTTCTAAAAAAGAAAATCATAAACTACCACAATATAAAACGCCCTGTGATTGCGGAGAATTCATACCGTCCCCCCGTTCAAAGAAAAAGGGACAGCTCCGGCGTTGAGGCTTCTCCCATGCTTAAAATAACCGTGAAAGAAGAAGGCATGTATACGTTGAGTTACAACGATCTTATCGACGCCGGATTTGATGTGGATGCGATAGATCCCCGCACTTTGACTATGACAAATAAGGGAGAGGAAATTGCCATATTTATTGAAGGCGAAGAGGATGGTGTATTTAATAATTCGGATGCTATCGTTTTTTATGGCGAAGAATATACCGATATTTATACGGATAAAAATGTTTACTGGCTAACCACCGGCTCTGCCAATGGCATCCGTATGAATACCCACGACGGCGCCCCTTCGGGCAACGCCGCTGTTCCTGATTACTTTCCTGCAACGGTCCATGTTGAAGAAAATACATATTACTGGCAAACAATGCCGGACGGAGAAGGGCAGGATCATTATTTCTGGGGCGGCAAACTGACCGCGCCGCAAACAAAAGAGCTTACCCTGAATATAAAGAATATCCTTTTGGTTCCAGAGACCGCTGCTATACGGGTGCAATTAAAGGGATATACGGACGTCAGCAAGAATGACCCGGACCACCATACAAAGATATATATAAATGATAAAGAGATAGACGATCAATACTGGGATGGGCGAATAGTCTTCAATCATGAAGCAACCGTATCCCATGAGTATTTAAACAATGGGAAAAATACCATTACGGTAGAAACAGTGGGTGATACAGGGGCTTCGGTTGATCAATTGCTGGTCAACTGGGCAGAGATAGACTACCTTGATACGTATGTTGCAGAAAATGATGAGCTATTTTTTAGTGCGCCTTCTGAAGGCGTCTATCAATTTGAAGTATCCTCCTTCACTGGCAGTGATATGGAGGTATTTGACATTACAGACCACAACGCAGTTGTGCGCATAATTAACACAAATATTGTAAGCGACAACAAAAGATACACATTACAATTTGAAGATGTTGCCCAATCTGATACAAGATTTCTGGCATTGACTTTAGCGCAATATAAAACTCCCTATGCAATTGAAAAGGATGAAACATCATCATGGAAATCCGCCGGTAACGGAGCAGACTATATTATTATTACGCATGAAGATTTTTATGATAATGCACTTGCATTGGCCGGCCATCGCATCGATGATGGTTTAAGAGTGGTTACGGTGAAGGTGGGCGATATTTATGACGAATTTAACGACGGTATTTTTTCCCCGCAGGCAATACGGGATTTCCTGTCTTACACGTATAACAATTGGCAGGAACCCGCCCCTGCATACGTTGTATTAATAGGAGACGCGTATCAGGATTACAACGATAATTTGGCATCGGGCACGATAAATTATGTCCCTTCCCAGATTATAGAAACTGACGAATTGGGAGAGACGCCTTCGGATAACTGGTTTGTACTTGTAAGTGGCGATGATATCCTCCCTGACATGCATATCGGACGGCTCTGTGCGCAAACAATCGAACAGGCGGAAGACATTATTAATAAGGTAATATTCTATGATCAGCATCCGTCCGAGGAAGATTGGGCAAAAAACGTCTTACTCGTAGCGGATGACGATCAATCTTCTTTTGAAAGTCTTTCGGAAGAAATCATTGAACTATTACCTGGTAACTATACCGCAAAAAGGGTTTATGTAGGCGATTATACTGCAAACGATGATGTGGCATTTAATATAACCCAGAATATAAATAACGGTTGTTTTATGGTGAATTACACTGGACACGGGGCTGTAAATATGTGGGGACTGAATGCAAGCACGTCTATTTATACTACAGATGACATTGCGTTGCTGGATAATTGGTATAAACTGCCGGTTGTCACAGTTGCAAACTGCCTTAACGGATTTTTTACGGGGAAAAGCACACAGGTTTCAGTTGCTGAAGAATTTCAGAGATTACAGGATAAAGGGGCAATTGCCGTATGGGCGGCAACCGCCCTGAGCTATACATCGGGACACAGATTACTCATGCTTTCTTTTTATGAAACGGTCTTTACCGGTTCTTCATTTGGTTTAGGCGAGATCAGCACAGAAGCAAAACTGGATGCTTACTCCCAGAGTAGTTATTGGAGTGAATTGGTGGAGACTTTTGTGTTGTTTGGGGATCCAGCAACAGGGTTGCATGTTGTTGCTAACGACGGAATACCAACAGCCAGTCCAACGGTTACCCCACAGCCGGCGTCATCACCGACTCCTGTATTAACCCCCCGCGTGACGCCTACTCCTTTTCCACAGGAATGTACAATAAGCGCTATGGAAGTAGAACCGAAAAAATTAGTGCTCAAGAAAGGAGAAGAAGGGGAAGTACTCATAACAATAAGGTGCGAAACCAATGGCAATACGGAGGGTTTTGAGATAACGGCAAACATAAAAAAGGGAAAGAAAACGGCAAAAATTGCAAACAAAACTGCTGTAACTGATGTAAATGGACAAGCATCTTTTGTCATTACAGCAAAGAAAAAGGGAAAGGCGGTTGTGGCATTCAGTGTGAATAATATTGCCGAAAAAATAAGGGTAAAAATAAAGTAATAAATGTAGAGACGCATTGCATGCGTCCGGAAACTGCTGCGCGTAAAGAAAATGTTGACACAACAGGGAGACGCATGCAATGCGTCTCTACAAAAATCAGGAACAATATAAAACGTGAGGTTCAGGTTGCAAACCCGCTAGAGGAGGTCATTAGTCAACAGCCAACTGCCGACTGTAGATTGCCTACTGCATAAGGGATCATTAAATATGTTGCCAAAAAAATGCAAAGAAATTACTGATAAGGTTCCAATATGATGCAAAAAGAAAATCATAACAATATTTCAGACGAAGTGCTGCATGCTATCGTCAATGTATGGGATCAAACCAATGAAAGGTTTGCTATCCCCATTGTTGGCAGGAGTATGTATCCGCTCATAAGGGAAGGTGACAATGTCCTGGTTGAGTGTGGCTATTCACAGATACGGCGTGGCGATATTATTGCCTTCAGGTCGGAGAACAAGCTTATTGTACACAGGGTATTAACTATCTCTGAAAAGGGAACGGGCTTTTCCTTCATTACAAAGGGAGACAATGTGCCGCATGCCGATCCGGTGGTGAGCCATAGTGAAATAATAGGCAAAGTATCCGCTATTAAACGAGGGGAAAAGATGCTCTCTCTTGACACTTTCGCCGGCAGATCAACAGGATGGTTGATCATAAGGAGTACCCCTGTTGTTCGCGCGTTGTGCGGATTTCAAAGAAACATATTCACAGGAAATAAACAGGATTGTAATAAAACAATTGTGAATCGTGGCACACGTTTTCTCTTTTTACTGTTCCGTAAAGTAATATTTCTTTTTTTATGCAGAGGGAAAGCGCCAGAAAATAAGAGCATTTTTATAAATCGACGCCTTATTTAATAGTATAGGAATTTTAGTTTTTTAAATGCATGCTTGCGGGCAAGTGTTTTTGTAACATATTTAATTACAAGCGGATATTATAACCGCCACATGTAGCGGCAAGGCGTGCCTTGCTACTACATTAAATGTTTATGGATTTCAATATTTTCAAAAAACTAAAGTATTACAAAATAGTATTTTCTTTATAATTCCTCCAACATGCCTTTTTCTGCCAGGACAGTCAGCGTATTTACTATATCGTTGCAAATGTTTGTATCGTCGGGTATGGAAAACGTTTCTCTTAATTGACGTTCCATATCCCCGATGGTATGCTCGCCATCGCAAAGTTCCCATATAATCCTTGCCGTAGTATTGAGTACATGAATCGTTTTTTCATCAACATTACGAAGGACTACTTCTTTGCCAATATCCTGTATTATCACACCTTTCTGTTTCTTCTTTGGTTTTGAAAAATTCATTTTTCTGTCTTCACTTTAATCGGTGCGGTTATAAGAAGTAAAATAATGGCGTTATTTTAATGCAAAACAATAGTTAATTCAAGTGCTTCCAAAAAAGGGAAACAGCGAGGGGGCAGAGGGGCAATGATCCGGATTCAAACTATGTCCCCCCGCTGGCGGGGCGCGGGGAGTATTCCCGATTTTTTGTAACCCGTCATTTTAGTAGGATGAAAAGAGAATATAGAAGTCAGAGATCAGAAGTCAGAGATCAGAGATCAGAGATCAGAGATCAGAGTTTTTCGCGGACTTCTGACTTCTGACTTCTGACGAGTGGCCCATCCTGCATAAATAATAAGCTTTTTTACAAAAAATCGGAAATGCACCTTGGCGTGCTTCATGCAAATACTGCGTATCGCCACAAGTGTATAGGTTTCGAAAATTGAATTTAAACAAGGGACTGCAATCCCTTGTTCAATGCGCATGCAATGTTTTTATGTTTAGAAAACCTAATTTGTTAGGCTATATAAACTAAAAACCTGTGTTTGCAGGCTTCGAAGAGGTGATAATCTCTCTGTTACAGCAAATGAAAACCTCGTGTTTTATTTTGCGCAAATATTGCGTGTGTTTGTTTTGTTATATCGGGAGGTTTTTTTGATTCATTTATCACATAGGTGGCAATGTTATTAATAACTGCTTTTGAAAATAAGACTTGTGATATTTTAAAAACAATATTCCGTTAATGGCACAATAGTTGTTTATCAGTAGACATATTTTTCAGTAGAACTAAGCGATTGCTTTATTACGAGCGTTGCAAAAAAAGGCGTTTTAGAAGGATTCGATTACAAGAGGATATTATGACACTATTGATCTACTCCGGTTTCCCAAAATGTTAAAGATAAAATGCAGCATTATCAATAGGTCGGAGAGGCCGGTTTTTTCATAAAGGGGAGTAATGGGAGGCTTAATCAACAGAACCCTCTTTCCGTTTTTATCCGGGAAGTTATTACAATTTTTTAAAGGAGGTGCAGCGAACCATGCGAAACAAGTTTATGCAGTGTATGTATTTTATCCTTTCATGCTGTGTGTTGTGCATTATGGTAAGTCCTATATTTGGACAAATCTGCAAGTCAACGATGGCATTGGGGGAGGAGTGGAACGACCATACAGGTTCCCCTCTTGATGCCGATGGTGATGCGTGTTCTGAATGTCACACTGGAACTGAGCTGAATTCAGGAAGCGCCATATTTTCAATATCTGCCCCCGAAACGTATACTCTGGGGGAAAGCGTTGAGATTACGGTCTCCTTTGAAGGTTCCGATACCGACGCCTTTCCAAATCACGGCTTTGATATGACAGCGTTAGATGCGAATAATAATTACATTGGCACTTTCACCGCCGTTGTTGGTGAATCGGCTTCTAAATCAGACCAATACATATCACAAACTATTTTAGGAGGCAGTCAGCCCTTATGGCGGGTACTGTGGAATGCGCCCTCTACGACAATAGATGATCCTGTAACTTTTTATGCGGCAGGAGTACAAGAAAACGGTGATGAAACAACTGAAGGAGACTATGTTTATACCTACACATTTACGATGTCCCAATTGTCGGCAGCTACACCAACCCCAACTCCTACCCCAGCAACCGGCGGTGGTGGAGGTGGAGGTGGAGGTGGAGGAGGTGGCGGCGGCGGCGGTAGTGGTGGTGGCAGTACTTCAACTCCGACTCCAACTCCAACAGCGATTGTTGCTACTCCAACTGCTACGCCAACAACGGAACCAACACCGGTGACTGTTGCAACTCCCACGCTTCCTGGTGAAACATTGGGTGTACTTGCCGGATTCGTAACTGACAAAGACACGGGCGAAGGTATCAATGGAGCTGCGGTATCAAGCATTTCGGGTATCTATAAAACGACTACTGATACAACAGGGTATTACCAGTTAGAGAATATTTCGGATGGAATTTATACGTTTATTGCTTCTGCGGCAGGATATATTCAGGCGCCGGCTTCAGGCGTGGCGATAGTTGAAGGCGATACCACTGTCCGTGACTTTACATTGGCGGCAGCAACGGTTGTTACGCCAACACCTCCAGCCTCAAGCCCAACTCCAAACCCAACGGAGACTTCTATCCCATCGGAGTGTGAAGTTACCTCGATAGTTGTTTCTCCCGAAGAGATAGAGCTGAAAAAGGGGCAAACGGCTGAAGTTACCGTGTATTTGATAACCCCCGAAGGTTGTCTGCCAATATCAGGCGAGAAGGTTAAAGCAACGGTGAAGAAAAACAAAGATGGCAAAAAGAAGGTATCCGCATCTCCACGTAAAACAATGACAATTGCAGGAGAAACCTACGGTGAGGCCGCGTTTAACATTACTGCAAAAAAGAAGAAAGGAACCTCAAAGGTGAAATTTAAGTACAATAATCTAAAAACAACGTTGAAAGTAGTGCTTGTGAAATAGGAGAATCTTTGATAACGAGGTGTTAACCCCATGCTTCGGCATGGGGTTAACACAATAAGAGGCTTTAGCCCTGAAGTGAACCCAATGCATTTCTGCTACACAGGGGATAATATTAGTGGAACGCTGCAACGTCCCCCTTACGAGACTATGAGGAACAAAAGGTGCTACATCTGGAGCGGTGATTTCAAAAATAGGTTTAATCGCAAATCAAAATGTGGCCATATCCTCTTTCAAAATAAACTGGCTAAATCCATTGCATTGGTAAAACTTGAGAAACTATCCGTCTATGGCAGATACAGCAAAAAAATGATTAAGGGCGCTACTCATCGTCTGAAAGGAGGAAGCGGGTGGGAGTAATAAGCCTGAGATTAAAAGGTAAAGATTTGGAGAGGATTGAAGAACTTTCCAGGCAGTAACATAAGGATAAATCAACAATAGCGAGAGAGCGTCTTGAATACGGTTGAGAATTTTTAATGGTAAGATATTACAAAGAAGGCAAGCTTTCACTAGAGGGATTAGCCAAAAAACCTGATATTTCAATAAGTGAAGCAATCGATGTATTGAATAGAAACACCAATAGAGTACGAGGACTACCTGAAAGGATTTGAGGTCTTTAAAGACAAGTAGAAACATATTAATAAACCCGGCATTAGCGATTTCTCCCACCCCGAATCAACACGTTCATTATAATCGCACCAACCATCTGCCTGTATAGTAGTGAATGCAGACAGGGTGTCTAAGAGTTACTAAACGAACTAATTGTTTAATGTACACCCTTATATTATGCCGCAAAAAAAGTCAATTTATAGTATTAAGCCGTATCGATGGGATATACCCGTGATGGTAGTGATAGCATTGGGATTCCTCATTGCAGGGCTGAACCTTCCAACACTCAAGCTGACAAAAGTAATTTTCTTCACCAATACGTATTCTATTTGGGATGGTGTGTGGGAATTATGGATGTCGAACCATATCGGTCTGGCAGTAATAATCTTCTTTTTTTCCATCATGTTTCCCTGTGTAAAACTTATTGGCCTACTTTTTGTTTGGTTCGTACCATTAGAACCGGAAGGGAGAAAACGTTTTCTTTATTGGTCAGGTATTTTAGGAAAATGGTCTATGCTTGATGTTTTCATCGTTGCAATACTCGTCATCCTGATCAAGACCAAGGATATCGCAGATGCCAACGCGCAGATAGGTATTTACTTTTTTACCTGTGCAATCATGCTTTCTATCGCCGCCACAATGATGATAGAAAAGATGGCAACCTTAAATGACTTTTATTTACCCACTCTTAAATCCCCTCCCAAACAGGGATTTTCATAATTTCCCTCTTGAGATGATTATGGTAGAGTAAAAGTGTATCAGATGACAAAGAAGTAGATACGCTTATCAGAAAGGCGACCTCGGCAGGGAGGCCGCTTGGTACAGAGCGGTTTATGAAAAAGCTTGAGAAAGAGCGCTTGATCGCAGTCAGTCTTTTGCCAAAGAAGGCAGATAGGCCAAGCAAAAAGAGGCGAGTGTGAATGAAATATGGGAAGTGTCCCTAAATAATCCCCAGGCTCAGACCATGCAGGCGCTTATACGGAATATGAGAAATATTTTCTTCTGTGAGAAATAATTATAGGGCGAAATACACTTTAATCTCTTCTGAAATTTGTTTTTATCAGGAGTTTCTGCTGTTGTATGTGCTTATAGCAACGTTGGTTGTGGAAATACTTATGCATGCGTGTGTTTTTGGTATGTATTTTGATTATTGTCTGTTGATATTATTTGGATATAGGTATAGAACCTGTATGGGATTATCTACCAACATGACAAGGGTCGGCGCGAATATTAAGGCATTAAATGCCCTTTCCAGTATCAATGATAAAATGGCTATTGCCCATCGAAAGTTGGCTACGGGCAAAAGAATCAACAGCGTAGCCGATGATGCAGCAAGTTGGTCTATTGTTACAAAGCTTATTGTTTGCTCGAAAGGTCTTGGGCAGGCTTTAAATAATGTAGGTTCGGCAAAACAAATGATATCTGTTGCCGAAGGCCACTTGAACAATGTCCTTGAGATATTGACGCGCATGAAGACAAAGGCCATTATGGGGGCAGACGACTCCCTTGCCACAGAAGAACGCAACGCCATTGACGCAGAGCTTTTGATGCTTGGCAGGCAGATTGATCTGGAAACCGCTCAGGCATCATGGAACTCAACGAGTATTTTCGATGGTAATAGTACAACAGGCGATAGCAATAATTTGTTTAAATTGCAAATCGGCGCCGGTTCAAACGCTACGGATGATTTGCTGAAGTTTGATATCCTGAATAATTCAAACGTTGCATTGAGTAGCAATAACACTGGTTTTAGTACCTCAAAACTAAGTTTGACAGCCAGTGCCTCAGGTATTGCTTCAATAGGTGGAATAAACGTAACAAGGAGTTTTGCTGCCGCCGGTTTTACAAACACCCCTGACGGAACCGTAACCATAAACGGAGAGACCTTTACCCTGTCAAATTACAACACGGTTCAGGAATTCATGGACGACGTTAATAATGATGGCATAGATTTAACAAAGAGTTTCGATAAGGCAGGGTTTAAAACGGTTCCTGATGGAACGTTAACCGTCAATGGAGATACGTTTACCTTGTCAGATTATAGCACCGTACAGGCATTTATGGATGATATCAATGCAACTGTCACGGATGCGGAAATCAGCTATAATAGTGGTACAGACACGTTCAGATTTAAAAAGGTTGGAGGGGCGCCAGGCCCGGTTCTGTTACAAACAGGCACAAACGGATTTCTTACGGTGGTAAATATACCGCCCGGTGGTCCTTATGGCGGGGCGGGCGTCACAAGTTCTTCAAACGTTGGCCATGACACAAATGCCAATATTTCCTATGATAGGAGTACAGATACATTTACTATACAGAAAACCAGTGGCTCAAACCTGATCGTATCAGAAACGGGTGCGCACGGATTTCTAACAGAGGCAAAGATAACACCGGGTACATATGGCACAAGCGCCACAAGTTCTTCTGCGGTTGGGGGGATTATTACAATTGATCTATCACAAGATTTCACCAACGCAGGGTTCCCCAATACCCCTGATGGAACGGTAACCGTAAATGGTGCAACATTTACCCTGTCAAATTATAGCACAGTTCAGGCATTTCTGAATGCCATCAACAATGATACCAACGCAGATGCCAGCATCTCTTATAACAGCACAAATTCTACATTCTCCATAAAAGGAGAAACCATCGGTAAAGACCTTGTAATAGCAGAGACGGGGACAAATGGATTTTTTACCCAAGCCAATATTACAACAGGTACATATAGCGCCACAGGCGTATCATCGTCATCCGTTGCCCGTGATTTTATCAATAAAGTAGACACGGCTATTGCTGATGTATCAAAGGCATTAAGTTATATAGGTGTTTCAATCAACAGGTTAACCTATCAGGAAAATAGCCTGATGGTAAGCAGGATAAGCACGGAAGCCGCACGGAGTCGAATTGAGGATGCAAATATGGCAGAAGAACAACTTGTTAATACAAAGCTCCAAATACTACAAAAAACCGCCACTAGCATGGTAGCGCCGTCTAATGTATCAAATCAGTGGGTATTGTCCTTATTTAAATAAACACCAGTCCTCCCCCCTATAATAATAAAGGGATACTTCCTAGATTAATTTTTGAATTTTTGAAATACGGGAAGTGTCCCCCTATTGATACGAAGATGTCAAAAAACGTTTGGTTAAATGATACGTGAAATCTATCGTCCGGAAGTAGTGGTCTTACAGGGACATACTCCCTCAGCATTATCTTTTTATAAATTGTTTTGTTTATTGTGTAATACGAAATACTCCGTAAGGTTTTTCCGAAGGTTTTTTCGAAATGTAGCTCATGATAGCATATATAAGTAATAGCGGAAACATTACGTCTAAAGCAGGCGCAACCATTTCCAAATCAATTTTGTGAATAAACCCTAGTAGATTTGTAAACAAAAGGTCTCTCAGAAAGAAAAAACTATAAAATATTGGCTTAAAATGTTTACTTGCGCCGATATATTTACAGTATGCATATACCAAGATCAAATCGGCAAATAGCCTGACGGCGTTATTTGCGATGTTTAGAGCAACAAAAAAAGTACCCGCTTCTGTTTCTTCAGTAAAAAATACCTCCAACCACGGTTTCAATAAATACTTAGAGAAGAAATAGAAAAGAAAACCGGTTGCTGCAATATAAAAAATATTTTTGCCCCATAAAACATAATCCCTGATTCTCATCAAAGAATCTTTCTTTGAGCCTTTTGCATCGCAAAAGCCAAAAGCAATGTCGCCTATTTTGTCTCTGACAGTAACAGAATTCATAAGAAGATATGCGGCTAAAAAAAGGATTATAGTTAAAACATCACCACACATGTCCGGCAGGCTGGGTGTGTGGAATTCAAAATGATGGCCATGTCCTCCAAATTGTAAAACGTTAAAAAGAATAAGTGGTTTAATGATATCTCCTATGATAAATTTTAAATTAATTGCAAGAAATGTAAGGAATATTCCGATTCTGAGCGTTTGCAAAAAAGCCTTTTCTTTAGCAGCGTAATTTTTAGCAAGCAATTTTTACCTCCTTCTTCCTTCCAGATATTTTTTTGTTGAAGTTGCAAATTGTTAGTAATAACTGCAAAAGTATATAAACAAATTCATCTTCAGTGAATCTTTTAATAATACATAAATATGTTACAATACATAAATAATACAGTATTGTTAAATATTTCTTCTATACTATTAAAAGTTAAATGTCAACAGTAAAAAAACTGAATGTATAGATCAAATCTTAGTTACGTATTTTATTAGTTGAAAGTGTCGCTAAAAAAGCGGAAAAACGTATTGGATATGTGAGAAGTGGTGTGTATTTTAATGATTTCAGTGATCGCTAAAATACAGTGGAATAGAGGGAAACTTCCCAGATTAATTTTTGAAATATGGGAAGTTTCCCTCTATTTACTCAAAACCAAAAAAAGATTGTCTTCTATTCCTTTTTTCCGATAAAAAGCCTGGCGGCCTCTAAAAGATCTTTCACAACGTAGTCCGCCCCAAAGGGTGCATCCGGGTCGGCTTCCTGTTCATGATTTGGATTTCTAATGAGCGCCGATTTACAACCAGCTTCTTTGCCAGCACGAATATCCGCGAGGGAATCACCAATCATTATTGATTGTGACAGGTCGATATTGTACTGTTGTGCTGCATCAAATAACATCTTAGGCCGTGGTTTTCTGCAATCGCAATGCACGCTGTATTGTTCGACTACGCCTTCCGCATGATGCGGACAATAATAGAAGGCATCAACCTCAGCCTTTTCTCTGATTAATATTTTTTTCAGTTTTTCATGGATTTGTATTAGAGATTGTTCGTCAAAATATCCCCTGGCAATACCTGATTGATTTGTTACAACAATAATCAGATAATCATTATCCTTGAAAAGGCGTATGCCTTCAACCGCGTGGGGTAATAATTTCAACTGTTCCGGTGAACTTAAATAGGGCGTGTGAACAACTATGGTGCCGTCCCGATCAAGAAATGCGGCTTTTTTCTTTTTCATTCAGGAACATGTCCAAAAATTTCTTTCTCGACAAGAGAACACAAAATATGCCCGATGGTAATGTGGCATTCCTGTATTCTTGGTGTGTTTGTGGAAGGTACTTTTATGCAAAAATCTACCTCATTTTTTAAGAGTCCTCCATCCATTCCGGTAAAACCCACGGTTATTGCTTTTAAGTCCCGTGCAATTTTAACCGCATTCAGTATATTTTTTGAGTTTCCGCTTGTAGTAAATGCCAGAACGACATCTCCCGCCTTTACCAGCGCCTCGACCTGCCTGGAGAAACTAAAGTCATAGCCAAAATCATTTGCAATTGCGGTCATTACAGAACTATCCGTTGTTATGGCAACTGCCGGAAGGGGCCGCCTGTTCATCTTGAACCTGCCTATCATTTCTCCCGCTATATGCTGCGCATCTGCTGCGCTCCCGCCATTTCCCATCAGGTACATAAAGTTGTTATTTTTAAACGCCCTGACGATAACATCGGCAACGTCTCTGACAATCTCAACGTGGGTTGACAATAGTTTTTTTATTGTATCGATACTCTCTTGTAATTGGTGTTCAATATCATTCATAAATAGTTCTTGTGCTTTCATAGTAAGGTATAACTGCCTGTTAATGCGTCTGAGTGATTACGCCCTGTAACAATTCATCCCGGGTATGCTTTTTAATGATTCGGGAGACAATGTTGGTGGTCGAAACTCCTTCCACTAAAGGAGCCAATACCACCTTACCTCCGTAGGATTCCACGAACTCCTGCCCCACTACCCCTGCGTCTTTCCAGTCTTCGCCTTTTACTAATATTTCAGGTTTTAAGGACGTAATAATGCTCATTGGTGTTAACTCATCAAACAACACCACGTACGAGACGTCTTCTAATGCCGCAAGCATTTTTGCACGCTCGTCTTCAGAAACAATAGGGCGGTCAGGCCCCTTCAGTTTTTTTATTGAACTGTCCGTGTTCAAGCCAACCACCAGCAAATCGCCCTGTTTTCTTGCAAACTTAAGATACTCTATATGGCCAACATGCAAAATATCAAAACAACCGTTTGTAAAAACAACCTTGTCATTTCTCCTTCGGTGTTCTTTTAAAATATTTTCAAGCATTTCAACGGTTTTAATTTTCCCGGATTTCTGATTCCCTTCGCTTGCAAGTTCATTAAGTATCTCGTCTTTACTTACCGGAACAACTCCAATTTTCCCGACTTCAATTCCTGCCGCGATGTTTGCCAGCAATGTGGCTTCCTCAAAACTATAACCCTCCCCGAGTACCATGCCAAACATGCTAAGCACCATATCGCCGGCGCCGGTTACATCATACACCGCTTTTGGAGTGGTAGGAAATACCCTTCCTTCGCCTTTTTTATGATAAAGAAACATGCCTTCCCGGTCTATGGTGATAACGCAATACTCCAATTCCAGGTCAGAGACAAATTTGCCCGCAGCCCTATGCAAACTCTCATTGTCTGTAATTTTGATTCCGGTAGCACATTCTGTCTCATGCCTGTTTGGAGTAATGGCTGTAACCCCTCTATAGCAGGAGTAATCGCCTGAAAGTTTTGGATCTGCAATTACTACTTTTTTGTGTTCCCGGCAAAGGTGAATGATGGTCTTCAGTAGCGAATCGGAAAGCAAACCCTTGTTCATATCCGATATCAGGACAGTATCACAGTCCTTTATCTTTTCGCTCAGGTAGCCATTTAATTGTTGTTCTTTCTCTTTGGAAATGTGATGGGTTTTTTCATAATCGACACGTAATAGTTGTTGTATGCCTCTTCCTGCAGTTTGCAGATGTCCCATTAAACGCATCTTCATTGTTGTTGGGCGGCTACTGTCAACAATGACCCCGTCAACGTCACATTTCATATTTTTAAGTATTTGCAAAAGAATAGTGCCATACGAATCATCTCCAATAACTCCGCACGCAAGCGCCTGTGCCCCAAGCATTTTTAAGTTTGCAATAACGCTTCCCGCGCCGCCAGGCCGTACATCTTCTGAAGAAACGTTAATTACTGGTATAGGCGCCTCCTGTGATATGCGCCGGACCTCTCCCCAAACATACTTATCAAGCATCAAATCCCCGATAACCAGGATTTTCGGGGATCTCAAATGTGAAACTATATGAAAAAGCTTATCCATAATATATTTAAAACTCCGGCAAAATATACGTTATATACTAGTAAGTATCCGCAATAATTTCCGTGGGATTTTCTTCCAGGAAATAGGACAACTTAACATTAAGAGACGCCGATAATTTATCCAGCGTATTAAGAGATGCAGCGATTTGACCGTTTTCAATCTGTGATAATAAGCTTGGAGACAGACCCGTCCGGTTTGCTAATTGCTTTTGGGTGATCTTTTTACTTTTCCTCAAAAACTTAAGTTTTTTCCCTATATCGCTCTTCAGTTTATCCTTCGAACTTTTGATAAGACAGTACGTCTTTTGTGCATTATGTAAAGCCTTTCTCAAATCATTTAAGTCAAATGGTTTTTTTAAGTAATCAAATGCATCGAGTTTCATCGTTTCAACTGCCGTCTTAAAAGAGGGATAACCGGTCAATATAATAACACAAATATTCTGGAACCTTGATTTTATCTCTTTAAGCAACTCGGTACCGCTTATTTGCGGCATTTTTAAATCCAAAATGACGATGTTAAATCTGTCTTGTTCCAGGACGTTTATGGCCTCTGAAGGCATTGTAATGCCTTTGGCGGTGTAACCCTCTTCGCTTAAAAATTTGGTTAAATATAAATTATAGTCAACATCATCATCTACAACCAATACCTTTACGCCTTTATCCATCGTATGTCACCTTTTCAAAGTTTGTGGGTAAATTAATTTCAAATTTTGCGCCTTTTCCCACGTCGCTTTTCACATGAATAGCGCCATTATGCCTTTTTATAATGCCATAAGTAATGGACAACCCCAGCCCGGTCCCTTTCCCTACTTCTTTGTCCGTAAAAAACGGGTCAAAGACTCTTGAAAGCTGGTTTTCCGGAATACCTTTACCGGTATCCTCAAAAGTAATAGTAATGGTATTTTTATTTTTAATGCCCGTTGTTATGGAGATGGTATCGCCGGAATCCGTTGCATCATCCGCATTAATCAGCAGGTTCATTATAACCTGTTGTAATTGCTCCGCAAATCCTTTAATTTTCGGTAGCCGGGAAGATAATTTCAAAATAATTTTCTTATTTTTTTTCGTGAACGGTTCTATAATAAGAGCGACGGTGTCCTTTATAATTTTATTAATATTGGCAGGCCTTGGTTGTTCGTTTCCTTCAAAATGCGATAATTCCAGCAGGGAATTAACAATCCTTTCTATCCTTTTAGCCACCTTTTGCATCGTTTTAAATTCTTTTATTGTTTCATTGCTAAATCCCTTTTTTCTTTCAAGAAAGCCTTGTGTCATGCCCGAAATGATTGCAAGGGGAGTGTTGATTTCGTGGGCGACGCCTGCCGCAAGCCTTCCGATGGAGATCAATCTATCCGAATGTATTAACTGCTGCTGTAATTTTTTTTGCCGTTCTTCTTCCCGTTTTTTTTCCGTTATATCCTGAATCAGTTCCAGCACCTGAACAACATTTCCCTCCTTATCGAAAATCGGAGAACTGATCACATTGCAAAATTTCTTTTTATTATGGTTATAAACCATGCGCTCTGTCTGGTTAATTTTTGCCGTTTTAAATACTTTAAACGAAGGGCACTCAACAGGGTCTTCCTCAAAATTGCAAAAGGTATCAAAACAGGTATGATTTACTATATTTTTGCCGAGGGGATGATTATTGATTAATCGTTTGTTTGCCCAGCGAATTTTTTTGTCTTTGCCGATAACGAGGAGGTCTGCCCCGATTTGACTTACAATATCATCCAGTTTCTCCTTTTCCCTTTTCAATTCCAGCTCCAGGTTCTTCCTTTCGGTTATATCCCGAAAATGTGCCAACATATAGATAATATCATTTCTTTCTCTAACGGCAATAATATCCAGTTCCATTACCAATATCTGCTTATTTTTGCTGATTACCTCAATTTCAGTTGTCGGCGCCTTCTTATTGACTGCCATCGATAGCAGTGAGATAACCGTTCTTTTTGATGGTATGGTCAGGAAATCAAAGACATACTTATTTACAAGCTCTTCCATCTGATATCCGATAATTTCTTCCTCGCGCCTGTTCACCGTAAGTATCTTTCCATTCAAATCTACCATCATCATTGAATCTGCCGCATAGTTAAACAACATCTTGTATCGTTCTTCCGAGGTTTTAATCCGGCTGAATAAAATAGTGTTTTCAAGTACTATTGCAAGCTGAGGCGCTATCTGCCAAAGATAGAAATAGCACTGTTCGTCAAAACTGTTGAGCTCCTTGGCGCCAAATGTGATTGCCCCAAGCACTTTTCCCTTAAGTATCAGGGGAAAACCCAGCCGTGAAAGTATTCCTTCGTTATGCAATACCTTATCAGTCCAGAAATGCCCGGTGCTCGTATCATTCACTATGATGGGCTTGCCGGTTTGAATAATTTTTTCCAAAAGGCTGCCACCCATGGGAAATGATTCCCCTGCATTAATTTCACTAAAATCATACTTTTTTGCCAGCGCAAACACCTGAAACCATTGACCTTGTTCATTTGAAATAATTAAGCAGGCGCGAACAAATGGAATAATCTTTTTCAGTTCGCTGCATACCATTGAAAAACTCTCACGAATGTCAATGCTGGTAGCAATCGATTTGTTTATATTATTGATAATCTCTTTATCGAATAGCGTCTTTTTCAGATTCCATTCCAACTGTTGTTTGTAAAGCGCATTCTCAACCGTCTTTTTCAGGTAATCGGCGTCAAAAGGTTTCAAAATATAGTCAACCGTGTCCATGCATAGTTCTTTGATTACCTTACCAACCTTTGCCCGATCAACCATAACGATAACATTTGTATCCGGCAAGGCATTCTTCGTACTTTTTACTGACAAAAACTCATGTTCATCGCACAGACAGAGGTCGAACAAAACCAAATCAATGTTATATTTCTTTATTAAGAGAACAACATCCTTGCCGTGACATGCCATGTAAATAAGATATCCGCATTTTAAGAGCATTTCTTTGAGTGAATTACCTGCCGGATATTCGTCATCATTATCGTTGACAACGATAAGAATTTTTCGGACTTTTTCCATAGAAAACGCAACTGACTAATATCTTGTAAACACTTTCATAATAAAAATTTATTAACGTCGCTCATCTTAATATCATAAAAAATCTATGTCAAGAATAAAGAATCCCACCGCGCGCCGGAGATTAATTATAGTCAAACAAATAGTAACACTTCCGTTTTAGAAAAACGTAAGAGCGAGAGACGAGAGACGAGGGACGAAAGACGAGGGACGAAAGACGAGAGACGAAAGACGAGAGACGAAGGACGAGAGACGAGAGACGAAGGACGAGAGACGAGAGACGAGAGACGAGGGACTAGAGACGAAGGATGTCTATCATCCGTCAGCCCTACACTATGCGCCAAACTTTTTCAAAAAACTAAAGTGTTACAATAAATCTGTTTTTTAGAAAGCTATTTTATTGCCAAATTTCTAAAATCGTATTTGTTTGGCTATATTTAAATATATTGCCGAAAAGGCGCCATTTTCCATGAACTTTCCTCTCTTTTATTTTGTTTACAAAGGATATGCTTGTCCAATCTTGCTTCTAAAACAATTGACAAGCCCCGCATTCTTATGTAATATTTTCGGATTATAATTTAATTGTGGATTTTATCAGCAAAAGGAATTTTATCATGAAGGTTAAACCGGGCAGATTAGTTACATTGCGAACGATGTCCCTGTTAGGGCTGTTTGTAAGTGTTTTTGTTATTTTTGCGACAGAAAAATGCGTTCTGGCACAACATTCAGGCGGTGGTATAATTGATACCTCCAGACAGCCAGGGGAAAAACCGCCCAGCTTCCATCAGTCCTTTGCCCCATATAGCGGTACCATTCCAATACCATGGATGGACGAAAAACCAAATGCTGTCTCCATTAAAGTAACTGATATTATCACTTATGAAATTCCCGTGGACGAAAAAAAGATTACGGGAAATAAATTATCCTTTAATGATCTTGAATTAAAAGAGGTTAAAAATAGTTCCGAAATAAATTTTCACCAGGTAGATTGTCATTTTTTTAAAGTGATAAAGCAAACGCAAGTGCGAAAAGCAGAAGGGTTGACTTGTGTAAGAGAACGGGAAGGCACACAATATTGGTTATCTGACGATAAGAAATATATCGAATGGGGAAAGTGGTCAAACTGGAAACGGAAAAAACCGGGTGAAGTCGAGGCTGAGATAACAGAGGATTAAATTAACCGCAGATTTTGAAGAATCATGCATGCCTTTAAATAAATATTAGTTTTCTATACACCTCAAAATAACATTTCAATTGTAACGAATATCTATCATTTCTGAATGGGGGTCTTTTCTTTGAAATCTTTTTATCTGGCGACGTTTTCTGTTATCCTCAACTTATTTTTATGTAATATTCTTTTCTCTCAAAGCACTGATAGGAATAATTTAGAAAATACGCCAATAACAGAAGAAAATACGTCTAAAAACAGGATGTGTCCTGAATGCAGCAGAATATATCCCGGAGACGTAAGCTTTTGCAGTATTGATGGCAAACAGCTTATCGACTATACCGCGGCAGATCTAATATGCCCAACATGCAAAGAAAAGGCAGCACCCGGAGAAAGATTTTGCAAAAAGGATGGCATGCCTTTGATTGTTCAACCTATTACAGAGCAGAAAGACCCCGAAGGAAACATTGTTAATCTTACCCCAGCCGAAATAGCACGAAAGATACAAACCCACATAGAAGAAGGAAACAGGTTTAAAAATGAAGAAAAATATACCGAGGCCCTAAATGAATTTAAACAAGCGGTATTTTTACATCCGGATAATATAGGAATACACTTTAACCTTGGTGGTATTTACTGGAAATTAGAAAATCAAAAATTGGCATTGTTTCACATGGATACATGCAGAGACTTATTAGAAATGCTGCCTGAAGAGAAAAAAAATCAGGAAAATTATCAAAAGATAAGTCAGGATATATATCTCTATATATATAAGCTGGAAAAAGGGCTTTTGCCTGAGGAAAAACAAAAACGCGAAGCGCTGGTTTTAGAAAAAAGAAACAAAAAAATGAGCGCAGCGCTGGAGGAAAACCGTGACAAATGGAGTGAAATGGTTTTAATTCCCGCAGGAAAATTTGTTATGGGGTCCGGTGATGAAGAATTTATTCCCGAGGAATCACCAATACACGAAGTATATTTAGATGCATATTATATCGATAAATATGAAGTCACAAACGCATTATACTGGGAATTCGTAAGATATATAAAAGAAACAGGAGACCACAGCAAATGTCATCCGGAAGAGCCAGGAGATAAAAATCATGCGCCAGGTACTGTGCATACAAACTGGGACTATCCCTATTATGATTATCCCGGTTATCCCGTATCTCGTGTTGACTGGTATGATGCGTATGCGTACGCTGCCTGGGCGGGGAAAAGACTTCCCACAGAAGCAGAGTGGGAGAAAGCCGCAAGAGGAACCGACGGGCGCAGATACCCATGGGGAAATGTTTGGGATGCAACATTGGCAAATGTAGGGCCGAGTGGATCCCTGATTGTAGGTAGTTATGAAGTTGGAAAAAGCATTTACGGATGCTATGACGTTATTGGCAGCCTCTCAGAATGGTGCAATGATTGGTACCATGCCGAATATTACCACAAAAGTCCAAGTATGAATCCAAAAGGCCCTGATTACAGCACAGGGGTGAGAATTATCAAAGGCGCTTCCCTTTTTGCCCCCTATGCCTATAAAATGAGATGTGCTGTCAGAATGTTTGGCAAGCCTGAAGACAGGAATAAGAGCATTGGGTTTCGTTGCGCAAAAAACTATGTTCCTGAAGCCGAAGAAAACAAGGCAAAATAGCCACAGAAAAGATTTTTGCAATATAGTTTCAGTCCCTACCATTAACCCATACATGAGAATTTATTCCCAACCCCTCTCACCAGACGCGGAAATACAAAGAGTTCCTATTGTGAGGGTTAGGGGCTGAAGAACTATTACAGATTTTTCGGCAACACGTTTTAATCAAAAATAAATACACGCCCCTTATACCTCCATCAATTATCCATGTCAGACATAAAAAAATTAATTTATTCCGTAAAAACCATAAGCAGTTGCACTTTTTTAAGCCGCATACTGGGGCTTGCAAGGGATATTATATGTGCCAGTATTTTTGGAACAGGCCTCGTATGGGACGCCTTTACCGTCGCCTTTAAAATTCCCAATCTCTTTAGGCGTTTATTTGGAGAGGGCGCCCTTAGCGCTGCTTTTATACCGGTATTCACCGAACATATAGAAAAGCATGGCGAAAGGGAGGCATGGAAATTTGCAAATATTGTCATAACGTTACTCATTATCATCTTAGGGGGGATTGTATTCATAGGCGAAGGCTCTTTTTTTGCGGTTCCGAAACTATTCAACATTCATGAAAAGTGGCAGCTAATTTTTAAATTACTCATAATCTTGTTTCCTTATGTTTTTTTTATTTGCATTGTCGCTTTTATGGGAGCAATATTAAACACGGTTCGCCATTTTTTCATCCCCGCATTTGCCCCCATGATTCTTAATATATGCTGGATAAGCGGGGCGTTTGTATCCTTTTATACGGGGAATATGACCGAAAAAATGGTCTTTACAGTGGCAATTGCCATCCTTTTTTCAGGCATTATCCAGATGTATGTCCATCTGCCCTTTCTCAAACAGAAAGGTTTTCATTACCGTCCGTCATTCCAATTTTCACACCCAGGCTTAAAATCGGTTTTTGCACGAATGGCCCCCATCGTTTTCGGATTGGCAATCGTACAGCTTAATGTTTTACTTGACAGTATTATTGCCGTTGGGTTTGCCTCAACGAGTGAAGGGCAGGATTCTTTTGCTTTTGCCGGAATGAACATACCGTTTCCCCTGAAAGTCGGGGCAGCATCCGTGTTGTATTACAGCGACAGATTAATCCAGTTTCCTTTGGGAGTTTTCGGCGTTGCCATGGCCACAGCAGTCTTTCCCTTTTTTTCCACATATGCGGCAAGAGGAGACTGGGAAAACTTTTCATTAACCTTCAATAAGGCTTTAAAATTCATTCTCTTTATTGGTATTCCCGCATCGATTGGTATTATCATGCTCCGGGAGCCTATTGTAAGCCTGCTTTATAAAAGAAACCAATTTGACGCCGAATCGGCATTGAGAACCTCTCGCGTCATCTTGTTTTATGCTATCGGCATATGGGCATATTGTGGTCTCCATGTACTGATCAGGGCATTTTATTCTCTCAAGGATACGGTTACTCCCGTCAAAATCGGTACATTGTGTGTCTGCTTAAACCTGGTGTTGAATATTTCGCTCATCTGGACTTTGCAAGAAGGGGGTCTGGCCCTTTCCACAGCCATTAGCGCCATAATACAAATAATTATATTAACTCTGATATTACAAAAAAAACTACGTATAAAAATACAAAAAGAAGTTTTTGTCTCTCTTATAAAAACGATAATCACCTCAGTTGCGATGGGGTCTGTATGCTTTTTTACGCTAAAAATGCTTCCTTATTCAGAGGAAAACAACTCGCTCTATTTTAAAGGGATACGGCTTTTTATTCCAATGTTGACTGCGAGCGCTACTTTTGCAGCCGTTTCTCTCTTAATCAAATCAGAAGATTTCAGGAATCTCATTAAAGGAGTATTGAAAAAGGCATAACAGTATTTTTATCATAATATTTACCGATTATGCAGTTTCAATCTCGTTCCCAGTCTCCACCCTGGAAACGAACGTTTTTATTTTTTCAAAAAACTAAATTATTACAAAAATTGGGTATGAATAAATTACCGTTAACTTCAATTACCGAATTAGATTTATCTGAATCGGTGGAACTTTGCCGCTCATTGGGAGAGCCTTCTTACAGGGGGAAGCAAATTCTTTCCTGGATGTATAAAAAAGGCGCAACGGATTTTAATCAAATGTCCGATATTCCCCTGCCGTTTCGGGAAAAGCTTGAAAAATCGTACCCTGTTTTTCAAACCAAAATACACTCAATAAACACCTCACAAGACGGTACAGAAAAATTCCTGATCTATTTGCCGGACAACAACTTAATTGAATGTGTGCTTTTAAGAGACGGCAAGAGGAGGACGGCATGCGTTTCAACGCAGGTTGGTTGTGCTATGGGGTGTAGTTTTTGTGCAAGTGGTGTATTAGGACTTACCAGAAACCTTAAAACCGGGGAAATAATCGAACAAGTTCTCCACATCAAAAACCACCTCTCCGCAAATGAACACATTACCAATATTGTCTTTATGGGAATCGGAGAGCCACTGGCCAATTATGATAATGTTATCAAGGTACTCAGAATTATGAATGCTGATTGGGGTCTGGGGATAGGCGCCAGAAATATCACTATTTCAACCGTTGGTCTGATAGAGGGAATCAGAAGATTGGCAAAGGAAGGGCTCAAGGTAAATCTTGCTATTTCTCTTCATGCATCGAATGATACTACAAGAAATAAAATCGTCCCGTCAAACAGTAAAACAGGGATTAAAAACATCCTGGGTGCTGCGCAGGAATATTTTAATGCTACCCATAGAGATATTAGTTTTGAATATACCATGATTGACGGCATTAATGATTCAAAACAGGATGCCAAATTACTTGCCCAAATATTAAAAGGAGTTCAGTGCAACGTTAATATTCTTCCCGTAAATCCAATAAAGGAAGGCAATTTTGCCCCCCCGGTACAAAAAACAGTGGAAACATTCTGCACCGTGCTAAAAAATCATGGCATCGTTGTCACGGTTCGTCAAAGAAAAGGAATTAACGTAAATGCTGCATGTGGGCAACTTAGGCTGCAAATTCAAAAGTCTTGTCATGAAGAAAAGATATTACATACACCACCGCCCATGTTTCTCCCCGCAAATTATAAATAAAAGTGTAAAAGATAAGGATATTGTGTTTTTCTTTGCGGCAAAAACATATCAAACAGATACATTTTCCCCTTCAAAGTTAAAAAAAAAGATAGTTGTATTTTATCTAATAACATGATAATTATTAAGAATGAATTTAAGAGAGATACTAACTCTCCGTTCGCCCCATGCTAATGATTTACAATAACCATCTTTCAGAAAAGGGGCAAAAATTGGGGTTAATCAACAGAGTTATTTACTGATAAGGTAAAATATTTCTTGCAAATAAAAAGTATTATAAGAACATCATTTTCTTGCAAAATAAAGGGGACGCAAACTTTTACCAAAAAAGAGAATCATTAGGAAGGAGGTGGGGGGAAACTTGATATTTCTTTATTGAGGGAATTTTTAATACTTTTAATCACATTATTTTGTTTTTCCAAGGAGGTTTTTTATGCATGCAAAAGTAGATGCAGATGTTTGTACCGGATGTGAACTTTGCGTACAAACATGTCCTGAAATTTTTTATATGAACGGTGACCTCGCCGAAGCAAAGGATATTGAAGTGCCTTCTGAGTATGAAGATGCCTGTAGACAGGCAGCGGAAGAATGTCCCGTAGAGGCCATCAGCCTCGATTAGTTTATAAACAAAAAGAGACCCTAAATAATATATTCTATTTTTAGGGTCTCTTTCTTTTCTTTGTTCGCTCAAACATTCAGTAGCGGCCTTCTCCCTATGCGGCGTCTCCTATTTAAAATAGCACGCCCTCCCTTTGTCCGCATTCTTTTTCTAAAACCACACATTCTCTTACGTTTTATCGAACTTTTCCTAATCCTTACTTTCATAATCTATCTCTCCTTAAATCAAAATTAACAGGGCTATATTATCGTATTAGCTGTTTTATTGTCAAGGAATTTTATGTAAAAATAAGAAGGGAGTATCTGGTTTTTTAACCAGGGATTTTTGTTGCAGAATAGTCGTAAATTCTTATTGACATTGATCTTTTGAATTGATACTATGTTCAAACTAGTCATAAGTGCCATGCCTAGAAGTTAGTTAAGATTAGGTCACAGCCTTTCAGTAATCCCCTAAACCCGAGAAAGAGATAATTTTTTTATTTTTAACGTATTCGCTCAGTTAAATACTTCTATAGGTTGCCAGTAATATACTTACCGTTATAATTAAGGAGATATGCAATGCAAACAACGACAAAAAGGGATCTGTGCGAAAAGATTGCCAGGAAAACAGACAACACGCATATGGTGGTAAAAAAAACAATTCAAATGTTTTTGGATGAAATTATAGGTGAGCTTTCACTGGGTAATCGCATTGAATTGCGTGATTTCGGCGTCTTTGAAATTCGCCAGCGTGCGGCACGCAAGGCAAGAAACCCAAGAACCGGAGAAGTTGCTTTTGTACCGTCAAAAAATGTCGTTGTGTTCAAGGTTGGAAAACTCATGCGGGAAAAAGTTGGCAACTCACCACAAACACCACCCCCAGCACAATAAAGGTATCGGAGTTTCTCCATGTTTAAACAAACACAAGTAAAAGAAGCGGGTATAATAAAACGTATTAACGGCAACAGAACTACCATCGAATTAGTAAAACAAACAGCGGAGAACTGTAAAAGTTGCAGTGGTTGTGCAGAGGTAAAAAGTAGTTCGCAATATTTGGAAGTTGAAACAGTTCCCGGTATAAAGGAAGGGCAATTGGTAGTTACGCAAAAAACAATCCATTCACCTTACAAAAGCATAATGCTCGTGTTTGTCTTCCCGTTAATTAGTTTACTAGTGGGTAGTTACGTAGGTCAAAATTACAACATTCTCAGTATAACCTCAAAAGACATAAGAATTATCGTCTGTGGATTTATTTTTTTTATGTCTTCATTGGTTATAGCAGGTATTTATGACAAAATGTCGAAAAGTAAAACAACCACACCTCAAAAAATCATTTCCGATAACCTCCACAATAGCTATGACACTGTTTTTAAATAGATTCCACTCCTTATGTTTAAATTTAAAGCGAATCATATTTGACTGAAGCATTATTTGTTGTATGTCTCTAATTAGTAAGACTTAGTTCTTATTTTGAGTAATGTTGTTTTTGTACGTGGTAATGCTTTCTCAACAACCAAAAAGAGACCGGTTGCAAAAGAACTTCCACATCGTTCCTTTTGCAACCGGTCTCTTTTATAGTCAAGATGTTCACAAAATGTGAATTTATACAGGGTGGCACTAACACAAACTACGCTTATCAGTTACGAACGACAGTGAAGGAATCGTAAGTCTTTTTAGAACAATAGATTGTTTCGGTGTCTCCCCTTCCCCGCAAAAGGCATTTATTTTTACGCATAAATTTTACCAAAACTTTATACGAGCGTTCCTGCCGGACACAAATGGTATCGGGAAAAAAACACAGTAACCCTTTACATGCCTTTTGCTACCGTTATGCCCTTTGTTGCTACAAATGACTTTATGCTTACCAGATCATGATCATCGCGGGCGACGATAGTGATCACGTTTGGACCTTCTTTTAACGAATGTTTTGCATCAATCTTCAATGACGATTTTTGTCTTGGGCTTACATGTTTGTTTGATTTGAAAAAGATTTTATCATTGTTTACCAGTACATAAGCATGTTTTACGTGGGTATCGTCTTTTACAAGTGCAGAAATGGATAATTCTTCCTCGCCAAATAAAATGTTTGGCACGCCATCCATAGAAATGGTGGGGGGGATTCGCTGTATAAACATTTCGAGTTCGCCGGATGATTTTCCGGCATCATTATTTACCGCAGTTACGTCCTTTGCAGAAACCCATCCGTATCTATTATTAGGAAGTTCCGCCCTGTACCAATCAGGGTTGCTGACGTCAGACCTGAGAATTGTACCCTCGTTCATCATTGATAAAACAGGGGAGTCAAATGACATTCCCCCATACAGTGGAATATGGTTTTTGTTTATCTTCAAAAGTTTGGAACTGGCCGTAAGCTTTTGGGGGGCGCCGGCAACCACAGAGAATTTTAATGTATTACTTAAAAAAGCGCCGAAGATAGAATCTGAAATAATAATGTCCACATTAAATTCATTAGAAGCAATTGTTTCTTTGACGTTAAAAGTTAATTCCGCCTCCTTGATTTCTCCCGGATTTAATTGACCAATTTCAACCCTGCCTTTTTCTACAAACACTTCTTTGTCACTCAAATTTCTGAGGGTAACAACCGTTTTTTCGGAAATCCCATTTCCCATGTTTTTTACCATGACAAGGAGATTAATATTTTCGCCTTTGTTTATTATTCCATCACCGTTATTTTTGCCTGAAGAATTTGTTACCTGATCTAAAATCTGATAAGAAAAGGCAAAAAGCGGCTGGGGCAATGCCTCTATCGCCACAGTGAAATTAAGATCTGCCGGGTTGTTTTTATTTAACTCTTCAAATTTAATGGTAATTTCATCTTCCCGATCAAGAGAATTTTTTGGTATTTCTATCGTTTTGGTGTGCGACTTTTTACTTCCTTTGCCTATTTTACCAAAAATAAATTCATGTTTATCATATAGACCGTTTTTGCTGGAAGAAATTCCGCGCAATTGATAAAGAGGTTTATCCCCAGTGTTTTCAATAGTTACCGTAAGCGTAATTTTTTCCCCGGCCTTTACCCGTTTATTAAGGGGGTTTGTTAAAAAAGTAACATTTGTTGCGGATGCCCCTTCATTTATCCCTTCAGACCAGTCAATACTTAAACTATCAAGCGCCTGTGCTATTTTCTTTTCTTCCTCTTCGGAAATTGCGTCAATTACTGAAAGAGAATTTTGCAGAAAACCTTCCTCTTTTTTCCATGTAGAAGCGTTTGCCAGTAATTTTCTGGCGAAGATAACATGGAAGTCTTTATCAAAATCAGGCAGCTTGTAAGGGTCTTCGTCTTCCGCAGGTTCCACCTCAGTCTCTTTCCCGGCAACGGCGTCCTCTTTTTTCTCCTTTATTTCATGGAAATACTTAAGGGTGGCAAAGGGAAATGCCTCTTTGTGGTGGTCGTCCAAATGTTTTTTCAGATCTTCTTCCCTGATTGCCGTGATGCCATGAAAAAGATTGATGTTGTCCTTTTCAACGGTCACCGGAACGAGCTGTATGTCCGGTGTAATGCCAAAGGATTGAATGTCGGTAAAAAGAGGGGTAAGATATTTTGCGATGGTTAATTTTAGCGCTGAACCGTCCATTAACTCGATAAGCTGCTGGACAGACCCCTTGCCAAATGTTCTGTCTCCGACGATTATCGCGCGGTTATTTTCCTTTAGGGCGCCGGCAACAATTTCAGCCCCTGAGGCGCTCCCTGCATCGACAAGCACCACTATGGGATACAGTTCCTCGTCAGTCTCCGTTTTTTTTGCATCGATAACTTCTCTGGGATGACCTCCGGGTCCAACGGTAACAACAATAGCACCGCTTTCGAGAAATTTGTCAGACACCTTGATTGCCTGGTCTAACAAACCACCCGAATTGTTCCGCAAATCGAGAATGAGTCCTTTCATTTTATCATTGATTTTGTTTAGTTGTTTTAACTGCTCATTAAGGCGCTGAGGGGTATCATCCTGGAAATTTCTGATTCTTACATAACCATACCCCCCTTCAATAGATGCGGATTCTACTGTAGGAATTACTATTATTTCCCGTTTGAGGGTGAAAAGTTTTGTCTCGACCGCTTTATGTTTTAAAACGGAAAGTGTGACGGTTGAACCCGGGTCGCCACGCAGTTTCCCAACGGATTCGGTAAGGTCCATATCTACGGTCGATTCTCCATCAATTTCCACAATTTTATCTCCGGCCTTTATTCCTGCCACTGCAGCAGGGGTTCCTTCAATGGGAGAAATTACCGTCAGAACGCCATCTCTTATTCCTACAACCATACCAAGCCCTCCGAACTTGCCGGTAGTGCCGATCTTAAATTCGGTAAATTGTTTTGGCGGTAAGATAATAGAGTGCGGGTCAAGCTGCGTCAACATGCCGTTTATTGCCGTATATTCCACATCGCTGGCGGTAAGTGACACGTTCTCTTCCCGGTGCTTATTGATAAAATCCAAGGCATCCTGCAGCACTTTGAAAACATCCTTGGTCCGGCGAACTTCTGACAAATCAAATGTCTTTGAAACCGTGTCAACCGTAACGGTTTTTATCTTCTTCTCCTCAAAGTAGTCTACCAGGACTTCAGGTATGACTCTTTCCTGCCAATCAAGGGCGCCCTTAATCATTTCAACATTATCAATACGGTCAGGGTCTACATACAGGCGGTTAATATAGGAAAGTACAATCCCTGGAAGGCGAAATTTATATTCTGTATCTTCTTTTACTGACAGATTTTCAAAATGGGGTTCCAGACCAAATGTTTTATTGAAAACAATAAAAAGGCCGGAGATGGAAGATATAGAAATAATAATTATTATTAACACATACTTAAACGGATGCTTTAATCTCATGAATATTTCCTTTTTGATCAAAAAATCAAAGTAACTTTACACAAATGTAACTAAACCCTTACACAAAAATATAAAGATATGCCGAAAACTGTTGAACAGCAATGATTCACTCATTAAAAAGGTGAGTAATACGGCAAGAGATCATGCATAACAATTACGATAAATGTCGTATCGGTTTCATTTTTTTCAAAAGTCCAATACATAGCATAATTGTAATGCATTGTGGGTGCTAATCCATGAATTGCCGCCACATGAGGCCAAATAGTGTTTTCCGGCGGTCGATGTCCTTGAAAAAACGAAACTCTCACTAACTGGCGCTACTGTACACAAGTAGCAATTTGAGTATAGAGAGAAGGAACAGATTTATCAAGAAAATTTGCCTTGCCCAGTGATTATGAAAAAAGCATTTGATAATTATAGGAAGAACAGATAAAATGCTACGCTTGTCATAAACTTAGCTTCGTCCGTAGGGTTTTTAGAGAATTTAAGAGGAAAATAATGGTATCAACTTCCTGGCTGCAAAAGAACAAAAAAATCGTTTATATAATAATGATATTTGCCGTTTCCGTTTGGGGTATAAGCTTTTCCGTAATGGAATTAATTCCCAAGAAACCTATCGCCAAAGTATTGGGAAGAAAGATTACTCAAGAAGAATTTACCGAAATGGCAATAAGATGGCAGAGGTTATTTTTCCCTCAAACGCAGGAATCAATTATCCCTATAGTCTGGAAGCAGTTTCTGATGGTTGAAAAGGCAAATCAAATTGGATTAATGATAACAAACCCTGAAGTTGAAGATGGTTTACGGAGAATTGCTTTCCAGGTTTTCGGGCAAACTCCTGAGATTGAAAAAAGAAGGCTAATACAGTTTCTGTGTAATACTTTTAAACTTACTCCGGATCAAATACAACGTACCATTAGGGAAGCCCTGCTGGTTGAAAAGCTGGAATCTCTGTTGCGTTCATCCACAAAAGTAACAAATGAGGAACTTTGGCACCGGTTTTCTCTGGAAAACGAGCAGGTAAAGTTAAAAATCATGGCATTAAAGGCGAGTGATTTTGCCGATACCGTTCAGGTAAATGAAGAAGAGCTAATAGCGTTTTATAATAAATATAAGAACAAAGAATATGACGCATATAACGGCGCTCCAGGCTACATGCTTCCTGAAATGGTAAGGATTGAATGCCTTGTTGCTAAATTTGACGATATGCAGGCGCTTGTAGAGGTTACGGAGGAAGATATAAAGAAGTATTATGAGGATAATAAGGAAACGCAATATAAAATCGATCCCTCAGAAATAACAACCGAAGAATCTTCTGTTCCGGAAGATAAAACGGATACAATGGCAGAAGGCGATACAAAGGAAAAGGATCTTAGCCCCGTTTACAAATCGTATGATGTGGTAAAGGATGAAATTCGAAAAATACTTGCAGGGCAAATGGCAAGGGAAAAAGCATCAGAGGTGATACATAAGGTGGACGAGGAAATTTACGCAACAATAGATAAGGAAGACCGCCCGAATTTCAGCGATCTTGCCGTAAAATATAAATTGACCCGCACCATTCCTGCCGGAAAAGAATCGAAAAGCGAGTTTCTTGCCGAAAGCGATTTGTGGGAAATCTTCCCGGGGTCTGATAAGATTTCGAAGGTTGCTTTTGACAGGGAAAAATTTGAACCATCCATACCGCTGGAGTTTGTTGAGGGGTTTGTTATTTTTCAGGTAATCGATAAGAAATACCCCGCTCCTGCCCCATTTGAGGAGATCAAAAATAAAGTTTTAAGGGACATTACAATAGAAAAGGGATTGCAAAAATCTATAGAAATCGCAGAAAAATACACAAGTGGTTCCAATTCAGCCACTGCGTTTGAAGATATTGCAAAATTACTTGCTGGTGAATATAGTCAAAAAGATTTTCTGGTATGTGAAACTGATTACATTCAGCGTCCGATGAAACTTTTTGACAGGGATTCACGATATATCGAAGCGCTTGATGCTGACCGCCCTAACCTTGCAAAGAAGGCCTTTGAATTAAAACCAGGCGAAGTGGCCTTTGCTGTTGAAACTCTTGACGAAAAGGCATGTTATATAATAAGTGTAATAGAGAGAAAACCTGCCGATACCTCTCTTTTTGAAAAAACCAGGGAAAACGTCATGAAAAGGTTTTTGTACGAAAAGCAGGAGGCCTTTTTGACCGCATGGAAAGCCGACATGAACAAACAGATGGAAATTTACACAAAATTTCAATAGAAACGTATTTGTGGCAACAATCCTGTTTGTGATGAAGCGTTCATAATCTCCGGCCACAAAAAGAGGAGAAGATATCTCCTTTGCTGTCATTCTGGACACATTCACTCCGTTTAGAGTAACTCCGCTGGGCGTCTTTTAAGATTCCCCAATACAGTCGGGGGTAACGAATAAATTCCAATTTCTTACCTTGTTACTACGTAAATGGTACTGCTTTAAATAACAGAAATTTGGTGGATATGACGATAGATGATAGATGATAGATGATGGACGTCCGTGTTTTTTTCGTCCCTCGTCCGTAGTTTTCCATGTGTTATGGCATAGATAGAGGGAGCGAGCATTGGAAAAGATTTACCGTATAAGCGAATTGAAAGGAAAAATTCATAATCCGGTAGTCACGCTTGGTGTTTTTGACGGCGTGCATCGCGGACACCAGAAAATTATTGAATACACAAAAAGTTTAGCCTCTGAAAAGAGCGGAGACTCTGTCATTATTACCTTTGACGTACACCCAAGAGTTCTTTTGGAAAACAAAACCCCCTTTTTCATCACTTCCCTGTCGCATCGTTTGGTATTGTTTGAAAGGCTGAGTGTTGATTATACGTTAATATTGTCATTTAACGATTCCCTCGCACAAACAAACGCAGAAGATTTTATAGAAAACATACTCGTAAAAGAGTTAGGCTCGAAATGCATAGTGCTTGGTTTTAATTGCCATTTTGGAAAGAATAGAAGCGGGAATATCAAACTCGTAAAGGAATTGGCGGGCAAATACCATTATGAAGCACACGAATGCCCGCCGGAAACCTATAAGGGACAGGTTATCAGCAGCACTATTATCCGAAAAGCCATTCAGGAAGGCGCATTAGAGAAGGCGGAAGCCATGCTTGGAAGGCCTGTCTCTATTTTAGGCACTGTCGTAAGGAAATCCGGCAGAGGCGTAACTATGGGATATCCCACCGCGAATCTGGATTTGCACCACGAAATCAGGCCGCCACAAGGCGTATACGCCACAAAGGTATGCTGGAAGGAAAAGGAATATCTGGCATTGACCAATATCGGCTCCAGGCCTACTTTTTCCAAAGAGACCTTATCAAGCGAAGACGAAACAATGGAGATAGAGACACACATACTGGATTTTCACGAATCAATTTACGGAAAAGACCTTGAAGTGCAGTTTCTCTTCAGGATCAGAGACGAAATACCCTTCGGTTCCATTGAAGCATTAAAACAGCAAATAGAAAAAGATAAAGAAATACTGTTGAAAAAGGTGCTCTCTGGTGCCTTGATGAAATAAAAACCGGTAGAAAGACACAAAGAAATTTCCCCAGGAACAACACAAAGAATAGCAAAAGAGATTGGTGTACCGTGGCAAGCGTTTGAGAAAAAAATAAGCTGAAGGAAATTTGTTATGCGTAAAAATTTTACTATTGAAATAGAGAAAGACGGAAAGTTTTATATTGCCCAATGCAGAGAACACTCAAATTGTTTTACTCAAGGCAAGACCATAGAAGAAGCTATCCGTAATATAAAAGAAGTAATAGAGCTTATCCTTGAAGTAAAAACCCCTGAATTAAATGTTATCTTAAAGAAAGAACTTATCAATACACTATGATGGTGCGAAAAGAGTTAAATATTGACAAAAAAAGATTACTTATACCCTGCAATCAAACACGGATGAGCGCAGCTAATCAAAGATAAAACCAATAGTTATGCTTAAATGGTATTTCATCAAAAAGGTGATTTATTGTTTATCCCTAACTCTTTGAAAGATCGGTGCAAATCTTACTATCCGAATGCCTTTTTCAACTGGTATAAAAATACGGACAAATCCTTTTTCCCTTCCATATCCATGAAAGAACCAAAATCCCTTTTTCTCTCCGAAGACTCACTTGGTATTGTTACAGATCTTTACCAGCTTACTATGGCTGCCGGATATTTTGAACACGGCATGCATGATATTGCAACATTTGAGTTTTATATTCGCCGCTTGCCGGAAAATCGCAGTTACATAATGACCGCGGGATTAGAGCAGGCGCTTCACTACATAACCCATATCCGGTTTTCGCCTGAAGCTATCCGGTTTATCAGGAAACAACCGGCTTTCAGTCATGTAGGCAATGCATTTTTTACATATTTGAAAAATTTTGCCTTTAACGGCGATGTATTTGCCGTGCCTGAAGGAACGATTGTATTTGCGGAAGAACCGATACTTAGGGTAACAGCCCCCATAATTGAGGCGCAAATTGTAGAAACATATCTGCTTTCCACCATTAATTTTCAGAGCGCCATTGCAACAAAGGCGTCGAGAGTCGTCTATGCTTCCAGGGGGCATGATGTTATTGATTTTGGAACACGCCGCGCCCATGGTCCGCAGGCAGGCGTCCTTGCAGCCCGCGCTTGTTTTATCGGAGGATGTAAAAGTACCTCTAACGTCTTTGCGGCATATGAGCTGGATATTCCCCCTGCCGGTACAATTGCCCATTCATGGGTAATGGTTTTTGAAAACGAAGCGGAGTCGTTTCGTAAATATCATGAAACATTTCCTGATGATACGGCGCTCCTTATTGATACCTATGACACACTCGCCGGGGCGAAACATGCCGCCGCTATAGGTGAAAAACTTAAAGGCGTTCGTATCGATAGTGGAAACTTATTGGAACTGAGCAAAGAAGTAAGAAAAATATTGAATAGTCAAAGGATGCATCATGTTAAAATAATTGCAAGCGGCGATCTCAATGAGGAACGTATTGACGACTTGCTAAGAAATGGGGCTCCTATTGATTCCTTTGGCGTGGGCACTGAAATGGTAACGTCAAAGGATGCGCCTGCATTGGGGGGAATTTATAAACTGGTCGAACAGGAACATGACGGAAAGCCTGTCCCTAAAATGAAGTTTAGCAAAGATAAGCTTACTTACCCGTACAAAAAACAAGTCTACCGTAGTGTAGACAAAAATACTCATTTTGTTGAGGATATAATAGGGCTTGAGAATGAGCAGGGAGATGCCATTCCCCTTTTAATACAGGTGGTGAAAGGTGGCGAAATATGTTATGCCCTCCCCACTTTACAGGAAATTCAAAATAATGCGCTGTGCAATATTGTCAAATTGCCGGAACCGTACAAACGTCTTAGAAATGCTGAAACCTATCCTGTTAAAAAAAGTCAGGCATTAGAAGTAAAAAAACAAGAGGCAGAGCAACTCCTGAGAGGGAATAACTGATAGGAGGCATCTTCAGGTGAGAAAATATGAAAGTAGCGCTTGCACAAATTAATCCTGTCGTTGGTGACTTTGAAAATAATGTACGGAAAATATGTTCATTCATAGAACAGGCAAAAATGGAAAATGCAGACCTTGTTGTTTTCCCTGAACTTGCAGTTACTGGTTATCCGCCGAAGGATTTTCTTGATGTTCCTGCCTTTGTAGACCACAATTTGAAGGCGTTAAGGGATGTAACTCAACAGGTATCAGGTATTGCCGCTATTGTGGGATTCGTTGACAGAAACAGGCAATCATACGGCAAACTCGTCCATAATGCAGCCGCATTTATTCAAGACCGGCAAATTGTGTCGGTGCACCACAAATCGCTTCTCCCGACATACGATGTTTTTGACGAATCCCGCTACTTTGAACCGGCATGTTCCATCGCTCCAGTCCAATTTAATAACTACACGCTTGGAATATCTATTTGTGAGGATATATGGAACGATGAAGAATTCTGGACGCGTCCCCTTTATGAAACAGACCCCATTGAAAAGCTCATATCGAAGGGAGCGAATGTTATTATCAATATTTCCGCATCTCCTTTTACGGTGGAGAAGCACGAATCAATACGGCTGAGGATGCTTACGCATGACGCAAAGAAGTACAAAGTCCCTTTCATTTACGTAAATCAGATCGGAGGCAACGATGAACTTGTTTTTGATGGGAGCAGTGCTGTTATCAATGCGCAAGGCAAGCGTATTGCTCAGGCGGCGGCATTCGGGGAAGATTTAATTGTCGTTGACCTTGAAAATACCGCAATACAGGTTGTCCCGCAGGCCTTTACTCCAATCGAAACAGTTCAAAAAACACTTCTTCTCGGGCTTCGGGATTATGTTGTAAAGTGTGGTTTTGAGAAGGTGATTATTGGGTTAAGCGGCGGTATAGATTCGGCAGTAACCGCTGCCCTTGCCGTAGAGGCGCTGGGAAGCGAAAATGTAATGGGCATAATTATGCCCTCTCAATTTTCTTCACAGGGCAGCGTTGATGATGCGGTGCGGCTTTCAAAAAATCTTGCCATTGACTACAGAATCTTTCCCATTAAAGATCTGTTTGACGGTTACCAAACGGTCCTGCGTGAAGAATTCAGGGGACTGCCTTTCGATATAGCGGAAGAGAATTTACAGGCGCGAATCCGCGGAAATATTATCATGGCCTTGTCTAATAAGTACGGGTATCTGGTACTTTCTACGGGAAATAAATCTGAGATGGCGGTAGGGTATTGTACATTGTACGGAGATATGAGCGGGGGGCTTGCGCTCATTTCAGACGTGCCGAAAACGATGGTGTATGAATTGGCAAAATACATGAACCGGGAAAAGGAGATAATACCGCAGGAAACACTGTCCAAACCCCCTTCAGCGGAATTAAAACCAAACCAGCTTGATCTGGACAGTCTGCCGCCTTACGATATTCTTGATAGTATCTTAAAGGCATACATTGAA
This sequence comes from Candidatus Kuenenia sp., assembly GCF_039794105.1. Classification (GTDB taxonomy): domain Bacteria; phylum Planctomycetota; class Brocadiia; order Brocadiales; family Brocadiaceae; genus Kuenenia. The sequence continues at coordinate 129,005 of NZ_JBDIWA010000005.1, forward strand.
GAAGCTAAATGTATAGAAGAAATTGTACGTATGGGATTTGATGAAACAACCGTACGTGACGTTATACAAAAAGTAAACAGAAATGAATACAAAAGGCGTCAGGCGGCGCCGGGGATAAAAGTAACGTCAAAGGCATTCGGCTCCGGAAGGCGCATGCCGATAGCGCATAAATTTACCGGCGAGTAAATGGCCATTAATTAGGGGACACTTCCCATATTTCTTGCTTGATTTGGTGGGATAATAAGGGAAGTATCCCTACATTTACTCAATTTCTCCATGGGGAATGTTTATAGCACCTTCAATATGACCTTGCCTGTTATTTCCTCAGCGCGGCCCTCACATCCAATCCAGATTCCTATCATTTGTTCTCCAATAGCACAATTCATCATGGCAATCAAAAAACATAAAATCAAAAATAATTTTTTCATGGTATCTCCTTTGTAAACATGCACTATAAAAGTATCCTGTCCTGCACACTGCTGTTTTAAAGTCTGTTATCCATATACCACCTTCAGAACACAGGAAGTGCCTTTTTAATCAAAAAAGACTGAAAATTTGTAACACATTAGTTCCTTGAAAAATTCCAATAATATCGCTGTTTTTCCGCAAGATGTAGGAACGACGGATGATGGACTACAGACATCTTTCGTCTCTCATCTCTCATCTCTCATCTCTCATCTCTCATCTTTCGTCTTTCGTCTCTCGTGCTTCGTCTCTCGCTCTTACGTTTTTCAAAAAACTAAAGTATTACAGTTTTACGACATTTTATTTTTTCATTTGGGGTGAACACCGGATTAATTGTATAAAAAAGACAAATGGACAATTATGATGTCAGATGCGAACGGATGGGAAGAGGCTTTAAAGGTGGAAAGATGAAAAAAGGGAGGTAACGTAATTTGATTATGGAAAAGCCAAACATATTAATAGTTGAAGATGAAGATGAAAACATAGAATTGATTAAATTAAAAAACTCCTGCTGTAACAATGGCCTTACTATATTCGAAACGTCTTATAAAACAGTTTTTAAAACGTACATTCAAAAGAAAAATATTGACCTTGTATTACTTGGATACGCGCATTGCACTATTAGTAATGTATTAAATATTGCCAATAGAATTCGCTATATGGACAGGCATATCCCGATCATCATGGTGACAAAAAATAGTTCTGAGGAAATTGCCATTGCCGCCCTCAGAATTGGAGTAAATGATTATTTTAAACACCCCTTTAAAGAAGAAGATATCATGGAGAGCATCGAACGGTGCCTTTCAAAAAACGATGCAGAAAAACCTTTGCTTCCAAAAGCATCTCTGGAATTGTGTGATGAACAAGAAATGGTAGGGGCAAGAAGCGCTGTAATGCAATCTGTCAGGATGCACATCAAACAAACAGCCGAAACCGATACGAATGTTCTCATCACCGGAGAAACAGGCACGGGCAAGGAACTTGTTGCCTGTCTTATTCACAGAAATAGTAAAAGGGCAAAAAATCCGTTTGTCTGCATTAATTGCACTGCCATTCCTGACCATCTTTTGGAAAGCGAGCTTTTTGGGCATGAAAAGGGGTCTTATACGGGAGCAGATGCGTTAAACACGGGTAAACTTCAGTCGGCAGAAGGCGGAACAGTTTTTCTGGATGAAATCGGAGATATGAGCCTTTACCATCAGGCAAAGATTCTGAGGGTCATAGAAAGCAAGGAAATACAACGCATCGGCGGAAAACACAATATTCATTTGAACATTAAAATCATTGCCGCAACCAACCAGGATTTAGAACAAATGGCAGAGAATGGTAGATTCAGAAAAGATCTGTACTATCGGCTTAATGTCGCGAACATAAATCTTCCGCCATTAAGAGAACGGAAAGAAGACATACCTGATTTGCTTCAATTTTTTATCAGAAAATTAAACAAAAAATATCAAAAAGATATTGAGGGTTTTACTGCAGACGCCGTGAAAGATTTGATGTTTTATAATTGGCCTGGCAATATCCGTGAGATGAAAAATATTTTGGAATCTGCCTTTATGAATTTCCAGACAAGTTGGATTACCTTGATGGACTTACCGGAAAATTTTCGGACGAAGGTCATGCAAGCCAGAATTCTTCATTACAGCGAAAAAGATCAGTTATTAAACGCACTCGTTACCACAAACTGGAACAAAAACAAGGCAGCAAAACAGCTTAAATGGTCAAGAATGACACTTTATCGAAAGTTTGCAAAGTACCAACTCAACCCTGAAAAACGCCTTATGAACGATGTTTGATGCATAGTAACCACGCATGTTCCCAGACTCCCAGTTCCCAAGCCCCCTCCCAAGTATTTCGTGCTTAGCATCTCGAATCTTACCATTAACTATTTCTCCAAAAAATGCAAAGAAATTAGTGCTAAGTTTCTAACCCATCCGAAATGTTACACACTGTTACACCCCTGTTACATCTTTTTTGTTACACACAATAAATATGTAAAAAACATTATTTCTTTCATTTATATTATCCCTTTGCATTAAGCGGCTTGGTATAAAACTCCCTTATAAAAAGCCAGTCTGCCGTCAGTCATAGGGTTCATCCCTGGGGTTGTTTCAATAAAATAAAACATACCGTGGCCATATTCATTCCAACCCTCCCCCTCAAAAAGTGTAACAATACCCTGTTACACTTTTCGGCAAAACATAAAAGAACAAAAAACCTCAACAAATATGCAAACCCAGTAAAATAGCATGTTGCATAGCTATTTCTCTGCAAAAATTTTTGTTGGTATTCCCTTTGCTAAATTAGGCATTCGGCGACTTTCAACAATGTAGTGGCAAGGCGTGCCTTGCAATTACATGAACAGTTTAAAATTCCTAAACGTTAAATTAGGTTGGGTTTTTAAACGGCAAAAACCCAACGGCATTCATTTTTACCCACCCCTAACCCCTCCCAAGAGGGGAATTTGATAAGTCCCCTCTTGGGAGGGGATTGAGGGGTGGGTTTGTTCATTGCTTAACTGAAAATATTGAAATCCCTAAACATTTAATATAGTAGCAAGGCACGCCTTGCCACTACATGCGACGTTCCACATCTTCTTGCAATTAAATCTGTTACAACAACGTCTGCCCGCAAACATGCATTAAAAAAATGAAAATTCCTATACAATCAAGTTATCCGCTAGAAATTGAAATTTTGTAACACTTTAGTTTTTTGTAATAATTTTTTCAATGAATGCTTTTTGTATTGCAGAATGCACAACCTTACTCTTTGTAAGCAGCGAAAATCTTAATTTTATTGATGTTTTCAAAAAGCTAAAGTGTCAAGAATTTTTTCAATTAGTTTATCTTTATAACCGAGCCTGGGCTTTAATCATGGTATATCTGGTTCAATATATATGATGACATGGCCATGAATCATGATGTGTAGTAGTACAAATGAATTATGTTAGTAATGAGAAATAACAAAGGCAATAATATACAGAAAAACAAAACCAGGGAAGGCCGATACGCAAATTGTTTCCAGATAGGGCAGAACGAATTTGAATTTGTAATCGACTTCGGGCAATCGTTTGAAGAATCAGAATGCAAGGAAAGCTTTCATACCAGAGTCATCTGCAACCCGTATTCTGTAAATATTCTTTTAAAATTGTTACAAAAATCAGTGAAGGAATATGAGGAAATGTATGGAGAAGTAGAAAATGACTGAAAACATTTTTACCATTTTAGTCGCTCAGAAAGTGTCCTTAAATAAATAAAAAAATACGAGAACCGCTGCTGCTGATGAAGTGGAATGAAAACCTTAAAAGCAAGGCCACATTCGTCTGAAAAAGTAACTGTAGGCCTGGTTTTTTACCAGACACAATAAAACTACAAATACGTTGTTAGGGAGTGTGTTTATGGTTGAATGAAAATTGTATTATGTAACAAATCGTAACCATATTGGTGAGAAACAGTGGAATCCAGATGGGTACGGTTCCGGTTTTAGCGATGACGGGGCAGAAAATCTGCGTTTCGGAAAGGCTACCGTGCAGGCCGATGAACAACAAATAAGTAATTATCTGAATGTAGAGACAATCGACAAAGGAACTGGGAACGGCATTCAACTGTCAGGGTACATGGAAGAACGTGTTCGGTCAAATGGCAAGATCAGTGCCTTTGCGGAAATCTTATCTGATGGTACTCAAAAATTAACCTCAAAAGAAATGTTTCAGGAAGTAAAGTCTGAAATGGAAAAAGCCACGGATACCATTGTATATGTTCATGGGTATGCTGTTAAATGGACAGAAGCCGTTGCCAATGCGCTTTCGTTGCGGGCAATGCTCAACAAAAAGGATGAAAATGTGGAGAATCAAAAAGTGATTGTCATCCTCTTTACCTGGCCCTCGGATGGCAGATACGTTCTTGCTGAAGATGCAAGAAGGATTTTCCTGGGTGCATACAGGTCTGACAGGATTGAAGCAGAGGCTTCCGGCGCTGCCCTTGGAAGGGGCATACTGAAACTGCGTGATTTCTTCATAGACATGAGAAAAACAGGGCAACCAGCATGTAATCAGTGCATTCACATATTATGCCATTCTATGGGTAATTACGTCTTGCAAAACGCATTAATCACCATTGCAAACAACACGCCAACGTCCGCGTTGCCCGCCCTCTTTGAACATATCTTCCTTTGTTCCGCTGATGTTGATGATATACTCCTAACGGGTTAAAATTTAACTTTTATTTTTGGCAAATTCCGGCTGAAAACCTTTGTAGACGTGAAACTTCTGTCTTTTGGAAAAGTTAAAATCTCGGCCGTTTAGAGTATAACGTATTGGAACCTGACCATGCGATGGGCATTCTCCATCAACTTTCCAGTAGTGTGAGCATATAGTACAATCGTGAGGACAAGGCATTATGGTTCAGTGATAAATTAAAAGGAAATTCCGATAGGCTTGGCACCAACGGCGCTGCACGGCCTGCCGCGGTGCATAAAAAAATCCACCAAATTTACTGCACAGCATTAATCCAGGGGGCATTATATCCAATGAACACAGTTATTACATGTATGGCAAAACATTAGCTCCTAACGTTTTTTCCTGTTTCAATTTTTTTTATAAGCTCACAGTACGTCAAGGTCTGAGTTGAAATGCATGCCTGAACGAGCCTGTTTGCAACAGAGTATATCAAATTAGGAGCTAACTGGATAGGCATTATAAATCATTATAATCTTGAAAAAAGAGAACGGGAGCAAATAGGCAATTTTACGAATGAGTGGAAGGTGGTTTAACAAAATACGCTGTTTGTCAATAAACGTCCTTTGTTTTTACCGGCTTTTAATAACTAAGAAGATTTTTATTGTTAAAACGCAAAGGAGGTGATACCTGCCAACACTTACTAATCTCAATAAAGGATTTAGTGTATAAATTAGTCACATATATTGAACAAATAGGAGAGTAAAATGTTGAAAATTATTAATAATTATCAGCATTGTCCGGTTAGATATTTGCGTAATTTAAATTAAAAAAATTTTTCATTAGGGAACAGTTTTTTGCTTGATATTTAAGATAATATGGCTCAAAAAATTTTTATAACACTTTAACTATAAAGG
>NZ_JBDIWA010000006.1:0-132868 GCF_039794105.1 Candidatus Kuenenia sp.
ACACGACTTTCTTCGGTTATTATTACTATTAGATGTCTAATTGTTTTGCTTCAGGCATAAATACATTATCGTCCATAGGTTCCATACGCCCCATACCCCCCCTCCCCCCCCCATATACCCCCATACCTTGACCCCACACCCCCTGCGATGCTCGCAGCTTAACAGCCCGCGTTAGCGGAATGAATTCTGATGACAAAATGCACACATTTATGTTATCCTCCGCCTAATGAAGATCTACAATTGGAATGCAGAGAAAAACGAGCAACTGATCAGCGAAAGGGGAATATCCTTCGAGGAAGTGGTTTTTTATATTGAAAACGGCGGACTGCTTGATGAAATTGCACATCCCAATAGCCAGGACTACTCTCATCAACGAATTTTTATTGTGGCGATCGAGAATTACGTCTATCTGGTCCCATATGTCGAGAATGAAGAAGAAATATTTCTCAAGACCATTATTCCAAGTAAAAAATTTACAAAGATTTATATCGGAGATAATATATGAAGAATGTAAAACTGAGTAAAGAAGAGAAGCAACTCCTTAAGGCTGTCGAGGCTGGTGAGTTTGAGTCTGTTCTCACGAAGAAGCGTAGAAGCGAACTCGTCAATGCGGCAAAAGACACTGTTCGTAAAGACAAGAGAATAAACATCAGAATTTCTAACCGTGATTTAAAAGCTATTCAGTTAAAAGCAACCGAAGAAGGCATTCCTTGTCAAACTCTGGTATCCAGTATCATCCACAAGTACATATCGGGTTCTTTGAAGGATATATCCGCTAACAAACGCATGCAGCGTACCGGCTAATCGCCAGCCGCTGATGCGAAACGTTATGCGACAAGGTCAGAATGACGGTTATCGACCCAAAGCGGACATTTAAATTTAGGTGTAAATCGGGGAAGGACCAAGCTAACCTGTTCCCAAACTCCTGTTTGCGAACGTAATGGCACAGGAAACTACATTCGCGGGTTCAGCGATCTCGTGGGTATAAGCGCACAGAACGGGTTTGATACTACTACTCATCCGGGAAGTAAAACCACTTGGAACAGTCTTGGCCGTCAGGAAAGAGATGATGTCCAGCGGGAATTTGACCCGGCAAGTGGACGGCATAATCTAAAGTACAGGTTCAGGGCGCCATAAAAATACTGATAATAATGTAGCGGCAGCACAACTAACTCCGGATCACTTTGCCGGGGTTCGACACGGGTACACTCCATGTTTTTTGTAACCCTTTACATCTGCCAGTAACGAAAATGAAAGCAATATACGAAAGAAAATGCAGATACATTGGCTTGCCTGATGATAAAGATGATTTTAATTTTACTGAAAGGTTTATTGCCTTAAAAACAGAACCAGAAAAACAGATTGCGGAGGAAATCACACTTAATGCTTTGATAAAAAACAACTTATCCCAAATAAAACTACCGGAAGGAAAGTAAACTTAAATATTGATAAGTTTACTTTTTCAAGCTAAAGTAAACTAATTTGAAAATAAATTTACTTTCCTAATGTGATAATGAAAAAGACAGAGGTAAGCGGCAAGACCCGCTATCGCCTTTTCCTCTTTGAGCCATATTTGAATTTATTTAAGTATGGGATAAAACTCAGGGGACACCATACTTAATTATTGACACAATCTCAATGCCTTTTTTTTGTCTGGTACGCCCCACCCTTGCTATTTCGGGGATGCCGTACTTAATTATAGACGCAGTAATTAAGTACGGTGTCCCCTGAATTCTGTTCGCGCGCTCTTTTTTTCTCTCTTGTGCAAGATTCAGGTATTAAATTCAACGGGTTTTGCTCCATGATGGATAGTAAGAACCTCAACTTCCTCAGCAACTATACGATAAATAATTCTGTAGTTACCTAATATAATTTCCCTAATATCTTCACGATTTATTTCGGGAACAACTCTGCCTGATTTTGGAAAGAGTTCAAGACGATCTGTTGCCTCAAATGCTCTAATTGCAAACAACTTTGCATATTGAATAGAGTCACGCGCAATAAAGAGACAAATAGAGTCCAAATCATCTAAAGCTTGATCTGTCCATGTTACTTTAACCATTTTTCCATTCTCTTTTTTGCTTCCTCATGAGAAATTTTTTGCCCTGAATCAGCTTGTTTAATGCCTCTATCTACTTTATAAATGAGATACAATTTTTCCATAGCGTCTTCAATAGAAGCATCTTGTGGAAGATCTTGAATTGCTTTAAGTACTTGTTCTTTTGGAATCATAATTGTTCCTCCTAAATTGTTGTTTATAATAGCATATTACATAATGATCAAGTTCAGCCGACCGCTTTCCCAAAATCTCCAGAAATGAAATACGGTCATCATTATCAGTAAGAATATTCCTTAGCTCATTTCCACGTGATAAGATGTGATAGTATGCCCCTTCAAATTTCTATGCGCCATGGTTTTGTCATGACAAACGAGGTAGCAAAATCGCCTTCTCTTGCCGACAATATAATCACTAATCAAGGTGTGACCTGAAACCCAATGTCATTAAGTTAAGCAACCGGCAACAAAAGTCCCCTTTAAAAAATGGGGATAAAGGGAGTTGTTTTTAATCAAATAACCTTAACTTAATGACATTGGTTTGCAACCTGTACCCGCAGAAATTCCTCAAGCTTACGTGACCATAAAGCGCTGTTACCCACTGGTTTTAAAGGTAATAGTCGCTAACCAAGTTTTGTTTTTCCATATCAAATCTTTTCTATTTTAATATCATCCACCTTAATTCAAAATACAGTTCTGGAAATTCATAATCCTCATCTGAATTATTCCAGCATTCCCGGATGTATATAACTGCTTTGTCTGATTCTGAGTATGCCAAAGATACAGTAAAATAATGTGATGCGTTATTATACGTAGATGTAATAGGCAATTGTCTTTCATAACTACCATAATCACCACCAATATCTGCAAATCCCATAACGCCTTTAATTTCAGACTCTATGTTACCAATTATAAATATTTGTGAGTCAAAACTACCTGCACCAATCTCAATAGACTCAAACTCAACATCTACAATACCTTTATCATTAATTTTAACCCTATCGGCAAAAAGAGTTGTTGTGCTAACAAAAAGTACTGTTAAACAAATAAATATTTTATACATTTTTCATTCTCCTTCTTTGGCAATTAAGGTGACATCATATTAAATTTTAATTAAATGAATTAAGCAAGGTACTATCATAGAAATTTAAAAAAATGTTGTTCAACCAATTTTATGCCAACCTCTATTTATAACGTATTAATTTACATTTAATTTTTAAATTCCATGCATAAGAATCTCTGTCTATTACATCATTATTAACAATGGTGCGATAGAAAACAATTTCCCCTTTTTTTGTATTCGCAAATGCCACGTCCCAATATTCAATAATATTATCTGCCTTATCATCGGGTTCTAAATAAACAATTGCAGTGGTAGGAAGATTAAATATCCAGCTTCCAGATTCAACAGTTGCCAATATTTGATGTGGAATTTTGTTTCCAAGTGTTTCAATATCATAACGTTCTGTTATGCCCTCACCAGCCTTAACGAGGACGCTTTCCAATTCTAAATCTTCTGTAATTCTATCAAACACATCAATATCATCTGCAAAAACAATAGTTATAGGAATTGCAACTATTACCATCAATATTAAAAATATCATTATTTTTTTCATATCAATCCCTCCTCTTATTTTTAGGTAATTAGGGGACACTTCCCATATCACTTGCTTGATCTTGTTGGAAAAATAAGGGAAGTGTCCCTATATTCCCAAAGGTATTGGCGTAAAATTTAACCTTTTCATCCATCTGCCCTTCATTGGCAATAAACGGTATTTGGAGTTTTCCGATCTTTTGGTTAACCGTCTTGTTTGATGGTTTACCTGTGCCTTCTTGCGCAAATAACGGAAAAGCAAAACCAAATAACAATGAAAGCACTATCGAAAAGATAAAAATATGGTTACTTTTTTTCATAAGTATTGTCCTTATTAAATATGTAAAGGGTTATAGGGTAAAATAGTGCGTGCATTATAGACAACGCAATTCCATTGTCAATATTTAAAAAAGGCCAACCACGCATGGGGCAGGGAATGTGGGGCCATCCATTACATAAGAGGTATGGGGTCAAATCTTTATCAATTACATATTTGTCAATGGTAAAGATTCGACCCCTTCTGTAGGCCTTTTAGCTTAAATTGTCGTCGTTACCACAACGGCTAAGCTCATCTGCCGCTATGGAGCACCAGCGGAATAGCGGTCGGGTGGTGCAACTTGTTAGATGTTGTCTATTCTCTTTTTCAATAAATCCGGTCTTCTCTTACCGTGAAGCACCGCAAGAACTATTATCTTTTCTTCTTCAACAAAATAGATGATTTTGTACGGAAACCTTTTGATGATGTGCTTTCTTGCCACTTTGTATTCTAGCGGATGAATTTCTGGATTTCTCACGATGAAGTTAAGTCCTGCATTAACTTGCAGGAGGAAGTCGTGTCCTAAACCTACCCTCCTATCCTCATACCAAGAAAAGGCTTCCTTCAAGTCATCTTCAGCTTCGGGTCTGATAATAACCCTGTATTTCATTGCTTACTCACAATTCTTTTATAGACATCCTCCCACGGAGAGCCCAAATCAGGATTTCTATGGTAAGCCTCCAACCGTGCATCTATGATTCTTTTTTCTTCCGCGGTTAATTCTATTTCTTCCGGTTCTTTTGCTATAGTATCCCAGATGTCCTCTACAAGTTGAATTCTTTCAGGTATTGATAATGCAAGGGTATCTGTTGCTGTTATTTGTTTCATAGTTTTTATCTCCTGTTTTATCTTAATTTACATCTAAGTATTTCAGCTTGTGATGATTCCAATATTGAATCTCGAAGAAAAGAACTTGCCTCTAATATTTCTATGCCAATTAATTCACCGCTTTCATTCAACTCAGCCGTAATATTTGGGCTTAACTCAATGCTATCTGCGTCTTTTTTCCTCAGAGATAACTATATGCAGAATATCTTCATCTTTAAAATATGCCATCTTTGTTTTATCCATTACACTCTTGTCTAAATTAAATTTTCAAAAAGCCAGTAACCTTATTGGATGCCAATGATTTAATTATACCGTATAACAATGATTATACAGACTGTATAAACCGGCCTAAAACCTGTCAACGTGACCTCGGACACTGTGACAGCCTTTGTTCAAGACATGGGTGTAGATCACCGTTGTGCTGACGTCTTTGTGGCCAAGAAGTTCATGTATGGTGCGAATATCATAACCGGCCTCAAGCAAGTGCGTAGCAAAGGAGTAACTGAAGAATTGTCTCGTGGGTATGATGCTACCCTTGCCAAGATCTCCGACTTCACGACCTGTCACGTGGCGATATAGGAACAGCAAGGCTGAAAGCGCTTGGTTTTGCGTGGAGGCGTTCACCTTTTCCTTCACGGCGAGATGGGTGAGAAAGGCGTTGATTTCCGGCTCAGCCATTTCCGCAGGATGACAAACCTTATGGAAAAAGATGAACCGCCTGACCCAATGACAATAAGTCTGCTCCGTGCGTCTGCTGTAATGACGAGAGCGAAAAGATTCACGAAGACAGCCCGGTAGTTTCGGCTTATGACCCGACTTCGAGGCGTCTGCTGGATGCTCGTTTGCACTCCCAGAATTTTTTATTATGGAGCGAGCTTGTTGCACAGGATTCTCTCCTCTGCTGACAAAGTCGAAGATTAAATGATAGAAAAAGGGTTTTTCCTTAAGAGTGAGTGGTAGTTAAACAAAAAACGAAGAAAATTGCAATTATTTTTATTATTAAGGTTTAGGTTCCGCTCTAATAAAAATTTGTCAGATACTTCGCGAATTATTTTTACTCTCTGTTCGGGTGTTAACCTCTTTTTTTCATTAGAAATTTAGCACAAAAAAGAATCTGAGTATTTAGAAAAAGGGCCAATATTTAAACCTTTACATGATATTAATTTCTTTATGAAAGCAATAATAGACGGAGGCACCAGATGTTGGCCTAATGGAGCAGACATTACATTGCACCTGAAACAGTGTATGAAAAAGTTTTGCTGACAAATCGCTTAAGCTACCCCCTTAATTATTGGGTGTTCAGTATGAAAAAATAATATCATGGAGAAGCAGTTAAATTTAAGGGGTGAACGTTAGGTTTGTTTAAGTTTAAGCACGTGGATGAAATCTTTGGTGGATGGCTTTAAGGTGTTGTTTGTTCACATGGGTGTATATTTGCGTAGTAGAGATGCTTACATGGCCCAGCATTTCCTGGACAGCCCGTAAGTCTGCCCCGTTTTCCAGCAAATGTGTTGCAAATGAATGCCTCAACTTGTGCGGAGAAATAGCTTCGGTAATTCCCGCTTTTAATGCACAGTTTTTTACAATAAGCCAGATGTTTTCTCTCCGTAATGGCCGTCCCGTCCTCGATAAGAATAAATAATGACTGTTCTGGCTGTCTTTGATTTGCGGCCTTACGGTCGTCAAATATTCCTGGATGGCGATGGACGCCTTTTTTCCAAGAGGTACGATTCGTTCCTTGGAACCTTTGCCCTTGCATTTTATATATCCATATTCCAGGTTTATTCCGTTCAGCGATATTGTGGCTACTTCAGATACCCTTGCACCGGTAGCGTAGAGTAGTTCTAGAATGGCCTTATTCCGGACGCCTAGTTTTGTTTTGACGTCCGCGGAGGAAAGGAGGTCTTCGATTTTGTGTATCGGCAATACATAAGGTAATTTTTTCCATAGTTTTGGACTGTCGAGGGATACAAGGGGATTTTTTTGCAGTTTTCCTTCGAGGATAAGAAATTTATAAAACATGCGAATTGAAACAATTGCACGGTTAACAGAGTTTACCGATTGTCCCCGTTGTTTTTCAGAAATAATGAAGCTTGTTATAACATTCGGACGGATAGTGTTGAAATCATGAATATTTTTACTTAATAAGAATTTTATGAAAAGCTGCAGGTCGCTTTGGTAGCCATGAATGGTGTTCATGGCTGAACCACATTCAACAAGAAGATAGTTTATAAAGGAATCAATAAGTTCATCCAAGGCAGTAAAAATCCTTCTGGAAAATACAGTATTTACAAAATTTACAAACGGCCTGATCTAAGGATGCCTACCGCCAATCCCATTCCCATGATAGCCGCAAATACAAATCCTAGTATACCCAGTGCCGGAAAGCCATACACGAAAGGCCCTTTATTGGCCATGATAATGAGGGAAGAGCCTATAATAAGGGCGGAAATAACTAAACTGAATGAAACCCGGTTGCTTGATTTGTCCATTTCAGCGATAAATCTTGAAAGGCCTTGATGTTCAAATTCTATTTTTAATGTCCCCTTTTTAATCTTCCTTAAGATTTCAAAGGCGTCTTTTGGAATATACTTTAAAATTTCGATCAACTCATTGGAATACATCTCTATATCTTTAAATATGCGCCTTGGGTCATAGCGTTCATGCACAAGTTTTTCTACGAATGGTTTTGTATGAAGTATGGAGTTGAATTCAGGGTCTAATTGTCTGGCAACTCCGTCTATGGTGGCAAATGTTTTAAAGAGAAGATGAAACTGGGGGGGGATTTTTAGTTTGTGCCGTGTCATTAAATCGAGAGCCTGGTGTAACATTGCAGGGACTTCTATTTGTTTTAACGGGATATCGTAATGGCGTTCTAAAAATTCGTTGATATCATTTTTTAGATCGCGGGTGGGATTTTCTTCATCAATTGCCCCTAACAGTTCTAAAGCCTTGATAATGCCGGGTATATTTTTTTTAGATACTGCTATGAGCAGAATAATGATTGCATTGCGGGCATCTTCATCAAGCCTGCCCACAATCCCGAAATCGATAAAGGCGGAAACATTATTGGGGAGAACAAAAATATTGCCAGGATGGGGGTCTGCATGAAAGAAACCGTCAATGAATATTTGCTGAAGCACGGCATTTGCCCCATTTACCGCAACGGCTTTTTTTTCTTCAATAGTGTGCGGCTGAAGCAGGTATTCATTCAGCCGTATCCCCTGTATTTCTTCAGTAGTCATCACCATTGGCTTTGTGTAATCCCAATATACTTTCGGGATATGCACGGTTTTATTGTCCTTAAAATTCTTCCGGAATTTATCCATATTGTGCGCTTCGTATGTAAAATCTATTTCTTTTCTGATAACCTTTGAAAATTCCTCGACAATGGTGATTGGGTTTAGAACCCTTATATCTTGCATATACCGGTCTGCGAGCTGGGCAAACGTGTTAAGGATATCCATATCTGTGGTAATTATTTTGTTGAGGTTTGGCCTTTGTACTTTTATTACCACATTTTCACCTGTGTGAAGCCGCGCTTTATGTGCCTGTCCCAAAGATGCAGCAGCGAATGGCACGGGGTCAAATGAAGAAAATAACTCTTCGGGGAATTTCCCAAAAGAGTCTTTTATCTGTTTTTTGACGTCTTCATAAGGAAATGGCGGTACCCGGTCCTGCAATTTGCTCAGTTCTTCGCAAAGATCCAAGGGGATTAAATCCGGCCTGACACTTAAGATTTGTCCAAATTTTATAAAAGTAGGGCCAAGTTCTTCCAGCACCTTTCTAAGGCGAACAGCGCGGGGTTCCTGTGTTTCCGCAAAATATCTGAAAAAACGGTTTTTGATAACGCCCTTGCCGAAGGCATAGTTTTCCAGATGGAGCCGTTGAATAACAAAGCCGAACCCGTGCTTGCCCAGAATCCTCATGATTTTGTTCAGGCGGTGAATATCTCTGATTTTTTGACGAATTTTTCTGATTGGCATGAAGTTATACTCAAAAGGTTGACAGTTTGTGATTTTTCAAATTGAGACAAAGCAATTATTCCGTAATGGGTGGCACTGAAAAGCCTTGTTTGTCAGTGGTTTTGTAATATTTGCTCAATGCTTTGTAATTGCAAAAACAGGGGCGAAGCATTTGCTACAGATTGTCATAAATGCGTTCATAGCTAAACTGATAAATGCTTCGCCCCTGCCGTCGTTGCATATCCACATTTCAAAATGGATGCTTCATAGACAACGGAGTGAGAGTTCAACACGGACAAACAGGGTTTGTCCGTGCCACCCTAGTCTACAGTCTGCAATTTGCAATTTGCCGACTGCCGATTGTAGACTGCCGACTGCTACTCATAGAATAGAAAATTCCAAGTCCCTTACTTCTTTTCCTTGATTTCTAATTCTTTCAAAATAGTTTCAAGTTTTTTTTGCATTTCCTGCAGTTCTTGCCGTGTCGGTATGTCAAGCTTGTGGAGTATTTTTTCTACCAATTCTTCCGTCCGCGTTTCAATCTCTTCTTTGCTGGGAAGGATTTTCTTCAGTGTTTCTTTTACTTGCGCGAGGGTTTCATCCTTTTGGATTTCGCCTTTTCTCACCATTTCTTCTATGAGTTCGTTTGCATTTTCTTTTGTTACAAGCATTGCGCCAAAACCAAGGTTTACGGCTTTTTTCATAATTTCTGACAGCATAGTAATCTCCCTTCCCTGTAATTTATTCTAACAAAACGAGACCATATATATTCACTTCGTCGGTTTTACTCGTGAGTGTTTCTATTTTAAGATTAAGGTTTCTTACCGTCTGATATACATCAATGCCGCATGCTTCCATTGACGGCCTGGCTTCCTCCGTGCGAATGCATGTTGAAACAGCATCGCATTGTTCGCATAATTGGCATGGGCCTGCTCCTAGTCCAAAAGCTTTGTAAAATCCCAGGGAGAAAGCCTTTTCTTCGATTTTTGTTATCATATATCTCATTTGCCAGCTTAGGTGGCCATGCAAGAGCAATGCATTGCTGTATTCTTTCAGAATCTCTTTCATTTCATCGTAAGCTGGGGAATGCGGGGGGCACGTTAGTTTTTTATTGTATTCGCTGCAGCCGTATTTACATTTTAATTGTACCCATCGTGCAATGCTTATCACTTCGGGGTGTATAAAAAAGGCTTGTTCACAGCCGAGGGACAAGGCTTCTTTTATTAAAACATTGTGCCGTTCGTCACTATGTTGCCGGTGGGCAATGGCGGTAAATGTTGTGTTACTATGCATAGGAACTCCTGAAAAATAGTTCTTGCGAAGCGTGATGGTTGTTGTTATATACAAACAACAAGACTGATTTTACTATAAACCGTCACTGTTTTGTAATCAAATATTTTTTCACTTAAAATACGTAACACTTTAGTTTTTTGAAAAAGTAGGGGCGAAGCATTTGCCCGTTTGGATGTGAACGCATTTAGGACAATGCGATTGTTGGAATTTTTCAAAAAACTAAAGTGTTACTAAAATACATGTCCATTCATTTTTGCCGGCCGGAATAATTGAAAAGTTATCATATACAAAAAAATGCAGGAAAAAAGTAAACGCCCTACAATAAAACAATTGCCTCTCAACGAACGCCCCCGTGAAAGGCTAATCCAGGGCAGTGAAGAACATTTAACCGATGCGGAGCTTTTAGGTATCATCATCCGCGATGGAACGCAGGAATATAGCGCCGTTGATTTAGCGAAGAAACTACTTTCTGATTATGGTGATTTTCGGGCATTAAGTGCTATTTCAATAGGTGAACTATGCAAGGTGAAAGGCATAGGCCCTGCCCGTGCAGCGCAAATCAAGGCTTCGCTTGCCATTGCGAGACGATTTTCTACCATTCCGGTAAAAACGGCGCAACAATTTAAAAAAAGCAGCGATATTTTCCATCATTTTCACGAGAGGTTGAGGGAAAAGAAGCAGGAATATTTTCTTATTACATTATTAGACAATAAAAACCGGATTATAAAAGAATTGACTATTTCCATTGGTAGTTTAACACTCAGTATTGTGCATCCGCGGGAGGTATTTAACCCTGCTATCAGAGAATCTGCCGCATCTGTAGTTTTTGTGCATAACCACCCTTCCGGCGACCCTGAACCAAGCAAGGAAGATATACAAATAACACAGAGGCTTCAGGAAGTGGGCAATATTGTAGGCATAAAAGTCCTGGATCATATTATTGTAGGGAATGGATGTTATGTAAGTTTGAGGGATAAAGGGGTTGTGTCATAAGACTTCTTTAGTCGGCAATCTACAATCTAAAATCGGCAGTCGGCAGTTGACGAGAGACGAATGACGAGGGACGAGAGACGAATGACGAAAGACGAGAGACCAATGACCAATTAGAGATGAGAAAGAAGAGGGAATGATAGATATTGTTTTTTATATAAGCTTATTTATAAATTTTTGTCTGATCTGCGAATACATGCGGTCGTCCTTAATTATCCAGGAATTGCAAAAAGAGCTGGAAAAAGAAAAGGAACTTGGAAAAATGCTTGAAAGAAAACTTGAAAAGGCGAGAGCAAGAGAATGCGAGCGGGAAAAAGAAAAAAAGGATGAAGATAGCATGTCGAAAATAAATATGAGACCTGTGTTTAGAGATTAAGTAACAATTTTTGCCTGCTCGAAATACAGGTAGAATTACAACCCACTTAAAAGTTATTTCCTTGCACTTTCTGTCAAAATATTTAATTGTGAAATATGATAATTGGGTAACATTTTAGTTTTTTGAAAAACTAAACTAATTCGACAATTGTGAAAAATGAATAATTACAGAAAAACAAAAATAGTATGCACCATTGGGCCGGCGAGTAATTCTTCGGCCATGATTGAACAGTTAATATGCGCCGGGATGAATGTGGCGCGTCTTAATTTTTCTCATGGCGAACTGTCACAACACAAAGAGTGTATTGCCCATATTCGCGCCATTTCGGAAAAATTAATGCAACCCGTTGCCGTGCTCCAGGATTTGTCAGGGCCAAAGGTAAGAATTGGAATGCTTTCCGGCGACGCGGTTACCTTGAAGACAAACGATACCTTTACCCTTACCACCAGGAATATCGAAGGGAATGAGCGTGTTGTATCAATCAATTATTCAGATTTACCCATGAATGTATTTATAGGCGATACTCTTCTGTTAAGTGACGGCGAAATAGAAGTAGAAGTCATACAAAAGGATGATAGAAATGTTCATTGCAAGGTAATTGTGGGAGGGGTACTGACCTCCCGAAAGGGAATTAATATTCCTGCACGAAGTTTACCGATATCCCCATTAACGGAAAAGGACAAAAAGGACCTGGAATTTGGAATAGAGCAAGGGGTTGATTACGTAGCGATGTCTTTTGTAAAAACCGCTGAGGATATAATGGAATTGCGGGACCTTATGCAGAAGAAAGGCAAAACGATCCCAATTATCGCGAAAATTGAAAAGCACGAGGCTGTAGATAATATAGAAAAAATTGTGAATACCGCGGATGCAATTATGGTTGCACGGGGAGATCTTGGGGTTGAAATACCACTGGAGAGGGTCCCTTCCGTTCAGAAAATGATTATCCGGCTTGCAAACAGATACGGTAAACCGGTGATTACCGCAACGCAAATGCTGGCTTCAATGGTAAATAACTATCGCCCCACACGGGCAGAGGTTACCGATGTCGCAAATGCGATTCTTGACGGAAGCGATGCGGTAATGCTCTCAGAAGAGTCGGCAATAGGGCGCTATCCTGCCGATGCGGTGCTCATGCTAACGAAGATTGCGAAACAAATTGAGCCTGATTTAACGCAAAGCAATACATTTGAAAAATTTCGCATACCGGAAAACCGTACCACTATTACTGACGCCATAAGCATAGCAACGTGTCAGGTTGCAAATGAATTAAACATGAATACGATTATCACCTGTACCCAATCGGGAAGTACGGCTCGTTTTATTTCAAAGTATCGCCCGCGGCAGAAAATCCTTGCGGTAACTCCTTCGGTATGCACCTACAGAAGGCTTGCATTGGTGTGGGGTGTTATACCGATTCTTACCGAATCAATGGAAAATACCGATGATATGATGAAAAAAGGAATAGAAGCGGCAAAACAAGCAGGATACATCGTCGAAAATGAAACCATTGCGATTACCGGAGGCGTACCGGTAGGGATGCCCGGATCAACGAATTTGTTGAGGGTGTATTAAGATGAAGAAGTCGTTGACCCGTGAAGAAATGAGAGAACTTGACCGGAAAGCTATTGAGGAATATCAGATTCCCGGGATGCTCCTGATGGAAAATGCAGGCAGAAATGTGGCAGAGGAGGCGGTGAAAGAAACCGATGACCCGCAGAAGGAAAAAATAGCTATTGTATGCGGCAAGGGCAACAATGGGGGGGATGGTTTTGTTGCAGCAAGACACCTTTCTAATAAAGGCATTCCGGTTGAAGTATTTATTTTTGCAAAAACAACGGATATTCCAAAGGAAAGCGACGCCGGTATAAACCTGCGCATACTTCTGAATATGAAGATACCGGTAAAAGAATATATTGATCTTCAGGCGGTAAATGATGCCATTGGTAATCTGAAACACTTTACAATGCTCATTGATGCGCTCTTTGGCACAGGATTGTCCGGAGAGGTGCGTGAACCATTTACAACATTGATTAGTGGGATAAATACACTGAAGAAAAAAATCATATCAGTGGATATACCCTCCGGATTAGATTGTGATACCGGCAATGTATTGGGGGCTGCAATAAAGGCGGGAAAAACGGTAACTTTTGCAGCAGGCAAAAAAGGATTTTATCTGGGAGAAGGGCCAAATCATACCGGAGAGGTTGTCGTTACCGATATAAGCATTCCCGGGGAATTGCTTAGGCAAATGTGTAAATCATGAATTAATAAAAAGGAAACCACAGATTTCACAGACTTCGTCGTGAGCTCAGTCGAACGATTACACAGATTAAAAAAATCCCAAATCCCAAAATTCAAATCGTAAATCGTAATTCGTAAATCTCCAACGTATCTGTTTAAACCGGCAGAGTAGCAGTCATATTTTTTTAAAGGATTTATCATGTTGAAGTCAGCATACACGGAAGAACATATAAAATCGCTGGACTGGAAGGAACATATCCGTCTTCGTCCGGGGATGTATATTGGTAAGCTTGGCGATGGGACGTCCATGGATGACGGCATCTATGTGCTGGTGAAGGAAGTGGTTGATAACTCTATTGATGAACATGTGATGGGTTTCGGAAAGACAATAGAGATTAAAATCAGTGAACATCAGGTTACGGTGCGCGATTATGGACGCGGCATCCCGCTGGGTAAAGTATTCGACTGCGTGGCCAAAATTAACACCGGCGGTAAATATGATTCTGAGGCTTTTCAGAAATCAGTAGGGTTGAATGGCATTGGTACGAAAGCGGTGAATGCGTTATCAGGTTATTTCATGGTGCAATCTTTCCGTGACGGCAATGCGAAATCCGTTGAATTTTCCCGGGGCAATATGACGAAAGATTTCCCGGTTGAAAAGACCAGCCATCGAAACGGGACATTGATACAATTTACTCCTGATGAGACTATATTTAAAAATTACCGTTTTATTCCCGATTTTCTTGAGAATCAAATCTGGAATTATGCCTACCTAAATGCCGGGTTGACCATTGACTTTAATGGCAGGAAAATCCATTCCGAAAATGGCCTTTTTGATTTGCTGACCCGTAAAACAGACCCGGAGACCCTGCGGTATCCGATTATCCATTCCCGCGACAGGGATATTGAATTTGCTTTTACCCATGCCGATCAGTACGGCGAAGAGTACTATTCCTTTGTGAACGGACAGCACACAACCCAGGGGGGTACTCACCTTGCCGCTTTCCGTGAAGCAATAGTCAGGACGGTACGCGAGTTTTATAAAAAGGATTTCGACGCCGCTGACATCAGGGCTTCCATTGCCGGCGCTATTAGTGTGCGCATACAGGAGCCGGTGTTTGAGTCGCAGACGAAAACAAAACTAGGCTCGATTAATATCAGCCCGGACGGCATTTCCATTCGTGCATTTGTTAACGATTATGTAAAAAAAGAACTGGACGATTATCTGCACAAGCATAATGATGTTGCAGAAAAGCTCTTGAAGCGCATCCTGCAGTCTGAGCGGGAACGCAAAGAAATCGCCGGCATAAAAAAACTGGCAAATCAGAGGGCAAAGAAGGCAAATCTCCATAATAAAAAATTGCGCGATTGCCGCATACACTACAATAGTGAAAAGAATGAACAACGTTACGAAAGCGCTATCTTTATTACAGAAGGGGACTCGGCGAGCGGTTCAATCACGAAAGCGCGCAATGTGGAGACTCAGGCCATCTTCAGTTTGCGGGGCAAACCGCTTAACTGCTTTGGATTAACCAAAAAAGTGGTCTACGAAAACGAAGAATTTAATCTGCTCCAACACGCTTTGAATATTGAAGACGGCATTGAAAACCTGCGCTACAATAACGTGATTATTGCTACTGATGCAGATGTTGACGGTATGCACATCCGCCTGCTGTTGATGACGTTCTTTCTGCAGTTTTTCCCCGATTTAGTGAAGAACGGGCATGTGCATATACTTGAAACACCGCTGTTCCGTGTTCGCAATAAGAATGAGACAATGTATTGTTATAACGAACAGGAGAAACTGGAGGCGATTAATAAAATAGGTAAAAATCCGGAAATAACGCGTTTTAAAGGTTTAGGGGAAATATCGCCAAATGAATTTGGACAATTTATTGGCGAAAATATTCGTCTGCAGCCTTTAGTGCTTGGGCAAAAAGATTCAATTGTTCAGACGCTGAGCTACTATATGGGGAAAAATACCCCTGACCGGCAAACGTTTATTATCGAAAACCTGTCCGTTGAGAAGAATTTAGCTTAAGAGTATGGTTAAAAATAAAAATAATAATAAAATGCTCAAAAATCCCACTGAAGAAAATAACGTCATCCATGAGGCGCTTCATGTCTCGGAAATGTACAGCAACTGGTTTCTTGAATACGCATCCTATGTAATCCTGGAAAGGGCGGTTCCTGCGTTGCTTGACGGATTAAAGCCCGTTCAGCGCCGTATTTTGCATTCGATGAAACAGATGGACGACGGGCGCTTTAATAAAGCAGCCAATATTATCGGCCACACCATGCAGTATCATCCGCATGGAGACGCCGCGATTGGAGAAGCGCTGGTTAATCTGGGACAAAAAGACCTTCTGATTGAGACGCAGGGTAACTGGGGTGATATTTCGACAGGCGACTCCGCAGCCGCGCCTCGTTATATCGAAGCGCGTCTTTCAAAATTCGCCCTTGAAGTGGCGTTTAACAATCAAACCACCGAATGGCAGCTTTCCTATGACGGCAGAAAGAAAGAGCCGGTGCTTTTGTCAATGAAGTTTCCGTTGCTGCTGGCACAAGGCGCTGAAGGTATTGCCGTAGGTCTTGCTACAAGGATTATGCCCCACAATTTCATCGAATTGCTTGAAGCATCAATAGACACGCTGCGCGGGAAAGAAGTAAATCTCCTGCCGGACTTTCCTACTGGGGGGATGGCGGACTTCAGCAATTATAACGAAGGGTTGCGCGGCGGCAGAATCAACGTTCGGGCAAAAATAGAGATATTGGATAAGAAAGCATTGGTTATCCGCAGCATTCCTTACACGACTACTACGGCGAATGTTATGGATTCCATTGTAAAAGCAAGTGAAAACGGCAAGATAAAAATCAAAAGGGTGGTGGACAATACCGCAAAGGATGTGGAGATTGTTGTCGAACTCCCGCCAAATGTCTCTCCTGACGTCACTATTGACGCACTGTATGCCTTTACTGATTGTGAAATATCCATATCGCCCAACGCATGCGTCATCATAGATGAAAAACCAAGGTTTCTCGGTGTGAATGAAATCCTGAAAATATCTGCAAAACATACCGTAGGCCTTTTGAAACGCGAGCTGGAGATTAAACTTGGCGAATTGCGGGAAGCATGGCATTTTTCTTCGTTGGAGAAAATATTTATTGAGAAGCGCATTTACCGGGACATCGAAGAATGTGAAACATGGGAAGGGGTAATTGCCGCTATTGATAAAGGTTTGAAACCTTATAAAAAACATTTTCAACGCGAAATAAATGAGGAAGATATCGTACGTCTGACTGAAATAAAAATTAAACGCATTTCCCGCTTTGATTCCTTTAAAGCCGACGAGGCTATTAAGGCGCTGGAAGGCGAAATCAAACAGGTTGAATACGACTTAAAGCATCTTACCAATTACGCCATTGCCTGGTTTGAAAATTTGATTAAAAAATACGGAAAAGGCTGGGAAAGAAAAACACAAATCCGTAACTTTGAAACTATTCAGGTTGCACAGGTTGCCCAGGCCAATCAAAAACTGTATATGAACAGGATGGATGGTTTTATAGGCTATGGCCTCAAAAAAGAAGAGTACATTGGCGATTGTTCTGATATTGACGACGTAATTGTTTTCCTGTCGGACTGTACCTTTCTGGTTACACGGGTATCTGAAAAGGCATTTGTAGGGAAAGATATTATACATGCCCAGGTATGGAAAAAAAACGACTCACGCATGATATACCACATGATATATCAGGATGGGAAAGACGGTCCTGCTTATGTGAAACGTTTTGCAGTTACTTCCATTACATACGATAAATCCTACGACCTGTCGCAGGGGAAAAAAGGCTCAAAGGTGCTTTATTTCAGCGCAAACCCAAACAGCGAATCAGAGGAAGTAACGGTTGCCCTCAGCACGAAAAGCGCTGCCCGCAAACTGACATTTGACTATGACTTCGCCGGACTTGCCGTAAAGGGACGTGCTTCTATCGGGAACAGGCTTACAAAATATCCGGTTCGCAAGATACTTCATAAAAAAGCCGGAACTTCTACCCTCGGCGGGATTGATATCTGGTACGACGAGACGGTTGGAAGGCTTAATGGTGAAAACCGGGGGAAATATTTGGGCAAATTTGAAGGGGAAGACAGGATACTGGTGATATACAAGGATGGCGCATTGGAGTTGACGACCTTTGAACTGACAAATCATTATGATAATGAAAAGATCGACATGCTTGAAAAATATAACCCTGAAACCATTATTACAGCGGTGTATTTTGACGGAGAATTGAAAAATTACTACATAAAACGTTTTAAAATAGAATCCGATGTTGTTGGCCGTGTCTTTTCATTCATTGGGGAAAGTGAAGGCAGTTTTCCGGCAGTTGTCACAACTGATGCAGACCCTAAAGCAGAGATACAGTGCTGTTTTGGACGTAAAAAAGAAAAACGAAGTGAAGTTGCGTCTCTGAATAACCTTGTGGATGTCAAAGGATGGAAGGCACGGGGTAACCGGTTGAGCAGTTATGAGGTAATCGGTGTTAAGATAGTAGAGAACGGAAGGCCTGAACCGGATACTGACGCAAAAGAAGACTACCATCAATTGAAGCTGTTTGATGATAGAGAGCAGCGGTAATGGTGAAATCCGGTAATGGTGAAATCCGAAATCCGAAGAAAATTCTAATTACAAAGCATAAAATTCAAAACAAATCCAAAACTTCCTTGTCTGTGTGTGACCACGTACAGGCAGGCAACAATACGAAGCACAAAATATGTAGTGCGACGAGGTTCATCGCACTACATTGTTGGAATCTTCCAAAATACTAAATTGTTACGTTCGTTTAGAATTTCAAGTAATTTTGTCATTAGAAGTTTTTTCGGATTTTGCATTTAGTATTTCGTGCTTGTTTTGTTCTGGTTCAAAGTCTGTCGGCAACATAGCGGCTGGAATTTCTTTGTTTGATTTTAATCCCAGATTTTTGAGTTTTAATGCTTGTCCAACCAAATGGCCGCTTCCACTATTTAGTTGCGCAATTGCTGTGTTATATGATTGCCGGGATTTATTAAGATGTTTTCCGACATCTTCGAGAGTTGAAACAAATGTAACAAATTTTTCATAGAGTAAATCCCCTCTTCTTACTATTTCCATTGCGTTTTTACTTTGCATCTCTCTTTTCCATAAGTCAGCCATTAACTTTAAGCAGGCAATTAAATTTGTTGGACTAATGAGTAGTATCCTTTTTTCATAAGCGTATGCCCAAAGGTCTTGATCCTTTTGAATGGATATTAAATATGCAGGCTCAATAGGAACAAACATCATTGTAAAGTCTAATGACCCCTCAAGGGCATCATATTTTTTTCCGTGCAGGTCGTCTATGTGTCCATAAATTGATTTCAAATGCTCTGCCAAATGAATTGTTTGTTCGTCTGGCGTCTCTGCTGATGAAAACCTGTCATAAGAGACTAATGATACTTTTGAATCTATAATTATTACTCTGTTGTCGGGAAGTTTCACCAAAACATCGGGCCTTAAGCTGTTTCCACATTCGTCTTTTATTGTCTGTTGCAAAAAGTATTCTCTGTCTTTTACCAATCCTGATTTTTGCAAGATACTTTCAAGAATCATTTCTCCCCAGTTACCCTGCTTTTTCGCCTGACCCTTAAGTGCCGTCGCAAGATTATTAGCCTCACTACTTACTTTGTTTGTTTGTTCCACTAATTCTTTGACTTTCTCTTCAAGTGAAAATCTTTGCTTAGACTCCTTGTCATACGTTTCTTCAACTTTCTTTTTGAAGTTGTCGATGTTTTCGCCAAGCGGCTTTAAAAGAGCTTCAATGTTTGTTTTATTTGTTTCGGTAAATTTACCGGTTTTTTCTTCCAGAATTTGATTTGCTATTTTTTCAAATTGCAAATGAGAGGTTTCCTGCATTTTGGTTATCTCTTCTTTCTGAGTCGATAGTTTTTCCGTTAGTGCAGAATTTTTGGCAGTCAGTGTGCTGTTCTCTGCGGTTATTTTCGTTATTTTGTCTGATAGTTGGGCTAATGCGTCTGCTTGTTTTTGATTGAGTTCTTTCTGAGATTTCAAATTTTCTTTCAATGAATTATTAGTTGCATTTCCTTCGGCGATTTTCTGCTTTAATGAATTGATTTCGTTTTGCAGAGATGTGTTTAAGGTCGCTTGCTCTACCATTACCTTTGAAAGTTCAGCAATTTTTAATTCATTGTTTTTAACGGTTGTTTCCAATGAAGAGGATTTGGATTGAAGTCCTGTAAGCTCTATTGCTGCTGATTCATACTTCGTATTCAATTTTGAATATTCCAGTTGTTGCACTAAAAGCCTGTCCTCTGAAACCTTCCATTGTGTATTTGTTTCATGGAATTTCGCATTTAATGTTTCATAGTCTGTTTTAGAAACAGTTTTTGCCTTGTTTAGCAAATAGAAAATGATGTAGGAAACAAAAAGCCCTGCTATTAGTCCGGTTGAAATTGATATTATATCCATATTGTCTGTTTATTTTTGGTGTTTCGTTTAATACAATGACTGTCAAAGTTTCGCGGGCATAGCTTTTCACACTCACTACGGCTTAAGAAGATATGTCCCGAGTGAAAAATATGCGGTCAACGAAATGACGTCGGAAATTGCCAATACAAGCGGGCACGAGGCATGGGTTGGATTAATACCCATTTTCTTAAAGAGTATCGGTAAAATACATCCAAAAAAAGAAGCGGTAACAATGGTAAATAAGATCGTTAGAGACAGGACTATAGAGAATACCTGTTCATGTAGCCATAAAAAAGACACCAGGTACATGATTCCGCCGCACAGAGCGCCTATTTTCAAACCGATGAGTATTTCGTAAAGAACAATACCTTTCATTTTTATAGTTCTTCCAAATGAAGAAAGAGTAACCGCAACTGCCTGAGTGCCCATGCTTTCTGCAAGACCTAAAATTATCGTTATAAAGAATGCGGTAAAAATAAACTTGTCTAAGGTGATACTGAACAGGTTTGTAATCAGTGCACAAGTAATTCCGCTCATAATGTTGAAAAGTAAATAGGGGAATCGTAAAAAGGCGCTTTTGAAAACAGAAGGTTTTCGAAATTCTTCAAGTTTTATACCGATTATATTGAGCAGGTCATCCCGTGCCTGTTCCACATCCTCTTCAATAGCTATTGTGTCTGCTATTAAATCGTTAACCCGTGTAACGCCGATGAGTTTTCCTTGTTCGTCAACAACAGGAAAGGCCAGGAATTTATACATTAAAAAATATTCAAGCGCTGTATCTAAAGAACTTTGCAGGAATAGTTTGATGGGGTTGCGTACCATAATATCGGAAATCTTTGCTCTTTTGGGAGAAGTGATTAGTTTTCTTAAAGGTATTATGCCCGTCAATTTCCCTTCACTATTAGTGGCATAGCAATAAAAAATATTACCAGAGAGCTTACTGTCACGGATAAATTCAAAAGCAGTTTCAATTGTACTATCTTCCGAAACAGCAAGCATTTCAGTACTATATTTAATTTTGGTACTATAGTCAGGGTCGGAATTTCTTAATTTTTTATTGCGAAACAACATGATTGCACTATTCTTTTCTTTAATTAAGAATGACTCCCCCGTGGGGAGGTAAATTTGCTAAAAGACAGTTATGGTTGAGATTTTGGTTAGCTGTATACTAAAAAAATTAGATGGATAATGTCAACATACTACTTGGTTAAGTAGAGACGCACGGCCGTGCGTCTCTACAATTTTGTACAATATGATTAAAACGATTTGACGATTTAACGAATCACCCTTCATAAATTTAACATAGAGGTATTTTCAGATGAAAAAGATACTTGTTACCGGAGCGGCGGGGTTTATTGGTTATTATGTTTCAAAAAAATTATTAGCATCAGGATTTGAAGTAACGGGTATTGACAACATAAATGATTATTACGATACCACATTGAAACATGATAGGGTTAAACAGCTTATAAATGACAAACAATTTTCTTTTCATACGCTGGATATAATTGATAAAGACGCCCTCTTATTAATTTTTAAAAAAGAAAAGTTTGATGGTGTGATCAATCTTGCCGCACAACCTGGGGTAAGATATTCTCTCATTAATCCACACGCATATATTGATAGCAATATAGTCGGATTCATCAATATACTGGAGGGTTGCAGGCAGAATAACGTACAACATCTTGTTTACGCATCTTCCAGCTCTGTTTACGGAAAGAACACAAAAATCCCCTTTTCCGAACATCACAACGTAGACCATCCCGCTTCTTTATATGCGGCAACCAAAAAGGCCAATGAACTTATGGCGCATACCTATTCCGGCATATACAATATCCCCTGCACGGGTCTGCGTTTTTTCACAGTGTACGGACCTTGGGGAAGACCGGATATGGCGTACTTTCTCTTTACAAAGGCAATTATTGAAGGGAAACCGATCAATATATTTAATCATGGAGAAATGAAGCGTGATTTTACCTATATTGATGATATTGTTGAAGGAGTGGTAAAGGTTATGATGAGGATACCTTGTAAAAATCCTGATTGGGACGGAGAGAATCCCGACCCCGCTACCAGCAATGCTCCTTACAGGGTGTACAATATAGGCAATAATAAACCGGTGGAACTCCTGAGGTTTGTTGCGATATTAGAGGAGTATTTGGGGAAAAAAGCGGTGAAAAAAATGCTCCCCATGCAACCGGGAGATGTTCCCGTTACGTACGCAAATGTTGATGAACTGATAAAAGACGTTGGTTTTAAAC
This sequence comes from Candidatus Kuenenia sp., assembly GCF_039794105.1. Taxonomy (GTDB): domain Bacteria; phylum Planctomycetota; class Brocadiia; order Brocadiales; family Brocadiaceae; genus Kuenenia. Next base: position 22,426 of record NZ_JBDIWA010000006.1, read on the forward strand.
CCGCAACACCAATTGAAACGGGTTTGAAAAAATTTACCGACTGGTATAAATGGTATTTCAATGTGAGATAAAGTTATTCTTCGGCTTGCATAGCCAGAACCAAAGAAGCAAGAAATAAAAAATACGAAATTCGAAGTACGAAATCCGAAACAAATTCCAAAATCCTCTCCCTTACCTCCTCCAAAGGGGGAGAATGTCCCCCGCTGGCGGGGGTGCAGGGGGTGGATTTCTTCTCGTTACCAAGCCGGAACTTGGGAACTAGAGTTTTTAAGCAAGCACGAAATGCGAGATACAAAAGATGCGCTTGTTATCAATAATTTAATGCGCGGGAAATAAGCGCTTTAGCAATTCAATTTTTTTTGTGATAAATTCATAATTTATTAAGTACCAGTTTAGCAATAACTTAAACCCTGTGAACGGTTACTATTGTTTATACGATAATGGTCTTCCATCTGCCTCTTTTATAGAGAATGAAGATAGCAATGGCGCGGCATATCCAGTCGATTGCCGCTCCCAGCCATACGCCTCCCAATCCCCATCCAAATTTGATTCCAAACAGGTAGGCCAAGGGAAGGTGCAGGCACAGTGTACCGGCAATGGTTATGAGCATCGGGCTTAACGTGTCTCCCGCCCCGCGTAGCCCACCGGAAAAAACCATATAGATTGCCAGCGCTGGCTGTTCAATGGCGGCAATCATGATGCACACGACTGCCAAAGAGAGTACATCGGGAGCGGGGTTAAACATTTTTGCCATTTGTGACGGGAAAACAATGAAAACAATGGCAAAGAAACACATAAAACAAACAGAAAAGAGGCAACTGCGTTTCATGCTTTTCAGAGCGAGAGGCACGTTATTCGTGCCGAGACTCTGTCCCACCAATGTGGCGGTGGATACCGCAAGGGCGAATCCAGGCATAAACGACATTGATTCGATGCGTATGGCTACCTGATGTGCGGCCAGCGGAACGGTGCCGAGTATGGCGACAATTTTCGTGAAGAACAAAAACCCTATTTGTGTGAGAAGGGCGTCAATGGTGGCGGGAAATGAAATGCGCATAATCCTCTTGATAGAGGCAACGTGTAGGTTTTTTATAGTGTCGTATTGAAGGTGCACGACGCATTTTCCACTGAAAAGCCTTGACAACAGCAAACCCGCTCCGATTGCAAATGAAATTGCGGTTGCCCATCCCACGCCTGCCACACCAAGCATGGGAAATGGCCCTATTCCAAAAATAAGCAACCAGTTGAATAAGATATTAAAACAGTTAACGATGAAAGTTACTTTCATTGGCGTTTTGGTGTCCCCCGCGCCACGAAGTATGCCGCTGCTTACAAAAATAATGAGGCGAAAAACTAAAAAACCGGAGACAATTTGAAAATACCTCTCTCCAATATCCGCCACTTTTGGCTCCGCACTCATCAGGATAAAAATCGTCCTTGCGAAATATATCAGAAACGGCGGGATGAGTACTCCCATAAAGAGTGCAATGAGGAGCGCCTGGGATGCCACAAGTTGCGCATGGCCTTTTTCCTTTGCGCCAATGTGTCTTGCCACGATGCTTGAAGCGCCATAGCTCAAAGAGGAGGTGACCAGGGAGATGAAAAAGAATAAGGAGCCAGCCAGACCTGCAGCGGCAATGGCGTCTGTTCCGAGCCTGCCTACCATTATAGTGTCAGAAATAAAAACGCTCATATGGAGCAAGTTTTCAATGGCGACTGGTATGCAGAGTCTTAAGATATTCTTATTCAGGTTTTTTTCTGTTAGTTCAAGCAGTGGCATAGTGATTGATAAGTGTGTGTATAGGAATTTTCAATATATTTATACGGGCTGCAGGGGTCATAATGCTTGCATTTGCAAATAGATAATTAAGGTAATCCCCGTATGTCATTGTGAGGCAGAACTGCTAAGCAGCCTAAATTCATTCATTTCTGGTTCAATTGTGTACGAGTGAAACGAAACGTTTTGTATTGTTCACGGCTTTTGACCGTGTGCAGGATAGGTGAACCAACTGCATAAACATCCGTTTCAATTCTCCGTATCAATAGTGTTATAAAGTACAAATTACAAATTACAAATAACAATTTCCAAATAACAAATAATATCGGGATTCCAGTTGCTGAAATTCCAAGTTTTGTTATTCTTGTTTCACAAGTACTGTTTTCCATTAAAATGGGGAGTGAATATCGCGAAATAGTGTAAAATCTCCATTTTGTCAAGGCTTGTGGAGATTGGGAACGAGATTGAATGCGTGACAATGCGCTGTAACCTGGCCGCAATTGCCCTGCGGTTTATTACCCGCCGATAGTGTGCTGCGTTATGCGTTACCGTTTTTTATCAGCCTAAAAATAAGAGGTAAGCGATAATGGCCTGGATATATCTGATTGTTGCGGGTTTATTTGAGATAGGTTGGCCGCTGGGCTTAAAGCTTTCACAGACAACAGAGCACAAAGTTATGTGTGTTATATTTGCTGTTACGTCTATGGGTTTCAGCGGCGCATTCTTGTGGTTGGCGCAAAAGACAATACCTATGGGTACGGCATATGCTATTTGGACCGGAATTGGCGCTGTTGGCGCATTTATTATTGGCATACTTATGTTCAAAGACCCGACAAATATTTTGAGGATAGTATCGGTACTGCTGATAGTGGCAGGAATAATTGCATTAAAACTGTCTTATTCGTAGTGATTTCCGGGTTGTTCCTTCTCCCTTATCCCTCTTTTCGGAGATTGACTGCATAAACCCGGGGGCAGGCTACAGACCTAAAACCCGCGTGAGAACCATCAGTGGTATGTAATGATGGGTAAATCGGAGTGTAACCATCAGATTAGAACGTATTCCTTCGCTGCTTTTGTTTAGGCGGTCTGTGGGACATTATTTCCCTGATGGGTTTTGTTTGCGGGTGTGATTTCGTTTTCCCGAAGGGGAAAAGTCTTTTTAGCAAATCCGGTTTTTTCAATGCAAAAAGTTTCTTCCTTAACCAATCCTGATTTTCTTTCTTATACCAGAAAAAGAAACGATGTTGTTCCTTTTTTTCACGGATTGACCTGGGTACGTAATATTCTTTAAGCGTATAGGGATGGTAACCGGAGTAGTACATGACGGTTGCAACGGTCATTGGTGTGGGAGTAAAATCCTGCACCTGTTCCAGATGGAATCCGAGTTCCCTGGTTTCTGCGGCGAGGGATGCCATGTCGTCTTCCGTGCATCCCGGGTGGCTGGAGATGAGGTAGGGGACAAGCTGTTGATTGAGTCCGTGTTGTTTATCAATACGGTCAAATATTCTTTTAAATTCCTTAAAATGTTCAAATGACGGTTTTCTCATCAATTTAAGGATTGCCGGGGAAGTATGTTCAGGGGCAACTTTTAACCTCCCGGAAACATGCCGGGTTAAAAGTTGTTCCAAATAGTCGTAAATGGATGTATCGGCTTTTTTATTATAGCTTTTTGTCAATAAATCGTGCCGGATACCGCTGCCTACAAATGCCTTTTTCACCTTTGGATGTGCATCGGCTTTGCGGTAAATTTCGGTTATCTGAGAATGGTTTGTATTGAGATTGTCGCAAACAGCGGGATAAATGCATGAAGGGCGGACGCATTTATCACATATTTCCTGTATTCGGCCTTTCATTTTATACATGTTGGCGGATGGGCCGCCAAGGTCTGAAATATAGCCTTTGAAATCAGGCATGTTGGTTACCTGTTCCACTTCTTTCATAATAGAAGACTGTGAACGGCTGGCAATGAATTTTCCCTGATGCGCAGAGATGGTGCAAAAACTGCATCCGCCAAAACAGCCGCGATGCGTGTTGATTGAAAATTTAATCATTTCATACGCGGGAATAGCGCCGAGCGTCTTATATTTCGGATGGGGGAGTCTTGTGTAAGGGAGTTCGAAAGAAGCGTCAATCTCCTCTTCGGTCATTGTTGGAAATGGCGGATTGATAATCAGCGTTTTTTCTCCAATAGTTTGAATAATACGGTCGGCAAAGACCTTGTTTGATTCCTGTTCTATTTGTTTAAAATTTGCAGCGAATGCCTTTTTATCTTCCAAACATTTCTGGTGGGAATGTATATAAATGTCGTTCCAGTGCTTGTTTTTTGGCGTGCCGTTGCCTTGATTCCGGAGATAAGCCGTTTGTTTCACCATAGTCAGTTGGTGAAGGGGTACCCCTTTTTTTAAAAGTTTAAGGATTTCTCTCACGGGCATTTCTCCCATTCCATACACCAGCAAATCGGCTCCGCTTGTTTCAAGAAGAGAAGGCATCAGTTTGTCCGACCAGTAATCATAGTGCGTCACCCTTCGCAAGGAAGCTTCAATACCGCCAATGATGACGGGGACATCAGGGTAGAGAGATTTCAATATTTTTGTATACGTGACGGCGGCATAGTTGGGGCGCAACCCTGTTTTTCCGCCAGGGCTGTAAGCATCGTCGGAACGGAGCCTTTTGTTGGCAGTGTAATGGTTTACCATAGAATCCATACAACCAGAGGTTACCCCGAAAAAATATACCGGTGCGCCAAGTATTTTGAAATCATGCAGACCGTCACGCCAATTTGGTTGAGGAATAATTGCAACCCTGTATCCTTCTTTCTCGATAATCCTGCCTATCACCGCAGCGCCAAAGGCTGGATGGTCAACGTATGCATCGCCTGATATAAGAATGACGTCCAGTTGACCCCATCCCCGCATTTCCACTTCTTTCCTGGTAACAGGAAGCCATTTTGTTATTTCATTTTGTTTATTCATAACAGCAGGCATGTGAGAAGTTAAACAGTTACGCTCATCGAGGAGCAATTCTTTTCTGTTAATATAACAATATCTATGGTGGTAAAAGTATAATACCTTTTTATAGAAAAATACAGAGCGTTCCCAAACCATGAGCCGCGAATCTACACAAGTTATATTTTGAGATACCACTTGACAATATTTGTTGATTTCTATAGCATTTGAAAGCATATCAGCCTGCAATCTACAATCGGCAATCGGCAATCTACAGTCAGCAAATTGAGGATTGAGGATTGTTTCGTGTTTGTTTGGTTCTGGCTATGTCGACTTAAATATTGAAAAAGTAGGGATGTGAATCCCTTTGGTTTCAAAAATGTATTATTTAGAAGGAGTTATGATGAGGAACGTTTTTTTTGTTGTATTTGCAACCTTTATGTTTTCACTTTTATGGTTGCAAAGTCCGGTAGTTAATAAATTGGATGCTAAGACTTACGAAGAATTGGAGAAGGAGGAACATCAAAAATTATCGCCGGAGGAGAAACGCGCCAGGCAAAAAGCAAAAATTGAAAAGAAAAAGGCAGAAAATAAAGTAAAGGCGAAAGAAAAAAAGATTGAACAGGAAGTCAAAAAAGCAGAGGTAAGAAAGAGACGTGATGAACCTATAGAGGTTGTAGAAGAAAAAAAGGCAAAAATAAAAGAAGATGTTGAAACGAAGAGAGCTGAAGTGAAAGAAGAAATAGAAACAAAAAAGAAGGATATTAAAGAGAAGATAGAAACAAAAAGAGCTGAGGTGAAGGAAAAAGTAGAAGGGAAAATGGACGAAGAAGGCGAAGAAGACGATGATAACGAAGATGTTGACGAAGACGAAGATGAAGATGATGAAGAAGATGATGATGAAGATGAAGATGAAGACGAGGATGAATAATAAATCGGATTATGAAATAGCAGAAAAATAAATTGTTTCTGAGTTTCTTTAAGGCGGATTATAAAGAGGGGGTGACATTATTATTGATTAATGTTGCCCCTTTTTTTTTTGGAAGATACTATAATTAATAAAAAAGAAACCACAATCGTAATGCGATCACCCCTTGGTCTCTCCCAAAAGGGAGGGAAGGATTCGTACATCGTAAATTCCAAATCGTAAAATGTTTTTTAGACAAAATAAGGCGCAAATTATGAAATCAAGGATGCAATGGATTTTATCGGGTAGTGTTTTGTTAATAGCACTCATAGGTGCTGCGTTATTTGCAGGCGTGTCATATAAATCTGTTTTACGCGAATTAAAGCATCAAATAGTGCAGGATAATAAAACCATAGCAAATACGATTATAAAATCTTTTGCCAGGTATATGTTGTCTGAATTGCCCAGGCCAAGGCAGATCCACTTGATACAGAATATTTGCAATGAAGTTATAATCCCGAATAAAGGGTTTGTTTGTGCTGTGGATGGCGAAGGAAGGGTTATCGCAATGCCAGGTCTTGAACTGAAAAGTAATCTCAATGTAAATGAGGGTTATTTTACAAGATTAAATAGTCTTGAAAAATACCGGTACCAGGATTTTGCCGATAATAATATCTTTGAAGGGGTCTTCCATAAAGGAGACGCTGTTACTATTGTTGCAATGTCTCTTGTTGATAATACGGATATTCGTCTTTTTGTTCATCAGCACTTACCTGTGTTAAAAACAAAATTGAAAAGCTTTGTCTATCCTCATGTAATTATTGGCGTTATGGTATCGGTTATATCGGGATTGATAACGTATATGTTGGCAGGTTTCATTATTAGAAGATATGAACGTGATTTGGAAATGGCAAATATCGATTTAGATCAGATTGATAAACATCTATCGAAGGCAAATAATGAACGCAGGCTTTATTTTGAAGGGCTATGTAAGTCAACGCAGGGAATAATAATAACTGATACGGTGGGAAAGATGGTATTTGTTAATCCGGCGATTGAAAAGGTATACGGGTTTTCGCAGGATGAAATGATAGGAAAAAATGTCAATATTATTAATCCTGATCGTTTAGTTTATAGTGATTTGGGTATTTCAGAAAAAGGGTATGAAGTGTTTTTTAAAGAACTATGGGATTCCCTTGCGAATCCCGAAATTGCGTTTTGGGAAGGAGAACTGCCAAACAGATCAAAAGAGGGTTCTCTTGTCTGGGTACATTTAATAATTAATGGTGTTTTTGATATAAAAGGCAACATTATCAACTATATTTGGTTTCCATTCGATGTAACGGACAGAACAAAAGATGAGGTGAATATCCGCATGGATGTTTACCGTGCCATAGCTGACATTGCTGAAATGAGGGACGACGAGTCGGAAAAGCATGTAATACGTGTGGGTATGTATTCACGGAGAATCGCAGAACATCTTGATATGCCGAAAAAATATTGTGAAGATATCGAACTGTTTTCTCCACTGCACGATATTGGGAAAATGGGGATTCCTGACACGATATTGCTCGATAAAAAAAATTTAACGAAAAAAAAGTATGAAATAATGAAAAATCACACACTTTTAGGGTATGAATTGTTAAGGGGAAAACCAATGATGGAAATGGCGGCGGGCATAGTTTATATGCATCATGAAAAATTCGATGGCACTGGATATCCGCAGGGATTAGCCGGAGAGGAGATTCCATTGCACGCAAAGATTGTCGCCCTTGCGGATGCATACGACGCCTTGCGATGCAGGCGTCCCTACAAACGGGCATGGACGCATGAAGAAGCGGTAAAAGAGATTGAAGCGTGTTCCGGCGCTCACTTTGATCCGGTTATCGTGAATGCATTTTTAGAGATTAGGCATATATTTGCTGAAATTGCAGAAGAGTATAAAGATGAGTATAGTTTGTAGTAATTACCCAATATCTTGCGGTAACAACCCCCTCAATCCCACTTTATTAAGGGGGAATTTTGGAAGGAATTCTTTATTTTCCACAGGATATTGGGTAATTATATTTTGTATTTATATGAGCGGAAAAAAATAACAACATGCGTTATTCCAGGTTGTTCAATGAGCGAAGAAAACAAACGGTGTGTTTTGGGAGATAAGGAGAGATTATGTTTCATATTTTTAGCATATTGAGTGGATTTGAAACTGCCATTGGAAAACTCTTACTGGCAGCTATTTTAGGAGGGATTATTGGATGGGAAAGAGAAACAAGGGGAAGGCCGGCAGGATTACGAACACACATCCTTGTCTGTGTTGGTGTGGCGTTAATGATGGTGGTTTCGGAAAATATGTTTGAAAAATATAAAATGTATACCGATGATTCGATCATTAGGATTGATCCTGCCAGGATAGCAGCTCAGGTAGTGACGGGCATTGGGTTCTTAGGGGCGGGAACAATTATGAGATTTAAGGCGTCGGTGAGGGGATTGACTACTGCGGCTTCCTTATGGGTGGTCGCCGGCATTGGATTGGCGATAGGGAGTAATTGTTTTCTCCCAGCCTTGTTTACAACTCTGATAGTGTTCTTCACATTATTCTTTGTGCCTTTTTTCGAAAAGAACGTAAGGCGGGATAAATATCAGACATTAAAATTGTGTATCGCGGGCACGCAATCGTGCCTGGAAGTGATTTTGGAAATATTGAGAAAAAATTCAATGGAAATGCAACATTATGGATTCGAAAGAGACCTGGTAAAAGATGAAATTTTGTATGATATTAGTGTGAGATTTAAGGATAGTATTTCGGTTTCAAAAGTGTCTGAGGAGTTTGTTCGATCTATCAAAGAAATCAGAAAACTTGGTTGGGAATAACTGCCTCTAAATTGTCTAAATAGCTATAAAATAAACATTTGACAATATATAGGCTATTTGATATATTCCCTTAGACCTAACGGCAAAGAGCATGGTTTCTTTGTAAGAAAACAAATCATTAAGATGATAAATAATCCATTGCATAAGTGTTTGACTCTTTTTATCAATGGGCAACGAGTTTTAGCGTAGGTATATAAGTGTAATCATTTCTCAAAGTAATTATATTTGTTTAATAGTTTACTGACAGCACTTTTATGGGAGAATCTGTAATGATAAAGAATCTAGTATGGCCATTTTACAGACCTATAATAATGGCAGTATTAGTTTCTCTTGGCATATGCGGGTGTTCCAAGGTGGATATGCCTGATGAAGTAATTAGTTCTTACCAAAAAGCGATTCGTATTAATCCCGGGCTGGCAGAGGCGCATTTTAATCTTGCAATTGCATATAATAGCCGGACAATGCTGGACGAAGCGATTTCCGCACTTGTAAAAGCGATTGAAATAAATCCTAAATATAAAGAAGCATATCTTCAGTTAGGGTTGCTTTATCTGGAAAAAGAAATGTGGGATAATGCGAAAGCCACCTTTAGTTCTTCACTGCAATTAGATACCGATAGTTTCCTGGCGCATGAGAAACTTGGTGATGTGTACCGTGTGCAGGGGGAATTTTCCGAGGCTGTTTCTGAATACAAAAGCGCCCTGAAAATAAATCCAAAAGCCGTTGAAACAATGTACAATCTTGGTGTTGTTTATGTAAAGAACGATCAAACTGAAGAAGCAATTCAAATTCTGTTAGATGCGGTTGGGATAAATCCTAATTATACCGATGCCCATTTTTTTCTGGGGCAAATATATCTGAATAACGGACTTCCTGATAACGCGTTGAATGCGTTTAGTAAAGTTACAGAGATAAATCCCAGGCACGCACTGGCACATTATCATCTTGGTTTGACATTTTATAAAAAGGGAAACGTTGATGGGGCTGTGGCTTCTTACAAAAAGTCGATAGAAATCGATGCTAAGAATCCACAGGTGCACTATAGCCTGGGAATTGTATATTCGGATGAAAAATTATTTGATAATGCTATTGAAGAATTTCGCACTGTTATAAAACTTGACCCCGATAACGCCGATGCTCATTACAGGCTGGGTTTGGCATACGCAAATAAACGAACACTAGTTAAAGCCGTTTCTTCCGTTCAAAAAGCGGCTTCAGCACATTATAATATAAAAAACCCTTATTCGGATAAGAGGGCGTTAGATGAAGCGATTACTTCATTACAGATGGCGATTGAAATAAATCCATACAATCCTGAAATATACTTTGACCTGGGGAATGCATATTCACAAGACAGGAGATTGGACGAGGCTGCCAGAGCGCTTGAAGAGACGATTCGTATTGATCCCAATTTTGCAAAAGCACATTATGGTTTAGCCCTTATATACGAACGAAAAGGGATGAAAGAAGAAGCGCAAAGGGAGTATTTGGAATATAAGAGATTGATAAAGAATTGTGTGGATTAATGGTAATAAGGGTATTTTGCACAAAAGAAACAAAATATAACTTATTAGAGAAAGAGGGTTTTAAACCCTCTTTTTTTTATATTTTCATGAGACTGATTCGGGTACAATTACAATCAATAGCATTCCCTTTGAAAATTTTGACAGTTTAATAGTGAGCCGGAATGTTTTGTATTTGATAATGCTTCATATTCGTGTTAGATTCACCCTATGAATAAAGTGTCTGTTTTAAATGCTCAAACTGATTATTTGTATAAATATCGATTTTTCCCTTTTGGCGAATATCTAAAACAAAAGTTTCCTTTCAAAGTGCATAAAATAGCGCTCCATGCGGGTTTTACCTGCCCCAATCGGGATGGGAGGTCCGGGGTGGGCGGATGTACGTATTGCGCAAATGAAAGTTTTAGTCCAAATGTAAGGAAACCTTCTTTATCGATAACGGAACAGATTAGAAAGGGGAAATCGTTTCAAAAACAAAGGTATGGCGCTGAAAAATTTATCGCCTACTTTCAATCGTTTACTAACACGTATGCTGATGTTCATACGCTAAAAGCATGCTATGAAGAGGCATTGTCAGACAGCGACGTCATTGGCCTTTCCATCGGTACCAGACCTGATTGCGTTAATGAGGACATTTTAAATCTTATTAATAGCTACACGGAAAAATATCATGTATGGATTGAATACGGGCTTCAATCCATACATGAAGAAACTTTGAAGCGCATTAACAGAGGGCACGATTATAAATCTTTTGTTGAAGCAATAAACCTTACAAAAAAAACTTGCATCAATATATGCGTTCATGTTATCTTGGGAATCCCCTTCGAGACTGGCGATGATATGATGAAGACCGCGGATGCGGTTGCGGATATGGGTATACAGGGGATCAAATTGCATCACCTGTATGTGGCAAAGAATACCGCATTGGCTGAAGAATATTTCAAAGGGAATGTGATAACCTTGGATATTCATGAGTATGTGCGGCTGGCTGCAGATTTTCTGGAACGTATACCTCCGGATGTTACGATACAAAGATTAGTAGGGGATACTCATGGCAACTTCCTTATATCTCCCATATGGAAAGCCGGTAAGGCGAGCATCACAACAATGATTACACAGGAGTTGGAAAAAAGAGGTGCATATCAGGGGAGTCTTTGTGACGCTTCAACAATGATAAACAGTAGTCAAAAGCCAAATTTAAACGAATCAAGATTACATACCATAGGGTTTTAAAGCGGGCGTAATTCAGTGGTAGAATACTAGCTTCCCAAGCTAGATATGTGGGTTCGATTCCCATCGCCCGCTCCATTTCACAAAATACCATCGTAGTTTACCTGAACATTTGTATAATTCCCGATTAAATGAGATACACGCACTGTTTTAAATGTGTGATAGCAGGGGACGGGTTTTGCACATGTCCTGATCCTGAATAACAAAAAACAAACGTAACACTTTAGTATTGAATTTTTGTTTTTTAAGAAATGGTGAAATATGGATGATACGTATTCAAAGGCGCCCTTGTCAGAAGTAATTATGGGGATTACTCTCAAACAACCTGTTTTAGGGAAAAACGGGTTAATATATGAAATAATCAATGCTTTTAAAAATGATTATCCAGTCATTCGGTACGGGAATCCATTGGAAGATCTTGAAATGGTTGATTACAGTTTAGAGCCTAAAATTGATTATAATTATACAGGGCCGGTATTGTACCGGCTTAGCACCCTTGATACAAATTGGCTGGTACAATTGCAATTTAACAAAATATTCTTCAATTGGATTAAAAAAGATGAAGAAAGAGAGAAGAATTACCCTGGCTTTACCAGTATTTACAAGAGATATGCACAATTGGCAGCGTTTGTCCAAAATAACCTGCATTCAGAATTTCCTGTTAAGTTCTGTGAATTAACATACCAGGATAGAATATTTTGGCAGGAACATATTGCGGATCTTTCTGAGATAAACAAGATTATGAAAATAATATTGCCATCAATAAACGACAATGGCAGGGTATATTCTCCTAATAATATTTTTAGTAAATACACACTGCCTGTAGAAAAAATAGGTGGATATGCCATAGTCTCGATAAATACCGCTACAACAAAGGAAAATAAACAGGTGATAAGCTTTCAATGTACACTGAGAGGCGCAGTAAAAGATATGTTAATAGATGATTGGTATGAGGTTGCGCGTGAAATGCAGAACAAACTATTTAACGATTCTTTTAATGAAAAGTTTTTGGAATCGTTGAAATGATATAAGTAATAGTCATGCCGGAATACAATCATTTGGGCGAGTCCAACAGCATAAAATATGAGGTTTAAGTTTCAAGCCCCCATCCGCAGATAATCTCATACAATAATTACGGTAAGATGATACGATGGAATGGAAAAGAATCTTTTTTGCCATTTTTATTCTTTCGGTAGCAGATGCTATTTTCTTCTCCGGTGTATGCTGTTTTGCGAATGACGAATGGCATCTGAACGGTGATAATCCCGGATTAAGCGAAGAAGAAGAGATAGAGCTTGGCAGGAAAGTAGATGAATATTTAAGCCGTGAATGTCATTTTGTTACAGATGCAGAACTGAATAAAAAAATAAATGATATTACTCAATCAATCGTTGCAGTTTCAGAGAGAAAAACCCTTCCATACTTTTGCAGTATAATACAATCCTATTCTATCAATGCTTTCTCTTCTTCTGGCGGGCATATCTATATTACAAACGGCTTATTACAATTAACAAAAACTGAAGATGAGTTGGCCTGTATTATAGGCCATGAAATTGCACATTCATCACTGAGGCATGCATCAAAATTTTACATGGAACTTAAGAATGTTTTCTCACTGCAAAATAATGCTAATTGGGATGAAGTTGCAGCGTTATCGTTAGAAAACCATCTCAGGGAGTTTGAGGTAGAGGCGGATACAAAAGGGGTGTTCTATGCCTGTAATGCAGGGTATGACCCTAATGGTCTGCCTGATTTTCTGGAAAGAAACCTTGATATTATTGTTGCTCATAATGGTTTGTCAGGCATTTTTGGCATGGGGTATTATGCAGAAGTTGAGATGCGGGTATGCAAGTTAAGAGAATTCATCGCAACCTTAAAAGGCGACTGGTAAAATGACAGAGGTAACATTATCAATAAATTTGTGTAATATGCGATTGTCGAATCCAACGGTGCTGGCTTCGGGGATACTGGGGACCACAAAGGCATTGTTAAAACGAGTGGCAGAAAGTGGAGCCGGTGCGGTAACGATTAAATCTGTAAGCAAGGAATCAAGGGAAGGTCACCATAATCCAACGGTTATTACCTACGAGGCGGGAATGTTAAATGCCGTAGGATATTCGAATCCTGGTGTTGAGGCCGCATGTATCGAATATTCGAACCTTAATGAAGTAGGCGTTCCTGTAATTGCCAGCATTATTGGAACCTGTACGGATGATTTCATTGCTGTTGCAGAGGGGCTGTCAGCATCCGGGTTTTCCGCTATTGAAATACCGCTTTCTTGTCCGCATACCCCTGGTTTTGGTCTTCTTTCAGGACAGGGAACTCCTAAGGCTACCTACGAAATAACCTCTGCGGTGAGACGAAAAACAAATGTGCCTATATTTGTGAAAATATCACCAAATGTGCCTGAAATTACCTCAATTGCAAAAGCAGCAGAGGATGCGGGGGCAAACGGCATTACTGCCGTTAATTCAATGGGTCCTGGAATGGTAATTAATATTGAATCAAAGAAACCTGTGTTAGGGTTTAGGGTCGGGGGCGTCACCGGTGATGCCTTGCGGCCAATTGCCGTGCGTTGTGTGTATGACGTTTACCAAGCGGTGAAAATTCCAATTATCGGAGTAGGGGGCATATCTACAGGAAGGCATGCGATAGAGATGATGATGGCAGGGGCTTCGGCTGTTGGCATTGGAACCGGCGTTTACACAAGAGGAATTAATGTTTTCAGCAAGGTGTGCGCTGAAATGAAGCAGTGGATGATTGAAAACGGGTATAACACTATTAATGATCTTGTAGGTATTGCCCATGATTGAACAGCCAAAAATGGTAAAAATATGTGATATCATAGATGAGACGCCAAACGTAAAAACGTTTTTCTTTGAGTATGCCGGACAGTATGAGCCGGGGCAGTTTATTATGGTTTGGATTCCGCTAAATGATGAGAAACCATTTACTATTTCCTATATTGATGGAAATGTTGCCGGGATAACTGTATTAAAAAGGGGCGAATTTACAAGAACCTTGCATACAAAAAAAAAGGGAGATCAGATAGGTATAAGGGGACCGTATGGCATGGGATATGGTTTTCCTGAAAACAATGCGGCTACGTGTATTGTAGGCGGTGGTATTGGAATGGCTTCTATTGCGTGTTTAGCGGATATGCAGAAAAATACGACAATCATTCAAGGGGCAAGGACTATGCCGGAATTGCTTTTTCAACATCGTTTCAAAGATATGAAATTGTGTACAGATGATGGTTCTTTTGGTTACAGAGGAACAACGGTTGATTTGTTGAGAGAATTAACAGGGCAACATAATTATCAAAAGATATATGCATGCGGTCCTGAAAAAATGTTGTACAAGATATTTGAATTTTGCAATGAACGCCATATTGATTGTGAAGTATCAATTGAAAGATATATTAAATGTGGGTTTGGCATTTGCGGCCAATGCGACTGTAGTGGGCAGCGCATATGTATTGACGGGCCTGTTTTTAACGCAAATGCATTAGGAAAGATGCCCGATTTTGGAAAAACTGCCATCACAAAATCGGGGAGAAGGGTTTCTTTGTGAATCAGAGAAAGGAATTTCAGGCAACAGGATGAATTTTGTTGACATAAGAAAATAAATATTGTAGTTTTACTAACTATTCGTTTTCAGACAAGTTGTTCTTACAGTGATATTTAACCTGAGCGCCCCCATCGTCTAGAGGCCCAGGATGCCAGGTTCTCAGCCTGGAGACAGGGGTTCAAATCCCCTTGGGGGTATATTAAGAAGTGAACCAACAAAGAGGTCTTTGATGATAAAGTTCAAAAGGCCTCTTTACAGTTACCTCTCCCGAATATTTCAAATCTACGATACGCGGCAAGCCTCTAACCCTCACGCCTAAAAATAGTAATCTTCAAAAGGTATTATTCATTTGGTTGATTTTATCATGTTATGAATATCAATAAAAAAAGGTTAATTATACTATTTTCAATAAATGTATTCATAATAGTCCATATTCTGCTGTGGTATAAATATGGATTTCAGAAGGTAGGAACCTTTAGCCTGAATGGTATTGTCACCCTTTTGGGTTTTGGTCTGCTGAATTCCGCCGCCGCTTTTTTTATTATTGTTGTATTTATAACAGTGTTTTTTGGAAGGGTATTCTGTGGATGGGGATGCCACTTTGCTTTTTTCCAGGAATTTGCTTTACGGGTGCTTAATAAGTGTGGAATAAATCCCTCAATTATCCATTCCAGAGCAAATATCATACAGTATGTATTTCTCCTGAAGACTATAACCGCCATTTTCGAATTCTGGTATATTTATGGCATGCCTCAGTTTCATATTAATATCAGTGATACGCAGGTTATGACGGCAGACCTCCCCCGAAGCCCTGCTATTATTGCATCCTTTCTCTTATTTGACGCCTTTCTCTTAATTTATCTTATGGGATCAAGGGCATTCTGCAGATACGTGTGTCCATGGGCTCCCCTTCTTGCACTATTTGAGAATATTAGTTTATGGCGAATAAGGAAAATCAGGGAATGTTCCGGATGTATGAATTGCACGAGAAATTGTATTATGGGAATAACGGTACACGAAGAGATTGCCAAACATAGCGCTGTTGTCAATGCAAATTGTATACGATGTCTTTCCTGTAAGGATGCATGTAAAAATGGGACGTTAGGGTACAAATCCGGCATGAGCGCCTTATCTTTGACCCGTAAGTTCAGATGGTTGATTCCTGACTCGGGCAGTTATAATATATACGTTGAGTTGATTCTTGTTTTTTGTGGAATAATCACGGCATTTTACACACAAAAATATCTTGGCAGTTTCCAAACGTTGCTTGGCGCTGTATGGGGATTATGTATTGCTGTGATGATAATAAAAATAGTTGAGAAGAAGCGTATAACAATAGCAGAAATTATTCCGCAAAAGAGAAGTTTTCTGGTATTGAGTTTGATGCTATTGTTAACGTTTGTGTGGTGTTGGGGGACGATAACACCTCATGAAACACTCCTGTTAATGCGGGGCAATAGATTTATGGATATAATGGAATATGACAAGGCGATTTTAACATACAGAGATGCAATGAATGAATATCCATCAAATAAACAAATACGTACTGCGCTTGCTTTGGCATATAAAAACAACAGCAACTACAAAGAAGCAATAAATGAGTATAAGGCGCTTATTGCGGAAGACCCTGAAAATGCCGTTTTGCGAAATAATATAGGTACTGTTTACTACCGGAAAGGAGAGTATGATGAAGCGATAAAAGAATATAAAAAGGCTATTCTGTTTGATGAGAATCTCACTGCTGCTTATGGAAATATTGGTTTAATATTTTTAGAGAAGGGAAATATTGAAGAGGCTGTTTCTTATTTGAAAAAAGTATTTGCGACAGAGGATGAAATGTATCAATATCTTTTAACTTATTATAGATCGAAAAAAGGTCAGATATAGGAGGAGAATTATGGCTGTTTATACGTGTGAAACGTGTGGTATGACGACAACGAACAAAGGGCATTTATGTAAACCTATCGAGATGCAAAGGGCGATAGCATGTTATTATTGCGGTACGTTAACCAGCGACCCGCGCCATGTGTGTGCGCCTAAACTTGTGACACTTAAATATGTATGTAATTCCTGCGGACGCATTGCCTCCAAACGGGATCAACTCTGTAACCCTGCGCCGTTAGCGAAAGAAAAGAAAAAAACAGGAACATCCTTGATAAAAAAAGCTGTAAAAGCAAAACCACAGCCAAAACCGAAAACAAAATCAAAGGCAACTGTAAAACCAACTGCAAAACCAAGTGCAAAAAAGAAGAAATAAATGTTACTATTTAGCGTAAACATTACCCGACTCCCAGCGGGTTCAGGTTTGCAACCGTTCGGCTGAATTCCAGATGAAGCCTGAACCCACGGATGTAGTTTCCCGCGCAATTAAGTTCCCTAACAGGAGTTTGGGAGCGAGCGCGAAAGTAACGTTAACCAAATAAGTTTTACTGAATAAGGAATTGCTGGTTTTAATCCTGACAGGGCCCGAAACCCTGTCAGGATACGGCATAGCTGAAAGTGATGGCTAATGCCGGGATATTTTACGGTATCTCCGCACTGAAGTGCGGAGTTAATGGATGTAAAACCTGTTCCTCAATAAATTTCCCCTTCTTCCTTCCACCAACTGCAACTATTACAACTTTTTGAGGAGTTACAAAACCCGTGTTCTTTTGAAGCGTCAAATGAATACAGACGTTCCGTTTCGCAGGAAAATGATTTTAAATAGAGGATTGTTAATTTTCAGACAACGTTTTACCGCTTCCGTATAAATGGTTTTTTGGTGGTGGTATTTAAGCGTGTATGATGGTGAGGGGATGTTTATGTTTATTTCTTCCTTCTTACTGAATGCATTTTCTTCATGGCAGGTGTTTGCAGGAACATAGTTATCCTCTGTCGA
The DNA here is from genome assembly GCF_039794105.1 of Candidatus Kuenenia sp. Taxonomy (GTDB): domain Bacteria; phylum Planctomycetota; class Brocadiia; order Brocadiales; family Brocadiaceae; genus Kuenenia. Next base: position 40,127 of record NZ_JBDIWA010000006.1, read on the forward strand.
TGAGGTGTAGTCTGTCTTATAATCGGCAATAATTGTTTGATTTTCAAATTCATAAATAATATCAATTGTACCCCTCATTATTTGCCCTTCCCAATGCAGAAGTATTGGTATTTCACGTCCAAGTATCCTTGCGTTCTTTAGTTCATTGTATGCCTTCGAATGAAAAAAAGCGGTAAGTATAGTAACAGCTTCTGTTTTTATAAGATGAATTATCGTGTGGTGAAGGCTTGCATTGGTGAAATGTATTGTAACTGAAGATGTTATCAAATCATAAAGTGCCTGCAGCGTTCCCTGAAAGTTCCACTTCTCTAAGATCTGATGGCATAAAGAACCAATTGCGGCGGCATATTCCTGCTGTATTTCCGAAGAATCAGTGTGTTTGTTGTGTGTTGGAGTTTCATAGTGCACGGGTGATATTTCTTCACTTAAAGCAGAAGGAGAAGTAAACAATGGTTTTTCTATTTCTGCAAGCATTGATTGTTTCCGGTCATTCCATATTCGGACAAATGAATTCCAGTTAATATCCCACATTTTTTCTGCGGTTTTTGAAACAAAGCGTCTCGCGCCGGTATAGTTGAAATTTTCAAGAAATATCTCGCTATTTCCAAAAACTATTTTCCTGACATGGCCGGAGGGTATTTTAGGTTCATTATTAAGCGATATGCCATACGCATCAGATAAGGATTTCATAATTAATCCAATATAAGATTTGTTGTTATCCTTTAATGTACCGGTGAGAATCAACCGTTCCTTCGCCCTTGTCATGGCGACGTACAAGACCCGTTTTTCTTCTTCCCACGCACGTTCATTTATTTTGTTTTCAAGAATGATGCTCTGCAGATTCCTTAGTTGCTGCTCCCCTTCGCCAAGTACTATTCCCGTGGTGGAGGTGTTCCAGTCAAATGCGGCGGAATCCAGGGTCTCATTTTCCTTTTTTACTTCACCGTGCAGATTGCCCAGAATTACCACAGGGAATTCCAACCCTTTTGATTTATGGATAGTAAGGATTTTTACCACATCGAGTGTCTCATCGGAAAGCGGGCTTTCTCCTTCTTCTCTTGCCTCATCGATGTGTTTTTTCATATTGTTTATAAAATGTTTAAGGGAAATCCCCTGCATTTGTTCCAGCTTGCAGGCTGTCCGGTGAAATTTCTTAAGGTTCGCAAGCCTTTGCTCTCCCTGCCATGCGCTTGCTGTTATGCCGGCAAAGCAGGGATCATTGATAATTTCTGAAATGAGGCGGGAGACGGGTATAATCCGAGAACGTACATGATATTTTCTGAGAAATGAGTAAAAGTCGCCTATGGTTGCGTCTATGCCAATGTTATCTGAAATTGTTTTGCGATAATCGAGAAGTTCATTCATTTTGAGGAGATATATTTCATTATCCGTCAAACCGGCGAAGGGCGAACGTAAAATACCCACCAGGGCGATGGCGTCATAAGGGTTTTCAATAGTACGTAAAAGATTCATGAAATCAATAACTTCCTGGGTGGTATAGAAATATTTTTCCCCTTCTGCAATAAACGGTATGTCATGTTCTTTAAATGATTCTACATAAGATCGTATCTGTGTAAATGAACGCAAAAGCAAGGCGACGTCTTTATATTTCAATTTGTAAGAGGTAGCAGCATCGGCGGACGTATCACCGCCATTGTCGTAAAAGACATTATTTTTTATCCATTTTGCTATCCAATCCGCTTCAGCCTCTCTTGCCGCTTCCGCAGTCAATTCTTCTCCATTTGTATCGGAAACACTAATAATTTCAATCCTTTGAAAGGGGTCTGACTGAATGCGTTTTGCATGAATAGGAATGTATTTGGGTTGTAACCCTTGTTGTTCGGTAATTATCTTTTCTCCGAAAAGGTCGTTCACTGCGTTTACAATACCGGAATGGCTTCTAAAATTTTCCAGCAGACTGAGAGGCGCTTCATTATTGCAAATTTGTTTGACAACGTGTTCGTATGCTTCGATGTCCGCCCTGCGAAAGGAGTAAATAGATTGTTTCGGGTCTCCAACGATAAAGAGTTTCCCAGGTTCAAGAGGAATACTGTGTATGGTGTCGCTGTGGTGGTTTGCCATTTCGGAAAGAAAGAGGATGATATCGTATTGGATGGGATCGGTGTCCTGAAATTCATCAACAAGGATCGCCGAAAAATTCTTTTTGAGCGATGTCCTTATAGAGCAATAAGCGTTGTTTTGCAGCAAATTTCTGGCAAGGGTAAGAAGCCCGTCAAATGAGATGTATCCCTGGGACAGATATGTTTGCCGAAAGGTTTTGCAAAACGGCAAAACAAGGTTTAGCGCCGTAGCAATGAAAGATTCATCAACACGTTGCAATTTTCTTAAGAAAATACGGCATTTTTTAACAATGTCCTGCGCAACAAGTACATCTGCTTCCTCCCAACCGCTCTTTGCCTTAGAGATTGTTTTCCCGAAGTCGTAATGTAAACTGCTTAAGTAATGAAAGCCTTGGGTTTTTAGTTCATTAAAAATAGTAAGAAATTCCTGTAGTTGTGATAAGAGTTTATTGTCCGGTTTCCCGCATTTTGGGAGAAGGGCATTGATACTGTCGCAATGAGGATTTAATAATACATCAAGAGCTGCGGGATCGCCGGTTTTCTGTGTCAGCGTATCCAGTGGGATCGTAAAATCTGATAAACGTTTTGCAAACGCCTTAATTGTTTCCAGCTCGGTTCTCGTTAGCACATTTTTCCATGTTGCGGTGTTTTTTGAGGTAAGCGACAATTCCACTTCCAGCCAATCAGTCCATTCTTTCTCAAAAAGATCTTCAAATACAGACCCTTCATCAACGGTGAAACCTGGCGCTACTCCCGATTCTATAGGAAACATGCGTAAAATATATGCGGCAAAACTGTGAATCGTACAAATCATAGCCTTGTCCATATCTGCCAGAGATTGTACTGCCCGGCGTTCAATCTCGCTGTATGTCGTGTGATAAGTGGTTTGTAAGTCGGAGATAAAATTATTGACTTGTGAGCTTTCTTCTGGTCTGCATATACCCTTCATTGCGGCCACGATTTTTTCCAGTTCCTCCATAAGACGGATTTTCATTTCACTTGCAGCCTTTTCTGTAAATGTTAATGCAATGATTTTCAGAATAGGACTTTCTTCGGATTGGAGTCTTTTATGCGCCAGGAGCAGGTGGAGTATTCTTTGCACGAGAATAGTTGTTTTTCCCGTTCCCGCGCCGGCGGTAAGCACAATATTTTTATGCTGTTCCGATACCGCTAACTCCCGTATTTTACGATCAATAGGTTCATACATTATCTGATTTTCCAGTGACAATTTAGTTTTTTGAAAGATAGGGTTGGGTTTGTTCTTTGCCTAACGAAAAGATTGGACTGCTTAAGCATTGAATTAAGTAGATTGAATATACTCAAATGATACAATATCACTTTATAGGATGCAATGCAGCACTCTATTTACTGTTTTATGCGGTGTTTTTAAAAGATTTTTTAAAAAGTAGGGGCGAAGCATTTGCCCGTTTGGGTATGAATGCATTTATGACAATTTATAGCAAATGCTTCGCCCCTACAATATGCGGCAAATACCGCGATTTAAAAAAAATTATTTTACTAAGGAGGAAGAGAGGGGATGTGAGTATTTTAAACGAGTGTTTTTTCCTGATTTTAAAGCTCCTGGGTATTGTTTTGTTAAAGGCCATTTATCGGATAGAATCGGTAAATAAGGATTACATACCCCGCACCGGCCCGCTCATCGTTGCGGCAAATCATTTCAGCTATATGGACCCAATTGTGCTTCAGGCAATGTTTCCGAGGCGTATTTCGTTTTTAATGACCGAGTTGTATTATGAAGGGAAGTTGAAATGGTTTTTCAAGCTGTTACATTGTATTTGTGTGCAGCAGAGCGGACCAAATACTTCTTCAATAAGAGAGGGGTTAGGTGTGCTTAAAAAAAAGGGTGTTTTAGGGATTTTTCCGGAAGGCGGCGTGAGTAAAGAAGGAATATTGCAACCGGGAAATCCGGGTATTGGTTTTTTTGTACTTAAAAGCGGCGCCCCGGTTGTGCCTGCGTTCATAGCAGGTACATATGAGGCATTGCCAAAAGGGGCAAAGATACCGAAAAAGACAAAAATTAAAATACACTTTGGATTGCCCGTTACTTTTGAGAGTGTGGGGATAGGGAAGGATGACAGGGAAAGAGTGGTTGAAATCACGAATGAAATTATGAGGCAGATTAAAAACTTGTCTGTTTAGAGATTATTTGGAGAAAAGGCATAAACAAAAAGGGGTATTTCATTTTAAATGAAATACCCCCTTTTTAAATTACTTGCAAGGTAAAGCGGCTATTCTTTAACTTTTACCTTTATTTTTTCCTTACTGCTGCCAGCTTTGACAGTGATCTTGGCTTTGCCTTTCGCAGTTCCGGTAGCGGTAAAGGAAGCCTTGCCTTCTTCGTCTGATATTAGTTTGCTCGGAGAGATAGAAACACGTCGTTTTCCGGATGAATTCAGTTTTACCGTAATACTTTCTCCTTCAACCAGACAACCATCTTCTCCAGTTAATGTTAATGTTACTTCTGTGTTTTTTCCGACTTTGAGCTTTAACTTTTTTGGGTCTGCTTCAATGTCGTCTGTTTCGCATTCCCCTGGGCCTTCAACTGCAGTCCCGCCGAGATTCAAATCAATCGTTTTTGGCGTCCTGCTGCTCCTGTTCGTCCCATCGCCCAATTGACCATCTCCATTTAATCCCCACACATATATGTTGCCTTTTGAGGTAATTGCCAGGCTATGAGATTCTCCTGCTGCAACATATACGATGTCCGACAAACCGGTAACGTCAAGAGGTGCAGAACTGCTTCTCGTTGAACCATCGCCAAGCTGTCCTTCATCGTTTAATCCCCATGATTTTACTTTGCCATTTCGTATTGCAAGGCTGTGGTCACTTCCACAGGCAACTGCGGAAATTTTTGTAAGGTTTGTAACTTCTACGGGTGTTGTGCTGTTGGTATTCGTGCCATCACCCAATTGTCCTTCATCGTTGAGACCCCATGCCCATACCCTTCCGTCAATGCCGAGCGCGAGACTGAATGAGGTTCCTGCGCAAACCGCATCAATATCAGTTAACCCTTGGACTTGTACAGGATTTAGGACAGGATTGTTTGCGCTCTTTTCGCCATTGCCAATTTGTCCTTCATCATTTATTCCCCATGCATAAACAAAGCCGTCTTCTGTTACGGCAAGACCATGAGCTTCTCCAGCGGAAATTCCTTTCATCACCGGTAGGCCGCTTATTTTGGTAGGAACGCTATTTTCATCGGTATTGCCATTACCGAGCTGCCCGTCACTGTTTGCCCCCCATGTTAAAACAGAACCGTCAGATGATAATGCCATACTGTATTCACCTCCGGCAGAAATGGCAATTATATCGGTAAGATTGGGTACGGAAACGGGAACATTACTGTTATTCTCCGTTGTTCCGCCGCCAAGCTCTCCGTCACCGTTATAACCCCACGCCCAAACTCTGCCGAGAGAGTCAAGCGCCAGGCTATGATCTCCGCCACAATCTACGGACGTGATGGTAGTAAGAGCATTTATTTGAACAGCTACAGGGGTTGTTTGGTTGTCGTTTGTGCCGTCGCCCAACTGCCCATCTTCATTATACCCCCATGCCCATAGTTTCCCTTCGGAGTCTAGCGCTAACGTATGAGACCATCCACCCGATATTTGCGGAGTTACAACACCTGGTGTAGGCTCCGGTTGAGGCTGGGTGCCAGTAGGTTGAGGCCTTGGAGAAAATCCCGGTTGCGGCTGAGTGCCGGTAGGCTGAGGCCTTGGAGAGAATCCCGGTTGCGGCTGAGTGCCGGTAGGCTGAGGCCTTGGAGAGAATCCCGGTTGCGGCTGGGTGCCGGTAGGCTGAGGCCTTGGAGAGAATCCCGGTTGCGGCTGGGTGCCAGTAGGCTGAGGCCTCGGAGAAAATCCCGGTTGCGGCTGGGTGCCAGTAGGCTGAGGCCTTGGAGAGAACCCCGGTTGAGGTTGAGTGCCAGTAGGCTGTGGCAATTGACCATAAGCGATATGATCATTTATACAAAAAAATGTCATTGTAAAAAGTAAAACAGATACTAAAGGTAGCCCTAAAAAGCGTTTTTTTATCATCAAATTCCCCTTTTCCTTATGATAAATAAGCAATAAAACAAAACAAAATAGCGAGTAATCAGTGGTAAATCTCTACTTTCTCCTTTCTCCTTTCTTCTTGATAAAAGTGTTAGATGTATTGCTCTTTCTAAAAAATCCGTAACAATATGTGTCATACATCGCTATTATCGGAATTTTTCAAAAAAACTAAATCGTTATAAAAATTTACTATTCATATAATAGAAAACATATAGTATAAATCTCGGAAAATCTGTGCTAAGTTATCAAATAAAAGGACTTATGTCAAGTAATTTGAACCGGTAACGGTTTTGCCCTTATTGGCCATAAAAACGTTTTTGCGATTCTTTTTTATTATGAGCCCTCCATGAACTGCTGTCTGCGAAGGATGATGAAATCCGTCACTTTATTTTTAGCCGGTCATTAGGATTGTTTATTTTTTGCCAATAATTAACGAAGAGTTTGATTGCAGATCGGTTCGTGTGATTTTTTTACAACCAACTGTTTCCAGCCAGGAACGATATTCTGTCTCGCTGTAAGACGCCCCTTCCTGTGTACCGATGAGCATATTAAGGCTAAAAAGTGCGGCAAACTGAGGATGTGTTTTTGTTTCATCAAGAACAAATTCATGAATAATTAACGTGCCCTCATTTTGCAATGCCTTCCAGCATTTTTTGAGTACTGTTATATTATTCTCAGGGTTGTATATGTGTAATAGATTGGAAACGAGAATTGTGTCGTAACAATTAGTGCCAAAATCATCTTCAAGGCAGTTTCCTGCCAGTACTTTTATCCTTTCCTGTAACCCTGCGGCCCGAATAAAATCATGCGTTAATTTTGTCACGTGTTTCAGGTCAAAGATTACCGCATGCAATTCAGGATATTTCTTTACAAATTCGATGGAATATGTGCCCGGGCCGCCGGCAATATCAAGCATATTTCTAGGGTTCTTTAAAGGTATTGTGGCGCATATATCGTGTGATTTTACCGATGCAATATTGTGCATTGCGGTAATAAAGTCTTTTACATCATGCGGGTCTGCCTCTTCCGGCAAATCTTTTAACACGACCGCCTCTCCCGTTTTCACCGTTTGGGACAGCATAGTCCAGTTTTCAGCGATATTGTTAAAATGGTGAATGGCGTCACCCTGGTAAAAAGGCCTCCCTTTGATGAGATAGGAATTCGCTATTGGTGAATTTTGATAAAGCTTTTCCTGTTTCACAAGGAGATCGAGTGAAACAAGGGCGTCGAGCATCTTTTCCGTTGCAGTTGCATTTGCATTAATGATATGCGCGAGTTCTTCTGCGGTTAAGTGTTTATTGCCAATGGCGGTGAAGATATCTAATTCTATTGCGGTAAATAGTACCTGTGACTTCCAGTAGGCGGAGCTGAGTTGAAGTAAGTACTCAAATTGTAAATGATTTATTTCATTCATTAATCGTTCCTGTTTAAAATGGGGTAAATAATATTGATGAATTTATATTTGCTTGATTTCGTGTAAGGCATTTGCATGTAACAGTAATGATTGAATATTGTTTATTATTTCATTGTGTGTGGAATAAAAATATTCACCGTTGGGAACTATGGAGGCGTTTTCGAATTTGTGCAGGATATCTTCAAATGCGGTGATCAATGCATCGTTTAATTTTTTTAATAAGGGATAATCAAAGCGGGTATCCGAAACCATGTCGTTGCATTCAACAAAGGTTTGAGGCAAGAGGGCTAAAATATCTTTGCATATGTTTGTAATAATTACGGAAAATGCATCCGCCTGTGAATCCTTTATTTTATAAAAGATTTCATAGGGTGAAAATGAGTCATCAAGCTTTGTCTGCGATTGCATCATTGATTGATATGCAGGCGTCCCCTCGAAAACTGTTTGCCTGTGGTGGAGCAAATGAGCGGTGACCTCGGGTGAAGTCATAATGCCTGTTTCTTTCAGAAATTCAAAATTATTGCGTATGCTTTGTATGGTAGCATATGGTTCAAACATAATAAAACCAAAGGTTGGCTCTATGCCGTAATTTCTTAACAAACGAATAGCCTTTTTATTTTCCTCAGAAGTTGTGTGTTTTTTAAATCGTTTCAGAGAATTGTCATCGCCGCTTTCCAGACCAAGAAATACATTGGCAAGTCCTGCCAGTACCAGTTTTTCAATCGTTTTTTCTTCAATATCGTTGACGCGGCATTCAAAGCCGAATCGAATATTTAAACCGTTTGCAAGAATAAGATCCGCTAAAGCAGACGCCCGTTCACTTCCATATTTCCCGGGGCCAAAAAAGTTAGCGTCTGAAAAATAGAAGTTTTCAATAGCGTATTTGGTGTGTAATTTGAAGATTTCATCAAATATATTATTTGCGCTTCTGCCGCGCCATAGGCTCGTTTGTCCATAAAAGGGATTCAGGTAGCAAAAGGCACAATGCCCGTAACAACCACGGCTTCCTTGTATATACGTAACAATACCCTTTTTCCGACAGAGAGTAACATCCTGCCGGCAAGGGTAGGGTAGCTGGTCTAAATTATGGATAGGGGGCCTGGGCGTAAAAACGATCTTCCCCTCTTTATCCCTGAAAGCAAGTCCGGCAATATTCATTCCATCAGGGAATACACTTCTTCTTACCTCATTCCCCGGATTCGCAAGGGGGGGGCAAGAGAGGGGGTTTCTATCTTTTTTTAATAAGGTATTGCTTTCCGGTATTTTCGTTGAAATACGATTTCCCGATATAATACCTCTTGCGAGGTCAAGGGTTGTAAATTCAGGTTCGCCAACCGTAACAGAATCAACAAGTGGATAATCAGTGAGAATATTTTTATAAGCAAACGTGGGAAAATAACCGTAGAGATTGATGTGTAAGGCTTCATTTGCCGTTTTCAGTGTTGAGAGCATATCAAATATATTCTTTGTCCTTTCCCATAGATATACGGTATGGACACACAGAAGCTGTAATTGTTTGTTTGAGATGATATGCGTAATGGTTTCATCTATTGACCAGTCATAAAGATGTGCATTGGCAACTTCGACCGTAAGCTTGTTTTCCCGTAAAACAGAGGCGATATATCCTGTAAACAGGCATGCTGATAATGGGGCATTCACTACTTCCTCACATCGGCCTGAATTATTTAAACGTGGGTGTTCGAGCAAGACAATCGACAAGGCAATAGATCCTTTTGAAATTTGCAATAATTAACGGAACAACCCTGACAGGGTTAATATACCATACATAATTATTGAGCATGGCGTAAGAATAGTATGTCGCTGTAGTGATAATTATGACTAATAACAAAAAATCGCTGTGCTTTTGCCCTTCAGGTTCAAAACGCTGCATTGGCAGCGCTTTTCTTGCGGCTCTTGTTCAGGTCTTCTTCGTAGTATTTCATCACACCTTTAAGTGAACAAAGACTGCCGCACATTGTGCAGGTATCCTCGTCCATGGGAGGACGGCTATTGCGAATTTCCTGCGCACGTTCTTTGGTGAGGGCTGTTTCGTACTGAGTCTTCCAGTCGAGGTCTCTGCGTGCAATGCCCATTTTGAGGTCTAAGTTTTTCGCCTTGTCTTTTAGTTTTACCATATCACCTACGTGGGCGGCGATACGAGCGGCCATTACGCCTTCACGCACGTCATCCGGTCCGGGCAGGGCAAGGTGTTCAGGCGGTGTAACGTAGCAAATGAAGTCTGCGCCGTAACGTGAAGATAAGGCAGCGCCAATGGCAGATGAAATGTGGTCATATCCGGGGGCTATATCGGTAGTAATAGGGCCAAGCATGTAGAAAGGGGCGTTGTTGCTGAGCCGTTTTTGTATCAAAACGTTTGCCTCGATCTCATCGATGGGGATGTGGCCGGGTCCTTCAACGATAATTTGAACCCCTCTGCTTTGGGCATATTCTGCAATTTCGGAATTTATAATAAGTTCCTGTATCTGTGCGCGGTCAGTACTGTCATGAACTGCTCCAGCCCGTAAGCCATTTCCAAGACTGAGAATAACGTCGTGTTTTTTCATAATATCGATAAGACGGTCGATCTGTTCATAGAGTGGATTCTCTTTTTTATTATGATTCATCCATGCGGTAAGAAATGAACCGCCGCGGCTCACCAGTCCGCCATAACGGTAACCTTGCCTTTTTAATCGCTCCAGGGTAATCAAATTAATGCCGCAGTGGATAGCCATAAAACCAATACCCTCTTCCGCCTGCTGTTCTATAACATCGAAGAGGAAATCCGCTTCCATGTGTACTACAGAACCCGTTTTCTTATTTGTTTCTATTGCCGCCTGGTAAAGGGGTACGGTACCAACTGTAAGAGAAATGGAGTCCAACACCCGTTTTCTGATTTTGATTAAATCTCCGCCAGTTGAAAGTTCCATAAGTGTGTCGGCGCCGTATTTTTCAGCAGTTTGCGCCTTTTTCACTTCCATCTCGACGTCGATAATATCGGGGGAAGTGCCAATGCTGGCATTTACCTTTGTTTTTAGTCCTTTGCCGATGCCAATCACACGCGCCTTTCTATTAGGATTTCCATAAATAACGATTTGTCCTTTTGCAATGCCTTCTCGGATAAATTCCGGGGTGACGTCGTCATATACAGCAGCCTCTTTCATGGCTTCCGTTATAACGCCATCGCGTGCAAGTTCTAACTGAGTTTTCATCTATTTTTACTCCAAATTAATTAAGCCTTTAAAAACTTTCTCAAACTAAAAACTACCGTTTTCTAGTATTTATTTCACCATTGCTCACCTGGATTCCAACATAAAAAACAAGGAGTTGGCGGATAGTAGTACAGAGCGCTATTTCCCGAATAAACTCATGGATTGCAAAACTGAACCCGTTGGAAATATCTCATTGATTTTACCGCGATTATGATGCGTTTGCCCTGGCCTGATGTACTTCCCCGAAATTCATCAAATCCATCATGTCATCTCTGATTGCCATTGCAAAAATGTTTTTCTTTGTGAGGTATGCAATTACTTCATACGGGCGACATGATAATTTCGCCACAAAAAGCAACAAAAATGCGGCAAACAACGGCGTTTCATATTATAATGCTTTTGTCTACATTATCACTAAAAATTTTTAATACGGTTTCTTTATGATAATTTTCAGCATCAAGCCGTTTATCAAAGGGTATGGCGCCAAGTACCGGCACATTTGTAAACCTTTTGATCTCTTTCACCGTATAGTTTTTCAGGCATTCATTGGTATCCGCATGGTCGTTAAAGATTATTCCTTTCATGTTTACGCCATGTTCACGAGCATATGACAGGGTGAGAAGGGTATGATTTATTGTTCCGAGTGAGAGCCGGCTGACGATTATCAGGGGGAGTTTAAATTCGCGGGCTAAATCAATGATAAAATAGTGTTCATTTACAGGGACAAGCAAACCGCCTACACCTTCGACAATCATAAAATCGTGTCGTTTACAGAGTATATCAAAGGCATGTCTGATTTTTTCCAGGTCTATTGCGGTATTATTTAATTGAGCCGCAATTGTGGGCGCAAGGGGTTGTTCAAAACATATGGGGTTGATGAGTTCATAGTCGTCATCAATTTCCGCTGCTGACATAAGAAATAGCGCGTCGTCCGATACCAACCTATTGTTATGGTATTTGCCTCCTGTAGCAATAGGCTTCATAACGCCCACATTGCAACCGCTGTTTTTCAAAAGAGCGGCCAGCCCTCCCGCAACAATGCTCTTGCCGACACCTGTATCTGTTCCTGTCACAAAGCATCCTGCAGTCACAACCATTTCTCCTTAATTAATAACAATTCTTTTTTACACTTTTTCCGTAACAGTCCGTATAGACTCGTAAATAACGCCAAGTAATCTGTCCAATTCATCAATGGTAATAATCAACGGCGGCATGATGACAATGATATGGCCTAACGGACGTATTAATACTCCCTGTTTCTTTGCCTCAAGGCAGATTTGTACTCCTATGCGTTCAATCCAGGAATAAGGTTCTTTTGTTTTCGTATCTTTTACTAATTCAATTGCGGCGATTAAACCACACTGCCGTATTTCACCGACATGTTTTAATACCTTGAAAGGAGATAACTTCTCTTTCAGGTGCTGTATTTTCGGCTGTAAATTTTCCAGAATGTTTTCTTTTTCGAAGAGGTGTATACTTGCCAGGGACGCCGCGCATCCGAGGGGATGCCCTGTATAGGTATGGCCATGAAAGAAGGTTTTCAAGTGGGTATATTCTCCTAAAAAGGCGTCATATATTTCCTGCGTTGCAAGCGTAGCCGCCAGAGGCATATATCCGCCATTAATCCCTTTTGACAGAGGCATAAGGTCGGGGACGACACATTCATGTTGGCAGGCAAACATTTTTCCGGTTCGTCCAAATCCCGTCATTACCTCATCCAGAATAAGCAGTATATCGTATTGCTTACATAGTTTGCTGACTCCTGCCAGATAGCCCTTTGGATGCATTAACATACCGCCTACACCCTGTACAAGGGGTTCCATAATCATTGCAGCGACATTATCCGCGTGTTCCTGTAAAATCTTTTCCAGTGTACCGAGACATTCCATGCTGCAATCTTCCGGAATTTTATTTAACGGACAGCGATAACAGTAAGGAGAAGGCGCAAAATGTGTTTTAAAATAAAGGGGACTAAATACTTTATGGTATAATTCAATCCCACCCACCGCCATGGTGCCGATAGTGTCTCCATGATATCCATACTGTAATGCAATGAATTGTGTTTTATCTCTTCTGCCTTTATGCTGCCAATATTGAAAGGCCATTTTCAGGGCAACTTCATTTGCGGTGGAGCCATTGTCAGAGTAAAACACTTTGTTTAAACCGTTTGGTACGATTTCGATAAGTTTTTTACCAAGTTCTGAAGCGGGGATATTGGTAGGGCCTAAAAAGGTGCTGTGCGCGATTTTGTCAAGCTGTGCCTTTATGGCGTCATCGATTTCTTTCTTGCGATGGCCGTGAAGATTGCACCACATAGAGGAAACCCCATCAATGTATTCGTTGCCATCAATATCTTTCAGGTAAATTCCCTTTCCTTCCGCAATAACAAGAGGGGTTTCCTTCACGTACTCCTGCATTTGGGTAAAAGGATGCCAGAGGTAGGTCTTGTCCCATGTCTGCAATTGTTCCTTACGAATCTCTTCAAACATTATTCCACGTATCTCCTTCTTGCCATATTTCAAAATCGTCTATTTACTAAAAAGTTGTAATACTTTAGTTTTTTGAAAAATTCCAATAATCGCAGTGTAGGGGCGAAGCATTTGCTGTAAATTTTCATAAATGCGTTCATATCCAAACGGGCAAATGCTTCGCCCCTACTTTTTCAAAAAACTAAAGTGTTACAAAAAGTTGGATTTGCACACTAAACTTCAAGTATAGTAAAGCATAATAAGGTAATAGAAAATAAAAATTGAAAAATATATTTTACGGTAAATAGTAACAATTGATGTTTGTGCAGTGTATCCATGCGTTAACTATAAGTTTTAAGTGGACAAAAAGGTCCGTTTTGTAAACGCCCTATACATTAATAGTGGAGTATTGATATGAAAAAAGAAGATATTTTAAAGAATATACTAAAATCGCCAGACCTGCCAACATTACCCTCCGTAGCCTCAGAAATTATTACCCTTACATCAAAAGAGGAAACGTCTGTAAAAGAAATAGCAGACATGTTATCAAAAGACGTTTCGCTTTCTGCGAAAGTATTAAAGATCGCTAATTCTGCCTATTATGGTTTTGCGTATAAAATAAGCACCATACAACAGGCAATATCATGTATCGGAATCAATGCTATAAGGAGCCTGGTTCTTTCCTTTTCGTTTCTCTCGATTAAAGGAGGCAATAAGGCGGAATTATTCATGTATGAAGATTTTTTGGCGAAATCTCTTGCTACCGCAGTTGTTGCCAGGTTGATTAAGAATAAAATTGATAATAATGATCTTGAGGAGATATTTATTGCGGGACTTTTAAAAGATATTGGCAAATTAATTATAGCGAGCACACATCCAAAATTATACGATCAGGTTGCTAAAGAGGCACAAAATAGTGAAAAAAACATTACTGAGATTGAGCAGCAAATTATCGGTATAGATCACGCACAAATAGGCTATGAGATTACAAAAAGCTGGGGCTTCCCGGATATATTATCAGTTCCCATTCGATATCACCATTTTCCGGAAAAGAACAAAGGAGATGATAAAAAGACGCAACTTTACACAAATGTTATTTATTTTTCAGGGTTGGTATCCAACATTTTATACTCAAATGAGCCGAATAAATATTATGACACGTTTATTAAGGGAATGAAGGTTAATTTGGGTTTTAGCAAGGCATTAATTGACGATATATTGGATAAAGTTGACCTGGAGGTGGTGCATAATGCAAACTATTTTGGGTTTCATATTAAGAAGCCAAAATCTATTGAGGAGATATTGATTGAAGCAAATACAATTCTCAGTGGAATAAATCTGACGTATGATCAAATGAATAAAGAACTTATCAATGCAAAAATACAAATGCAGAAAGCGGCCAGGGAACTCGAGATAAAAAATAAGTGGCTTGAAAGTCTTGCCAATATAGACGGGTTAACGGAAGTATATAATCATCGGTATTTACAAATATTTCTTGAAAGGGAACTTAACAGAACAAAAAGGAAAAAGGGCGTTTTTTGTTTAATCATGCTCGATGTGGATAATTTTAAAAAATTTAACGATACCTATGGCCACCAGGCAGGTGATTTTATTTTAAAGGAATTGTGCGATTTATTGAAAAAGGGAATCAGAACTTATGACATACTCGCCCGCTACGGGGGAGAAGAATTTGCAATAGTCTTGCCTGAATCGGACCTGGAAGGCGCCTTGATTGTTGCAGAGAGACTGCGGCAGAAGGTTGCAGAGCATGTCTTTGCCGATAATAAAGAAAAATATAAAGTAACAATAAGCATTGGTGTGACGGAAACGAAGCCATCAATAGATAACTTAAACAGGAGCGATCTTATTGAACGTGCAGATAAGGCGTTATTAGAATCGAAGAAAAATGGCAAAAACAGGATCAGCGCCTGTTTGGATAAGAAAAAATGAGTCAGTTTCTTATATCAGTCGGGAATATCAGGGGAATATTCATGTCAAGAGGTGTTGCTCAGGGAGAGGTATTTTATGCCAACAAAGACTATCAATTCTCAGAGTATCAAAAAAAACCTCCGAAAAGTTTCAGTTAGAGATATTTGCCTTTGTCCTCATGGGAAATCATTATCATCTTTTTTTACGCACAATAGAGGCAAATCTTTTCTGCGCAATGCAATGGCTGTGGTAGAGACAGGTTTCAAACCTGTCTCTACGGGAGCATTCCCGATTTTTTTTAAGTTTTCGTAACTCCTATGCATAAACATTACACGATTCCAGGCGGGTGCCTGTCTGCCGACAGGCAGGCAGGCAGGTTTGCAACCCAATGTCATTAAGTTAAGCAACATGCCAGAAAAGTTCCCCTTAAAAAAGGGGGGATAAAGGGTAGCCAGACCGTCCTGGTCTGCGCGGGGTTTATGAAGCCGCAAAAATCCCCTTAAATAAAGAGGGTTGTTTTTAATCAAATATCCTTAACTTAATGACATTGGTTTGCAACCTGAACCTATGAGTTTATGCGTATATGCGTAATGGGGTCATGTACTCATGTACTGCGGTAAAAACCCTGTTTGGTATCTGGGATTTATTTGTCATTTGTTCTGTTCATAGAAGGCTGGATAGAAAGTATAAAACGTTTGGTTCAGGCTTCGTCGTGAGCTCAGCCGAACGGTTACAAACTTGAACCCGCACCGGGGAAAACCCAATGGGACATTGCAGGTTAACCCTGTCAGGGTTAAAAAATAGTATAGGGGTAAAATATATGGAAACACAATATGAGAAGTTAAAGAAAATATTACGGCAGATGTTCCAGATGGATCAGGCCGACCTTGATTTTGGCATCTACCGCATTATGAATCAAAAACGTGACGAGATAGAACGCTTCCTTGATAAAGAGCTGCTGCCACAGGTAAAACAGGAATTCTCAAAATACAAAGATGCCAACGCAGAGGAAAGGCAAAGGGAATTGGAGAAACTTATAAAAACGCTGAAAGACGCAGATGTTGACCCCGACACAAATCCAAAGGTTTTGATGATAAGAGAAGAGATGGCTGCCTACGGAGACGAGGAGTCATTGGCAAACGAGGTCTTTTCCCATTTAACCACGTTTTTCAGGCGCTACTATGATGGCGGCGACTTTTTAAGCCTCCGGCGTTATAAAAAGGATACCTATGCCATTCCCTATGAAGGCGAAGAGGTAAAACTTCACTGGGCAAATGCCGATCAATACTATATAAAGTCCTCTGAATATCTGCGCGATTATGCCTTTAAGCTCCCCGGTCAAAAGCGGGTGCATTTCAAGCTGGTTGATGCAATTGAGGAAAAAGACAATATCAAACAGGAACAGGGAAAAGAGAGGCGGTTTCGTCTCTCCGATAGTGAACCGATAAGGATAGAGGGGGATAATCTGTATATTCAGTTTACCTATCTACCCGACAATACAAAGCAGGCTGATCTCAATAAAAATACGTTGGAATATATAGGTAAGATGCACAACAAATCCAACGATCTCATCAACTTTGATAAAATGTTTGAACTGATGCCAACGGCAAAAAACCCACGCCGGACACTCCTTGAAAAACACTTAAACAACTATACCGCCCGGTTTAATTTCGACTTTTTCATCCATAAAGACCTCGGAGGTTTCCTGCGGCGTGAACTTGATTTCTACATCAAAAACGAGGTGCTTTTTATTGACGACCTTGATGAAAAAGACGAGAGACAGGTCTTTCAGTCCATTGGGAAAATTAAGGTCTTAAAGCGTATTGCACACAAGATTATCACATTTCTTGCGCAGATTGAAGAGTATCAGAAGAAGTTATGGCTCAAAAAGAAGTTTGTGGTTGAGTGCGGATATTGCGTAACCTTAGACCGTGTGCCTGAAGAGTTATATGAAGAAATAGTAAAAAACGATGCCCAGAGAGAAGAATGGGTAAGACTGTTTGCCATAGATGAGATTAAAAAGGATTTAACAAACCCTGGCTATAAAAAACCGCTTACCGTGAAATTTTTAAAGGCAAATCCTTACCTGATTATCGATACCAAATATTTCAACGATGCGTTTAAAGAAAAACTGTTGGCAAGCTTTGATAATATTGATGAGGCATGTGACGGGGCGATTATTAATTCGGAGAATTTTCAGGCCATTAAATTATTAGAGGAAAAATACAGAGATAAAATAAAGTGTATTCATATAGACCCTCCATACAACACGCAAACCAGCGGTTTCTTTTACAAGAACGAATATAAGCATTCCAGTTGGCTTGCAATGATGGAGAATCGAATTAAATCTGGAATTGTGCTGATGTCTACAGATGGATCCTACCTGTGCCATATTGATGAAAACGAATATGAACACTTACAATTGATATTCGAGTGTTTTTCTATTCCTAATGCAGGAACCGTAGTGTGGGATAAAAGAAATCCAATGAATGCAGGCATGGGAATAGCAACACAACACGAATATGTTATCTGGAGATCAAGACAAGAAAAACCAATCTATCTTCGAAACAAGAATATACTTTCAATGCTTGAAGTAGCTGCCAAAATTGTTAAGAAATACAGCCGCGTTACCAAGGAGGCGCAAAAAGAATATACTGCTTGGCTTAATAGTAACCCAGAACTTAGTGGTGGAGAAAAAGCATATCATTATATTGATGAGGAGGGACGCATTTATCAAAGTGTCAGTTTAAGGGCACCAGAGCCTAGGACTGATCCAAAGTTCCACAAACCTCTTATTCATCCTGTGACAGGAAAGCCTTGTTCAATTCCACCAAACGGTTTCTCTCGTACCCCTGAAACGCTTCAGTCTATGGTTGAAAGAGGCGCGATTATCTTTGGTCCGGATGAAACCATCCAACCACGCCAAAAAGTATTCTTAACAGAAGAATCGCAGAGGCAGATATCTTCTGTCATTCAAGATGGCAGAAAAGGGAAGGCAGATGTATCGCCACTCGGAGTAGATTTTCCATACTGCCATCCAGTATCTCTTTACAAGGAAATAGTAGGTGCTGCAGCTTATTCATTGAGTGATATTATACTCGACTACTTTGCCGGTTCAGGCACCACCGCTCACGCCGTAATCAATCTCAACCGTGAAGATGGTGGAAAACGCAAATACATCCTCGTTGAAATGGGGCAATATTTCGACACCGTCCTAAAACCCCGCATTCAGAAAGTCATATATTCCAAAGACTGGAAAGACGGCAAGCCGGTATCGCGCGAAGGCATTAGCCACATGTTCAAATATATGAAACTGGAAAGCTACGAAGATGCCCTGGATAACCTTATTATAAAACGCGACAAGAAACAACAAAAGGCTCTTACATCCAGCAAAACAGCAAAAGAAGAGTATATGCTTGGTTACTGGCTTGATATTGAAACACGGGAAAGCGACAGCCTCCTTAACATAGATAAATTTGAAGACCCCTTCAACTATACATTATTAATCCGCCATGATAATGAACTGAAGACAACGAAGGTAGACCTTGTGGAAACCTTTAACTATTTGATTGGACTTTATGTCGAGCAGACAGAGGTTATCCGTGGATTTAAGGTAATTCGCGGCAGGTTACGCACTGGAGAAAAAACGTTGGTAATCTGGAGAAATACAAAGGAAAAGTCCAATAAGGAACTGGATACATTCTTCTTAAAACAAGATTATAACACACAGGATTTTGAATTTGATAAGATTTTTGTGAATGGTGACAATAACCTTGAAAATCTCAAGGTTGCAGAAGATAAATGGAAGGTGTCGCTTATTGAAGAAGAGCTTAAAAAGCGGATGTTTGATGCGAAGGACGTTTAACCACTTTAAGACATTTTATAAATGTTCCTCTTGTGTACAAGCTCCTGCTTGGAAGCAAGATGAATTTATATGGAAAGAAATAGATGTTCATATTCCTTGACGAATCAGGTGATCTTGGTTTTGATTTTAAAAAGAGAAAGACAACAAAAAAGTTTGTTATTACACTTTTAGTCTGTGATTCTGATGAAGCACGACGGGAATTTACTAAAGCTGTCAGACGTACTCTCAAAAACAAATTAAACCGCAAAATGAAAAACTCACGACAAGTAACAGAACTCAAAGGAACTGGCACTTCTATTGATATCAAGAAATACTTTTTCAGGAACATAGCAAGCAATAGATGGGCTATTTATTCATTAGCGCTCAATAAATCTCGTGTGGAATCGCATCTTCAGACTAAGACCGGCAAGAAGAAACTTTATAACTTTTTATCCAGATTTTTATTGGAAAAATTAAATCTTTCAAATGCAGGGACAAATGTAGAGTTGGTAGTAGATCGATGTAAAAATAAGGAAGAGATAAGGGATTTTAATCAGTACTTAATTAACCAGCTTGAGGCATTATTACCTTTGAATACAGATTTAAATATATTGCATCTTACATCGCAGGAAAGCGCAGGATTACAGGCAGTTGATTTGTTTAGCTGGGGAATTTTCAGAAAGTATGAATGCAATGACTATGGGTGGTACACTATTTATCAGCACAAGATTGGATTTGAAACCGAATATTTACCTTGATAAATAAAAAATGCGGCCCCTGCAATGCCTATTTCCTCTGGTTCATAGCCAACCGATGGAAGGAAGCGCCAGAGGCACATTGCAGGATTTACCCGCTGATTCTAAAAAATACCAAAGCCTGACTTCTTTGTCAAACTTATTTAAAATCTATTCTAACGTTTCGGAATCTCAATATTTTTAGTTAACCAATGAACAAACCCACCCCTTAATCCCCTCCCAAGAGAGGACTTATCAAATTCCCCTCTTGGGAGGGGCAGGGATGGGTAAAAATGAATGCGGGGTTTCTGTCTGTTACAAGCCCAAACCTTGTAATGATTAGATAAAGACCCTTGCAATATATTTTATGATACTATGGCTAAAAGACGACAAAACAGACAAAAACAGGCAACATTCAACTTCGGGAAATCACTTATCCTTTTCCAATACATCCTGAGCCTTTTTGAAGCAGGCGTTCTTGGTGACTTGTGTGAGGGCATGAAGTCCTCCCAGTTGGAAGGGTTTGACGAGGATAACGTATCTCGTTTCCACAACCATCTGGTGAATAAGCTTTTTGAACGGCAGGCCCTGCCGAATGATATGCTTCTGGAATACGATCAAAATATCGTAAGCCACACCCTGCGCATTTCCGGAAGGCGCGAAGGCTTTCGCTGGAAATATTTTCAGTATATGGCGCTCCTCTTTACAGAAATTTATCTGGATAAATATTTCCAAAATGCTGAGAATTTTTTGAAGAACCTGAACGGTTTTGTTACTCAATTTAACAGAGATAAAGAGACTGACGAACATGTAGCACCATATAAACCGGAAGACCTGAATAAAATCGCCTTCTGGCAGGCAACGGGTTCCGGCAAGACGTTGATTATGCACGTCAATATACTCCAGTATCACCATTATCTGAAGAAATACAACAGACAGGGCGAGGTTAACAGAACCATTCTTTTAACTCCAAATGAGGGACTTTCTGAACAACATAGGAAAGAGTTCTGGTTGTCGGGTCTGGACGCTGAGCTATTTAATAAAGACGCAGTGGGACTCTTTCGCAGCAATGCCATTGAAATTATTGATGTGCACAAACTCAGGGAAGAATCCGGTGAAAAGACGGTGGGTGTGGATTGTTTTGAAGGAAACAACCTGGTGCTTGTTGACGAGGGACATCGCGGCGCAGGCGGAGACGAGTGGATGGATAAGCGTAATCGCTTGTGTGAACAGGGGTTTTCCTTTGAGTATTCCGCTACCTTTGGACAGGCGATGAAGGCGTCCGGCAAGAAAGACATGCTCCAGCAGTATGCGAAATGTATTGTGTTTGATTATTCCTATAAATATTTTTATCGGGATGGTTATGGTAAGGAATATTCTATCTTAAACCTTGCGGAAGACCGCTACGAAGAACAAAGACAACTCTATCTCACTGCCTGCCTGTTAAGTTTTTATCAGCAACTGCTCATATACAATGAATACGAAAGAGAATTTGCGCCATTTTTATTGGAAGAGCCTTTGTGGGTGTTTGTCGGGAGCAAAGTAAATGCGGTTCGCACGGAACGGGGAGGCAAGGTTTCTGATGTTGTTGATATTTTGCTGTTTTTAGATCTTTTTCTGAAGAACACACGACAATCAATTGACTATATCCATCGCCTGTTGACAGGAACGTCTCAGCTTAATGATACGAAGGGAAATGATCTGTTTGCCGGACGGTTTACATATTTAATTGAAAAAAGCATGAGCGCTCAGGATATGTACGCAGACGTCAGAAGGCGGGTATTTAATTGCAATACTTTTGAAGCAAAAATGCACCTGGACAATTTAAAAGATATCCAGGGCGAAATTGGTTTAAGACTTGGGGATAACGAATATTTTGGCGTCATTAACGTTGGCGATGACCGCGACCTGATAAAACTCTGCGAGCAAAATGGTCTTACAACATCGGATAAAGATTTCTCCGATTCACTCTTTCATCAGCTTTCGGAAAGACATTCTCCGGTGAAAATACTCATCGGGTCAAAGAAATTTACGGAAGGGTGGAATAGCTGGCGGGTAAGCACTATGGGGCTTATGAATATGGGCAAGTCAGAAGGGTCGGAAATTATTCAATTGTTTGGGCGGGGAGTCCGGTTGAAGGGTTATAGTATGAGTTTAAAACGAAGCTCATATATAAAAACACTGAAAACGCCAAATCACATCGGAACCGTTGAAACGCTGAACGTATTTGGCGTGAAGGCTGATTATATGCGCCAGTTCAGGGAATATTTAGAAGAAGAAGGCGTGAAAGGAAAGGATGATTATGAAGAGATTGTGATACCTGCGATTTCCAACCTGGGCACAAGGAAGTTGAAATATCCCCAACTGAAAGAAGGGGTTGATTTTAAAAAACAAGGCCCAAGGCCGACACTGGGAGAGCCTGATGAATATTTGCTTGAACGACCGGTAATCGTTGACTGGTATCCTAAAATAGAAGCGATTCAGAACCGTTTGGCGCGATCTGCTGCAACCGCCACGCTTCACGAAGGAAAGCTGCGAGACGAGCATCTTGCCTTTATCGACTATGAGAAGGTCTGGTTTGAATTACAAAAATACAAGAACGAACGCGCCTATCATAACCTCAATATTAAAAAGGATATACTGCCCGTTTTACTGGAACGGACGGATTGGTATGTACTCTATATTCCGGAAGAAGAGCTTGTATTTCATTCATTTGATCAGGCGCAATTATGGCAAGACATAGCAATAACCATGCTGAAGAAATATTGTGATAATTTTTATCATGCGAAGAAGCTGGATTATGAAAAAGACAAGATGGAATATAAGTATCTGGATGAGGTTGAGGCGGCATTAGAGGCGCAAAGGAAAAAAGGCAATATCGTTGATGAGTATACATTCCTCGTTGAAAAATCCCGCGACGACATCATTGTAAAACTGAATGAATTAAAGCAGAAAATTAAGAGACATGACTTCAGCGATTTTAAATTCGGGTCTATTCGTTCATTCACATTTGATCAGCATTTATACAAACCGCTGATTTACATAAAGGATAGTGAGATAAAAGTGGTGCCGGTTGCATTAAATGAAGGGGAGAATCACTTTGTTGTTGATTTAAAGAAATATTTTGAAGGCAATGCCGGTTATTTCCAGGATAAAGAATTGTATTTGTTAAGAAACCTGGGCAGGGGTAGGGGTGTAGGGTTTTTTCAGGCGCATAATTTTTATCCTGATTTTATTATGTGGCTGGTATTTAATGGTAAGCAGTACATAAGCTTTATCGACCCGCATGGCATCCGTAATGCAAAAGGCATTGATGACCCAAAGATACGTTTTCATAAAGAGATTAAAACATTAGAAAACCAAATTGGTGACAGAGATGTTATATTGAATTCATTCATAATTTCTGTTACCGAATTTCGTCAAATAAGTTGGTGGGAAAAACAATTGAAAAAGGAAGATTTAGAGGCAAATCATGTCATGTTTCAACGTGAAAATGACATAGGTTATATAAGAAGAATATTTGGGATCTTAGGCTTCGTTAAATGAGTTATTGGCGTAATTAATAAGGAACTGAAGGATGTCAGGATTTTTTAATTCACAAATACCACCGCCAGCTAACTGGCAAGATTTTCAAACCCTCTGCTGTGACTTATGGAGAGAAATTTGGAAAGACCCAAATACTCAGGAAAATGGAAGGCAAGGACAGCAGCAGCACGGTGTAGATGTTTATGGAAGGCCAGATCAAGGAGATGATTGGGCTGGTATACAATGCAAAGGAAAAGAGAATTACTCTAATAAATCACTTACACAATATGAAGTTGAAGACGAAGTTAAAAAAGCTTTAAATTTCAAACCTAAACTCTCCCAATTTATCATCGCAACTACAGGAGTTAGGGATGCAAAAATACAAGAGATTGCTAGAATAATAACAGACGATCATCATAAAAAAAGCTTATTTTCAGTCACTATTTGGTTCTGGGATGATATAAAAAAACGTTTTGAAGACTTTCCTGGTGTATTGGAAAAATATTACCCTGGATTTACTTCTAATACAATTGGAATAAAAAAGGATATTAATGAAATTAAGGAAGCAACACATCAAACATTAAAAAACTCCGCAGAAATACCAAAAATTAATTCATCAATTTCTTCATTATCAGAAAAAATAGAGAATATTATACACCCCAACATTCCTGACACATCTACAATTCTAACGAGTGAATATCAAGCAGAAATAGATCACTCACGAGATTTATTAAAAAACCATAAACCAAGAGAGGCATTAGAGTATTTAGAGAAATTAAAAAGTCGCATCTGGTCAAATACTCAACCAATTGTTAAATATCGTCTTCTCACAAATATTGGTTCTGCAAGATTAAGTTTAGGCCAAGAGCAAGATGCTGCAAGATTATTTATAGAATCTTTACAATATAATCCCGAAGACGAAAAAGCTCTCTGCAATAACGCCCTCGGCCATTTATTATTAGGGCAGTTAGAAGATGCAAAAAGTTTTGCTAATAAAGTACTAACAAAAAATTCAGCAAATGATCTTGCCTATTCAATAATCATTCAGACTTTTTCAGACAATAAAAGTTTAGAAGATGTTATTACAGTAGTTCCCGAAGCTTATAGAAACTCACCGGAAATTGCCTATGCTATCAGCCATTTTGCCCGGAAGAAGAAGGCATTGTTAGAAGCAAAAAAATGGTTAGAAGTTGCAATTGCTAACGATAAAGAGAACATACCTTATTTCAAAGGAGATTTAGGCACGGTAATTTTGGAAATATTAGCAGAAGACAAATCTATTTTTTATGTTAATCAGATTGATGAAATAAAAAATGATGCGTTAAAAAGAGCTATTCAATTATTAACAGAGGCGTGGGAATGTATTGCCAACACGGATATCAGGAATTTCAGACCTTCATGGATTGCAAACAGGGCAATCGCAAAAGAACTTTTAGGTGATTTAGAGGGAGCCATTAAGGACTTTGAAATAGCCTTGGACATAGAACCGTCCAATCCGGTATTTATAAAACACAGAGCTATTTTATCGTGTAAAAGTAATGATAACCCAAAAGCCAAAGAACTCTTAAAAAGAATCATATTTTCTAAAGAAACTCCCGAGGCTTTGCTATTACTTGCAGAAATATTGCGAGAAGAAAACAGCGAAAACAGTTTAAAAGAAGCAATAAGGCTTATTGAAGAATTTTTAAAGAATAACTCACAAACATCATTACAAGAAGATGCCAAAAGGTTGTTAATAGATTTGTATATTGCTTCTAAAGATTTTGAAAGAGCTGCAAACACTTCTGATTCTATGAGGGCTTTAGATCCTACCAGTATCCTTAATTTAGTTGATGCAGCTCGTTTATCAAAATTCCGTGGTAAAAATGAAGATGCTATATCTTTATTAAAAGAAGCAAAGGGATACATAAACAATTATTCATCCTTTAGGCAATTACTAGCCGTTGCAAACGAATTATATTCACTAGATGAATTTGAGAATGCAGCGGATATCTATGAAAAAATAGCCAATACGGGCTTAGATAATTTTTTGACTCGCCGCCTACTTATCAGTTATTATCGTTCCGGGAAAACTGGTCAAGCACTTCAAATATGTCAATCTCTTCGTATGAAATACGGTCCTTCAAAATATGTTTCTGAAATGGAAACAGCCATATACGAAGAAATAGGTGATTTAAATGAAGCAAAAAAAGTGTGTCAAGAATACTTAAACCGATTTCCCAATGATTTTGATATGAGATTGCGTCAGGCAGTAATTAATTTACAAACAAATAACCTCCACGAACTTGATAATTTCTTAAATTCTTCAATAGATGTAAATACCTTATCATTGGAAGCCAGCCTTCAAATAGCACATCTCTGCTCGGCAAGAGGATTAGATCAAAAATCCTTTAGAGTAATGTATGAAATTCGTAGGAAGTTTTTTAATAATGGCGATGTGCATTTAAAATATATTAATTTTTTCTTTCAAAGAGAAAAGGATGCTGATCAATTTCTAAATGTTAATAATATTTGCATAGATACAGCGGTTTGCGTTAAAGATAATTCAGGTAAATGTGAATGGTATATTATTGAAGATCGGAATGATGCAGATATTTCTCGTGGAGAAATTGACTTACAACACCCTCTTGCTCAAAGGATATTAGGCAAATCAGTTGGAGATGACTTTCTTTTAAAAGAAAATAAATTTTCAAAAGAAATCGCCAAAATATCGGAAATCAAAAGCAAATATGTATATGCACTGCATGAAAGTCTGAATAATTTTGAGAAGTTATTTCCAGATATTCCCGGTTTTTGGGAGGTAAAAGTTGGTAAACCCAAAAAAACAGGTGATCTTCCAGAGGGGTTTCAACCAATTTTAGATGAAATAAGCAGACAACACGAAGCATCTCTAAAAATTAAGCAATCATATAAAGAAGGACTGCTTACTGTTGGAGCCTTTGCAAAATTGATTGGAAGAAATACCGTAGGTGTATGGTATGGCATGGTAAGTGACCCTGATTTAGGACTGAAATGTTGCCACGGAAATATTGAAGAAAGAAATATTGCTATTTCGCTACTAAACAATAAATCAAAATTAATTGTTGATATAACATCATTAATGACATTACATAGCATAAATACAGCAGATATTGTTATCCACGCCTATGGTAAATTAGGTATTTCGCAATCAACAATTGATCTTATCAAAGATACTATAGATGAACGAAAAGGATTTGAGTCAAATGGATTTATGACAATAGGGAAAGAGGGTGATAAATTTGTAAAACGCCAAATTAGTGCTGAAGATATTAGGCGTAATATTCAACATCTAGAAGCTATTTTGTGCTGGATTGATAATAATTGTGAAATTATTCCTTGTAAGGCTGCGTTAAATATAAAGAAGAGCCGTATTCAGGAACTTAATGAAATGTTTGGTAAATCATTTATAGATACGATACTAATTTCAAGTGAGTCTGGAAATTTACTTTACTCTGATGATGAAAGGTTAAGATCCTTTGCAAAAAGTGAGTTTGAAGTTCACGGAATTTGGTCACAGATTTTATTTATGCACTGTCTAAATAACAACTTTCTTGAAAGAAGTAAATATAATGAAATAATTATTAAATTGGTCAATCTTAATTATTATCACACAAGCATTGATAAGGATATTCTAATTGAAGCCGCCAAACAATCAAACTGGTCACTTTCATACCCTTATACAACAGTTCTGAAAGTACTTAGTGGTAAATTTTCTGATGAAAACTCTGCATTAAACGTAGGAACTAATTTTATATATGAATTATGGAAACAGCCAATTTTATCTCACCAGCGTGATTATTTAATACTCAACGTATTAGATACTATTGTAGTAGAACGGAATCGACATTCAATTTTAGATAAGTTAATCTATAATATAAAAAAACGATTCCGTATATTGCCACTGGCTGAAAAACAAGTTATATCATTGATTGAGATATGGAAACAAATGTATGTGTTATAAAATTAATGATATTTAAATTATGAGTAGGGTGGATTAAGGTGGTAATTTTTACACTGCATCCATCAATAATATTTCCAGGGAAAGGTGGATTCGCTATCGCTTAATCCACCCTACTGTCTAACTTCGACTATACTCAAGAGACTCATGATTTGTGATTTACCCTGAGAGAAAGAAAGCCCAGTCCGTGAGGGCAAGGACTCTTCTAGATTCTCTAACGGAGTTTATAGACAATGCCGTACAAGCTAAACACGGACAAACAGAGTTTGTCCGTGCCACCCTACTAACTATCTAACGGATTTTACCTCCACATTCTTTTGACAAAGACAGGTTTTAAACTGAAAAAAACCGGGTTTTGAGCATTTGAAAATTGAAAATAGGAATTTACTTCGGATTTCGTATTTAGCATTTCGGATTTCAGCATTATGCAGTCGGCGGTCGTCAAATTCCGGGGACACCATACTTAATTTTTGAGATTCTTATTTTTCTTTTGACAACTCTTTTGGTCAGATTTCTGTCTATGGAGTATTCGTCCAATGATATTTTCAAACCATTGCAAAGGAAGCTCGTGCTTCCTCTTATCAGAAGCAAACCTGCCTGTCGGCAAAAGCAATTATCTGCCTGACCGCATACAGACGTTCCAAAGCAAGATGCTTCACCTTGTTCAGCACAATGCTTTGGAACGAGTTAAAGCATAAGGTAAATCGCCTTAAAGTTATGCTTCAAGTAAATTTGTTGCCTGTTTTATAATACTTGGATGTATCCGGAATTCCCTTACCTTAAGTTTGTTTAACAACCCTATTGCTTCTTCTTTTGTGAGAAATTTTTTTGTCACACTACTGAGTATGACTCCTATTGTACCCACGGCGGTAAATCCCTCTAATTTCGCAGCAATACGTACCTTCTTCTCATTTGAAAGAAATACTTTTGCCTTCAACCTCTCCGCCACTTCTTTTACATGAGACTCTCCAATGTGGATACCGTATCTTTTCGCAATTTTTATCGCCTTTCTTTCATCTGCGTTATGTACTTTTAGAATTCCTTTATTGATTGCTTCTTTAATCGCGACAACTTCGTTATTCTGATCATGTACTACCTCGGACTCAACATATCGCGGTATGTTCACGTACCCGAACAATTCTTTGAGTAATTTTAGCTCATCTAGCTTTGCAAGATGAATGATGACGTCTGAATCACTCACCACCGGATGCATACGCAATGTCTTCTTTCAACTCTTCTATCCCATAATTTATATACGCGTTGTGCTTTTTGAGTATTTCCAATACGCCTTTTCTATCAACGCCTAATATATCAGCAACCTGTCGTAAAGTCACTCTTCCATCCCTGTAAAGTCCCACAGCTATCAACTCCAGCAGTGATTTTTCTACTGGTTTTTCCAAGACATCAACAAATTCGTCAGGAAATTTTAGTTTTGCTTCCATCTTTTACTCCTTTGTGAAATAATTTGAATATTCTTCGAATATATTCAGTTGTTTTTTCTGACGTAAACTTTTATGTTTGTCCGTTAAAAGCAGGCATGTTTGCTTTTTTGCGTTTCTTAATAATGTTCTATTGTTGTGTATAAGACAAGCAACTTTTTGAATTACCAGGTACAACTCAAGTAAATTTCCCTCCGGATGCAGAATAAAACAGCGGTCGTCCCACCTAAGCCATTCCCAGTTGCATACCAAATCCAGCCTTTTTTTAATAAATGTATTAAACACCGCCTGAAAGCAGGGATTAAAAGGGTCACACCTTGAGTAGTGATTTATTTTTCTAATCGTTTATTCATTTCATATTCTTTAGACATTTTTGATTTCCAATCAAAGTGTTACTCCATTTGTGGTGGGTGCATTCCCGATTTTTTGTAAAAAAGCTTATTATTTATGCACGATGGATCACTCGTCAGAAGACAGAAGACAGAAGACAGAAGACAGAAGACAGAAGACAGAAGTCAGAAATCCGCGAAAAACTCTGATCTCTGATCTCTGATCTCTGACTTCGATATTCTCTTTTCATCCTACTAAAATGACGGGTTACAAAAAAACGGGAATGCTCCCATTTGTGGTTGCATTTAAATTATGAGTAGGGTGGATTAAGGTGGTAATTTTTACACAGCATCCAGCAATAATATTTCCAGGGAAAGGTGGATTCGCTATCGCTTAATCCACCCTACTGTCTAACTTCGACTATACTCAAGAGACTCATGATTTGTGATTTACCCCGTGAGAAAGAAAGCCCAGTCCGTGAGGGCAAGGACTCTTCTAAATTCTCTAACGGGGTTTATAGACAATGCCGTACAAGCTAAACACGGACAAACAGAGTTTGTCCGTGCCACCCTACTAACTATCTAAAGGATTTTACCTCCACATTCTTTTGACAAAGACAGGTTTTAAACTGAAAAAAAACCGGGTTTTGAACATTTGAAATTTGGAATTTGCTTAGGATTTCGTATTTAGCATTTCAGATTTCACCATTATGCAGTCGGCAAATTGCAGATTGCAGATTGCAGATTGCCGATTGCCGACTGAGGGCTCAGGCTAAGGGCATTCCCCTTCGCTTGCATTGACTTCTAGGGATATTGTTTTTACAAGGGCATTAAGTTCCTGGGCTTGCGCCGTCAATTCTTCTCCTGCCGAAGCAGCTTCTTCTGCGGTTGCGGCATTTTTTTGCACTACCTGATCCATCTGCAGAATGGCCTTGCTTATTTGCTGAATGCCATTGCTTTGTTCTTCCGAAGCGGAAGCAATCTCATTTACCAGATCAGTTACCATTTTAACCTGCGTAACAGAATTTGAGAATACCTCTTTTACCTTTGACTCGGCGCTGGAAAAAACATCTTTCGTCTTGTTTACGAGTTCCATTCCCTTTTCGGCTTTCTTTACACTATCGGCGATTAACATGGTGATGTCCTTTGCTGCGACTGAACTTCTTTGGGCTAGATTCCTTACCTCTTCTGCAACAACGGCAAATCCGCGACCATGTTCCCCTGCGCGCGCTGCCTCAACTGCGGCATTCAAAGCCAGTAAATTTGTCTGGAAGGCGATTCCTTCTATAAGTTTAATGATGTCAGCAATCTTTCCGCTGCTTTCTGAGATATCATTCATTGCTTCTGCCATTTCCCTGACCGAGCGGTTTCCGTGTTCAACCGTTTCTGCGACAGATATATTGCCGTTTTCTACAGTAATATTGCATGCCAATGCGAGTTTTGATGCCTCCGCCGCATTATCCGCGTTTTGTTTTGTCATAGAGGATATCTCCTCCATGGTCGATGAGGTTTCTTCTATTGACGCCGCCTGTTCCGACGTCGATTCCGAAAGGCTTTGGCTTGATGCGGATATTTGTTCTGACGCTGACACAACATGAATGGCATTGCTTGAAAGGTTATTAATTATTTCTTTAAGTATTTTTATAAGGGGTCGCACTATGTTGCGCCAACTTAGAATGATAATCAGGCAGACAATGCCGGTTGCCACTCCCTGAATCCATAATAAGCGCATAGCCCGTTTATCTGAATTTGCCTGGTATAAGCCAACCGCATCATTCATGGTTTTTACAAGGACATTAACGGTATCAAAAACGTTTCTGTACGACGCTATATATTCAGCGGAATTTACTTCCGCTTCAAAAAGTTTTTTAGTGCTGTTTTTGGTAGTTTCCCATAATTGTTTAATTTCGTTTAATTTGTTCCGTATCGCATGGTCTGTAGTTGGTGAAACAGAGGTAAATTTTGTCATTTCCATGTCCAAAGGAGCCTTTCCTCCTTTGACAAGAGAATCCAGGGTTGCCTCAAATACTGCGCCTGTTTTAAGAAATGAATGCGTGCCTGATTTTGTATCATCTGATTGGTTTAAAAAAGCCTCTATTCCCTTGTTTGCCTGGCCAATGGGAATGTTCACGACAAGGATGCCCATAGTATCTTGCAGTTTAAAGTCGTTCTTTGGGCTTTCTGAATGATTATTGTGGCAGTTAACGCACACCTGTGCGGTTGCGACATCGGGGGTAGCATATCTCAGGACATAGTACCCTTTATGTTCTAAAAAACGATACAATACCTGCCCCTTGTTATTATAGAAATAGTCAAAAGCCTCCTTTTCAAAATCCGTCTTGAGCCCCTTTTCTTTGTTTATATTCCATTTGCTTAAAAGATCATAGCTGTATGTGCCTTTTTGATTAATGACGTCTGACACTTCTTTAACAAATGTTGCGGGAAGGGGAATACCGCCAATGATATTAGCATAATGTTGATTGGGGTGAACCTCCGGCGTCTCTTTAATAAGCTTGCCAACAACATTTTTTGTGTAATGGGTCCGGTCTGCCACAATCTGAAGTGTGGTAATTTCTGCCGCTTTTATTGTGCTGTAACGAAGTTGTAAAGGGATCAGTTCGGAATTAATTTCGCTGGAATATTTCTGAAGCAGCATACGCTGCCGTCCGGCAAGGTTTACAACATTTACACTATCGCGTTGGCTTTTTATCGTCCAGAATACAAAAAAAGTACCGGTCAATATGGTTACGAGAAGTGTTATAAAAATAAACGAAAACTTCTTTCCGATAGGCAATTTATCCATTTATTACGGTGCTCCTTTAAGTATAAAATGAAACATCCATGAGCCATTGCTCACAAAGGGAAATGAATTGTTAAATCGTTTCAACCAGACCCATCCAACTTCACAATATTTTCACAAATAGTCAAAGATAAAACAATACGTATATAGTTCGTATATAATACGTATCAAAAATAAGTAGTTATCGATTGATATTTTTCCTCTTTTACTCGAAAAAAGGAGGTAGGTGTAACACTTTAGTCTTTTGAAATTGGAAATTGTCATTTGTAGTGCGACGAGGTTCGTCGCACTACATGGTAGAGACAGGTTTCAAACCTGTCTCTACTTAGATATTTCAAGTGAGGAACGAGCAGCAACCGTTTATACCAAAGGAGTTTAGGAGTTGTAGGGTTAAGGAGTTAACAACTTCCCAACTCTCAAACTCCTAAACTCTTAAACTCTATGCTCCCCCCTACACTTTACGGCAAGCAGCACTATTATTGGAATTCTTCAAAAACTAAAGTGTTATAGATAGGTGGGTTTCTTTTTGTTCAAGCATCGAGGTAAACCTTATGGCCTTGTTTTGCCATGAAATGTTTTCCGGCATTTCCCTGATTTACTGATATTTCTAAAAACCCCGCACTTCCTATAAGCATAAGCGGCATGCCGGTTTTTACATCGGCATAGGTATTACTTAAGCCCTTTATTTTCTCCTTGCCTACCGTTAAAGTTAAATTATTTGCGGTTGTTTCTGAATTAGCTATGTGTTTTTCAGTGATGTTGGTAATGAGGTTGCCAAAATGGTCAATAGAGAGAATGGTTCCGTTAATCCTTCTGTTTTCTTTTGCAAATGCGGGATTTGGCATGTCGATCTGGCGGAACTGATTGATTTTTCTGCCTAACTGATCGGGTAAGATGCCACGTGACAGATGTGCCGCTACCGGTGCGAAGATGTCTCGTCCATGAAAGGTATTGCTTTGCCCCGGCAGGAAAAATTTGGTATTTGTCACGCGGGTGATGGTTTTCGTTTTTTCTTTTTGAAGGATAAAACTCAATAAACCATTATCCGGGGCAAGGAACAGGTGTCCTTTGCATTCTGCACAGAGTATGTTCCTTTCACTGCCAACGCCGGGGTCAATAACGGCAATGTGGATAGTTCCTTTTGGGAAATAATGGTAAGAGGTGTATAGGAGATATGCCCCTCGAAAAACGTCTTGTGGCGGAATCATATGGCACAGATCGATAATGTTGGCATGCGGATTAATCCCGGCAATCACTCCCTTCATAATGCCGGTATAAGCATCATGAATTCCGAAGTCCGTCAGAAGTGTTATTATCCGTGACCGTTGATTTGCCATGTGGCGTCTGCCGGGTAATTTTAAAAATGGTTTCTCCGCATACCAGGGGGAAAACGCCCTTCTCATTACATGCTTTTGTTAAAGCAGTGATTATCGTTTTCGTCCGTAAATTTTTCTGCGGTTTTTCCCGGGTAATCAGTTATTGTTTCTGTTTTTCAGCATTGACAGGGATTTCTTCTTTAAAAAAGAAGGGACAATACTTCCAGCAATTTATGTCAACAATGCGATATTGTCCACAACACTCCGGGCAAAGCCAGTCTCCCAGTCCAATACAGAGACGTTCGCCAATATGCTGGCTGCATTTATTACAAGGTATCATTGTTTAAACGCTTTAAAAATAGTGAAGGATAATACAAGGCTAATATCTAAAATGTTACAAAATATTACAAAAAACATGCTAAAATCAAACTATCTGAAATACAAGGACTTTTTTAATGAACACTTTCATTACTATCATATCATGTTGTAGGGAAATAGTACGTAATATTTTGTAACACTTTAGTTTTTTAAAAAATTCCAATAATCGCAGTGTAGGGGCGAAGCATTTGCTGTAAATTGTCATAAATGCGTTCAAACCCAAATGTAGCAAGTGCTTCGCCCCTACTTTTTCAAAAAACTAAAGTGTTAAAATGTTTTTGTAGAGTAACAGAATATGACCATAGAATCTGTCATTCAGGGGCAATTAGAAAGAATTACCTATCGCAACGAAGATACGGGATACACTATCGCTAAAATCAAGGTGAATAATTATAAGGATGTTATTACCTTTACCGGCAACCTGGCGTCGGTTACTGAAGGCGAAACAGTAAATCTTCGGGGGCATTGGTATTGTCATCCGAAATATGGAGAACAATTTCAAGTGAGTTCTTACGAACCGGTGACCCCCGCAACTGCAAAGGGTATTGAAAAATACCTTGGTTCAGGGCTTATTAAGGGCATTGGGACGGTAATGGCAAAAAGAATCGTGTCCCGCTTTGGAGTGGCCTCACTTGATATTATTGAACATTCAATAGAACAGCTAAAACAGGTGGAAGGCATTGGTGAAAAGCGCATTGCGATGATCAAAACCGCATGGACGGAACAAAAAGAAGTAAAGGATGTAATGCTTTTTCTTCAAAGCAACGGAGTAAGTTCTGCATACGCGTCAAAGATATTTAAACAGTACGGCAGGGAGTCTGTCCGTATTGTAAAAGAGAACCCATACCGGCTGGCAATGGAAGTATTTGGTATCGGGTTTATTACCGCAGATAAAATTGCTGAAAATATGGGCATTGCGAAGGACTCAATATTGCGTGCTGAAGCGGGTATTTTGTATGTTCTGAAAAAATTATTAAACGAAGGCCATGTGTACTATCCCTATGAGTTATTAACGGAAGAATGCAGGAAGGTGCTTGAGGTAGAACGCGACCTCATCATTCGTGCATTTGGAACCATTGCATTTGAGAAGAGTATAGTAATTGAAGACTGTAATGAAAATGATGAGATAACGGCCAATAACAAGGCGGTATATCTTGCAAAATGTTATGTATCGGAAAAGGGAATAGCGGAAATGCTCAATGGCCTGATGCAAAAGGGAAAGCGGACGTATCTGATGGGTATGGATACCTCCGTTGATTGGGTTCAGAAAGAGTTTGGTATTCACCTTGCTGAAAAACAACTCCTGGCGGTAAGAGGTGCGATAGATAAAAAGGTATTTGTCATTACAGGAGGACCTGGCACGGGTAAGACCACAATTATAAAAACAATTATCAGAATGTATGAGAAATCAGGGTTTCGTGTAATATTAGCTGCGCCAACTGGCAGGGCGGCGAAGAGGATGTTTGAGATGACGGGACATGAGGCTAAAACGCTCCATAGACTATTGGAGATAAATCCTCAGGAAGGGGGGTTCAGGAAAAATGAGAGAAATCCACTGGACGCAAATGTAATTATCGTGGATGAAGTATCAATGGTGGATACGATACTTATGTACCATTTTCTGAAGGCTGTACGGAAGGATGCAACCCTGATCTTCGTCGGTGATGTAAATCAGCTTCCCTCGATAGGGGCGGGAAATGTGTTAAAGGATATCATAACGTCTGGTGTTGTACCTTCCGTTCATCTCAATGAGATCTTTCGTCAGGCGAAAGAAAGTGTTGTGGTGATGAATGCTCATCGGATAAACAGCGGTTATATGCCGGTGCTTACTTTTGAAAAAGACAGACTTCAGGATTTTTATTTTATTCAGCTTGAAGACCCTGAAAAAATAATAAACGAAATCGTTTCGTTATGTAAAGAACGGATTCCCGGCAGATTTCAGTTTGATGCTATTAAGGACATCCAGGTGTTAACGGCAATGAATAAGGGGGTTTTGGGGGTACATAATTTAAATAACACCCTTCAAAATGCCCTCAATAAATCTCCTGTTGAATTAATAAAAGGCACAAGACAATTTAAAAAACATGATAAGGTTATGCAAATAGTAAATAACTATGAAAAAGATGTATATAACGGTGATATAGGGTTCATTGATGATATAGATGATGAATATCAGGAAATTACCGTAAATTATGACGGAGGGGAGGTTGTATATGATTACAAAGAACTCGATGAAATAGTGCTGGCGTATGCGGTATCGATTCATAAATCCCAGGGGAGTGAGTACCCTGTTGTTATACTGCCTGTTCATATGCAGCATTATATGCTCTTGCAAAGAAATCTTTTGTATACAGGAATAACCAGGGGAAGGAAATTGGTGGTGTTAATAGGTACAAAAAAGGCATTGGCAATCGCAGTAAAAAATAACAAACCATGTAAAAGATATACGTATTTAAAAAGAAGGCTGGTAGAGGTATTTAATGCAGAACAGGGGACAGTATAAAATAATGCCGTTGTCCTTTTGGTAACTTCTCAATCTACAATCTACAGTCTACAGTCTACAGTCGGCAGTCTGCAATTTGCCGACTGTAGATTGCCGACTGCCGACTTCTGACTTCTGACTGCCTATAGCACAGTCTCAACTTATTGCGAAGTTTCGCTTAGTTTGCCTGTTCCAGTTGTTGTATAAGTTTGTTTATGCCGGTAGCCTGGTCTTGTTGCGGATCGAGTTTTATGCTTTCTTTGAGATGAAATAATGCCGCATGTTTGTCTTTTTTGTGTTTCAGCAGCAGAGCGCCCAGATTCATATGGGCGTTTGCGTAATCGGGTTTGATCTTTACGGCGGTTTGAAATGCATGAATGGCATTGTCAAATTGCTGTCTGTCGTTATAGAGGATGCCAAGTCCGTTATGTGCCTTTGCGTGATACGGTTCCATAGAAATTGCAGTCAGGAATTCACGTTCCGCCAGATCCATAGCGCCCTTTCTGTAATAGGCGATGCCAAGATTACTGTGTGCGTCAGGGTAATAATGATTTATTGAGATTGCTTTGATAAATTCACTGATTGCTTCGTCTAATATTCTTTCTTTGGTGTATATTACCCCTAAATTATTATGTGCCTGTGTGTGTTGTGGATATATTTCAATACTTTTTTTGTAACAGGCAATTGCATCTTCATAAAGACGCATTTTGTCATAATAAATGCCAAGGTTATTAAAAAGGTCGGCGTCGTTCGGGTCTATTTTTAATGCCTTTTTGTATTCTTCAAAAGCGGCGCTGTTAAAGTCCATTTTTTCATAGGCATTTCCCAGATTAATGTGACTTCTCGCACTGTTCGGTGAAACAGTAAGTGTTTTTGACCATAAGTGAAAACCATCCCTCCAATCCGTGTTTCTCCGAAGCGTTAAATATGCGCTTCCTGACAAAAGAAAAAAGAGCGCCGGAAGCAGCGTCAGCGAAATAGGGGAAGTTGTAGCGAATGTAAAAGGTTTTCTGACGGTGTTCCGTTCATGATAAGAAGATAAAAAGGTGGTGCTCTTAGTCAACAAAATCCCAAATGCCATGCAAATACCGGCACAAGGAACATACAAATACCTTTCTGCCATAATATTGCCCAATGGGATAATATTCATTACGGGGGACAAGGTAATGAAAAACCACACAATGCAAAAGAAAATATAGTTATTTCTTTTTTTAGTACGAAATGCAAGTATTCCCGTTGCCGTTAAAAGCAGGGCGGATATCCAGAAAGATATTTTTGCAATGGATGTTGAAACAGGAATCACATAATCCACATTTAAAGGGAAGGGAAGGAAGAGTAATTTTATATAATATGCCAATACGTGGGTCATGGTAAGAAAGCTGGTGAAAGGATTCTTTAATGGCGATTGTATTTCTGATTCCAAAGGATTGTGGAGAAAGTAAAAGCGGATTGAGAGATAGAAAAGAGAAATCAGCAGGTAGCCGCTATAATAGCGATAAAATCCTGATTTTAGATAAGAGAGGCGTAATGATATGGATGGGTTTATTGGTTGCATGCTCCCGTTGTTTTGACGTGCTGCCAACAGGGTATCTTTTCGTAAGAACGGTGGGAAAACAAGGTCGTGTAAAATAATTAATACCGGTAAAGTAATCGCCATTTCTTTGGAGAAAAGTCCAAAAAAGTAACAGAGTAAAGATAATGGGTAATGAATGAAATATTTGTCTTTGCGGGATTTTAAAAAAAAGAAAAAGCCTGATATCATAAATAGAAACGCAAACAGATCCTCCCGAAACCCGATTGCGTTTACGGATTCAGATAAGAGGGGATATGAAGAAAACAGTAATGCCGACACAAAGGCAGTTATCCGTTTTTTCAGCAATTGGAAACAAAAGAGAAAGAAGAATACACAGTTTGCCGAATGGATTAAAACATTGGTAAGGTGGTAGCCGGCTGGGTTGGATTTCCAGAAGGTAAAATCAATAAAATAAGAGAGGGTGACTACCGGACGATACGTTAATTCTGCGGAAAGAGAAAAATATTTGCCGGTAAAAATATCCGGAAAGTTATGCCAGTGCCGAATGAAATAATTATCGACTATCGTTGATTGATCATCATACACAAAGGAATTGTGCAGACAATTCAAATAAACGACAAATGAGTAAAACAAAAGCGCCAGTGAGCAATATATGCAAAAATATTTTTTCAAATGAGAGTGTGCCTGTTCCAATGGTTATTGAGAATAATTTTTTCCGCTTATCCTTGTATGGTAAAACGACGTGGGAGTGGGATGGTGTTCGCCCTTTTCTTTGTGGCGATATTAAAGCAAAAACAGTGAAAATGCAAAATGAAAAATACAAATTGCAGAGAGAAAAGGCAGATACATAACAGTGCGATTCTTCAGCGGCTTTCATCATATTAATTGTTAGGCGGTAAAATAATAACAAGTGTTGCGTCAAGATGATAAATGTGATAATTTTCGATTTATGAATACAATCGATTTGAGGAAAAAGAAACATTCAATTGATGAATTATTGACCATGGCAAGATCTGAACCATTAATTATTTGCGATAAAGATGGGAAAAATTATGTCCTGGAGGAAACTGATGAGTTTGAGAAAGAGGTAAAAGAACTCGGTAGTAGTGAGAAGTTCATGGCATTTCTCGATGAAAGATCGAAGGAAAAAGAAACTATACCTATCTCATCTATAATGAAAAAGCTAGGAATATAAACCGTCTAACAAGTTGCTCACCATCTCTAATTCTCCAGAAGCGATGAAAATGGTTTTATAGTCATATCATGTTGTAGTATCTGTACCTAAGCTATTTTTTGTAGTCTCATTTTCGAGTCTGAAACGTCTGGCATTTCTGTTTCTGTACCGGTTCAAATGTATAGGGCTATCCAAAAGGTATCAGCTTATAATTGCAAGGGTCTCAGCTTGTCATTGCGAGGGTCTTTTCCGAAGCAATCTTTTTTATAATGCCAGATTCAATCAAGGTAATTGTAATGGATAAATTATACTCCGTTTACATAATGACGAATAAAATGATACAGTACTCTACACAGGGGTTACGAATAATCTTAAAAGAAGAGTATATGAGCATAGAGAGAAGAGGGCCGAGGGATTTACAAAAAAGTATAATGTTACAAAATTAGTATACTACGAGATATTTCGTGATGTAAGAAACGCCATATCCCGGGAGAAGCAAATTAAGGGTGGCTCAAGGGCTAAAAAAATAGAATTAATTAATGGAATGAATGCAGGATGGAAGGATCTCTATGACGGTTTATGAGATTGCTTCGGAAAAGACCCTCGCAATGACAAGCTGGTACCCTCGCAATGACAAAATAAGTCATCAGTCATCATGTTGCGTTAGTAACACCTGTAAACGATGAAAATGGTTTTATATCCATATCATCTTGTAGTATCTGTACTTAAGCTATTTTTTGTAGTCTTATTTTTGTGCCGGAAACCGTACAGTTTTATTGATTAACAGCGTAAAGCGGCTGGAAATAAATTTACATGCCTGAATGTGCGTTATGAAATGAGATATGAGTAATTATGTTAATAATGGTATTAAATGGCTGGTGAACGGTGGATTAACCGATGCGTTAAGAGAAATATTTAATACGATTCATCGGGATGATCAATATGAAATGGTACGTAATGGACATTTCAGGAGGGTTTTGAAATATACGAATAGTCATGAATCGTATTATATAAAACACTATAAGGCAAAGGGCAGTATCGACAGGTTTAAATCGTTGTTTGCTCAGTCAAAGGCTAAAAGGGAGTGGAATCAGGGTTTTTTACTGCTGAAAAACGGTTTTCATACCGCAGAGCCAGTAGCTATGGGAGAAACACGTAGTTGCGGAATACTCCGGGATTGTTACATAATTTCAAAAACAATTCCAAACAGCATTTCAGTAAAAGCCCTTTCACTTGAGTTAATAAAGACTCCGGCGGGCGTCATACAAAAAAAAGAATTGTTGCTAAACCTTATGCTCTTTGTAAAAAAGATGCATGACGCCGGGATTTTACATGGAGAACTTCACGCTGAGAATATATTGGTTGACGTCAATGATTTTGCGCTGTTTTATTTAATAGATATTGGCCGTGCCAGGTTCGTAAAGAAAGCGACGTTGCCTGCCAGAAAGAAGGAATTGTCCCGATTATTGTATTCCATTGAAGATGTATGCACAAATGACGAGATTATTGAATTGGCGCGTTGTTCCGGAACGTTTGATCCTCAAGAAATATTAGGGAGCGTAGGTGCTACGAAATACCGTATATGGCGCAGCAGGGCGGGAAAATGTTTAAAGAAAAATAATGTATTTACCATCATAAAAAAGGGCGGTTACAGAATAAACATGAGAGCGGAATGGGACGCAGATACACTGCTTGCCCTCATTGAAAAGCATAATGATTCGTTGCGTGATAGGCGTGAGAATGTTATTAAAAATTCTCATAAAACAGGGATTACCCTTATTTTCTGTCCTGATGAAAAAATCAATGGTGTGTGCGTAAAAGAATTCCGCTATCCAGCTTTGCTAAAAAGAGGCATTTATTCCCTCATTCATTCCCCTGCGCGAAAGGCATGGCTTGCCGCTCATGGGCTTTTAGCGCTAAAACTTCTGACTCCTCAACCGATTGCGCTTTGCGAAATCCGGAAGTATGGCATTCTGGAGAAAAGCCTTCTTTTGACGGAAAATGCATCAGGGAATTTACCGTGTAATCAATATGTAACGGAAAAATTAAATAGGGCGCATGGCAAACCGGTTTTAAGAAAAAAAAGAAGGTTTGTTTCAAGTCTGGCGGAGTCTTTTAGGAAATTGCACGATTT
Organism: Candidatus Kuenenia sp.; assembly: GCF_039794105.1. Classification (GTDB taxonomy): domain Bacteria; phylum Planctomycetota; class Brocadiia; order Brocadiales; family Brocadiaceae; genus Kuenenia. Next base: position 80,972 of record NZ_JBDIWA010000006.1, read on the forward strand.
GGGGGTATATCACGCCGATCTGAAGGCAAATAATATCCTGGTGAATGAATTGCCTGACGCCTGGAATTTTTATTACCTTGACCTCGACAGGGTTTACTTTAACAGAAGAATTACGCGTGATGAACGCATCAGAAATTTGTCTCAAATAAATGCATCGATGCCGGATTGTTTGACATACACGGACAGATTACGGTTTTACAGGGCGTATATGAAGAGAAAGAAGATTAACAATGTTGATAAGGAAATCATGCGGGGAATTATTAAGGCCAGCATAGCAAGAAAACACGTATGGCAGCCGCAGGCAAGGGTCTTAAAGTAGCTATCATAAGTTATGGAAACAAAAAGGGTCTATTTTTTAATACAGGAATGGGAACACCCTGCGAGCAGATACAGGGTGTTGCAATATCTTCCCTACTTAAATGAAGCACATATAGCATATACAGTATCACTTTTCCCCGGTTCGTTCTGGCAATGGATGAAATTGTTTTCTCAAATGAACGGTTATGATGTATTGTATGTCCAGAAAAAGAGGCTGTGGCATTGGCAACTTTGGTATCTGAAGAGAAAGCGCATCAAAATAATATATGATTTTGACGATGCGGTGATGTACAAAAGCCCGGTAGATGGACGCCGAAGATCGTTTAAAAGACAGCGGACATTTGCCAGAATGGTGCGGTTTGCCGATTCTGTAATTGCAGGCAATTCGTATCTGAAATCAAAGGCATTGCCTTACAATAATAACGTAACTATTATCCCTACTGCAATAGATACGAGCAAGTATTCGGTCAGGAATTATGATACCAGGAAGGAAAAGATCACAATCGGATGGATAGGGAGCAAGTCATCGCTTCCATTCATACAGGAATTGACGCCTGCTTTTGATCAGTTGGCAGAACAAAATAAATCGCTGGAACTGAAGATTATTTGCAACGAATTTATTGATTGCAAAACAATGCCTGTACACAAAAAGATATGGGCAATTGAAGACGAAAATGCTGATTTACAAGGCATTGATATAGGTTTGGCGCCTTTGCCGAATCATGAATGGACAAGGGGCAAGTGCGCTACAAAGCTGCTTCAATATTTCGCAGTAGGCGTTCCCGTAGTATGTTCACCGGTGGGAGTTCACAGTGAGATTGTTGAGGAAGGCGTGAACGGCATGTTTGCTTCAAGTGTTGATGAGTGGGCAGAGAAGATAAAATGCCTGGCCGATGATGCGGCGCTGAGAAAACGTATGGGGCTGGCAGGGAGAAAGACATTAGATACCGGATATTCATTACAGGCGAACGCACCGAAATTTATAAATGTTATCAGGGGTGTGTAAAGTAGATGGTAAGAAAAGTTTCACGGCGAAAATCTCTTCTAAAATGGCTATAACTAAGGACACCACTCATTATGAAAATTCTTTACGAATATTCTGATCACAAGTGGACGGGGCCTTCGCAGCCTATCGTTGAGTTGTGTAATTATATGAGCAAAAAGGCCGACGTTATGTTGTTGACGAGTGTGCCTAAAATTCCGGACACAGGCTTGATTTCTCATGTGGAATCCGGCAGGATAAAAACGGTACAAACCCTTGCTAAGCGCGGTGGGATTGGCGCAATGATGAGAAACAGGCGTGTGGCAAAGCAGGTTGTTCAACAATTTGATCCTGACATCATTCATTTCTTTCGTGATAGAGACCTTGCTGTGCACCTGGGGAATTCGCATAAGGCGGTAAAAATATTTACCGATTTCAAGGTTACTCCTCCCGGCTTTTTGAAAAAAACAATTTGCAAAAGGGCGGATGTTTTCACGGTATTTAGCCTTAAATTAAGAGAGATGCTGCAAAACGATTTCAGGAAGGTCGTTTGTTTAAACCCGTGGCTGGATATTCATCAAATACCGAAAGAACCAAAAAATATCAGGCCGGAATTTGGTTTAAAGGATGATGATTTTGTGGTTGGCCTTGTCATGAGAGTGCAGCATCACAGAAAATTTGAACTGGTTGTTGAAGTCGCTAAAATAATAAAGGAATCCGGTAAAAATATTAAGTTTTTACTGCTGGGAAGGGGCCCTAATCTGAATAAACTGGCGGTAACGCCGGTTAAGAAACATAAATTAGAGGATAGTGTGATTTTCGGCGGGTACAAGAGGTTGGATTATTGGGACGCAGTACATTGCTTTGACGTAATGTTTTATACGGTTGCCGGTTCTGATGGAACAGCGAGGGCTTTAAGGCAATGTCAGGCGTTGGGGAAGCCTATTATCTGTCTAAGGAGAGATTTTGTTGAGGAAATCGTCCATGACGGTATTGATGGGTTTGTGACGGGAGATGATCCAAAGGAAATTGCAGAAAGATTATTTGCCTTATATTCTCAAAAAGATATGCTTTTTGAATTTTCAAAACAATCGGTTGTGCAGGGGCGTAAATATGATCTTGAAAATGTTGGCGGCGAAATATACGCATTATATGAAGAATGTATAATGAGAGCCAGGCCATAAATAGTAAGAAGGATAGTTTTCTATGCGTTACAAAAAAGGTGTAATCTGTGCTTATGGCAAATAAAAAACCACTGGTTTCTATTGTTATGCCTACCTATAACTGTGCAGCTTATTTGCCGGAATCAATTGAATCCATTCTTGCACAAACATACGATACATATGAAGTTGTTGTGATTGATGATGGTTCTGCGGATAACACGAAGCTGGTATTGGAGCCTTATATGGAAAAGATAAGGTATATTGATTTAGGGCGCAATGAAGGGCTTCCAACGGCAAGAAATCTGGGTATTCAGTCGGCGAAGGGGGAGTATGTCGCATTCCTTGATGCCGATGATATCTGGATGCCGGAGAAACTGGAGATGTCAATTGACCAATTCATGAAAAATCCTGATGCTGGTATGGTATATTCAAAACATATAAATATAGACTCAAAAAGCCAGTTTATGGAAGGAAAGATCATGAGAAGATTACCATCTGGCAATATCTTCACTCAATTATTCTTTGAACAAAATTTTATAATATGTTCTTCCGTTGTGGTTCGTAAAGAGGTGTTTAATAAAACGGCTTTATTTGATTCTGAATTAGTAAACTGCCAGGATTGGGACATGTGGCTGAGAATTGCATTCTATTACAAAGCGATTGGCATAGACGTTCCGCTGGTGAAATACCGGCATAGTTCCAAATCTCTCAGTAAAAACCGCGATAATGTCCTGAAATACCAGAAAGTGATAATTGATAAGATATATACTATGTTTAAAGATAGTGAGAACGGCATTAGCGAAAAAATGTATAAAAAACGTTTAGCAGCACATTATGCTAAAATCGGCAGACATTATATGCGAATGGGCGATAAAATTGCGGCAAGGGAAAATTTTCGTCTTTCGTTGAAAATGGATCCGGTTAATATCAGAACTTTGAGATACTACTTGTTTCATTCATGAATGACCTGTGTATTATTATTGTCAACTGGAACACAAAAGACCTGTTGTTGAAATGCATTGCATCCGTTTATGAATCGGATACAGATTGTATTATCAAAATTTGTGTCGTGGATAACGGATCTAAAGATGACAGTGTTGTGGCGGTGCGTAGCAGGTATCCCGGAGTGCATATTATAGAGAACAGTGAAAACAAGGGGTTTGCCGCCGCGGTGAATCAGGCAATAACGGCTATTTCCTCCAAATATTACGTATTGCTTAATACAGATGCGATTTTAGAAAAAAATACGTTGCGGATATTGTATGCTTTTATGGAATCCCATAATGATGCGGGAATTGCCGGTGTTCAACTGTTAAAACCAAACGGTATGAAACAAAACAGTTTTGATAATTATCCCACCCTGGCATCTGAGTTATTGAATAAAAGTCTCTTGCGATGGTTGTTTCCTGATAAATACCTTAGTAAGAAACGTGTTATCACGCAGCCCATCGAAATAGAATCGGTTATAGGGGCATGTATTATGGTAAGGAATGAGGCGATAAAAAAAACCGGTAAATTGGATGAAGGGTTTTTTTTCTTTCTTGAAGAGACTGACTGGTGCTATCGCATGAAAAATGCTGGGTGGAGGGTGTGGCATATCCCCGACGCCAGGGTGATTCATCTGGGGGGAGAGAGCAAGAGAAAAGCGCCGTGGCAATCGCAAATTGAATATTGCCGGTCGTTGTATCTTTTTTTTAAAAAGAATTATTCCCGAGATGTTTACGTTACCTTCAGAATATTGTATGTGATGAAGATTTTATTCAATTTAATCATCAATAGCGCTGGGAACGGCATTGTTATGTTTCTTAGCAGGAAGTTGAGATACCGGTTGACAATATATTGCAGGCTTTTTCAATGGCATGTACTGTTATGTCCTGATTGGATGGGATTACGGTCGGCAAAACCAAGTAAATAAGAATTATTTAGGAACAGGCGGGCAAAACTACCATTGATGAATACGAAAAATAGTAAATACATAAGTCAGGTATCAGAGTACGCATTTATTGCGTATTTTTTTATTTTAACATTTTTTCCTTACGGCGCTGATGTCATTAAAGTGATGTGTTTGATGACAATGGTCGGATGCCTGGCGTATCAGATGGTTCTTGAGAAACGGATTATCTTTGAGAAAACAGCGCTTAACATACCCATTCTGGTATTTTTTATTTATCTAATAATAGCGTCAATTTTTTCAAAAAATACAAAATATTGTTTCGAAACACTATTGCATGACTATGTCCCATACTTCATCATCTTTTTTTGTATGGTCAATACAATACACAGTATTGAGCAAGTGAAACGCATAATAAAGGCAATGCTTATTACCTGTGGGTTGGTATGTGCATATGGTTTGTATGGGTATTATGCTGGAATTGCCGTAAGAGATGAGAGGTTAATTGCTACATTTAAGTATCACTCAAGGATTGCAAAATATATTTCATTGTTCCTGCCGATTGCTATTTGCCTGTTTTTTTATTACAGAAGCATATTTGTTAGGTTTTGGCTTGGATGTCTTGTCTTTGTAAGCGGATATGCAATAGTTCTGACAATGAGCAGGGCAAGCTGGTTCGCAAATATGGTTGCTGTGATTTATATAGCGTTCATGTTGAAAAAAAGGTATTTGCTCATTGCGATAATTGTGCTGAGTCCTTTATTATTGGTGCTTTTGCCATCAAAATATTCCATGCACGCCAAAACCATCACGCAATATGATAAATTCTTTTCGTCGAACAAGATTCTTGGAGAAAGGTTGATGTGCTGGAAGGCGTCGATTGCGATTATTCTTGATCATCCGTTGATGGGGATCGGGCCAGGAAAAAGAAACTTCAGGGATATATATGAAACATACAGAAAGGAGATTAGGGAAAAAGAAAAGAAATCTCTTGGGGATACTTCTGCGAAGACTGTTAAGAAGAAAAAGAGTGTGAAGCCGAAAAAAGTGCAAAAAGTTGAAGGTCTTTCGCATGCGCATAATATTATACTGCATATGTGGGTGGAAACGGGGATATTTGGGTTGGCGATCTTCCTATGGATGTTTACAATAATATTTTATAGAACAATAAAAGCGATAAAATCAATTGCAGAAAATAGATTCGAAAAAATGCTGCTTGTAGGTGTTTCGGCCGGTCTTGTTTCGCTAATTTCGCACGGATTAACTGATATTTTCTGGAAAACCCCTGAATCCTTATTTCTTTGGCAGGTTATCGGGGTGTTGTTTCTTATTATTCAATTAGAGGGAAACAGAAAAAGAAAGGATATTTTAAGCAGTCATTCAGGGAATAGCTAATGCTATGCTTGCCAATTAAGAACGCATTTTCCGAACCGAAAAATGAGGAAGACAATTTGACTTAAATCCTCATGATGGTTTATTTTCATTGACAGAAGAAATATTGTCTACATCAGCAAAATCCTTTTTTAATCAGGAGACAGCAAGTTCTCGAACATGGGTGATGTCCCTTTTACTAACTGCTCGTATTTGAGATGAAAGCAAAGTTGTAACAGCAACTGTTCCACCGTCAAGTGTCATAAATTCAACTTCAAATGCTTCACCCTGACGATGAATATGAACAACCGTACCGACGTCACCAGCCTGTAAACCATCCTCCGGTAAGTCTTTCAACAAAACAATTCGATCATGCTCTTTTATCATGATTTTCTCCTATTTTGGGTGTGCAGTAATCAATCTTGGTGTTGTAGACTGTTTTTCTATTATCCAAACAGTCCTTACATATGGATTGCGGCTATCTGGTGTTTCTAACCATCCATCTACACTATAACGTGTGCCATATTCAGATTCAACGACTTTTGTCACATTATAGGTTGCCCCGTGTTTGCGCAAAGATTCTGCTAATATTTTACAGTTTTCCAGCGTGAAACCAAATTGAGAGAAAAAGATTGCTTTATTGCTCCCATCCGGATGTGATGTACACAACAAGTATTCCGTAATTTTCTTACGATCCACTTGTGCCTGATTTGCATTAGGCAAATTCATTAGTTTTCTTACGTGAAAGTAATTTTACGTGGTATAGCTTTATGTCTCTTCAGTAAAATCTATGGGTAAAAAGAAAAAGAGTGTGCATCTGTTGTCCAACCTGATTAAATGAATGAAACACCAATCCCATTCATTACCAATGATGAGCAACAAATGTAAGTAAAAACTATATTGAATAAATGTAATAAATTCAAGTTCTTTGTGTATTCGAATATTCGATATAAGGATGAATACGAAGGGCAGGTTATTGAAATCGACATCTTTTTCAAAAAATACAAAATATTGTTTCGAAACACTATTGCATGACTATGTCCCATACTTCATCATCTTTTTTTGCATGGTCAATACAATATATATATTTTCTGGAAAACCCCTGAATCCTTATTTCTTTGGCAGGTTATCGGGGTGTTGTTTCTTATTATTCAATTAGAGGGAAACAGAAAAAGAAAGGATATTTTAAGCAGTCATTCAGGGAATAGCTAATGCTATGCTTGCCAATTAAGAACGCATTTCCCGAACCGAAAAATGAGGAAGACTATGTGACTTAAATCCTCATGATGGTTTATTTTCATTGACAGAAAAAATATTGTCTGTAATAATCTATCGAGAATAGTATTATTTAATACAAAGTTAATCTTGTTATATGCCGCTTCGTTATTCGTTGCGGCTTTTTTATTTTGAGTTCGTAGTGGAAACACAATAACGTCTCCATAGAAAAATCTGAGGAAAAGAATGGCAAAAACTGTAAGAGATAATGTTCGTAATGTAGCAATTATTGCCCATGTTGATCACGGCAAAACGACTCTGGTTGATCAATTGCTTAAGCAGAGCGGCACGTTTAGGGTGAACCAGCAGATTCAGCATAGTGAAAGAATCATGGATTCAAATGACCTTGAGCGTGAGCGTGGTATAACCATACTGGCAAAAAATACTGCTATTAATTATGAAGGAGTGAAAATAAATATAATAGATACGCCAGGACATGCCGATTTTGGCGGAGAAGTGGAGCGGGTGCTCAAAATGGCGGATGGTGTGTTGCTGCTGGTTGATGCGGCGGAGGGGGTCATGCCTCAGACGAGGTTTGTACTGCGAAAAGCCCTTGGTTATAATTTGAATCCTCTTGTTGTCATTAACAAGATTGACCGTCCTGACGCCCGTTGTCAGGATGTAATCAATGAAGTGTTTGATCTCTTTGTGGACCTTGACGCCAACGACGAACAATTGGATTTTAAAATTGTATATGCAAGCGGACGAAACGGCTATGCCAAATTATCGCTTGATGACGAAAGCAGCGATATCAGACCACTCCTTGATGCAATTATACAATTTGTTCCAAAACCGTGTTATGACACTGAATTCCCATTGCAAATGCAGATAGCATCGCTTGATTATAATGACTATGTCGGCAGGATTGGAATTGGCAGGATTTTTTCCGGCACAATTACCACCGGTCAGCAAGTTGTCAGAATTGATAAGACAGGAAAACAATCCTTGCATAAGATTACTGAGGTGTTTGCGTTTGTGGGATTATCAAGGGAAAAAACGCAGTCGGCAATGGCAGGGGACATTATAGCGTTAACGGGAATTGAGAATATTGACATTAGCGACACGATTACTTCTGTTGAAAATCCACAAGCAATGCCGTTGATACATATTGATGAACCAACCCTTTCCATGGTATTTTCCGTTAATAATTCTCCGTTTTGTGGTAAGGATGGAAAATTTGTTACCAGTAGAAATTTGAGGGAGAGATTGTTTCGGGAATTACGTTCAAACGTTGCCCTTAAGGTGGACGAAACAGCTTCGCCCGATGCTTTTTGCATTTCAGGAAGGGGATTATTACACCTCTCAATATTAATCGAAAACATGCGCAGGGAAGGATATGAATTACAGGTGTCAAAACCGAAAGTAATTTATAAGGAAATATACGGAAAGAGAATGGAACCTATGGAGTATGTAGTTATAGATGTGCCAAAAGAAATGGAGGGGCAGGCGATTTCTCTTCTGGGGGCAAGAAAAGGTGAAATTGTCAGCATGAAAACGGAAAAACAATATACACATTTTGAATTTAAGGCGCCCTCGCGTGGATTAATTGGTTTGAGAAACCGTTTATTGAGTTCTACGCGCGGAGAGGCGGTTATGCATCATAATTTTTATGATTACGAACCTTACAAAGGAGATATAGTGCACAGGACGCAGGGCGTATTGGTTTCTATGGCTGCTGGTGAGGCCACGGCATACGCTTTGGAAGGTTTACAGGACCGCGGAATAATGTTTGTTAAACCTGGTGAAGAAGTGTATGAAGGGATGATAGTTGGTGAGCATTGTGAACAGAATGATATTGTGGTTAACGTGATAAGGGAGAAGAAGGCTACGAATATCCGACAGGCTACCGGAGAGAAAGGCGTTAAGTTGTCTCCGCACAGAGAATTTTCACTAGAGATGGCACTTGAATATATTGAAGACGATGAGCTGGTTGAAATTACTCCTAAAACATTTCGGTTAAGAAAAAAAATTCTTACGGAGAATGAAAGGAGAACCACACGCAGGCAACAGAACCCTGAAAAGGTAGCAATTCCATAACGATACGAAGATTCGTTACGCAAATAATGTTTTGTTTAAAAAAAAAGCAGGCTGAAAAGCCTGCTTTTTTAACAACAATAGTTAATGTATATTTATTTATTATTTCTTTTTCATTTTTCCTGTTGAAGCGGAACCACATTTTGCTACAACCTTTTTAAAATCTTGTCCTACGCTGAATTTAACAGTTTTGCTTGCCTTAATAGTAATAACTGCTCCTGTTTGGGGATTCCTTCCTTTTCGTGCTTTTCTTTCTTTTACTGAAAAGGTTCCGAAACCAATAAGACGCACTTCGTTCGATTTCTTTACACCTTGCTTGATGCCGTTCAACACAGCGTTTACCGCCTTTTCTCCGCAAGCCTTAGAAACACTACATTCATTTGCAACATACTCAACTAACTCCTGTTTATTCATACAACTTTCTCCTTTCTAAAAATATGGCGTATATAAGATAACCATAAGGACAAGCTAAAGTAGGGGTTAGAATACAGTAAATAACATTCTGAATCAAGCAATTTTTTGGGCATTCTGAAAAAATGTAAGTAGGGTATATTTGTGCAAACAAGCATAAATAGGGAATCAGCAAGGGGAATATTTTTCAGCTTAACTCGTTTCCAACGTTTTAGCTGTTTGAAAATTGCATTTCAATAAATCAGGCCGCCTTTGTCAGCGACTTTATTCTGTTGTTGATCTTGATGTAGAGACACATTGCATGCGTCTGGAAACTGCTGCGCGTAATGAAAATGTTGACGCAACAGAGAGACGCATGCAATGCGTCTCTACAAAAAGTCGTCGGAGTTGAGAGTGGCGGTATGACTGGAAAAGGTACATAAATGAACTTGGGGAGGTCTCATTATTCAGGTTGATGACCGTAATGCTGCATACTGCAAGGGAAGCCGAAGGGTATGGCGGGATAATGAGAAGTCGGGTAACACTTTAGTTTTTTTAAAAACGTAAGAGCGAAAGACGAAAGACGAAAGACGAAAGATGTCCATTGTCCATCATCCGTTGTCCCTACACTATGCGCCAAGCAGCGCTATTATTGGAATTTTTCAAAAAACTAAAGTGTTACGAAGTCGGCGATGCCCATAGTAGTGATGATGGTGAAGACAACATAACTCCATTGAGACACATCCTGGTAAAAGCAGACGTTTCATTTCTCAATAAGTTTCAATAGTTCTCTCTCCCCTGATTTCCCTCCCAAGAGGGGGCTTTTTGTGTTCTCCTCTAGGGAAGGGCTGGATGTTCTTTTTCTTATTTGAGCTATACTCTAGATGCTCATAAAATATGAATTTTAAATTGTTAATTGGGTGGCACGGACAAACCTTGTTTGTCCGTGTTGAATTTGTATGACATATTCCGCTACATCGTTTATGCGCTAAGGATATGCACTTGACTACTATAGCTGCAATCTGTAATATAATTTTTTATGTAGGACATTATGTGCCACGTAATATTAGTACCTTGTCGGCATAGCCAGAACCAGGCAAACACAAAAACAGTCAACAACCATTGGTCATTGATCAACCGCCGACTGCCGGGTATAGTTTGCCGGCTGCAGAATGGACAATGAAATATTTTGCAAAAATGCAAAAAATGCAAAGAAATTACTGATACGGTACTAATGGGACTACATTGTTTTCTTACGTTCCACTGGATTTTTCAAAAAACTAAAGCGTAAAGATGTTTTTATTTATTATGGACAGAAGAATTTTCATTGGTGTTTTTAAAAATGGAGTGATGGCATGATACGTAGAATTCCTGCAATGCTGTTTCATTTTTGTTTATGGTGTATTATTCATTCGGCGGGAGGCATTGCTGCTGCCGAAGAAATAATCGAGGGTCGTGAAAAAGGTTCCTCCAAAGAAGTAGTTAAAAAACATAATAATCATGCGCACAGTGGGCTTAAGAGAAATCTTGGCTTTTCAAATTTTTTTGAGGGATGGGCCACCCCGTGGCAGCCTTATGAGCATACAGAAATAAGTGCGCCACGGGTGCCTTTGTTGCGTATTGCGCCGGGATTCTTTAGCAGGGAATTTAGGTTAAATTATATTTATATTCAAGATGAGCATCATGGCGAGGCAGATGTCAGTGAATTGAGTATCGCCCTTGAAATTCCTCTTACATTGCGGACAAAAATTGATATTGAGCCGAAATTATTATATGTCGACTATAGTGATCATGCTAGTACAGGAGGATTTGGCGATACCAGGCTGGCATTAAGGAGTATGCTCATCGAGAACGACTACCTTTCGTTTTCCACGGGTTCCACTATGAATATAACAACGGGTGATGAAGACAGGGGATTGGGAGAAGGGATAACTACTATGGGACAGGAACTAGCCCTGTGGACAGACCTGGGGCACCGCATTAGTCTTCAGGCATTATTGGGTGTTGAGGTTCCTACTGGCGGAGAACATAAAGAAGATTCCAACGTGGATATGCTTTTTGGTATGGCCATGTCTAAAACATTTGACACTGGAGAAATGTTATATTTAGAAGGTATTACCCCATTTATCGAGGTAAATGGCAGAAAGGGATATGGCAGCGAAAAAGGGAGTGAATACCGTGTCGATCTTTTACCGGGAATACGCTTGGAGTTTTGCCGTGAGTTTTTCGTGTTTCAGGGTTTTGAAATTCCGTTAAATAATACAGAAGAGTTTAACAAACGGTTTTGGTTTGGAATTATTAAAGATTTTTAGAAGAAATCCCGCTTCCTTTAATAAATGTACGAAGCGGGATGTATGGGATGGAAGAGGAATTATTTGTCAGAAATAAATAATAAAATGGATTGCAGAGAACAAACAAAAGATAAAGAGGTTGGTGCAGATTGTAAACCCTGGTACAAAAAGGGATTGAGGTTTGAATGCCAGCGGTGTGGCAAGTGTTGCCGCGGGGAGCCAGGGGTTGTTTGGGTGAATGGCAAAGAGATTAAAGACATTTCCAGGTTCCTGGGGATGACCGAAGAAATGTTTGCAAAAAAATATTTAAGGAATATTTATGGGCGAATTAGTTTGGTGGAATATGGCAATGGCGATTGCGTTATGTATAACAACGGTTGCGTTATATATGAAGTAAGGCCATGCCAATGCAGAACGTTTCCCTTTTGGTCTTCGAACATCAAAGAAAAGAATGAGTGGGAAAAGTTAAAGGGGCAGTGTCCAGGCATAGATAAAGGGCGGTTGCATAATTTGAAAACAATACGAAAGAATTTGATAGTGTATGAAAATCGATTTGCCGGATAATAGTATTATTGCAGAAAAAGAAACAGCTCATAATGAGCAACTGTTTTTGGAGTTAAAGGAACTTTATTGTCTCTTAGAGCATGAAGTGTCTTTGATTAATCCCCGATGCAATAAGTGTGGAATGTGCGGTAATTTCGGGGTATATGACCATGTGCTGTATGCGAGCAGTGTTGAAGTTGATTACGTAACTAAAAATGTGTCTGTTCCCGATTTTGATATTTCAAGAGATGTTTGTCCATTTCTCAAAAATGATTTATGCAGTATCAGGGACTTTCGGATGCTTTCCTGCAGGGCGTTTTATTGTGACGAAAGACATAAAAACGAAACCCAATCAATACATGAAAAATACCATCGGTTAATCAAGGCGCTCTATAATAAATACCACCTCGAATGGGAGTATAGTCCATTTCTCCCACAACTTAAGAGATTCAAATCAAACACGTTGAAAAACGGCAACATCATTCTCCCTCCGGATATTTAAGAAAGAGTTCATCAAATCCTCTATGCAGAAATTGCTTGACATAAACCAGAAAAGAATTAGACTGTTTTTGCTGAGACTCATTATCAATCAAGCCAGAACCAAACATGCACGAAATACGAAAGGCGGAACCATAGATTGCACAGATTAAAAAATTAAATATTCGGATTCCATCATTAAATATTTTGCCACAAAATACAAAGAAATTACTGATAAGGTACTAAACGTTAAATTAAATGAAAGAGCAGTTACGGGTAATACGTATATGAATATTAAGAGGGCAGATCCCTTCAAATTAGCGCTTGTTGGAAATCCGAATGTCGGGAAGAGTGTTATTTTTGGATTACTTACGGGTAAATATGTAACGGTATCAAACTATCCTGGCACGACGGTGGAAGTTTCGCGCGGGGTATATAAAGGGTATGAAGGGGGTATCGAAGTCATAGATACGCCCGGAGCGAATAGTCTTATACCGCTTTCTGAAGATGAGGCTGTTGCAAGGGATATTTTGCTGGAAGATTACGATAAGCGCATTGTTCAGGTTATCGATGCTAAAAACCTGCGGCGTGGTTTATTGATAACAACTCAGATCGCTGAAATGGGGTTGCCGGTCTTGCTGACATTGAATATGTGGGATGAACTCCTTGACAGAGGGATGAATGTTGATATTAATGCCTTGCAAGACTATTTGAAGATTCCTATAGTGAAAACGATTGCAACGCACAAGGTTGGTTTCAGAGAGTTGTTTCATTCGGTGCCTCTTGCCAGTGTGCCAGACATTCGGATTAATTATGGCAAATATATTGAAGAAGGGATTTTAAGGGTAGTCAAGATACTTAATAATGTAATGGTGGTGAACGACAGGGCTTTGGCGATTATGTTGTTATCGCATGACGAATCGCTGGAAAAAAAATTAAAGGAAAAATTACCGGAAGTTTCGTTGCAAGAAATTGCCGGAATACGTGAAGACGTGCAGAGACATTTTAGTAATCCGTTAGGGTACGTTATTAGCATTAAACGCTCACATTATGTTGATGGGCTGATTGAAAAGGTTACAACCGCAGCGGGAAATGAGGCGGAAACCCGGCCGTTTATGAGGGGAGCATTTTTCTTCTTTTTGGCACCTCTGACGACATTTTTAATCGGATATAAACTTATGTCGTTGCTCATGTACGCAATTACCATGAAGTTGCAGGTATCCGATGTCCTTGAGACCGTGCTGGAACTTTCTGCCGGCGGCATAATGTCCATTTATTTTACGTTGTATCTTTATAAAAAAGAATTTAAAACACGGAGTAAAATTACCGAAGTTTTGGGGCGGATTACTATGCATCCAATAGCGGCATTTCCCCTGTTGATAATGATTTTGTGGATAGTTTACAAATGGGTGGGGGAGTTTGGTTCAGGTGTGTGTGTGGACTTTTTAGAAAACAAGATCTTTGGCAGTGCGGAAACGCCCTCGGATGGTTTTGATTTATGTGTGTATATTCCTTTTCTGAAAAAAGTTTATACTTTTACCCACATCAATTTCGAGGGAATAAATTATTATATTGGTCTGTTGGCGCAAAAAATAATGAGTAAAGACAATTTAATTTACGAATTATTTTTAAATGAGCAATCGGGGCTGATTAGGGTAGGCCTTACTTATGCGATTGCAATCGTTTTTCCCATTGTAGGGTTTTTCTTTCTTGCATTTGGCATTATGGAAGACAGCGGGTATTTGCCCAGACTGGCGGTGATGGTGGACAAGATATTTAAGCGGATCGGATTAAACGGAAAGGCCGTGCTTCCAATGGTTTTGGGTTTGGGATGCGACACGATGGCAACGATGACCACCAGGATATTAAATACGAAAAAGGAAAGGATTATTGCCACCCTGTTGTTAGCATTGGCGGTACCATGTTCCGCGCAGTTGGGGGTGATTGCAAGTGTTCTTGGGAGTATTTCCGGGATATATTTTGCGGCATATTTCCTTATTATTTGTTCGCAGCTTTTTTTTGTCGGTTATTTATCATCAATAATCCTGCCAGGCGCCCCCTCTGATTTTTTAATGGAGATACCCCCGTTTCGCATGCCAAAATTATCCAATATATTCATAAAGACGTTTTATCGGGTTAACTGGTTTATGAAAGAGGCCGTGCCTTTGTTTGTACTGGGTACGCTTGTTTTATTTGTTGCCACAAAATTAGGGATATTGTCTTTTGTCGAGAAAATTGGGCAACCGGTAATCGGACATTTTTTAGGATTGCCGGTTGAAACAACACGCGGATTTATTTTAGGGTTTTTAAGAAGAGATTACGGAGCAGTCAGTATTTTTAAAGTGTTGGAAGAACAGGGGGTGGGGCATGTAATAGATCCAAAACAGTTACTGGTTTCCCTTGTGGTAATCACCTTGTTTATTCCCTGCATTGCAAATTTTTTTGTCATGATCAAAGAACGCGGTGCGAAAAGCGCATTTTTAATGTTTGCATTTATATTGCCCTACTCTATACTCATTGGGGGTTTGTTAAGAATTGTTTTGCGTTTATTTTGATGGGACAAATGATAGGCAGGATTGTTTCTGTTTCGGAAGAGTGTGCAGAGGTATGTATTGTTGATACACAAGGCGCGTGTAGTAACTGTTCGTCATGCCCCAAGAAAACAGGAACAAAAGATGTCATAATGGTAGCCGTACTAAATAACGTCAAGGTTGGACAGCTTGTTATCTTGCGTGATAACAGAAACTGGATAAATAAAAATAAAATAATATCATTAATTGGCGGCTTTATTTTTGGAGTAATTCTTTCAGAAGTATTTTCAAAAATTACAGCGTTTCGTACATATCGCTCGGAATATGATTTCATCGGCGGCGGGATTATTGTTGTCATTATGATAATTCTTATAAAAATAACAACACCAAATTATTGTTTGAGAATGGAACTGTATGGAGAAAAAAAACGTGAACATAATTGAGTCTTGCCATGAAGAATTGCTGGAGTTGATATGGACAATTGAAGAAGAACATGGTGAAACTGAGAAGGAATTGCTGATCAGGAAGGAAGGCAGTTCTTTTGCTGAAGCATATCTGAAAACACTTGTGAATAATGGATATATTTTGTTAAAAGATAATAAAGTTATTCTGACGGAAAAGGGCCAGGCGGAAGCAAAATTAATCATCAGAAGGCACAGACTTGCGGAAAGATTATTGCACGATGTTTTAGAGGTAAAAGAAGAAGCCATGGATTCCAGCGCGTGTGATTTTGAGCATTTTTTGAGCGAAGAGGTAACAACAAGCATATGCACGCTTTTGGGTCACCCATTAACATGCCCTCACGGAAAACATATTCCACCGGGTGATTGCTGCAGGAAAACTAATATGGAAATACGCCCTGTAGTATTTCCACTTACAGAATTACAGCCTGGGAAAAACGCTAAAATTTCTTACATTGTTACTAAATTTAACGGCAGACTTGACAGGCTTTCTTCAATGGGATTATTGCCGGGTATAAAAATCCACCTACACCAGAAACATCCTACCTATGTGATACAGATGGGCCAAACACAAATTGCAATCGATTCAACTGTTGCACGCGATATCTATGTGCGGCATGGTTGAGAAAGAGTTCATAGTTGCATTTGTTTTACTATACTGTAAGAGTTCACAAATAAGGATTTCTATGGTTAGATTTAACCTCTGTTATCATAAATAGTTATAGCATTTCAGAATTCACATTTTGTGAACTCGTTGAGTATATAATTGAGAAGTTACCCTAAGCTGGCATAGCCAGAACCAGACAAGCACGAAGCACGAAGCACGAAGCACGAAGATGCACTTGTTTAGCATTTCAAAGCATTTTGTCATTAGAATTTGTTTCGTATTTTGTGCTTTGCATTTCACCATTCAGGCCATACTGCTGCGAATAAGAAAACCGGTACATTATCCACGGTAAATATCTGCAATTTAAATCCAAATATATACATAAAAAGAACTTGCGTAAGTTTTGAATAGAAGGTAATATTTTGGGGAAAAATTTTATAAACACGAAATTTGTTTTAAAACGCTATCATTTTTTGCATGGAGAAAATAAATTATGGATCCTGGTGCACTAATAGGGATAATAATTGGTGCTGCGTTGATATTGGTATCTATTGTGATGGATGGAGGTGGAGCGGCAGTTATTGCTTACATCAACATACCTTCCATGATGATTGTAGTTGGGGGGACGTTGGCTGCGACCATTGTACGATTTCCGATACCGACAGTAATTGGAGCGATTGCCGTAGCAAAAAAAACGGTATTTGTTAAATTTGGGCCAATTGAGGAAGAGATCAAGCGGTTGGTTGAATTTTGTAAAGTCAGTCGTCGCGAAGGTCTTTTGGGACTCGAGAAAGAGGTTGAAAAAATAAATGATCCATTTTTGGTTAAGTCGGTAAGATTACTGGTGGACGGTTCGGATTCGGATGCCTTAAGGGACATTCTCGGAACGGAAATTGATAAAATAAGACAAAGGCATACATCGGGCAAGGGTATTCTTGATTTTGCAGGAATGGTGTGTCCTGCTTTCGGTATGATTGGAACGTTGTTGGGTCTTGTTAATATGTTGAAAAACCTCGATGACCCTTCAAAAATTGGCGGAGGTATGGCGGTTGCGCTTATTACTACATTGTATGGGGTTATTTTGTCAAACCTTATTTTTATACCGCTTGGCGGCAGATTAGAAACGTTAAGCAGCAAAGAACTATTGTCGAAAGAAATCATACTGGAAGGTGTTGTTTCAATACAAAAAGGTGATGCACCCATGATTACCGAAGACAAATTGAAGGCATTTTTGCAGCCGAAGGATGCTATGAAAATGTCTGAAGAAAATAAAAAGGAAGAGAAATAATGTCGGAAGAAGCGCCGAAAGGCCCGGAAACCCCCGGATGGTTGCTAACATACGGCGATATGGTGACATTGTTAGTAACATTTTTTGTTATGTTAATAAGCCTTTCTACTATCAATGTTGATAAATATAAAGAAGTCATGAAACAGGTTCAGGCAAGTATTGGGGGTACTCATGTATTGGAAGGCAGCAAACAACCTCTTGACAAAGATGCAAAGTCCGACATTGTTGATATTAAAGAAGTTGATTTTATGCCCACGCGAATGCAGGAATTGACGGAAACGGAAAAATTTGTTGAAGATAAAGAATGGTACCAATATTTAAGCGATTTTGTTACGAAATCTGAATTAAGTAATTATATTGGCATTGAAGAGATAAAGGCAGGATATGTTGTAAAAATTCCAGTAGATGTTTGTTTTGAAAAAGGTGAATCAATTTTAACATGGGAAGCAAATAATATCTTAAAAAAACTGAGCTATGTTCTGGGAATGACGCGTGGAAAGATTATTGTGGATACGAGTGTTGAGGGTGTCGAATGGCAGAAAATTTCAGCACAAAAAAAATTGATAATTGATAGGGCAGGGCGTATTGCTGATTATTTATTATCATTTGAAACGATTGCTCCGGCAAGGGTTGCAATCTCCGGCAGACGGATTGATGAAATAAGAGATACAGACAAAATTGCTATTGTTGTATTAAAAAAAGCGAGCTAATATTTTTGTGAATTTTATGGGAAAATACATTTAGATGTCTTCTCGCAAAAAGAAAAAGAAGAGTTTCTTCCCGGCAAAGCCGCCGGACATGTTTTTGTTATCGTATGCAGCATTGGCAACGTTGCTTCTGGCTTTTTTTATCATTATTAATACTTTTACTGAAGAGAAAAACAAGAAAATGGTTGAAGCATTTCAAAAATCGTTTCAAAGAAATGTTATAACATTAGGTATGGGGGGATTGTTGCCGGGGAGCAGTAGTATTGAAGAGAGTAAAAATATCCATGATATGAAATATACCTTTTACGATGATGATATGGATGATATTCCGGCGCAAACAGGCGATAAGGAAGTAGATAAAATGGAGAATGAAGCAGATCATATACCTGCCGCTGCGGTAATTTATTTTAAAGAGCATGGAGCAACATTGTCGCTGGAAGGCATGCATTCTTTAAATAACCTGGTTCATTTGACTGCTGACAGACCCGTTTTGTTAATGGTAGAGGGGCATACGAGAGTTGCCTTTAAACCGTCTAAGGATTATGAAACAAGCTGGAAACTATCGGTTGATAGAGCGAGAGCTGTTGCTGATTATTTGCACGAGAAAGGGAACATTTCTCACAAAAGGCTAATAACTGTCGGACATGGCAACAATAATTCTTTTGTTAAAAGCCCTGGCGGCGACAGATTTAATGACAGAGTATCTATTATCATCAAAAAGTTGAGATAACGGCTTGCTATGTATCGAAAGAGTTTCAATTACTTGGGTGCTATTTATACGGGGGGGGGATTGTTAATAGTATGAAAAATATTACAATAAACAAAATATTGATATTTATGTCTATTTTCGCTCCTGTAAACAGCGGCCTATTTTTATTTAGTAACAATACCAGCATCTTTGCCGCAAATGATCACGGAACATCCATTTTACTGGTAGGAAAAGAAGATATCATATTGTATAAAAAAGATATTATTATAAGCACTGATGATCTAAAAAATATTAAAAAGAATAAGACGCCACTCAGTGAAAAGAAGAGTGTGTTTAACATAGGTATGATTGATGAATATTTAAAAGAGGGGAAAAATTATGAGGCGAGAAATCATCTTTCGGAAATTTTTTTAAATAAAAAAATCCCTGAAAAACAGCATGAAATTAAAGAATTATTAGATAAATTGAACAGTGAATTGATATTTTCAACCAAACCTTCCGAAGATGCGGTATTGTATACCGTGCAGGCTGGGGAAACGCTTTCGAAGATTGCAAAGCAATTTAATACCAATTATGAACTTATTATGAGAATAAATAAAAAACCGGATTCACGACTGAATATTGGAGAGAAACTCAAGATTCTAAAAGGTAAAACAAAGATATTGATTAGTAAGAGTGAATTTACCCTGACGGTGCTGCTGAACGACCGTTATGTGAAACAATACCGTATCGGTACCGGTAAGAATGATAAAACGCCGGAAGGAACGTTTGAGGTCAAGAACAAAATGAAGAACCCAACATGGTATTCGCCTTATGGCGGTGTTTATTCTTACGGAGATGAGAAAAACATATTAGGGACACGGTGGATAGGTTTTAAAGAAAAAGAAAATCTCGCAGGATTCGGGATTCATGGTACAACGATGCCTGAAACAATTGGTACCGCATCTTCAGACGGGTGTATTCGAATGAAAAATAGTGATGTTGAAGAAGTGTTTGATTTTGTTACAACGGATACCGGGATTATCATACAAAGATAACAGGCCATGATGTATTTAAATGAGTCCATTGAAAAGTATTTGAATGATTCGGCTGCCTGTATTCCGGCGCCTGGCGGTGGTAGTGTGTCGGCATTAATTGGGGCGTTGGCGTCAGCAATGGCTTCAATGTCGATTCATTTTACTGTTGGAAAACAAGGATTTGAACAAAATACCGGACGGTTAAAGGAATTACTGAAAGAATGTGAAAAGAGCAGAGAAGTGTTAACGGCATTAATACAGGAAGATGTTGATGTTTATAATGAAGTAGACAAGACATTACGGATGTCAAAGATTACAAGTGATGAAAAAAAATTTAGACTTGAATCCATGAGAAGGGCAACGATATTTGCGATGATGGTACCCTTAAAAACCGCAATGACGTGTCTTTATGTATTAAAATTGACCGGAGAATTGGCGGAAATTACCAATCCAAATCTCATATCAGAAGTAGGTGTAGCTGCAATACTTGCTGATGCAGGATTTCAATGTGGTAAGATAAATGTTGATATTAATCTTTCGCATTTGAACAACCGGGTAATTATTCAAAAGGTACGAAATGAGATGCATCAGGCAGAGAAAACTGCCAAAGTTTATTTTAATGAAATTTATAAAATCGTACAAAAAAAATTGTGGGGAGAAAAACAAGCTCTTTAAATTGCGCTATGGAATGGAGAATAAATAAAGGAAATACCAAATGCAGTGTTTGTGAGAAAAAATTCGAAGAAGAAGAGGACTATTATTCAGCCCTTTTTGATGAAAATGAAAATTTTACACGAAAAGATTTTTGCGCTACCTGTTGGAAAAGAGATGCGCTTGAAAATCTTTTTTCTTTCTGGAAAACGAGGATAACGAGGCAGGGCAAACCAATACAAAAGTTTGTCAATATTGGCCTGATTCTGGATATATTTTGCAGATTAGAAGATAGTGAAAATGTACACAAAAAAAATTTACGATATGTTTTAGCGCTATATTTAATCCGAAAGAAGGTATTTAAATTCAAAAACCTGCAAAAGCAAGAAGACAAGGAATGTATTGTTGTTCAATATCCCAGAGAAGATAAAGAATATTATGTTTTTAATCCAAATATGAGTGAGGAAGAAATTGAATCACTCACGAGAGAAATGTCAGATCTTCTCGAATACCCTTATACAGAACAAGGTATTTTAAATAATGTGTAATATTCGCATTTCTAATGAAACATCCATGACCTAAAGGTCACAAAGGGGGATGAAAATAAATAATCCACAGATTACACAGATCAGGAGAAGATTAAAATAGTTTTTTTTCAGTGCTAATCTGCGGAATCTGCGGATAAAAAATATTTTCCAATAAATTATTGCTTATTATATATGCAGGTACCGCATTCGACTGCAATGCCCAGGCTCTTTCTTTTTCTTAAAGCATTTCTAAGGCTTTCAATTTGCGATGAATCGGGATTCTTTTGCCTTTGCGCAATCATTAACTGTGTGTGCATTTGTCTGGTCTTCTTAATACTTGGACATACTGCTTTTTTTATACCTACCGGACAGATACCGACTATTTTCTTTTTATTCAGTTGCCTTACCATAAATTACCTCCGTTAATTGTTTAAAACAAAGAGAATTATTTAGTTACACGCAGAAGGTTTAATTTGAATCGGGTGTTAATATTTTCAAGGCTTCTTTCGCGGCAGATTGTTCTGCTTCTTTTTTGCTTTTTCCCCATCCCCGGCCATATTCACTCCCCTTAATTGATACCACTATTTCGAAGGATTTGCCATGGTCTGGCCCTATTTGTTGCAATAACCGGTAAGTTGGGGTAATACCGTATTCTTTTTGACTGTATTGTTGCAATATCGATTTGTAATTTTTTTTGTGCTGGTTTTTACAAACGAGATCTATTTCTTTTTTTAAATATCTTAATGTAAACTCACTGGCGGCTTCTATGCCTCCATCAAGATAAATTGCTGCAATTAAAGCTTCAAAAACATTTGCGAGCAAAGATTTCGGAAAGAGGTCCCTGTCGTTTAATCCTCTTCCTACTAAAAGAAATTCTTTTAAGCCGGCCTCCATGCCAACTTTTGCTAGTGTTGATTGGCTTACAACAACAGATTTTACATTTGTCAACTCCCCTTCGCTATAATGCGGCATCGTTTTGTAAAGATAGTCGGAGATAATCATTCCTAATACTGCATCGCCAAGGAATTCTAACCGCTCGTTTGAAAAATTATTTTCAACCCGGCATGATGTATGCGTCAATGCCTTTTCAAGTAACAACATTTTTTTAAAAGAGTAGCCAATAATGTTCTGGCATGCAATAAATTTTTCCAGGTTTGTTTGAGAGTTAGTTTGTAGTATCATTTTTCTGAAACTTTTTTTCTTTAAATAACATAGATTCTTCTATAGCGGTATATTTTGTAGAAACATTGATGAGTTCTATGGCGGTGCTACGTCGAAAAGAAACAGTTTCAACCCTACAACCATGATATTTCAATAGCTCTACCAGGGGAACAAAATCTCCATCTCCAGTAACCAATACAACTGTGTCTAATTTGGATGCAATTGAAATTGTATCAATTGCAATACCCATGTCCCAATCACCTTTTGCGGTGCCGTCAGGCCTTAGTCGCAGATCCTTCGTTTTGATTTCATACCCTAATCGGCACAAAGCGTCTGTAAAACTGGATTGGTCCACATCTGGTTTTTGTACGATATAAGCTATTGCCCTTACTAAATTTCTACCACCTACTATCTCTAATAAAAGTTTACTATAATCAATCTTAGACTGATGTAACGCCTTTGCGGAATAAAACATATTTTGAACATCAACGAAGACCCCAATCCTTTGCGGAGAGTTGCCTATTTTTCCTACTGCCATAAGTATACAATCCTTTCTGAACAGGTTAATATAAATTCATATAATACAAATACTTAAAAACGTAAGATAATGATATTGACGCTCAGGTAGGAAAATAATAAATCAATCATAAAAATAGTATTTCAAAGAACGATGGCATCGTTATCGTTTTACATCATAACATGCCTAAATGCAAAATATTAGAGCAAAAATAAATTATATTTCAATGATTTTAACAATGTTTCGTCTACAGTCAATTAAAAAAACTTTAAATGACTTAATTTTATTGACTCTCTTGAGGAATTGTGATAAATTTAGTTGAAATTTTACCTATAAATGCTTTGTTATCAACGACTAACCTTAAATAATTACTATTTGCTGACTGGTTAAAATAGACATGAGTATCGATGATTTAAGGAACGAAATTGACATAATTGATGATAAGATTGTAGATTTAATCAACGAAAGAGCAAAATTCGTTTTAAAGATTGGAGAAATTAAACAACAAAATCGTTCACAGGTTTACGTTCCTAATAGAGAGCAGGAAGTTTACCTACGAATTACATCAAAAAATAAGGGGCCTTTATCTAATGAATGCTTAAAAGCTATATACCGTGAATTAATGGCAGGTTCTTTGGTGTTAGAGAAGGCTATTAAGGTTTCTTATCTCGGTCCTGAAGGAACGTTTAGTTATTTTGCCGCAAAACAGAAATTTGGTTCGTCTGTTGAGTACATACCAGCAAGAGGAATAGAATGTGTTTTCAGTGATGTGGCCGGCAATAGATGTGATTATGGTATTGTTCCCGTTGAGAATACCATTGAGGGTGGCATTCGTGAAACATTGAACATGTTTGTAAAATATGACGTAAAGGTGTGTTCTGAAATAATTTTGCCAATCCATCATTATTTGATGGCAAATTGCAAAAAAGAAGAAATTAAAAAGGTATTTTCGAAACCACAAATATTAACACAGTGTAAAAATTGGCTGGCGGTTAACCTTCCTTGCATTGAACTTATTGAGGTAAGTAGTAGCGCTGAGGCTGCAAGAATAGTAGAAGATGCTCAAAAGTCGGAGGAAGGCAGGTGTTTTGCCGTGATTGGCAATTCTGAGATTTCTCACAAATATGGATTAAAGATTCTTTTTGAAAATATTGAAGACGACCCGAGTAATACGACAAGGTTTTTTATCCTCGGCAAAGAGTATAGTGGCCCCAGCGGAAAGGACAAAACAGCGATAATGTGCTACGTTAAAAATCGTTCCGGGGCATTGGTAGAAATTTTAGGGCCATTTAAATCGTATAACATCAATCTCACGAATATAGAATCCCTGCCTACTCGGAAAAAGGCATGGGAATATTGCTTTTATTTGGATTTTGATGGACATGTATCAGACCAGAATGTTCAAAAAGCACTTGAAGAGATATCAAAAAAATGTTTTGATGTAAAGATTCTCGGCTCTTTTCCAAAGGGAGATTAAGGGGTATTGAATTCGGACAACCAAAAAAAAAGACCGATTATTCTGGGTAATTGGAAAATGAATAAATCCCTGAAAGAGGGGGTTCAATATGCCAGGTCTTTAAAAGCGGCTATAGCGGGGAAATCTGGGATTATATGCGGTATTTGTCCGCCTTATGTTTTCCTCAAAGATATTTGTGCCGTTTTGGAGGGTAGTACGATATGTGTTTCAGCGCAAAATATGCACAGTGAAGCCAGTGGGGCTTTTACAGGTGAAATTGCCGCTCCAATGTTAAAGGAAGTCGGGTGTTCTCATGTACTTGTTGGCCATTCAGAGAGAAGACATATTTTTGGAGAAGACGATTTTTTCATAAATGATAAAATCAAAAAAGCCATATCCTTTGAATTGGTTCCAATACTTTGCATTGGCGAGACGTTGGAAGAACGAGAGGCCGGGAATACAAAAGACGTCGTTCTTCGGCAGCTTAAAAATGGATTGCGTGGTGTTGGCATTGAAGTAATAAAATGCATTATCATTGCTTATGAGCCGGTTTGGGCTATTGGTACAGGCAGAACGGCTTCTCCTGAACAGGCAAACGAAGTTCATTCCTTTATCAGGACTATTTTATCTGAAGACTATGGTAAAGATATTGCAAAGAAGTTGAGTATTATCTATGGAGGGAGTGTAAAAGCAGATAATACGGGAGCATTGATACATCAGCCGGAAATTGATGGTCTTTTGGTTGGTGGCGCCAGCCTTGAATTAGAATCTTTTTTAACAATTATTGAAGTTTTACAGGGTGTTGATTTTTAGTTTGATAGTGTTATTTTTATATGAATAGGTAGGAGAGTTAGATGGTTAAGGCGGAAAAGGCGTTTAAATGGGGGCTTGCTATTGTTGTTATCTTTGGCATTCTGAATGCATTCTTTTTTTTAAATTGGATTGTTGCGTTGAAAATAACATTGCCAATTTTATGCGTATTTTTAATAGGTGCAATCTTGTTACAGTCCGGAAAAGGAGGAGGGTTGGCTGCTATTGGAGGTTTGGGCGATCAGTCAGCTTTTGGCACAAGAACAAGCTCGTTTCTTACGCAAGTTACCTATCTGATTGGCGCCGCCTTTATTGTTGCAACAATTTTCTTGTTTAAACTTTCTTCGCCTACCGGAGATTTAGGAACAATGATGACACACGAACATCAGGAACATCAGGAACCGCAGGAACATGAACACGGTGAAGATTGTGATCATGATTAATGCACGTATGAAGGCAAGAACAATGTTGAAAATGCCGGGCTAAGGGTGTGCAGAAGAGTCTCTTTGACAATGTAATGGATGGATTACCGTAAAGCAAGGCAATGTTAAATAAACAATTATTTAAGATAGTGATGAAACGAAAATGCAAAGAAATGATAGTCTGAGAGTCCGTTGATATAGATATGGAGCCTTATTATGCTTAAGAGTATGACCGGATTTGGAATTGCTGAATACAATGATGATAGGGGTACGATGCGTGTGGAAATCCGCTCTGAGAACAATAAATTCTTAAAAATAAATACACGTTTGCCGGAACAATTTCAGTCTTTTGAAAGTGAGTTTGATCGGGCTATAAGGAAAAAAATTGTTCGGGGTTCTGTTGTTTTATCGATGAACTATAAATCGTTTCGGCAAGAAAATGATTTTACATTAAATACGGAGAAGATAGAGGAGTATTATCGTTTGATAAGCGAGCTTAAAGGAAAAATCAAATGTGCTGATGAAATTTCAATCAATTCTTTAGTACAATTGCCTGGAGTTTTAAAAAAAAACAAGGATGATGCGACTGACGATGAATCGTTATTGAGTATTTGTCATACTCTTATTGACGACGCTCTGGAAAAATTATCAGAAATGCGCATAACCGAAGGGAGTCATATAAAAAAAGATATATTACAGAGAAAAGATTTTATCGTGTCAATGATGGATAAATTTGAGGAACGATTACCATTAATAATTCAGGAATATGCAAAACGGCTGCACAGCAGGGTAGCATTCCTGCTTTCTGAAACCAACGTTGAACTTACAGATAGTAATTTATGTCGTGAAGTCGCCATATTTGCAGAGAGAAGCGATATTGCGGAAGAAATAAACAGACTTAAAAGTCATATACATCAGTTGCAGGAGACATTAGATTCTAATGAATCTATTGGCAGGAAACTTGATTTTATTATTCAGGAAATGTTTCGTGAGACAAATACGATGTGTTCTAAGGCTAACGATACCGTATTGTTGAAAGATCTTATTGATATTAAAATGGAAATTGAGAAAATCCGTGAGCAGGCTTTTAATATTGAATAAGGGAATTGTTATAATGAGCAACAATAAATATTTTAACCTGTTTGCCGGCATAAGCATATTTTAATGGGGAAAATTGTAATTATTTCAGGGCCCTCAGGGTCTGGTAAAACAACGGTTTGCAAAATATTGAAGCAACAGGCTCATGTCGAAGAATCAATTTCGGTAACAACACGCTCACCCAGAAACAACGAAAAAGACGGCGAATCGTATCATTTTGTTTCTAAAGAGAAGTTTATGGAAATGATCAAAAATGGTGAATTTGCCGAATATGCAGAATATTGCGGCTACCATTACGGCACACCTCTAAAACCACTGCAAGATGCAACCAAAAAGGACATTTTTTATCTTCTGGAAATCGATGTGCAGGGGGCTTTGCAAATAAAAGAAAAATTTCCTGAAGCCATTTTAATTTTCTTATTGCCGCCGAATAATGTAACCTTGAGCCAACGCTTGATTAACAGAAATACTGATAAGGCACAAGACCTGGTGAATCGCCTTAAAATGGCGGAAAAAGAACTGGAATACAAAGATAAATATGACTATTGCGTTGTAAATGATGATTTGGACGCAACCGTAAATGCAATTCGTAACATTCTGAATATAACGTAATTATGCACAATTGTATAGTTGTTGGGGTGACAGGAAGCATTGCTGCTTATAAGGCGGTTGAAATTGTATCGGGTTTGGTCAAAAGAGGCAGCACCGTGTTTGTGGTAATGACGTCTAACGCGCAGCGTTTTGTACATCCGGTAACGTTTCGTTCAATTTCCCAAAAAAATGTCATTACAGATTTATTTGTCGAAAATGAAAATTATAATCCTAGTCATGTATCTCTGGCGGAGAGAGCAGATTTAATTGTAGTAGCTCCTGCTACGGCAAATTTTATTGGAAAAGTGGCTGCCGGAATTGCTGATGATGCATTAACCTGTACGGTTATGGCCGCAAAAACCCCTGTAATTATCGCTCCGGCAATGAATGATAGCATGTATTTAAACCCAATAGTGCAGCAAAATATTAAAAAGTTAAAAGAGCATGGTTATATAATTATTGAACCGGAAGAAGGTCGTTTGTGTACAGGGAAGATGGGAAAGGGAAGGCTCGCTTCAAACGAAATGATAGTTTCTGTAATATTAGAAACACTTAAAAACAAATAAATGCTGTGAAAACGGTCAGGGTAAAATTAAAGAGAAAACAGGGAACGGATGACTTGCCATTGCCGCAATACATGAGTGATGCGGCAAGTGGTATGGATCTTTATGCTGCCGTTGAAAGCGATTTAACGTTGAAACACAGCGAAATTAAACTCGTACCTACGGGTCTATATATTGAATTGCCCTTTGGATATGAAGCACAGTTAAGACCAAGAAGCGGTTTGGCATTGAAGCATGGTCTAACACTTTTAAACACTCCAGGCACAATAGATAGTGATTACCGCGGTGAAATCGGAATCATATTATGTAATTTCGGAAAAGAACCGTTTGTTGTGAAACGTGGTTTAAGGATTGCGCAAATGGTAATTCAACCAGTAGTGAGGGCAGAATTGATAGAAGTAGACCAGTTGGAAGAATCAAACCGTGGAGAAGGGGGTTTTGGTCACACGGGACATTAATTATTTTCAATAATTGTCATATTAACTGAAGGGAAATACAATGAGGAATCAGAGTACGCTCTCCCCGTCAGGAATAACAAACGATTTATTACGTTTTTAGAAGTAAAAGAATTTCCGAAATTATCAGGTACTAAAAAAACAATAATCATGGTAATAAAATGCTTTCTATTTGCTTACGTCGCGTCATTGCGATTTCCTTTTTAGCCTCGAAGTTATTCATCTTATTAAGTTTTATTAGTTATTCTCATAATGACCCGCCATTCGCAGACTACCCACCGAACAACCCAATAGCTAATATTTGTGGTATAGCCGGCGCACAAATTTCCGGATATGCCATGGAAACCTTAGGCAAGTCTTCATATGTAATAGTCATTATTCTTGGATGGTTTAGTTTGCAGTTTTTTTTTGGTGGGGCGACAAAATACTTCTGTGTAAAGTTGTTGGGAGCCTTTCTTTTAATTTTTACCTTGTCACCACTCTTAACACTTGCAGTATGCACATTTAAACAATCTCTTTTATCCATGAATTTGGGAGGCATATTTGGTCTGGTAATTACCTCAAGGCTATGCACATACTTTAATATTACCGGCACTACCATCATTTTAGTATCCGGTATGGTGATTTCAATAATGCTTTTGGCAAATAGAACGCCATTTTCTTTATTTATACGTTCCCCGAAAACAAAACCGGAAGAGGGAAGGAAAACCCCTTTGAAAAAAGAGAAAAATAATACTTCTGCAATGATATTGCCACCAAAAAAAATGGAGAATAAGCTTCTGAATGTTGGGGAAATATCGAAACGAAAAGAAAGTGAAATAGGGTATGAACCGCAGATAAAGAAAGATATAAATGAATCCCTTGGTGAGAGAAAATACAAAGAAAGCGGCGAGACTGATATTTCCCCTTCGTTAACTAAGTCCAATGGAGAGAATAGTTATAAATTGCCGTCAGTCGAGTTATTGGAAAAACCTTCGGCAAGACATCACAAGGATGATTTAGAGCATATTACACATGGGGCGCATGTATTAAGAGACACACTTGCACAATTCAATGTAAACTCTGAAATCGTTGATTTGCAAACAGGTCCTGTCGTTACAATGTACGAAATAGAATTAGCCCCGGGTACGAAAGTTGGAAAGGTGATAGCGCTTTCTGACGACCTTGCAATTGCATTGAAAGCGCTAAGTGTAAGGATTGTGGCGCCATTGGAAGGAAGGTCTTCTATCGGTATTGAAGTCCCGAATGCACATAGAAGGAAGGTGACTTTTAGGGAATTGCTGGAAGTCGCTGATGAAGCGAAGAAAAAGATGGCCATTCCGCTTTTAATAGGGAAAGATGTGGCCGGAAGACCTCTTATCTCCGATTTGGCATCCATGCCGCATCTGTTAATTGCCGGTACGACCGGGTCAGGTAAGTCCATATGCTTGAATTCCATTATATTAAGTATTTTATATACCCGATTCCCAAGTGAAGTTCAGCTACTGTTGGTAGATCCCAAAATGGTTGAATTTTCATTGTTCGCTGAAATACCTCACCTGATAAGCCCTGTTGTGACAGATATGAAAAAGGCGGCTGCGGTACTTGAGTGGGCGGTGAATAAGATGGAAGAGCGATACGCGTTACTTGCCAGCGTAGGTGTTAAAAACATCAGTGGGTATAACAAATTATCCGTATCTGAGATAAAAAAACGACTAAATGCTGAAGAGGACGTTAAATTAGATGATATCCCTTTACACCTTCCACACATTGTTATTGTTGTGGACGAACTGGCGGATTTAATGATGGTTGCATCAAAAGAGGTGGAATCTTCGGTGATCCGTCTTTCCCAAAAATCACGTGCTGTCGGGATACACCTCATACTTGCCACACAAAGACCGTCTGTTGATGTAATTACCGGATTAATAAAATCAAATATGCCCTCAAGGATATCATTCTATGTGTCTTCAAAGGTTGATTCCAGGACAATACTGGATCAAAATGGGGCTGAAAAGTTATTGGGAAGCGGAGATATGCTTTTTTCGCCGCCAGGAACTTCCAAATTAGTCCGCGTTCAGGGAGCTTATGTAAGCGAAGAGGAGGTTAAAGATGTTGTTGACTATCTTAGAAAGCATGCAGAACCGAAATATAACAAGGAATTGAAGAAATGGAAAGATATGTCTGATAATGATAACAACGAACCACTATTTGATGCGGCAGTGAGAATCATCTTGGAAACGCAAAGAGGTTCTGTATCTCTATTACAAAGGAGATTGGAAATCGGGTACTCCCGCGCCGCGAGGCTAATAGAGCTTATGGCGGAGGCAGGGATTGTTGGGGAATATAAAGGCAGTCAGGCTCGGGAAGTTTATTTAACTTTAGATGAATGGGATTTACAAACATCATCTGCGGATAGAGAAGAATATAAAGATGATTAGCAAATCAAAAACGGTAGCATTAATTAATTTGGGGTGCACTAAAAATTTAGTGGATGCAGAAGAAATGCTTGGGAGAATTGCAGCGAATGGCAGTACTATCTGTCAATATCCGGAAGACGCTGAAGTGCTTGTTGTAAATACCTGTGGTTTTATCGATGATTCAAAAAAAGAATCAATTGATATGATTTTTAAGATGGCAAAACTCAAAGAAAACGCGCAGTGCAAAAAACTGATTGTTACCGGTTGTCTGGCGCAGCGTTATTCTGCTGAATTGAAAAATGAAATTCCGGAGATAGATGAGGTTGTCGGGTTAAAAGATTTTGAAAAAATAACTCATTTAACAGGTATGCGTCAGGTGGATAACAGTACTATTTATCAAAGTGATGACTGGAGGAATCGAATCAGACTCACCCCGAAACATTATTCGTATTTGAGGATTTCTGATGGTTGTGACAATAGATGCACTTACTGCGCCATTCCTGGAATACGGGGAAATTTTATGAGCAGATCTATTGAAAATATCCTGGAAGAATCAAGGCAAATGGCTTCTGAAGGGGTGAAAGAAATTAATATTATCTCGCAGGATACTACTTCATATGGTTTAGATATATATGGAAAACAGATGTTGCATGTATTACTGGAAAAAATTGCAGCGATTAAAGGTATTCAGTGGATACGGTTGTTATATACACACCCTGGACATTTTTATCCTGAATTAATTAATACCATTAACGAACAGGATACCATTTGTAAATATATCGATTTGCCTATTCAGCATATTAATGATACTATACTGGGGAAAATGGGCAGAAACACTACCCGTAAAAGTATTGAGACCCTAATAAATAATTTAAGAAGATTAATACGTTCTATAGTTCTAAGGACTTCGGTAATTGTTGGATTTCCCGGAGAAACTGATGGACAATATCAGGAACTTTTAGAATTTGTTAAAAAAACCAAATTTGAAAGGCTTGGGGTTTTTGCATATTCTAAAGAAGAAAATACGCCTGCGGCAAAGTTTAAGAAACAAATAGGCAAAAAAGTGAAGCAACAACGGTTAGAGGAAATAATGCTGGCACAACGTGAGATTGTTTGGGAAAATAACAAAAATCTTATTGGAAAGAAGGCATCTGTAATTGTTGATGAAAAAGATGATGCCTCCGGAAAGTTAATAGGGCGAACGTCTGGGGATGCACCTGAAGTGGATGGAAAAGTATTTATAAATGACAAGCAAATAAAAGTGGGTGATATAAGAGAATTAGTTATCAGGAATGTAAACGGTTATGATTTGGTGGCCTGATTATTTTCTATCACCTGCGGTACAAGCGATTTTTATTACTATTTGATCTGGTTGCATGCGTCGTATGGACAAACTGTTTGTCTGTGCCTGCAGAAGATTTGTAGGGTATGTGGGCATTCCCACATACTTGTGTAATTTAGGTGCGAGTTGTTGATTATGGATTTCCAAAAATCTACCATATTTAACCTTCCGAATAGCCTGACATTATTCAGGCTCTTGTTGGCTATTATATTCTTTATTTTTTTGTCCTATCATTGTTATGCACTCTCCCTTCTCTCCTTTTTAGCAGCGTCATTAACAGATTGGCTGGATGGTTATGTGGCAAGGAAGAAAGGTCTTTTGACTGATTTTGGACGTATTGCCGATCCTTTTGTGGACAAAATTATTGTTTGTGGAGGTTTCATTTTACTGATAAAACATGGCTATGAAAATATCCCACCCTGGATGGTATTAGTGATTGTTGCCAGAGAATTTTTTGTTAGCAGTATAAGAAGTTATTCTGAAGCAAGAGGCATTGAATTCGGTGCTACATTATGGGGGAAAGCGAAAATGTTTGTTCAGGCGTTGACTATCAGTTTAATGTTGCTTTTTTCCGCTTATTTAAAACATGTGGGAAGTATAAAGAACATAATCATTGTTCTGTTATGGTTGACGGTGATTATTACGGTGGTCTCCGGTATAAAATATATGATAAAGGCCAGCCCGGCGTTGTTGGAAAGATAAACTATTGGCTTGAAACAACACTTATTTCATTGAAGCATTCAAATCCCTTAACAAATCCTCAAGATTCACCGGTACAATTTGGACGGCTTGTCCCAGGCTTATTGTTCTTGCCAGTGTATTCCTTAACACAGGATTCTTTAACTGTTTAAAACCATATCCTATTAAAATGTCTAATGTTTGCGGATATTGTTTGATTAATTGATAAACATTTGTAGCCGCAGTTGCCGAATTTATCTGTTCGGTAATTTCCTCTTGGTTAGATTTCAGCGTTTTCCATACATTAATACCAAAAAAGAATATAGCGGCATATTCTATAAAACCACTGAGTCCCAGCAAGAAGTAAAATTGAGGAATGAGGTGAAATGAAACAGGTTGGGCGACAACCCTGAATACGCAACCTAATATGATGAGGAAAAACGTTAAATTCAATAATTTTGGGCTACACAGTTTTACTCCTTTGCTTAGCGGAATCATTTTAGAGGCGCACCCGATAATCATCATACTGATAAATCCTACAAAAATTGCGTGCCGATATGCTCCAAATAAGGCATGAGAAACCTTTTCTCCTGTAAATGTCTCATATAGGGTAAAAGTTAAAAAGGCACTTTCGGAGACAAATAACCAGAATATGGCTGCCCAAATGTATTTTCTGAAACCGGTTGGGAGTTTAACCTTGTTTTGAACAAGCTTCTTTTTATCGAATAAGTTTAAATTATAAATAAATAGAAAAACGCCGAGGGCTTCCAAAAGTCCTGAAATGCAAGATATTGCGGTAAAAAATCCGTAAAGATTTGGTGTATAGCCTTTGTAAAATTCGGAGAAGACCCTTAACGCTATTGAGAGGTTTAGCAGATATAGCACATATGCGCTATTTTTTCTGTTGGGGATTTGTATGCCGAGAAATATTGGTAATGTTTTAGTAAAAATACCAATTATTACCAAACAAGAAAAACCGACAATTTGAATATGCCTGATAGGGTCTTTAAAATATGCTGGTATCTCTGTGTTACCTACTATGCAGTAATGGAAATGTAAGGCAGTAAAAACAAATGCTTGCAAAAGAAACCAAAGAAAACTCGATAGTATGAAACCTTCATAAACTTCATAGTCACGTTTTTCTGAAGAAAAATATGTTCTGCATAAAACATACATAAAAATAGCAATTGAAGCCGTTTGCAGTGACAATCCCGCAAATACCGGAATTTTTAAGAAAAGCCCCCCGGAATAATAAGAAATTGTTTTGAAAACAAAAGATAATAAAATCCCTATTGCCATGAAGAAAAAAGATTTATATGCCAGTTGCGTACTATACAAAATCGTATTCCAAAACTTTGGCAAAGCAAAAAATGAAATACCCATTATGAATAAGCCCACCCATCCATAAACCTGCGTATCTCCGTGTGTTTCCAGTAACACCCAGGGAACGGAGAGGAACGATCTCTTATATGCCATGTATGCTAACATTGCAGCTCCATACAGACAACCAGTGGAAAGCACGATGATAATTGATGTTTTTATAAAAAATTCATAGATATGCTCTGTTTGGGGTTTGATTAAAGACACGGCATCATTTTCTACTTCTTTGCCGTCAATAAGGTTTTGCAGGTCCTCCACTAGTGTTGATGGATTGACGTTGTGCATCTTGGCGAAAAAAGAAATAGGTTTGTCCGGAAGCGAATCACCTCCACACATTATCCCATAGGTGTCAAATATCTTTCGGGTCACCAGAAACTTTTCTGCAATTTCCTTTACCGTACTATCTTCCCGAATCCTGTCCATAAAAATGATCCTAAAAATTTTCTAAG
Organism: Candidatus Kuenenia sp.; assembly: GCF_039794105.1. Taxonomy (GTDB): domain Bacteria; phylum Planctomycetota; class Brocadiia; order Brocadiales; family Brocadiaceae; genus Kuenenia. The sequence continues at coordinate 115,522 of NZ_JBDIWA010000006.1, forward strand.
GTAATTTCATAGAACTACTGTTTTTAACAGTGATTATTATGCTTTATGATAAAGTGATATTCTACTGTAACCAGATATGCAAAATAAAAAACTGAACCAAGTAAAGTTAAATGAAAATACTATATCAGGCTAAAAAAGTAGTGTCAATGACTAACTAATAAATATAATGCAATTTTGAATACCTATAAAAAATTGCGGAAGGTTCGATAAAATTAGTAGAGAAACCTTTTTGTTTTGGTTATATTTACTCATTATGCTATTTTTATCCGAATCGATAAAGATCACTCATAAAAGTATTTAAATGTTTAGGAATTTCACTGTTTATACGAATTTAAATGTAACACTTATTTTAATATTTTCCATTTTTTCTCAACTGAATAAATAACAATATGCGTAGTATTGCGCTAACAAATCAAAAGGGTGGTGTTGCTAAAACAACGACAACAGTAAACCTTGGCGCCTGTCTTTCTGAAATGGGAAAGAAGGTTTTATTGGTTGATTTGGACCCTCAGGGCAACATGAGTTCATGGTTTGGGCTCGATATACATTCCTTAGAAAAATCGATGTACAATGTCTTTTTGCAAGAGGTTTATTTTGAAGAGATTTTGAAAGATACTTGTGTTCATAATCTCACCCTTGCCCCCTCGAACGTTGCATTGGCAGGTGTAGAAAGAATTTTGGCAAATGAAAAAGAACGCGACCTTATCTTACGCAAAAGAATCTCTCCTATTGCAAATAATTATGATTATATTTTGTTGGATTGCCCGCCTTCATTAGGCTTGATAACGATAAATGCACTTACTTTTGTAAAAGAAGTCTTTATTCCTCTTGAAACAAAAGTGCTGGCGTTGAATGGGCTAGTAACACTTGTAAATACCGTTCAGGTAATAAAGGAACGGCTGAATCATAAACTAGAAGTCACCGGTATCATTGCGTGCAGGTTTGATAGCAGGACAAATCTAAGCAATGAGGTATTTAAACAAGTGAAAGAGCGTTTTCATGAAAAGGTTTTTAATACAATAATTCGTGAAAATGTACGTTTGGCAGAATGTCCAATTTCCGCAAAACCTATTACTATGTATGCACCTGAAAGTTCCGGAGCAAAAGACTATATAGCGCTAGCAAAAGAAGTAGTAGGATTAGAAACTACCAGGGAAAAAGATATGCCAAAAGAATAATTTACATTCTATTTGTTGTACAAATAAACATACAGAATAAATGAATGTCTCTATAGATTGCTAACTACAGGATCTTCCAAAAATCATGAGCATCTACGAGCGATGTAAGCTCTCAAACGGTTTCTGACTAATTTATCTACTTCCGAAAATATTTTCTGTACGCCAACACGGTCTTTTTTCGGGGTATGTCCTTTAGCCCAGACGAGCTTTGGCAAAAACTCATCATAGAGCGCAAAAATGCTTTTATAGATATCCGCATTCCGCAAAACTGTGCCCTTTCTTTTACTGAGATAATAAACGTCCTCAAGCCTCCTTCTTCGTCCAGGCAAATCAACTGCGGTACGGCAGTCTGTATAAATTGTTATGAAACCCCTCTTTTCAGAGACCTTGTTCCCGTTTTCTAATGTGAGGGATTCAAGTGCCCAAAGGAGTGTCTGAAGTTCCAGCCGCGTATTCGTTGTATTCTCCACAATCCTTGTTTTCACTGCATCCGGAAAATGCAATGCCTCGAACATGTCTTTATCTGCAGGTGTTTCACCAGGGTTATGCGGAATACACAAAAATCCACCTACGCCAAGCTTTCTCCCCGGGTTGTAGCTGGAATCAATAAAAATCGTTAAATGAGATTTATTCATTGAGAATCGAAATATCGCCTTCTTTACAAAAAAATTGAAAAAGTATACAGGCCGCTCTTATTGAGTAATTGGGTATAGAGCCGCAAAGTGTGTTAAAATGTGGGTTCTAGCGCGCCAAACATGGGTATGCACTGTGCGTTTAGCAATGCGATGAAACCTGCCCATTGACAAGGGACAATTAAACGCTAAAATACGGCATGGAATTAAATCACATTGGCATCACAAATAAGAGCGAAGACCACGCCCTGAAATTTTATCGGGACTTTTTAGGTCTTGAAAAAACAAGAGAAATACTTTTACCTCCGGAACTTTCAAAGCAATTATTCTCTCTTTCCCGAGAGATCAAAGTGTTGGTTTTTGAAGAGCCCGGGATAAAGATTGAGGTATTTATCTCTGATTTTAAGCATGCATGTCCAAATTTTACGCATTTCGGGATGATGATTGAAAGCTTTTCGGATATTGCAGAAAAGGCGCAGCGATTTGGTGCGGAACTTATTGAGGGAAAACATAAAGAGAAGACAGTATATTTCCTTAAGGATTTTTCCGGCAACCTGATTGAAATAAAGCAAAAATCCCAATGAGGAATGCCTTATTGACGATGGCTCTTTTTATTTTGCCACTGCATTTTTCATATTCATACCTTAAAATATTGAGATACACTTGAAGAATCTTTTCAGGGTAATTTTACAGCAATAAAGATCCAATCCCCTTGTTGTGCGGTATTCTGTTATTTCTATTTATACAATGCAATTTCAGATTGACAAAGACCTTCTAAAGGACGAGTCCAATTCCCCCTGAACTTTTTTGATTTACAGGACGTGTAATTTACTGACCTTGCGGAAATGGTAACCGTAAACTGCGAGGGTAATGGAAAGTGGTAATAATTCCCGATGGTGAAAGGATGTCCATAACAAGAGCTTCCAAAAGTGAAAGCGTTCATTGCCAAGGATACCGAGGTGGTAGATGGCGCGGAATAACGCCAGTATATCATTAAAGGTAATTTGCGCTTTAATCTTTGGCGTTTTATATTCCCGGAAGAAGGTCTTTATGCGTTGATAGTGGTTTTTGGGAGTATAAATGTGTTTCAATATTTTTTTATATCCTTCCCGGAATGTCTCAATATCCATTTTAGGGATAATGTTCGTAGTTCCGTCTACATTGTCCCCCGACATCTGTCCAAGTAAGCGCCCCTCCTGCATTAGGCGTTCGTATAGCCGCGTCCCTGCCGGGGCCTGAAGCAGGCCAATCATCGCAGACACAATCCCGCTATTCTGTATAAAATCAATTTGTCGCTGAAAGATGGATGGTGTGTCGCTGTCAAAACCAACGATAAAACCCGCTTGTACTTGCAGTCCGGCCCGCTGAATACGCCGTACGTCTTCGAGGAGGTTACGGTTTTTATTTTGTTTTTTGTTACATTCTGCCAGGCTATCCGTATCCGGCGTTTCAATCCCGATAAACACCGTAATAAAGCCCGCTTCGGACATCATTTGCATCAGGGATTCATCATCGGCAATGTTAATGGAGATTTCGGTGTTAAACGTTATCGGCACATGTTCGCCTTGCCATTTGATCAGGGCTGGCAGTAGTTCGTTCTTGAGGTTTTTTTTATTACCGAGGAGATTGTCATCTACGAAGAATACAGGTCCACGCCAACCCCTGTTATAGAAACTGTCCAACTCGGCAATAATCTGTTCAACAGTTTTGGTGCGTGTACGTCGTCCAAATAATGAAGTCACGTTGCAAAACTCGCAGTGGTATGGACAACCACGGGAGTACTGTATGCTCATTGATGCGTATTGATTCAGATCGGCTAATTCCCATAGAGGGGTAGGTGTTTTTTGAATGTCGGCAAAATTAGATGAGATGTATACACGTTTAGCGCAATTATTATTCAGGTCTTCCAAAAAGGATGGCAGGGTTAGCTCTGCTTCGTTGAGTACGAAATGATCGACATTCTCAAACTGTTCATGTTCGCTTGTGAATAAAGGGCCTCCGGCAACCACCTTAACGCCGGCTTTACTGCAACGTCCAATGATATGTTTTGCCGACGTTCTTTGAACAACCATGCCGCTGATAAACGCATAATCTGCCCATAACAGATCGTCATCCGTGAGTTTTGTTACATTGACGTCTATCAGGCGCTTTGACCACCCTGACGGCAGCATTGCAGCAACTGTCAGGAGTCCCAGCGGGGGAAAGGATGCCTTTTTGCGTATGAATTTAAGGGCGTGTTTAAAACTCCAGAATGTATCCGGGAATTCAGGGTATATTAGTAATATATTCAATATGTTTTATTTAATAAGTGATAGGAAATCACACTTTCCATGTGAATCAAATGTTAAACTAAAATGGAAGACGATTGCAAGCATTTTTAATTTTTTAAGCAATATTATCAAAATTATAACAATTTGGCTGTTTGAAAATTGGTTATAGTTCGCCCACATTTAACCTGAACAAACCAAGAGCCAAGCAAGCAAGAGATAAAAAATACGAAGTATGAAACACGAAATGCGAAACAAAATACAAAATCCCAATGAAAAAAACGGAGTTTTAGACATTTGAAAACTGAAATTTAGGATTTGTTTCGTACTTCGTGTTTGTTTGGTTCCGGAGATGGCAGTTTAGGTATGTTTAAAAAAAAGGAAAAATACAGAGTAAGGAATATTTTTATCATTTAACTGGTAAATTTATTATTATACGATATTATTGAATAGTAGATGATGAATTTGGGCATTGTTTAATTTGCGAAATATACGAAAATAATAAAAGAAAGTATGTCGTAATATGATTTTCTGCGAAACATCGTCCACAAATTGTTCTCAATCTTCTCTTTTGATGAGAAAAATCGTTACTTGATTCCCAATACTCTGTTTTTCAGAGGGATTTTTTTCAGAGAAGAAAGAACATTATCACATCCGTTACTAGCCTATTACATGAGTTGTTCTTCCGCCATATACCAAAAAAACATAGTTTTATCAAATAATTCTAAAAGGAATTATAACGCCGCCAATCACGATCCCGACGTTGTGTTGTTTTTGATGTATTTGGTTTTCCTTGAAAGTTATCAAGGAATCGAAGGGGTTATATTTTAAACATCCCCGTAGTTCCTTCCTTGTGAAAGAGGGGAAATGATGGGTGATTATATATACAGATGTCACGTTTTTACAGCGACGGGAAGTATGTTGCTGGCCTGACAATAGTACAATAGGGATAGTTTATTCCTACAATATTTTTTGAAAGAAGGGGTTTATGAAAAATTTTCAAGCGTTTAATTTTAATTCTAACATTGTTGCAGGTATAGAGTCGGTTGGGTATGTCACCCCAACGCCGATTCAATTACAGGCAATTCCGCTGATTTTAGAGGGGACAGACGTAATGGGCCTGGCGCAGACAGGCACCGGCAAGACAGCCGCATTTGTGCTGCCGATACTACACAGATTGATGCAGGGAGAACGCGGCAAAATACGTGCTCTTGTTGTAGTCCCAACCCGTGAACTGGCTGAACAGGTTCTTCAGGATTTCAAAACCCTCGGGTCAAAAACATCATTAAGAAGCATTAGCATTTACGGGGGCGTCAGCATTACCCAGCAGATCAATAGACTCAGAAGCGGCGTAGAGATTGTTGTTGCCTGCCCCGGAAGGCTTTTGGACCATATGAAGCAAAGGACCATCGATCTTTCAAAGGTAGAGGTGTTGGTGCTTGATGAAGCGGATCATATGTTCGACATGGGATTTCTTCCGGATATCAGAAAGATAATAAAGTGTTTATCGCATAAACGGCAAACATTGCTTTTTTCTGCGACCATGCCAGATGAGATCCGAAAGTTGGCGCAGGAAGCGCTAACAAAACCGGTGACTGTTCAATTAGGGAAAACCGCTCCGGCATCCACGGTTAAACACGCCTTATATCCGGTGAAACAACATCTGAAAATACCCCTTCTTCTGAAAATATTGCAACATACAGACACCCAGTCGGTGCTGATTTTTACCCGCACCAAGTACAGGGCAAAGAGTTTGGGCGACCGGCTAATAAGGGCTGGGTACAAGGCTACGTCGTTTCAGGGGAATTTGTCACAACCACAACGGCAGGCGGCTTTAGGTGGGTTTCGAAATGGCGCCTACCAGATCCTTGTTGCGACAGATATTGCAGCACGCGGCATAGACATTTCACAAATTTCGCACGTTATTAACTATGATATTCCTGATACCCCGGAGGCATATGTCCATCGTATTGGCAGAACTGGTCGTGCGGCACGTACCGGAGATGCTTTTACTCTGGTAACAGAAGAGGACAAAGCAATGGTACGCAGTATTGAAAATATACTTGGCTCACGTATCGAACGATATACCCTGGAAAATTTCGATTATTCTGTGCCTGCATTAAAGAACACAGGAACACATGTTGCGCCAACACAGAAAAAAATTGTACGCAACAAAATGGATTGGCACCAAAAAAGGGATATTAGGGGAAAGACTGATTTAAAAAAGGATATGAGCACTTCCACAATGAAAAAACAATATTCCTTTATAAAGACCAAAACTACCCGTCCCTTATCCGCAAATATAAAGACCGCGCCACGTCCATTAAAACATAAATAAGTGCGCCGTGTGTGGTTTTTCTGAAAGGAAAATGGTTTAAGAAACCGATTTAAAAATAGGAGCGGTTGTTGTGGGAATGTTAGGCGTTGCACTGGTGTATGTTGGCTTTGTTCTGTTTATGAATGGCTTGATGGTTTTGGGAAAGTTAAACGCAAGGCATGTATTTCCAATGAACCTGTTTGCCGGTGCTCTTATTGTGGCCGGAGCTATGAGGACTGTTTTTGTTCATGGTGGCGAAATAATAACCTATTTTTATACCATGCAGTCCCTGTTGTTTGGATTTACCTATTTATGGGTAGGCATCAACGCTATAGGGAACCATGAGGGCAAGGGATTAGGATGGTATTGCTTATTAGTGTCTGTAGTTGCCGTTCCGACGTCATTTACTGCAATGCCTGATATAGGATTACTGATATTGTGGTTAATGTGGGCGAGTTTGTGGTTTATGTTTTTTCTGCTGCTTGGACTCGGAAAGGCTATTGAAAAAATTACCGGTTACTGGACAATTGTTAATGCCATAGTAACGGGTATCGCCGGATATACAATCTTAGTCGAAATCTGGCCCTGGCAATAATGTAATGATATAGTACCTTGTCAGTAATTTCAGGCGGATTCAGGTTTGTAACCCGAACCCATAGTTTATTTGGCGAATAGCGGCCTATGTACTTTAATGGCCAAATCCCTCCTACTGGCTGGCAGGAACAATATAAAACGTGGGGTTCAAGTTGCAAACTTGAACCCGCCATGTGTAATTTCTTTGCACTTTTTGGCAAAATATTTAATGGTCCCTTCTGCAGTCAGCAATCTAAAGTCGGCAATCGGTGGTGGACCAATGACTGTTTGCTTCTGGCTAAGCCAGATTAGGAGGTATCTAAATAATGAAAGAACTGAAAGAACTAATCCTTCCCTATACGACTTTAAAACAGAGCAAACCAGTATCTACACTCACAGAGCTTCCACCGTTGGGGATGAGCGCTAAAGATATCGGCGAAGAGTATCGACGGTATTTTAGTTATACCCTGGGGCGCGACAAACATTGTCGTTTATTACACTATTCATATAATGCGCTGGCGTTAGTGCTCCGTGACCGGTTATTGGAACGTTGGAAAAAGACCCGCTATGCCTATCATGAAAGCAAATGCAAATGTACGTATTATTTGTCCATGGAATATCTCCTTGGGAGGACGTTAAGCAATGCTGTGGTCAATCTTGGCATTGTTGACGAGGTGTCCCGTGGCATGCGTGATCTGGGACTGATACTTGAAGAAATAAGTGAGGCGGAGCACGATGCCGGCTTGGGCAACGGAGGTTTGGGAAGGCTTGCGGCATGTTTTCTTGATAGTTGTGCTACGATGCAGTTGCCGGTGGTGGGATACGGGATTCGTTACGAATACGGAATGTTTCGGCAGTGTATAGAAAATGGCGAACAGGTGGAAGAACCCGACAGTTGGCTGCGCGACGGAAATCCCTGGGAACTGGAACGTCCGGAATACATGTGCCGCGTGCATTTTGGCGGACGAACAGAATTTTATCATGGCGATGACGGAAGGTTGTTTGCACGTTGGGTAAATACGCAGGATGTATTGGCGACGCCCTATGATATTGCGATACCAGGTTACCGTAATGGAACCGTAAATACGTTGCGATTATGGTCTTCTTCCGCTACAGATGAGTTTAATCTGGGAGAGTTTCATGCGGGCAGTTACCCTGAATCTGTTGCCTCAAAAAGCGCCGCGGAATATATTACCATGGTTTTATATCCGAATGACGCCAGTGAAAACGGCAAGGCGCTGCGCCTGAAACAGCAGTATTTTCTCGCATCAGCAAGCCTGCAGGATGTATTACGCCATTGGGTGCGACTATATGGGTATGATTTTAGCGAATTTGCTGAAAAAAACTGTTTTCAAATGAACGACACTCATCCCGCTATCGCAACGGCGGAATTGATGCGCTTGCTGATGGATGAACATCGAATGGAATGGGATGAGGCATGGGACATTACCCACAGCGTTATGGCCTATACAAACCATACATTACTTTCTGAGGCGCTGGAAAAATGGCCGGTGCGTATGTTCCGCGAATTGCTGCCGCGATTGCTCGATATTATCTATGAAATTAACGCACGTTTTATCTCAGAAGTGGCGCGGCGTTGGCCGGGCGATATTGAACGGCAAATGCGCATGTCGATTATCGGAGACGGCAATGAACCATATATCCGTATGGCACATCTTGCTATTGTCTGCAGTTTCTCCGTAAACGGCGTCGCGGCACTGCATACTAAATTATTAACGGAAGGATTGTTTCGTGATTTTTATGAGCTATGGCCGGAAAAATTCAACAATAAGACAAATGGCGTTACTCCACGAAGGTGGCTGGGCTGGGCAAATCCGGCATTAAGCAGCCTTATCACTGAAAAAATCGGGAATGGATGGATAACCGATTTGCCGCAATTACACCTGCTAAAAAACTATGTTAACGACAAGGAATTTTGCTTGCGATGGCGTGAGATAAAAATGCATAATAAAAAGCGCTTGGCGGCGCTTATAAAACAGGGTTGCGGTATTGAGGTTGACGCATTCGCCTTGTATGATGTGCAGGTAAAACGTATTCATGAATATAAACGTCAATTGCTTAATATTCTCCATGTGATACATTTATATGATCGCGTGAAGCGTGGAGACGATGCAAATTGGACTCCGCGACTCATACTTTTTGGCGGAAAAGCCGCTCCGGGATATTTTATGGCAAAAACCATTATTAAATTGATAAATAATGTTGCGGAGGTAATTAATGCAGATCCAAAGATGCATGAATATTTAAAAGTGGCTTTTTTGCCGAATTATTCTGTAACTGCCATGGAAATTATTGCCCCGGGCACAGACCTTTCCGAACAAATTTCTACGGCAGGAAAAGAAGCCTCGGGAACGGGAAATATGAAATTCATGATGAACGGCGCTATAATTATCGGCACACTCGACGGCGCTAATATTGAAATTCGCAAAGAAGTTGGAGATGAAAATTTCTTTCTTTTTGGTTTGACTGCTGAAGAAGTTTTCCAATTACGAAAAAACTATAACCCGGATGCGATTATTAACACGGACGAGGACTTGCTTCACGTGATGCAGTTACTTACAAGCGGCCATTTCAACCAGTTTGAATATAAAATATTTGATAGCATTATTCATTCGCTTACCAGCCCGAACGACCCGTGGATGACGATTGCAGATTTTAGAAGTTATGTCAATGCTCAGAAAAAAGCAGCAGAGGCGTATCGGGATCAGGATAAATGGACTAGGATGAGCATTTTGAATACTGCCTGCAGCGGCAAATTTTCCAGTGACAGGACTATAGAGGAATATAATAACGAAATATGGAAAATGTCTCCGGTGCCGGTATAATTCAACGTTAAGGAATTTAAAACCATTCTTGTATAGTATAGGGCGTATTGCATATATTCCCTATGATTGATGGGTCTGCCAGGGCAATCACATCGTAATCACTGCAAAATCAATGATATTCCCGCCCGTCCAGGCCGTTCAGGTTTGCAACCTTAACCCATGCTGGAAAAAATACCGGATAATGAAGTGGAAAAGATTTAATTTGTGAAAAATTAAGGTTTATGTTTAAGGAGATAGATTTAAAAAAATGATATGAGTAAAAACTTTTTAATTAACCCAATGCCATTGTGTTCTATTTATGCGGTCATTGCCTTGTGGAGGGGGATAACTATACATGAAATTCAGCGATCTTGAGCTTTCTGCAGACATCCTTAAAGCCCTCGATAAAATGGGATATAACGAAATGACTCCTATCCAGGAGGCGACTTACCCGATAATCTTCGCAGGGCATGATTTATGTGCCCTGGCAGAGACAGGGTCGGGAAAGACGGCAGCCTGCGCCATCCCACTTATTCAAAAAGTTGATCCCTCCCTTGACGCTATTCAGGGACTTGTGATTGTTCCGACTCGTGAATTGTGCATGCAGTATGTGGAGGAGATCAGGAAAATAGCGGCAAAAACGGACGTTATCCCTTATGCCGTTTATGGCGGATTTGATAGGGCGGCACAGATAGCCAGAGTAAAACAGACAGTGCATATTTTAGTGGCAACCCCGGGACGGCTCATAGATCTTTTGTACGAAGGGATACTTTCATTTGCACGGATAAAATGTGTTATCCTTGATGAGGCGGACGAGCTGCTAAAGGTAGGATTCCTTGAGGATATCGAATTCATTTTGTCATGTATACGGCACAAACATCAAACGCTGCTTTTTTCCGCAACGATGCCCGATGATATAAAAAAACTTACACAAGACTGTTTGCATGAACCCCAGTATATATCGCTTGTTACAAAAAGGGCTGCACCGGAAAGCATTGAACATTATTTTTCTTATGTCAACCCGAAACAAAAGCATGAGGAACTCGTTAAATACCTCAAGGGTGAAGAGGTGAACCAGGCGCTTATCTTCTGCAATGCACGGCACATGGTGGACTCTCTGTTTCGGCTGCTTAGGAAAGATTTTCATGATATTGAGTATATGCACGCCGGACTCGCGCAAGACAAGCGTTCATCAATTATTCGCAGATTTCGAAGCCAAAAAATTCGCTACCTTATTGCGAGCGACGTTGCGGGAAGGGGGCTTGACTTTTCTCATGTATCGCATGTGATTAATTGGGATATGCCAAGAGATGGTGAGCAATATACGCATCGTACCGGACGTGCCGGCCGTATGGGAAGGAAGGGAATCGCCTTTACCCTGGTTGCAAAAAAGGACCTTTCTCTCCTCAGTAAAGTTATTTCCAGCAGGAAAATCTCTCCCCGTTGGATAGGAAAAAACCCTTTTAATGAAGAAGCCAGATCACGCCAACGAATACCCCGAAAAAAAATAAATACCCCTTCGCCTGCGCCATTGCAAGACAGGAGAATAACAGAAAAGGAAAGCGAAGGGCAAGGATAATACGCTCCGCCTGAAAATGAAATGATTGGTAACAATTTGGCTTTTTGAAAAATTCCAATAATAGCAATGTAGGGGCGAAGCATTTGCTGTATATTGTCACAAATGCGTTCATACCCAAACGGGCAAATGCTTCGCCCTTACTTTTTCAAAAGACCAAAGTGTTGCCATATCCATGAACTATTACACATTCACATTTTCAAACGTATGAACAATTATAAGATATTTATCAGTGCGGGAGAATCCTCCGGAGATATCCACGGAGCAAATCTGATACGCAGCCTCCTTAAGAAAAATCCCCATATCACCTTTTATGGTTTGGGGAAAGAACGCATGAATGAAGCGGGCCTGCATTGTCTTTGCGATATGAAAACAAAATCACTCATGTGGCTTCATGCCTTGACGGAATTATCCTCTTTTTTGCGCATGAAAAAGGATTGCGTTCGCTTTTTTCAACAGGAAACCCCTTGCGCCGTCATCTTAATTGATTACTGCGGTTTCAATTTCCAGCTTGCGAGGGCAGCAAAAAAGTTAAAAATACCGGTAATTTATTACATTAGTCCACAATTATGGGCGCACGGGCCATGGCGAATAAGAAAACTAAGGAAACTGATAAATGCCTTAATCGTTATCTACCCATTTGAAAAATCTTTTTATGAAACAGCGGGGCTGTCTGTCACGTATGTTGGACACCCCTTGTTTGATGAAATAGACAGGGAACACCGCATCAATAATCAACTTTCGATGGAAGAAAAACAAGCTAGGGAGTACACCGTTTCCCTGCTTCCCGGAAGCAGAAAACAGGAAATTATCCGCCTGCTGCCGCTATTGCTCCAGACGGTAAAACAAATAAAACAGACCATCCCTTCCATAAAAATCCTCGTTTCCTGTACCAGCGAACAGTATTTCTCTCTTATCCGTTTAATAGTAGAAGCATCTCATCTTCCCGCCGAAATTATCGTTGGCTGCGTCCACAAGATAATTCAGTCTTCCGATATCTGCCTTACCGGGTCGGGGACAGTTACACTGCAAATTGCCTATTACCATAAACCAATGCTTATTGTTTATAAAATTTCACCATTCGCATATTTTATTGCCAGGCCGTTCATTACCACCCCTTATATCGGACTGGTAAACATACTGGCAAACAAGATGATTGTTCCGGAAACGCTCATGTGCAGTAACAATTATTCCAGGTTGGCCAATCAGGCAATAGAATTGCTCAGGAATAACCAAAAAAGACACCTGTGTATTGAAAACCTACGCTCACTCATGGATGATATAGGAAAACCAGGGGCGTCTGAACGTGCGGCGGAAGAAATATTGCGTTTTCTCAGGCAGGAAACACGGCCTGTAATTGTGAAATCCGAAATCCGAAACGCGAAATCCGAAACAAATTCTAATGACAAAATGACTTGAAATTCTAAACACAGAACTCCTGATCTGGTGGAATTTGATTTGATACCAAATTAAATACAAGACTCAAATTTGTGGCTGGCAGGACGTTCCCAATCTTCTCGTTCCTCCACGCCTCAGACTGAGTCAAATAAAAGTTGCAGCGATGGTGTATATTCGACTTAAAAAGTATAGAATAATCTTTTTCGACACTTTATTTTGTATCAGGTCTGAAAATTCCAGTAATATATCTTTATTAGTGCATTCCGGCGTCTAATCCCTCTGGTTTTACATGCTATTGAACTTTGCAATCAACATTGGCACACCAATTATGGTTATCATTCTCGCCATGTTAAAACAAGTTGACAGGATGGATAGCTCTGCATTAACCCCATCCCTGCCCCGCAATAAAAATTGACCCGCTCTTAAATTCCGTTTCATATGACCAAATTGTAATTCTACCTTTTCTTTACGTAATTTATAGAGCTTCTGGCTTTCTTCCTCGTGGTATATTTCTTCGAGTCGCTCTTTAAGTTCTTCCTGTTTTACCATTCGCACTACTCGCCTTCCCTCTTTGCAGGTAGTGCATTTTCCAAAATGCTTGCATTCACGACACTCTTTACCTACTGCCTTGTAACTTATTTTCTCCTCATAACCAAATGCGAATCCTTTCTTCTCAAGTATCTTTCCTTCAGGACAAATATATACATCCTTTTCCTTATCGTAGCCAAACTCTTCCTTGCCAAACGGCTCTAACTCCGTTTTCTTGTCTCTTTTTGCGCCTGCCTTCTGCTCGGCATTATTACCTTTACACCTTCCGGTACTTTCTCTATATCAATCCAATCTCTATGCAGAATTTTACATTCTGATTTAAAACCTGTTTTATCGCCTTTTTATTCTCTTTGCGAAATCTCGATATCGTACGGTAATCAGGTTTTATACCGGATACTAACCACATGAGGGATAGATTATGATAGCACGCCCTTTCCAGTCTGCGGGAACTCATTTCTCCATAGGAATATCCATATACGATTAATTTTAAGAGCGCCCTTGGATGATACTCATGCGCACCGGCTTTATACGCATTGATCTCAAAACCCATTTCCTGAAGGTCTAAGCTCTCTACAAATGCATCATACGCCCTCACAGGGTCTTCTTTTCCTACATAATCGTATCTATTCAGCGTATTTTCACCCACTGTCGTTACGAGCTGGTAAAAGCAGGCAATTCACCACGGAATAGCATCTGTAATACCCGGCTCAAATTTACCCCTTGTTTTCGACAGGTCGAGAGATAACTCCGAATGCGGCAGAAAATTTTCGCTCCCTCCAAAGAACGAAAACTGCCCGATATCTTCTGCTGAACCTTCGTCATCCTGATATCGTTTTCTGCCAAATTGTTCGTAAAGGGGACATTTTTATTGTCCATAAACCTCAGCACATCACCCTCATCCACATGCATCACCTCTGATTTTGTAAGTTCTTCTCTGTCTCTCACATCAAAGGGTTCCAAAGACTCGTAGGCTTCCCTGTTAAGGTTGTAAATAGAACCTTCACTCACCGGTATCCCAATCTGCCCTTCAAAATACTCCTGTATCCTCTTGTAGGGTATCAATTGATACTGCGACATATAGACTGCATGCGCTTTCAAATCCGGACCATACTGCACCGCCTTTGCTACCCCTTCCGGAAATGACGCTACAATCCGATTCCCTTTCGCATCCTCAACTACCTCTGCACGATACTCCGTTACTACACGCGAAATCTTTATATCAAACACCTGGCGTGCTTCGTAACCTACCACCTTGTATTTGCTGCGCGGATACTTCCTCCGGTCTACTTTTATTACTTCCACCTCATCAGGATTGTCTAACTTTTTGAGCGTTACTCCATCACGGCCCTTTTGCCCGCCTGCCTTCCTTTCACCCTTCGCCTTGCTTTCTCTCTTGCGATTCGGATCTCTTGAGGGCGGCTTGCTGCTGTTCCGGTTCAGACGTCCTGGCAGCAGTGTTATCAATAATACCAACAACTCTATCATTGACCTCACCGCCGGTGACAGCCCTTTCTCTTCAGAAAGTAGCTTCTCTACTTTCCGGAGTGTTGCGTCTACGTCTATATTCTCTATAGTCAATGGATGATACCTGTATAATTAGCCTGAAATTATCTACTGCATCTATTATACCTCAGGTTTTTTCACCCTTTTCTTTCGCTCTATAACACACCACAAAGGCTCGAAATTCTATCACTGAACAGACCTCACGCCTCTCTTTGCAAAGACTTCCTATGGACTGCGGTGACCGCATCTGCAACCCTATATGTCGCTAACCATACAAGTAAATTCTAAATTATTTTCGCTGAATAGATACCTATATTTAGTAAATAAAGCGGCAGGAATACTTATCCTATTTCCTGTTATCATTCTATGTGCGTTGCTAACAAGAAATTATATTTATGATGGCTTTATATGTCGAATAAATGTTTTTTTGTTTGACGTTCACTATGCTTTTTGGTTTAAAAAAAGGAAAACTTGTTAATAACATTGTTAGGCCCTATATTCATTAAGCAATGATGAGGTAATGTGAAGGATTTAACGGTAAATCATGAAAACAAGACTACTCAATCTTTTGGAAATGGTACGCACCAGTTTCTGGCTTATCCCTGGCTTAATGGTTTTTTCGGCAATTGGGTTATCGTTTGTAATAGTTGCCGTGGATAAAATGATAGATCCGGAGCACCACCGCGTGTTACTTCACTGTGCTATGCTCAAACAGAGAACGTCAACACTTCTATAGAAGAAGTTAAGAAAGAAACCCAGGATTTGCTCCAAACAATCGGCTCATATACTGCCGATAAAAGGGATGAGGCTGTTCAAAAAGCAAAAGATGGCCTGAATAAATTGGATAAACGTATCGACGTGCTAGAGGCGAGAATTGACAAAAACTGGGACAAAATGAAAGAGGCCGCGCGCAAGGAAGCTCGTGAAAACCTTAAGACCCTTCGCAAGCAGCGAAATCAAGTGGCCGAATGGTATGGCAGCATGAAAACCAGTTCAGCCGATGCGTGGGACCACATGAAAAAAGGGTTCTCTGATGCGTATAAGGCCCTTGAGGATGCTTGGGAAAAGTCCGAAAAGGAATTTAGATCCAGTAAGTAGAATTGCCTAACAATCGCGTCAACTTGGGTAGCCGGTTACGCGAAGCATTAGCCGGCATTGTTGTAGAGCACACAGCCGGAGAGGCTTATTAACGTAACAGAAAGGAAACAAAATGAACGCGTTCTATAAAGACTATGCAGCGGGACTCTTGGATAATTGTGATCCACCTTGCCTTTCGCTCTATCTGCCGACGCATCGGTACCATCCGGACAATCAGCAAGATCCGATACGGTTCGGGAACCTTGTGAAGGCGCTTGAGAAGTCGCTCCTGCAACAATTCCCGAAGGACGAGATACGGTCATTGCTGGAACCGTTCCTGGCATTGGCTGACGATGGCAACTTCTGGAATCACACCCTTGACGGCCTGGCAGTGTTGAGAGCAAGGGGTATGTTCCGGGTTTACAAACTCCAGCGGCCGGTCGCCGAATTGGCTGTCGTGGCGGATAGCTTCCACACCAAGCCCCTGATGCGCATCCTTCAGTCCGCCGACCGTTACCACGTTCTTGGCTTGAACCGAAAGGAGCTCAAGCTCTTCGAGGGCAACCGTGATGCTTTAGACGAGATCGAACCGGTTGAGGGGGTCCCGCGGACGATCAACGAGGCGCTGGGAGAAGAATTGACCGAGCCACACCAGACCGTCGCCTCATACGGAGGTGTAGGTGCCGGGCACTCGCCCATGTACCACGGCCACGGCGGCAGAGAGTCTGAGCGGGACATCGACGTGAAACGTTTCTTCCGCGCCGTCGACCGCGCGGTCCTGGAGCACTACTCTCAGCCATCGAGCCTACCGCTGATCCTAGCGGCGCTGCCGGAGCATCATCATATGTTTCACGATATCAGCCACAATCCGTTTCTGATACATGAAAGCATCGATATCCACCCGGATGCCCTGTCGTCGATCGAAGAACTCCGCCTGCGCGCCTGGCAGCTGATGGAGCCTCGCTATCTGGCGCGCCTGGCCGCACTGGCCGAGGAGTTCGGTAACGCAAGGTCCAAGGGGCTCGGTGACGACGAGCTAGCACAGGTCGCCAAGGCGGTAGTGGATGGGCGGGTCGCCACACTGCTGATCGAAGCCCGCCGCGAAATTCCCGGTCGGCTGAATGCTGCGACCGGCGACATCGAGCTGGACAACCTGGCACACCCGGAGGTTGATGACCTGCTCGACGACTTGGGGATGTTAGCTCTGAAGATGGGCGGCCAAGTCATTATCGTCCCCACCGAACGGATGCCTACGAAGACTGGAATAGCTGCGATCTACCGGTACTGAATCGCAGTTACGATAAAAAGCAGAAGGGGTCGAATCTTTACAGGCTGTCCGAGAATGTGATCAGCAATGAAAATAAAACGCAAAGAAAATTGTGTGTAAATTAAAAGCAATCTATAAACAAATCAGGAAAAGGTTAAAATTTTTCCATCTAAATCATAATTTTG